>JAFGCW010000015.1 GCA_016932435.1 Dehalococcoidales bacterium | reverse complement strand
CAACATCCCCTCGCTGGTCGACTACATCCACCAGACGTATTGCATTTCCTATAAAAAAATTGCCGAAATTTTCGGCATTTCCAGCGCTTACCTCTCCTACCTTCGCCGCGGCATACGCCCGCCGACTCATCAGGTCACCCAGCAGATTATCCGCGTTCTTTCATCGCCTGAGTTTTCTGATTCGGGTGTAATAATTTCCACCACGTTTTTCGCAACCGGTATTAGAGGTGATACCATGTCTGCGAAAAACGTGACGATAAAAGAAGCGATGTATAACTTTCTGGTGGCAAAACAAGCCGAAGGAAAAAGCGACGATACTATCTCGTTCTATAAAGAAAACCTGTCCCGATTCGCCTGGTGGTTACAATCGTACCGGCATTGCCGCAAAATCAGAGAAATTTCGACACAACTCCTGCGGGAATTTTTCGTCTATGTCGCCACCGAGCCGAACCGCTGGCAGTTCGGCTCGACTTCCTCCCGAAAGCCGGCTTCGCGTTCAACGGTCGATGCCTACTGGCGGACGATTCAGTCGTTCTTTACCTGGCTGGTGAACGAAGAAGTAATGGAAAACGACGTAAATCCGATGAGGAAAATCCCCCGTCCGAAAGTAACCAGCAAAATAATCCAGGACATCCCTTTAGAGGTAATCAGGAATGTGCTCGATCATTGCGGTCATACCCCGTTTACCCTGGTAAGAAACCAGGCTATTATCATGGTGTTTCTCGATACAGGGGTTCGATTGGGCGCCTGTTCAAACATCACCTTTAAAGACATCAGTCTTGAAAAAGGCTTGATAACGGTCAGGGAAAAAGGCGATAAGCCGAACGTCATTCATCTTGGTGAAACGGCCATGTCGTATCTGCAGGCCTACCTTGAGATGCGGAAAGAATTGTCGAACGAGTATCTATGGGTGAATCAGGAAGGGCGACGGATGCAGAAATCGGCAATTCAGATAATGGTCCGCCGACTCAGGAAATATGGCGGTGATCATCGCTGGACACCGCACACTTTCCGGAACACCTGGGCGATTAACTTGTTACGGGGAGGAGCGGATACGTTCAGCCTGCAGGTTCTCGGAGGATGGGTTGACCTTGACATGCCCCGCCGTTATACCCGGGCGATGAATATAGAGGATGCCGTTCGGGTTCACCAGAAAGCCAGTCCAGCTGACCGGATGGCGAAGCTCTAGTTTTCCGTGCAGCCTGATACCACTCTCAGGATGCCACACTGCCCGGCTTACCGGTTTACCCGGCAAGTCCGGGCAGTCCGTTATATAATGGGTAGTACTCGAATATTTTGTCCCAAGGAGGCAGGATTATCATGCCGAAAAAACGTTCGATTGAAACCAGTCCTGAATACGGCACGTTTATCGTTACCCTCCTGTATAACACACTCGGCTACATGGCGAGCGAAGGAAAAGAAAATCCATTTTCACGAAACCTTGAAAAAAGCCTCAGTTCGATTTTCAGAATCCCCGAAGTTAAAGAGTTCGTACTCAAATTTTTTGACGAAATCATCTCGACACCGGAATCGGATTATAAACAGCCGGTTCAGGATTTTTTTATTGCTGTAATGAAAAAATATGCAAACCTTCCCGGAGAAGTGGAGGGACTTTATCCTCCGCCACCGCCATCGGAAAACGAATCAATGGCATTCGTCCTTGAGCAGGTGGGATTTCAAAAAAGCTTTGGTGAACTGGTCGCTCTTATCAAGTCTCAGGCGCTTGAATTTTCAGAATTATTTAAAACCAGCAATGACGAGGCTCTCGAGAAATTCATTGAAAACGTTATTGCCGGAACGTTCAGCGAAGACCCGAAAGCAGCGATTTCCATGATAAAGTTCGCGTTACTGGTCGGAGGCGGTACAGAATTAATCGATGAAATTGATACAGCGGTACTGCGGCTAAAGGAAAGATTACTTTCCTCGCCGGAATTTTCAGCAGCCGTCGAAACTCAGGAAAAACCGGGCTACCGGGATGGTTCGTATTCGGGAAAGAAATATGAAGAATCCTGGAAAAACCTGAAACCGAATATACTGGGCAGGATACAAAGAAAGGGTTTGCTCTTACCCCGTATTGAGTTTCCGCAGAGTATCGGGCAGCGGCCATCGAGCCACGAGGAAATCCTGGCAATGGAGTGCGTTTTTTCCGAGTTGATAAACAGGGTAACTGAAAACCCGACGAAACTGATACAGGATGCATGGGCAGGAAAACTGGCAAATTCCATCGTACTAGCGGTAGAACATGATATCAGGGACGCCATTCGATCAGAGCGGGCGCAAAAAAGAGGTATCGCGAAAACGGTGATTCTAGAAGAAGACACCAATGGTCCTGAATACGGAAGAGATAAAATCACAGGTAATGACCTGGTAGAAACCCTTGAGTCGTTCGATGAAACGGACAGCGTGGAGCGGTTACTGACAAAATTTTCGCCGGAGGAACGGGAAATCGTTACGCTTATCGCAGAACAATCACTTAACCAGCAAGAAATCGCCAAAGCTCTTGGTAAATCTCAACCCTGGGTTTCAAAGAGAATGAAGGGGATAAAAGAGAAACTGCAAGAAAAGTGATGATCGAAAAAGAACAAGTATCTTTATAACCAACCAGGTAATCCTTATTTATTTCTCACTGATTTCTATTGTCGTATCTATAAAGTCTGGTGGTATAATGTCGCATCAGATTCGGTAAAGGATGCAGTGGTCAGTGGTATGTCAGAAGTAAAAGAAGTTCCCGTAAGTCGGCGTGGTTGTGAAAACCAGGTACTGGCAGCCAGCGGTAAACCAATCCTTATTATCGTAGAGGGAAATGACATTGATGCCATGTTGGATGCCGGGTTAGAAGCAATCGATGGTCTGGGACGCGTCATTAAAAATAATCGACAGATCCTGCTTAAACCGAACAACAACCAGCGTTTTTCCCAGGTCGAGATTATCGAGAGAAAAGTGTAGCCAGGGTATAAGGTGGAGTCCTCCCAATAAAATAGAAAAAGAAAAGAAGCAGGACATGAAAAACTTTAGTGAAACAAGCTTTTCAAGCCGGAACTGTCGGAAATCAAAAGGCGCTAATCCAATAGCAACCGGAGCTTTCACGAGACGATAAGATATCGGGGAAAATGTCTGCATTTCCTTTGACGAACTCTTGGATTTCGTACCGATTATGGTGAAATAAGAGACAAAACGATGTTTGATACGGTGATGATAAGTGCATTTATTGTTCTGGTTATTCTCTTACCATTAACAAATAGTTAATTTTAAGTGCCATTTTTTAAATACGTCAGGCTCAGTTATATGATTTCCAAAAAAAAATCATATAACTATAAATACATTATCATAAAAATATCCGGAAAACGATGGTTCAAATACGACACTAATAGAGTTGCGTATGTGGATTTCCATTAGAGGACTCAAAAATCCTCAAGAAGTACCATAATGTTTCCAGAAATTCGCTTTGTATCCCAAGCTATTTTCATTGTTCGGTTAATATATTTGTTTTTAAAAATCTTTTTCGTTGAAATAGGAGCAGGTTTAGCTTACTAGTTTTTAATTTCACTTTGAATTGTGCTCGTTACCGGAGTTTTTTGTGCCTTCGGCAGGAAAATGTAGTTATTTTCTCTCATTTGATGTAAATATTTGGAGAATTTTCAGGTTCAGTGCACCAGAATGGAGTCCGGGTAAATGTATTTAGAAAACAAAAGCGGCTTAGTGACTTGTTTTGCGGGTTTATGGTCGAAAACGTACAACGAATTAAGAGTAACAGAACACTCCCTTTTCATCTGTCAGGTCTAGAACACGATACTGACCGAGCATTCCCTGGTTATCAGTATTCATTGAGATAAATACTTTCAAAAAAAGAATTCTTTGATACATTGAATTTAGCGTTTTCTCGTTACAGGGTTCATATTTGTTGAAAAAAAGGAGGTGGCAGATTGTCTGCCACCTCCCTGGTGGATTAATAACCCATTGATTGCTTCAACGCTTCATCTAACCAAATATACTGTAGATAAGCGAAAGTATTGTCGTAACCGACATTAAATTCTCCATGATAGCCCTTGACCCACGGCCACCAAACCCTGAATTTATGTGGTACAGGAAGCCATACACCTACAGCCTGTTCGATGATAAAGGGATAGATCTGTTCTCTATGTATTTTGTTAACCATGTCTTCATCACCGACGTACCAGGCATCAATACTGTAAAAGGAATCGACGCCATTATAGTAAAGTCACCACGCATAGTGAGAGGCCCCTCCTGCTAAACGCCGGAACTGGTACCGGAAAGAACCGAACGCCAGCCGTCAGGGCAACCCGCTGCCGGAAAAGATTTAGTTACTGCAATAAAACGTAAATTGCGGCGTTAAACCTTGGCGCCTGTGAAAGGGAATGAACCCATTTGTCCGCTTTGAACCTGTCCTGAAATCGAGTCACCGCTTACGGCTCCGGAAAAATTGAGACCAATCGGACCCATCGGCGTGGTAATCTCTACCGTGAACGAAAACCCTTCGCCGGTAATAGAGCCGTCTTTGAGTAGGGTTTCTCCCTGTTCATCAGTAAAGGTACCACTAAGAGAATTACCTTCGGATTTCATCATAAGTGCAGCGGTTCTGGTTCCCATTGGAGAATTAATCTCAAGATTGTAAGTACCATCGATCGACATTTCATTATCTCCTTGTTTCGGAAAAATTTTCGTGTGACACACTATAGTTTATTCATTTTTATTTTGTCAGGCTGAAGTCTCTTCCCTTACTTGCATAATTCTTGCAGCCTAATCTGGATTGAATCGAATATACTGGCGGCGAAACTCCTCTGTTTTCCTTTCAGCAACTGCCCTGCCAGCGTTCTCCTTTCGCCTTCCGAAGCAGAGCAGATTATTTCTGTTTTACCGTCACCGGTATCTTTCAAGTTGATACGAACATGTATACCAAGACTGACAGGCCCTTTTTTTACTTGAATGGCGCATCCGTAAGCATCAGGGCGGGATACGTCTACCAGCTGCCCGCTGACGTTCATCGGTATGTCAGTGAAACCTAATTTCCATCGTAATACAGCTTTAAAGCTGTTCAGGCTCAGTAAATCAACTCTTTCGAGCGGCAGTGTCTGAAATATGACTCCTGCCATGAGGTCCCAGACTTCCGTTTGGAAGGCTTTGATTACATATTTTCTCTCGATAAACGCACCACCGGTGCGGCTTACATCCACGGTTTTTCCCTGGCGGCATTGCGTCCGGCTATTCGTCCGAAAACCATTGCGTCCGTCAGCCCGCCGCCAAGCAAGGTCAAAAAGCCCCAGATTGTCCCCAATCCGCCGGCAGCATATAACCCCGGAATCGGGTTGCCATCTTCATTCAACACCCTGGCCTCTTTATTGTGGCGCGGTCCGCCGCAGGTTGTACCGATGCCGGGCCATATCTCTATCGCGTAAAACGGCGCTTCTTCAATCGGTCCCAGGCTCGCCTTCGACCTGCCAAAGTCAGTGTCATGCCCGGTACTGCAGGCTCTGTTATAGGCAGCGATGGTGTTTTCCAGTGTGTCCGTGTCCATCGATATCTGCTTTGCCAGTTCCTTTATCGTCTTGCCACGTTTTATCCAACCCTTCGATATTTCTTTAGAATTGTCCAGGCTCCAAACGTATTGTTCGTCGCCGGGCCTGGCGCCGATTTGCGGTGAAATCGGGCCTCTTCTTCGTGCCTTATCATCGAAAATCGCATAGGCTGGCAAGCATGGATAATTCATGCGGTCGGGCATGAAGGTCAGAAGTGCCTTTGATGCTTCATGGCTTTCCCATCCGGATTCGTTGGTGAATCGCCTTCCGCTTTTATCCACGTAGATAAAGTTCGGCATGAAGGGTCTTAACGAAAATGCCGTTTTATATTCCGGGGCCTTGAAAACAAACCAACCAAAGAACTGGCTCATATGCCACATTGCCGCGCCTATTTCCCAGGTCATCTTTACCCCGTCGCCGGTGTTTCCCGGGTGCCCCAGCGGATAAACCGGGGTTAATGGTAAATACGTGTCTTTCATCGCGTCATTGTATTCAAAGCCGCCGCAGGTTAAAATAACCGCTTTCTTCGCGTTTACCGTAATAGTCTCTCCGTTTTGCTCGGCGATAACACCTGTTATTCTGCCATCACTGTTCCTGACAAGTTTAATCACCCGCGTTCCGGTCATGACTTCTATACCGCGCTTCTCTACGCTGGATAAGAGGAGCCTCCAAAGCGGCGCTGCGATTCCTTCACCCCTGGCCTGGCCGGGCACTACCTGGAGGTCGGTATCTTCCACGCCGGGTACGTTCGGCCAGCTGTGCTGCATCCGCATTGTCTGTACAACGCCCGGTGCTACAAGGGGTTCGGTAGTACCGCCGAGCCCGTGAATCCATTTGGACAACTCTGCGCAGCCGTCAGTATAAGCTCGTATCGTTTCATCGTCCGTTTTCCCGAAACAGAGAGTCCTGACATGTTCAAAAGCTCCGGGGCCTGTTGCCAGGAAGAGGAGTCCGCCAGATAAAAGGGAATTGCCCCCGCCGCTTTTTGTTTTCTCGAGGATTAAGACTTCCGAGCCTGTTTCACGGGCTTCGATGGCTGCTGCAGCACCGGCGCTGCCATAACCGACAATTACAATATCGCTCTCACGTTCTTTCATCAGCGTTTCTCCTTCCATAATTAGTATTTGTAAGATTAGTGTTGAATTTTCTTAAATTTCATCCTTGTATTGCTACAATCTGTTTGCTTCAGCTAACGCCCTTTGCAGGCAGGCTTTCATATACCCTGTTGCAAAGGCCGGGTAGGAATACGGCGCTCCAACCATGTCGAGGGAGTGGTCCAGGTGAACCGTACCGCTGTAGCCGGCATCAACGAGAGCTTTCATTACCGGATACATGTCCCGATACCCGTTATCCATAAAGGTTTCCAGAAAACGTGGTAACGGAGAACTGACATTGCGGAAATGGACTTCCCAGGTTTTGTTATTGGACACGAACCAGTCAATAGCTTCCGTAATATCAGCGCCCATCCGGTCTCCGCCTTCCAGCCATATACCGCCGCAGAGAATCAAACCGATATTGGGGCTGTCGGCTATCTGAAGCGCCTCTTTGATACTCTTAAAATCTGAAAAGATACGGGCCACACCGGCCATCGATGTATACCCCGGAGGGTCATCCGGGTGAAATCCCACGTATACACCGGAATCTTCCGCTACCGGAACGACTTTTCTGATGAAGTAACTGAAATTTTCGAGGATTTCTTCACGCCCGTATTCACGCCCGAAAGCAGGTTCATTCACTTTGAAGGTTACTTCTTGAGCCAGTGCTGCCTTCCCACCGAAATAGGTGTTCTGAGAAAGCTGCGCCAGCGTCGGTTTGCTTTCATCGAATTCACGCGTTGCCGCTTCCCGGCTGTTCGATTTTCCTCCTTTACCGGTTGTCCATACGCCGGTTGCGCCCAGGAAGCCGCTGTTCGTGTAGTTGAATCCCGCCTGACCAAGGATACGTATCCAGTTAAGGTATTCTTCAATCTTTTCATCACGACCGGGCAGGTTCAGCACAATCTCTTTTGGCTGTATACCGATTGGACCGAGGACGGAAATTACCTTCAAGCCGGCATCAGTATACTGCTTTTTTATGGAGGCCAGGCCTTCCGGGTTCCGTAATTCCTCAGGTATACCGGCTACTAGAACGGACTCTAAACCAATTTGCCTGATAAAGAGCAGATACTCTTCTGCAGGTCCGGCAGGCGCCGGATACATGACGATTTCCGGTATACCGGATGATGAATGGTTTACCGGGTTGAACACCTTCTTTATGCTCTCTTGCCTGGCAGTCATTATTTGTTCTCCTTTAACAATTCTTCAGGTAAAACGAGCAGCATCAACACTGATATGCTGCTATACCGAAACCTCCATCCGTCGTATGATGTCATCCTGGACGCCTTTTCCCAGATCGACAAAATAGGCACTGTACCCGGCGACTCTGACAATCAAATCACGATACTTATCCGGATTCTTCTGGGCATCAAGCAACTGCTCGTTTCCGACAACATTAAACTGTATCCACTTTCCCCCCATGTCAGCATATGTCTGAATCAGACTTCCCAGCTTTTTCAGGTCCTCGTCAGACGATACTGATGTGGGGTGCAGCTTGACGTTCAGCAAGGTTGATGAGCACATCGCTTGATCGATTTTGGCAGCACTTTTCAGCATCGCCGTAGGACCGGATGTATCCTGTCCCTGGGAAGGTGAGACTGTTCCGTCAGACAATGTTGTTCCTGCTAAACGTCCGTCCGGTGTTGCGCCGATTATCGTTCCACCGGCAAACATCGATGATATCGATGCGCCGCCGATACCCCTGATTTTACCGTTTACCGGGCGTCCGTAGGTCTGGTACCTGGATTCCTCGTCGATAATAAACCGGTAGAGGTCGCTGGCAATCAGGTCAACATAGTCAAGGTCGTTACCATACTTGGGCGCCTGAAGACACATTTTGCGTATATCCTGGTACCCTTCCCAGTTAGCGGTCAACGCCTGTTTAAGCTGCTCCAGCGAGATTAATTTCTTATCGAAAACCAGCATTTTTATCGCTGCCAGAGAATCCGCCACGTTAATGGCTCCGACAGGTACCATGACCGCTCTGAAATCATACGGATGGACGGCTTCCATTCTCGAGATAGATTTTCCTGCCTTGATACCGTCATGCATCAGCATCGTATCTACCACTTCGACGATGTCGTTGTAGCCCTGGGTATCTTTTCGTCCGTTAAGACGGGAGCTATGTTCGTGCCACAGGCTGATAAAATGACGTAAAGTAGCTTTGAAACCGACATAGAAATCCTCAAATGTCGTATAAACTTCAACATTTTCTCTGTCGTACTCAATCTCCAGGCCGGTTCGGGGGTCTACTCCATTATTCATGAATATTTCGAATACCTTTGGGACGACAAAGAATAAACCGGCAAGAAAACTGGCTTTCCCCGGAATAGCTGGGTCGACACACCCGGCCAGGTGGTAGTTCCGGGCTTCCTCCAGCGGTATACCACCGTCAGTCATATAATCGATGAATGACTTATCCATGGCGAAAGCCGGCATACCGATACCCGTTTTCACGACATCCAAGCCCCGAACCAGCAGTTCTTCCGGTGTGCCGTCGTGAACTCTGAGGGTGATGGTATGGTGAGGAGTCCTGAGTTGCTTCGCAGCTTCCAGCACCAGGTACGTCAGTTCGTTGGTCGCGTCTTCTCCTTCGGGTGTGACGCCGCCGATTGTCATGTTACGCCATTTGGCAAATCCGGCATGCTGGGAACGTTTGGCGCTGGACAGCTTGATGTTCTCCGGGCGCATGCATTTCACCCGTAATTCCCGGAGTAACACCAAGACTTCATCATCGTTTATTCGGGCATTTTCCCTATCTTTTTTATAAAACGGATATATGTACTGGTCAAACCTTCCCAGGTTATGTGTCGAAGCGGGCGTTAACAGTATCTGGTTAAACCACAGTGACTGCATTGCCTGGAAAAAACTTTCCGGAGCGTTAGCCGGAACCTGACGGCAGGCTTCTGCTATTCTCATGAGTTCTTCCCGTCGTTGAGAATCGTTTTCGGTTTCTGCCATGTTTTCTGCTTTTTCAGCATACCTTTCTGCAAGCCGAATGATGGCTTTAAGCACCATCATCGATGCCGATAAAAACAGTTTCTTTTCAGTTGATTCCCCGGAATCATCGGTCACCTTTTTCAATTCTTCTTCAATGTTCCGGATGATTGGCGCAAGCCCGCCGAGCCATTTAACATAATCTGTGTAGCAATCGGTGAAATTGAAGGACAGGCATAGCCCGCTGCCTGCGTACGCTCCCCTGAATTCATCTTTCGTTTTCATCGGTGGAAGGGTAACGCCCACCTGCAGGTAATTGAAAAACTTATCGTCGAACAGCGAAGACTGGCGGTATTCCGAACACCTGGTTTCCCAATACTGGCCCAATTCTCTTATCAGGGGCCAGTCTTCATCTGCAACCGAAACTATCCCTTCCTCGACTGCTCCTCTGATTTCTTCTTCCTTCCACACACCGAGAAACGGGTCCATTTCAGCTCCCCATGGCTTGCTGGCTCCTTCACCGACGAAAAGTTCATCGTCATCGATTATGACCGGAATATTCTCCAGCATGTGTGCGCAGGCTTTGGCATACCGTATGATATCCGGTTCACCTTCCGTGGTTTTGTATGATTCCGTGATCAATCGTGTCTTTTCAACACATAAGGGAAATTTATTTCTGACTATCTTTTCTGCCAGTTTGTTCATTTTCAGCACCTCTAATTACGATAAGATTTATTAGATATGTTATCCTCCGATGTACGTCTCCAGTCCGTATGAAGCAGCGATCTGCTGTATTTCACTCATCTGTTCGTTAGAAGGCGGAGTAATGGTGACATTCTTATCCGTTATTCCAAGTCTCTCGTACTTGGATTCTCCCAGCCGGTGATAGGCGAGAAAGTGTACGGGTAAAGATGTATCCAGTTCTCCTGAAATGAATTTCGCGAAATCATGGATATCCTCTAACGAATCGTTGTGGCCGGGTATCACGGGAATCCTGAGGCGGACAGGAATCTTCAAATCATGGACAATTTTACGAACATTCTCAAGAATCAGTTCGTTGGGAACGCCTGTATATTCCCGGTGTTTTTCGGAATTCATCTGTTTCAAGTCGAATAATACCAGGTCAGTATAGCGTAAAACTTCTTTAAATATTTCCCAGTCGGCAAATCCACATGTTTCGATGGCAGTGTGGATTCCGGCCTGCCTGCAAAGTGAAAGGATGGTTCTGGAAAAATCAGCCTGGAAAAGCGGCTCCCCTCCAGTAAGAGTCACTCCACCGTTAGACCGTTTATAAAATAACTCATCTCCTTTTACTTTATGAAACACCTCATGTGCAGCCATTTCTTTGCCCATGATACTTCTGGCATCGTTAAGACAAACCAGGGCACATTTCCCTGAGCCGTTACATATAGTACGATCGGTAAACGATTTGCCATCTTTAACCTGAACCGCCTGTACCGGACAGACTGCAACGCAATTACCGCATCCGGTACACCTTTCCTCGAAAAAGAACAGCTCGGGTTCTATCGATTGCGATTCGGGATTCTGGCACCAGACACAGCTAAGGAAACAGCCTTTCAGGAAAACGCTGGTACGTATCCCGGGACCGTCGTGTATGGAATAATGCTGGATATTAAAGATGAAACCTCTGTCAGCTTTGTTTTCTGTTATATCCGCCATGATATCTTTCCCAAGGCAAGTGTCTTTTTATCGATTAATCCAATTTCATCAGTAAGAGAGCGTTCCGTAATCGGATACAATCTTTTCAGCCAGAGATATTCTGTATTACCTTATGTTTTCGCTCTTTCTAAGGGCCTTAGACCGAATTATTTCCAATCAAGTTCTCTTTCCTTCCAGTGGTCATCTCTACGTAAAGTGTCCTTACTCTTTTATCGTGTTGCTGCGTGGTTTGCCGAAGCCAAAGAATATGTATAAAAGATTGGCTGGTTTTAGCAGCAGCTTCACAAGATACATTAGGTCCTTATGAGTCATAGCAGCCTTTGCATTCCACCCTATCGGAATAGTAAGTCCGACATCCAGAACAAGATAACCATCCTTTTTATAGACGTCCGTCACTTTACCTACCAGTTCGACATTTTCAAGACCACTGACCTTCATTTTCATATTGACAAATTCTTCTTTCAAGTTCGGAAAGTTCTTATAGTCCGAACGACTTTAACGCTTCTTTATAACTGCCTCGCTACTCGCGCGCCTTCATGGATAGCAGTACCCACATTCATGTCGTCGACGCCACCACCAATGACATGAAGTTCCCAGCTTTCGCTGCGTAACGATTTATAAAGATCCGTATTCTGACTGTAACCGAGACAGACTACGACGGTATCGGCTTTGTATTTCCGCTTCTTTCCGTTTTCATCGATTCCGATGACTTCTTTTTCCGTAATCTGCTCGATGGATAATCCTTTGACTCCCTGTACGCCATACTTCGGCAGGAGAACGAACAGCGTGTAAGTACGGTTCAAGACGGACATATTGTAGGCAAGCGTGGGTACAGACCATGGTTCGATAATGGTGACGCTTTTCGCCATCTTTTTCATCACGATGGTGACAGTTACATCGATACCGATGAAACCACCTCCCAGAATAACGACATTATCTCCAGTCTGTTTTTTGCCTGTTATGATGTCGTGAGGAGTAACCACATGCGGCTTGTTAATTCCCTGAATCGGCGGCAAAACCGGTTCTGACGCGCCTGTAGCCAGAATCAATGCATCAGGTCTGGCTTTTCTGATTGCCTGAACATCTACGGTCTTGTTGAGTGCGAACTTTACCCCGGCGTTGCGGCACTGACCGGTGAGCCAGTCAGCAAGACGCAGATACATTTCATTTCCCGGGCAGAGCCCCATAATTCTAAGGTTTCCTCCCGGTTCCGGACAGCTGTCCATCACTTGCACCTTGTGGCCGTTAAGCGCCGCCACTCTGGCCGCTTCCAGGCCAGCAGGCCCTGCGCCTACTACTAGAACTTTCTTCTTCGGACGTTCTTTGATCCGGTTCATCATGGTTATTCCCGCTTCCGGATTTATAGCGCAGGGAGATGTCATAGCATCCGGTGCCCCGAAATCCAGGCAGGACAGGCACATCACACACTGACGGATTTCCTCAGGCTTATCTTCCAGAATTTTCCTTGGTAAATCTTCATCAGCAAGGAAAGGTTTTGCTATCGAGACTACATCGGCCTGTTCTTTTCTCAGTGCCTCTTCCCACAGGACGAAATCATAGCACCCGGAAGTGGAGCAGAACACCGGTACTTTGACCGCCTTTTTAAACGGTTCGGAATATTCCCAGATACCATTTTTAGGCTGATACTTGCTGTGTCCTCGTCCCTGCTCCGTCACTACAAACGTTTCATGAGTTCCTGCCCTTACATCGATATAATCGGTTCCGGCTTGCTCCAGTTTTTCGGCAAAACGAATGCTGTCTTCCAGTACGATACCACCGGGCACATAATCATCTGCGACAAATGCGAATCCGATAACAAAGTCCGGTCCGCATTTCTCGCGGATACCCTGTACTATCTCTAACTGAAATCTCATCCGGTTTTCAAGACTTCCGCCGTATTTATCCGTCCGGATATTCGTTTTCGGGGAGAAAAACTGCTGCAACAGGTAAGTGGCAGCACCGTGTGGTTGGACTCCATCGAATCCTGATTTTTTAGCTCTCACCGCTGCCTTGATATAACGCTCTCTCATATCTTCGACTTCTTCCAGAGTCATCGCGCGGGGAACAATAATATCCTGATTGGCTGACAGAACCGGGACACCGGAAGGTGATATCGGAGGGAATGCTGAGGGGCCGCCGTGATGCAACTGAGCAATAATCGGGACGTTAAAGGAATGGATAGCACCGGTCAGTTTTGCCAGTCCGGGTATATACCTGTCGTCATCTATACACGGTGACATCCCCCACTCGGGACTGTGAACCTGGACTATACCGAGTGTCAACAGTGCTGCTCCTCCTCTGGCACGTTTGCTGTAATACTCAATAGCCTGAGGAGTGACCTCCCCTGTAATGCTCCAGAGCATAAGCCCCATCGGAGCCATGACCATTCGGTTTTTCAAAGTAATACTGCCCACTTGAATGGGCTTGCTCAGAATCTCGAACTTGTTGTTCATTTTTTCATATTTTCTGTATTTCGATAATATTATTGTGTACTTTAATCTCACAATACCTGTAATCGCGTCTCAAATAAATCGAACATCTTTAAGGCAAAATAGTTCTGTAATTTCTTTAAAAGCCCCCTGCCGGATAATTATCGTATGCCGTAAACTCTTTCTCCTTTGTAAAATACCTTTGTTTTAATCCTATTTATATTTCTTATATACTCATTTATATAGATATCTTATATGATTTCATATATGTCGTCACATATTACATTTTACTCCACAGGATGTCAAGAAACGCATTACATTAAAATAAAAGTTACTTAACGCGATATGGTTGCATCAAAAAATATGTTACCAAAGGGGGGTGAAGGTGGCTCGGAGCAGCATACTGGAATATACAGAGGAAATTTAGTAGAGGGAGGCTTGCCCGCTGTAACGTAAAACTTGATTATTTGTTTGGTGGAAGCGGGGGAGAGTCGAACTCCCTCTGAAACAATGCTGTGTTTTGCTTAGAACAACTAGCTTTTTTCATTTCTTAATAGGTTGTTTTTTACTTTATATCGAGAGCTGGGACATGGATTTCATGATTGATGAATTGTATAACGGGCGTAGGATAAAGCTCTTAACGTTAGTAGATAACTTTACTCGTGAGAGTCTGGCGATAGAAGTGGATCACAGCCTCCGTGGGCATCATGTGGTCCAAGTTTTAATGAATGTGGCGGCAGTGAGAGGATATCCCGGGAAGATACGAGTCGCCAATGGACCGGAGTTTACTTCGAAGATACTAGACCAATGGGCTTATTTAAATGGAGTCGAACTGGATTTTTCTCGTCCTGGTCGACCCACCGATAATGCACTAATAGAATCGTTTAATGGACATTTCAGACAGGAATGCTTGAATGAAAACTGGTTTTTATCGTTGGATGACGCAAAGGAGAAAGTGGAAGAGTGGCGCCAGCACTATAATCAGGAAAGACCACATGAATCGTTGGATAATCTGGCACCTCTAGAATATTTGGTTGCACAGGGATCGATTACTTGAAAAGCCATGAAATTCTCTCTATAGTTGGGATACTTATCGGGGCAAGCTCATTCATTTCAAAGTCTAACATATCAACTGGTCACCTTTTCGGGGGGTACGCCAAGTTCGTATTTGACGAATGCATCTTCTATCACTACAATACCTTACATTGCGTATGTGTAAGGAGTGGTGTAATGACTGATATTGATGGATACGATGCCTTTTTGAGTCTGGTGAAAAAAAGGCGGACGGTGCGCCAGTTTTTACCTGACCCTGTTCCTGATGAGTATATAATAAAAATTATCGATGCGGCGCGCTGGGCCCCTTCAGGTTTTCACACTCAGCCATGGGAATTTGTCGTCATCAATGATGAGGAAGTAAAGAATAAAATCGTGGGTGTTCTGGACAATAAAGGTCAGGCAGTAAAGAATCCGGAAAAGGAACACCTTGAGCGGAGAAGCTTCAGAGACGCTCCGGTTTTTATTTTTCAATTGTGTGACTGGAGGGCTAAAGTAGGACTGCCTTTCGATACTGGTGGAAGTAACGAACGTATAGCGGGTCTTTACAACTCCAGTATGGCTAACGCATTTTTGCTCATGCACCTGGCGGCGGCTTCTCTGGGGCTTGCGTCACAGTGGTATACATCCACAACACGCCCCGAAGTGGAGAAGGCTGTTAGAGAGATTATCGGTATACCGGAAGCTCTTACGATTTACGATATGATGGTAGTAGGCTATGCAGCTGTGCCTCCGAACCAGAAAATCATCAGGGAACCGAGCGAGATGATACATTACAACGCCTGCGGGACGCAAGATTTTAGGACAGACGCGGAAGTGACGGCATATGCCGCGGTAACTAAGCAATGGTGCATGTCCGAGCATTAGCGAAACTGCCGGGACTTGAATAATATCTATGCCGACCTGTTTTTGATAGTTTATAATGCCCGAATAACCGGTATCGTTCACAGATTGAACATTAAAATCCCAGATAAAGGCAAGTATTTGCCGGAAATTCTCTAATAAAATCAGATGTGTACTGGTTAACGCCAAAATTATCCACGATCACAGCAAGTAAAATTACACTTTAAAGTCTTGATAGTGTCAATAACGGGTGTTTAGGGTTTCTAACGATGTAAGAACTGCCGATAAGTTATATTGGTCGAATTAATACAATTGCATTTTTGCCAGTCCACTGATATTCATTCGAATACCAAAATCAGTTCCCGCAGGACGTTGCGATAACAAAGGTTTTTTTATCCCTAATCATCACGCCTGATTCTCAGGCGTGGGAGAGTCGAACTCCACCGAGAACAATGCTTTGGTTCGTCTAACATCATGTGTTTTTCAGGATGTTTGTCCAGCCAGGAGTACTCGTGGCTGATACTGTGTAGCCTCAGAATAACTGATCAAGCTACTGAATGGAATACTTCTCTATTACATTGAATATGGATTTCCCAATTAAACCGATGGTTTGACCATGTATTTATCTATCTTTATTGGTATACTCACCGTAACTAGGCATATTATTCCTCCCTATGTATCGGAGGTTTTTATTTAACATATTTCGCCTCCGAATTGTATAAAGGGAGTATATACCGAGTGGAAAAGTAATTTCAACCAAAAGCAAACAGAACCAAAAATGTCGCTGTTTGACAACAACTTTATCAATATGGTAATAAAGGCCAGTTTTACGGTTGGAACCATCAGGGCTCATAGCTGGGTTTAGTGAAACCCGTAAATATTTCAAAAGGTAAACAGAAATGGGAAACAAAAAAGAAGAAAAAACTTGTTTCAAGAGATTGGGTCTAATGGGATTTGGTGGTGGTTCAAATGCTTCAATGGTCGACGTGTGTGATGGCAAGATAATCAGAACTAGACCACTACATTACGATTTGAAGTATAAACTAGAGGATTTCCGGCCGTGGGAATTGAAAGCAAGAGGCAAGGTCTTTAGACCGATGACCAAGTCTTTGCTCCCTCCTTTGAGTTTAGCCTACAAAAAGCGTGTTTACTCTCCCAATAGAATATTGTATCCATTGAAGAGGGTAGACTGGGATCCGGATGGCAATCGGCACCCGGAGAATAGAGGTAAAAGCAGCTTCGTTAGGATTTCTTGGGATGAAGCGATAGATATAATCGCCCGCGAAATTGAAAGGGTCCACAAAGAATACGGTCCGTACGCCATTCTCTGCCAGGCAGATGGTCACGGAGAAGAAATGACTGTCCATGGTCCTCACGGTTGTAATACCATGCTCCTTCAACTCATGGGAGGATACACATTGCAGGTTAGAAATCCGGATAGTTGGGAAGGGTGGTATTGGGGTGGCAAGCATGCCTGGGGGTTTGAAGGACACAGCAAATCGCCTCAAACCAACAATATGCTCGACGTGTCGAAAAACACCGATCTGCTCCTGTTCTGGGGATGCGATCCGGAAACTACGCCTTGGGGTTGGGGCGGGCAGATGGCGAGCCGTTTATGCTACTGGTTTACCGAGTTGGGCATAAAAAACATATACATTTGCCCTGATTTAAATTACGGTGCGGCCATCCATGCCGATAAATGGATACCGATAAAACCAAACACTGACGCGGCATTACACCTTGCTATTGCTTACGTCTGGATTACCGAAGGAACGTATGATAAAGAGTACGTAGCGACCCATACGTTTGGATTCGGAGAATTCGAGGAATATGTTCTAGGTAAAGAGGACGGGATTCCCAAGACTCCGAAATGGGCAGCGGAAATAACGGGTGTCCCCTCGAGGATTATCAAAGCTCTGGCAAGGGAATGGTCGTCTAAGAGAACGTCGATTGCACATGGAAATGGAGGCTCATATATCAGGTCGGCGTATGCAACAGAACCAGCCAGGTTAGAGATCTTGAACCTGGCTATGCAGGGCATAGGAAAACCGGGAGTCCAACAGCTCTCGATGATTGAGTGGGCTGGTGGGGGTGTCTTCAGTAATCCTATGCCTCAAGGTACGATAACACCGGATACACATGCAGCCTACCAGGGACATTCGTTAAAGTTCGGTTTTCCTAAACAATTCATCCCTAAAACTATGATACCTGATGCTATTCTGAATCCACCGCTTACCTTTCATGGCAAAGGACATATGTCTTCACCACTTGAGGATCAGTTTGTTAAATACACCTATCCTGTAGATGGATGCTCCGAAATACATATGATTTGGACCGATACACCCTGCTGGACAGCCTGTTGGAACGGCGGAAACCGGATGATGGGGGCTCTGCAAAACCCGAAGATAGAGTTTATTCTGGCTCAACATCCCTGGTTGGAGAACGACTGCCTCTTTGCTGATATAATTCTGCCTTCGAATACCAAGTTCGAGCAGGAAGACATCGGCGTAGATGTAATGAGTGGACAATATAACACCATTTTTCATGAAGACCAGTGTGTCGAATCTGTGGGTGAGTCTAAGAGTAACTACGAAATGGTCGCCATGATAGCCGAAAGGCTGGGTTTTCTTGATGCCTACACGCAAGGTAAAAGCGTTAAAGAATGGATAAGGTACGGTTTTGACAATTCCGGTGTGCAGAACGTAATCAGTTGGGAAGAATTCAGAAAAACTGGATATTATGTCGTCCCAACCGACACTGGATGGGAGAATCTTAGATCCGAGATGATGGATTTTTATGAAAACCCTGAGAAGAATCCCCTGAATACCCCGTCGGGGAAGATCGAGTTTTACTCTCAAAACTTGGCCAAACATTTTCCGGATGATAATGAGAGGCCCCCTGTGCCACACTGGATTCCGTACGGGGAATCACACCAGGAAAGCCTGCTGCATGAAAGAGCAAAAAAATACACGTTACTCATCGTTTCAAATCACCCAAGGTGGCGGGTGCATGTTAATCTGGACGACGTGTCATGGTTAAGAGAAATTTCTTCCTGCAAAGTCAAAGGTCTGGACGGCTACATGTATGAGCCGGTCTGGATCAATCCGATCGACGCATCTGAAAGAGGTATCAACAATGGCGACGTTGTTGAGGTACTTAACGAAAGAGGCGGTATTTTGGGAGGAGCCTACATGACCGAGAGAATCATGCCTGGAGTCATAAGCATGGATCACGGTGCAAGAGTCGACCCAATAATCACTGGGAAACTTGATCGCGGCGGATCGAACAATTTGATCGCCCCACATAAAACTACTTCTAGAAATGTTGGGGGCCAGGTCACAAGTGGATTCCTAGTCGAGGTTAGATTAGCTGACCTAAATGAAATGAAGAGAAGATATCCTGAAGCATTCGAAAGACAATATGACCCTGCTACGGGCTTAAGTTTGGGTGCCTGGGTCAAAGGAGCAAATGGGTGAAAACTTTTATAGTAGATGTATCTAGGTGTAACGGGTGTCATAACTGTCAGATTGCCTGCAAGGACGAGCATGTCGATAACGATTGGACCCCATACGCCAAGCCTCAGCCTGACACAGGCCATTTTTGGATCAAAATAAACGAATTGGTCAGAGGCAGTGTACCCAAGGTTAAGATATCATATGTTCCGTTGCTTTGTATGCACTGCGATAACCCTCCATGTTTATCGGCATGTGCCGCTAACGCTATCTATAAAAGAAGAGATGGGTTGGTAATAATAGATCCTGAGAAATGTAACGGCTGTCAGCAATGTATCGACTCATGTCCGTATGGCGCAATGTATTTTAACCAAGATCTGAAAATAGTCCAGAAATGCACTGGCTGTGCCCATCTTTTAGACAGCGGTTGGAAGGAACCACGGTGTGTTGAGGCCTGTCCCACCACGGCACTGAGTTTCATTGAAGAAGATGAATTGAAAGAATTAACCCTAAAAGCTGAATTAATGCATCCTGAACTCAACACGAAGCCGCGAGTTCATTACTTAGAATTACCCAGAAAATTCATTGCCGGAGCTATTTATGACCCTGAAGCAGATGAATGTATAGAGGGAGCGTTGATTACTGTTACAGATACTGATACCAATGTAGCATTCACTGCTGAAAGTGATAATTATGGCGACTTTTGGTTTCTCAAACTGAATGAAGGAACCTATTCGTTAACAGTCGAAAAAGAAGGGTATTTGCCCGAGACAATAAACTCAATTAGTACCGAAAAGGACATTAACCTTGGAGATATCGGTTTGCGTAGAAAACTCTCTGCTTTTTGACTGACTTGGCAGTGCTTCGCCCATGAATATGGGAGCGTGGAGATGGATCCCCTTCTTTGCCATTTTGCCCCCTTTTTTTCTTTTCACAGTCTAACACAACTTCTGGTAGCCTTTTCGGGGGGAAGGTCAATCAACAGAATGAATTTTATAGTCTCGCCCAACTTTTTAACGTTTTGTTTGTTTTGTAGAAATACCGAGAAAAACACCGCTTTTATGGTGGAGGTGGGGGAGAGTAGGGCTCTACCTGAAACAATGCTGCTGAATTCATGCTATCAACAACGGTGAGAAAACAGGCATTCTTTCAACCTGTGATCTTTGCTTTTACTTCTTTTAATACATCTCTCCTAAGGCTCGCGGACGATAATCCGCGACAGAATCTCCTGCAGAGACATGTCCCCGGCCAGCATCGAAGCCACATCTTCGGATTCGAGGGTAATCCTCGCTACGGCGGTCCCTTCGACAAAGGGAACGATAGTGATGGTCCCGGGGGCTTCCATAAAGCTCATCACTACCGTGGCGATATTCAACCAACACTGCACCAGCTCTGCCTGACTGTCATCAGTGATCTGTTCATAATCGATTGCGACCTGGTTGCCGTTGCTGCTTACTTTCAAAATATTGAGGCCGGTCAATGCTTTCAATGACGTTACCATGAACTGATTATCATCCGGTACCTCTATACTGGTCTCAGAGTCGGTTAGAATTGAGTCAAGGGTAGTTTCCGCTGGTTTATCCTGTGAACAGCCTGCAATCACCAACGCAACAAGAAGCAGCGTAAGAACTATCAGTATTGGTTTCATGGCTGCCTCCCTATGCTTTTCGCCAGGAGATACCGCTGGTAAGCCTGTTCGTACATGGTAAAGATAACCCCCATCTGAGCTTCCTCGGCTATCCCGGAAGATACCATCATGGATGCCGTGCCTGACGATGCCAGCTTGGCACTGCCGATATCCAGTTCTGGTATTTGACCTTCCCTCATCCGATAGTAGATAAGGTCAATCGGTTGCCCGGCGTTCCGCTCTTCGATGTATGCCCGGACCCTCACAGCAAAGTCTGTATCCTGCTGGCTCCGCGCCAGCGTCTTGACGGATTCAATAGCAAACTCCGCTCCGGCAACGGAGTAGCCGCCGGCCTCCGTCAGGTCGAAGAGGTCAATTCCCGTCTGGCTCCTGAACTCTGCCCAGGCCTTAGGAGTCGTCAACTCACCGCCCTCGAACTGGTGTTTCAGGTCTCTGAATGAAGTGAGGTAAGTGTTGTACGCTTCAACCGTAACATCTTCGGCAGATAGAAACGTTTCGAGTGCTTCCCCGGCCTGCGTCCATAACATCTGACGCATCTTCTGTTCAAGCGGCCCCTGTATCTGGCTGGACCAGAGCTTGCCTTCCGTCCAGTCAACTATTGTCTGGGGCGCTTCTCCGGCGTTAAGTTGCACCCGCAGGTCTTCCAGCACCTCGGTAGCCACCTTGTTCTGTAGATCGATATCCGGATTACGGGTACTGCCGGTGAAAAGAGATTCCCATAACCATTGCTTGGCCCCGCTATAAAGGTCGACAGCCTGCTCCCAGTAGGACGGGTCGAGAGCTGCCCCGACGCTCGGGAAATAATCTTTACCGTTCGGGGTGTACAGGATTCGCCCTTCCGGCGTGACCATGACGCCGACCTTTATCTTTCTTCCGTCATTAAAGTTCATATCCATGGTATCGAACGTGGTGGTCCGGCGCGGTAGATACCTGCCGGTTTCTGTATCTTGTTCCCACAGGAGATGCTGCACCCTTTCGAGCAGTTCATCCATGCTTTCTTCGTTAAGGCCTGCTATCGGCCGAATACGGTCCATGAGTTGTTCATTGACGTCTTCCATCGTCAATCCCGGTAGTTTCTCTCCCCCGTTTTCTGTCCCGAAATCTTCTCCGTATTCTTCAAGCAGCGGCCAATCTATCCAGGAAATCGGGTCTTCTTTCAACTCATCCACCCAGCCGGTAAAGGTTTCCCATGTATCAGTCAATAATGCTCCGATTCCTTCAAGCGAGCCCTTGACCTCTTGCTGAATCCTCTCCCGTGCGACCTCCCTCCCGATACGTCCCAGTATATCGAGCGCATCCTCGCCGGAGTCTTTGGCAGGTTCTTCGGTTGCCGGGGATACCTCCGGTGAACCTGTTGCCGGCGGCTGGTCTTCACTCAATTCAACAGCCTGATAAATCCATCGCACTTTCAAGGGACTTATTTCACCCTGTTCATCCTTGAAGGTGTTTGTCGTTGTGAACTCGATGCACCATCTCTGTTCGGCAACGGGAATTTTCCCGTTTGGCGCCACAAAAGGTACGGTCATCGATTCCGAATAACTGGTGCGGTTTCCGATTTCCAGGTATTTATCGGCAGGGCGGCTCAGGAACTGGCCCTGAGTATCCGAGAACCCTCTGTATACCCAGAAACCACTCAGAATATTAACTGGACCGGACACCCCTTCGTCAGGTTTTTTAACGATACCCTGGCCTCGTACGGAGATTTCCAGCCGGTCTCCCGAGGCAAAATCTTGTGGTGGTGAGGTAAAGTCATACGAGAATTCTTGCGACCATAAGGTAGTTCCCTGGAGATTTTCAACCCATTCTTTAAACCATAATGATCCGTTAGTAATACTGGTCTGAATGAAACCCTTAGCAGCCTGCTCCAGGCCGGCAATCGTGACCCGGCGATCGTACGTATACTCAGGAAGCACGCCCGAGGGGTTCAACTGGACTTCGTACATCGACCATCTCACCGGCACCAGTGTTTGGGCTTTTGCCGAATAATCTGGTGAAAGAAACTGTATTGAGAAGATGAAAACAATAAGACAACTCACTACCAGGTACTTGCGCATCACTGACCTCTCGCAGGTTACTTACGTCTTTT
The DNA here is from genome assembly GCA_016932435.1 of Dehalococcoidales bacterium. Next base: position 2,336 of record JAFGCW010000015.1, on the reverse strand, counting down.
GCAGGCAAGTATAGCACATATGATGTCAGATTGATAGGCGCTACTGTACGATAGGTAGAACTCATATACTATCATTTAAAAGAATGGTGGAGGCGGGGGAGAGTTAAAGTCGGTATACTCTAAAACTTTTAGTGCGAATAAAGGGGCGTATTCCGGTTGCGGTTCAATGCTAACAAAAGACTTCCCTTCTATCGTGATCTTAGAAAATACTTCTTGGATAAGGGATTCTCTCTGTTTATTACTTACACCTTCATTTGACCAGAGTTCAGGAAGATTTTTCATCAGTTCTGCTGCCTTTTCAAGATTTGGTAATTCTACCGGTTTCGTTTCAGGGACTATATATTTTAACTGACGTTCGAGGTTCGTTCTTTCCTTTCGGTATTCTTCGTCTGTAATGTCTCCCCATATGTGCTGTTTTCGAAGATTTTCCAGAGCCTTCATTATTCTATTTCTTTGTTCAGGGACATGACTTGTTTCTGTCTCATTACTTCTTAAAGCTTTGATTATCAGTTCCTGCCAACCATTATCGAGTTTCATATAAGGTAATACCCTTTCACAGAACTGTTGATTTAAGAATTCAACAGGTTGTGACTTTGGCTTGACATCACAATGCCGACCATAAGACCGGCGTTCGTGGCTTAACCTTAAATTTGTCTGTCCTTTATAATATGTTGCTTCTCCATGATAGATACTCCCGCAACAGCTACAATGGAGAACTCGAGAAAATGGGTAATGATGGTTCTCCTGTCTCGGATATCCTGACTTTGATGTTCTTCTTTGTCGTTTTATTAACTGACATTCATTCCATAGGTTTTTAACTTCTTCAGGAACTTCGTGGATACCTTCGAACACTATTTCATCAGGTAACCCCTGATGATAAACAACTCTCCCGTCATAGAATCTATTAGCCATGATTTCTTTGATATTATATCCAGTGAATAATCTTCCGTACCGTGTTCGGTATCCGTGAGCATTTAGATGATCGGCAACTTCGAAATAAGAAAAATCCCCGGTTGCATATTCCCTCAATGCCAGTAGCAACGCCGGCATTGTTTCAGGATTTATTACTTTCCGTTCTCTTCTCCCTGAAATCAGTTCACTCTTATATCCGAGCGGTACAGGTCCAACATGTAATCCGTTTTCAGCTTTAATCGCAAGTCCTTCCGATATATATCGGGATAGATTTCGAGAATATTGTTCATCAAGTGTTTCATTAATGCGTTCACTAAGAAAATCTCTTTCGCTCCCCGATATGATCCCCTGACTGACGAATATAACTGTTTTACCTAGTTGCTGAAGCTCTTCTTTGTACTTGATGCATTCTGCCTGATTCCTTCCGAAACGGGATGTATGGTCAACCAGAAGGACATCAAACGTGTCTAGACGGGCATCTTCAATTATCTTCTGGAATTCATGACGTTTCGAAACGCTTCTCCCGCTGACGAATTCAGTGTACCAGCGGTCGCCAAGGATAATGCCGTAAGCTAGAGCAAAGCGTTCCTCATTACTTTTCTGGATTTCAGGACCAAAACCGTCTCTCTGGTCAAGAGTTGAATCCCTGACATAGCATTCTCCTCTCAGACCCCTCAGATCTTCGAAGGACTGGATGCGGTCAGGTTTGCTCTGATTTCTTATCATCTGTTTTTTCTCCTTTCAATCGTTGTTGGTGGACACTGTATACACTTTTGTGTATACACGTCAACGATTCTCCAGGCTTATTAATATCTTTACCCTGCTGCTCTTGTTCCCATGCAAGGGCAGAACGGATCATGTCGGCGATAATTTCTACCAGCTTTTCAGGATTTCCGGCCATTCACTTTCTCCGGATGTTCTAATAAACGCAGTAATGTTGCATAACCGATGTTCAATTCTTTCGCTGCCTGATTTTTCGACAGTTCTCCACGTCTAAGCTTCACCAAAACTACTCCAAAACGGCGTTTGAAGCCTTTCCTGTCTGTTACCTTGGGACGACCTATCTTATGCCCCTGTTTTCTGGCTCTTTCCATGCCGGCTTTCACTCTTTCCCGGAGGATTCCTCTTTCGAGCTGGGCATAAGCGCAGGTGATGTAAAAGAGTGCTTCGCCGAAGGGGGAAGTCGTATCAATCCACGATTCACTATAAGAACGGAGGCCGACACCCCACGACCTTAATCTTTCGAGAGTTGTCGCGGCGTCCAGGACAGAACGGAAAGCCCGATCCATCCGCCAGACGAGAATAAGGTCAAACCTTCGCTTGCTGGCATCGTCAAGAAGTTCTTTCCATTGATACCGGTGAGTGATATCGGTCGCCGGAACAGCGTCAGAGTATTCATTGAAGATTGTCATATCTTCCTGATT
>JAFGCW010000096.1 GCA_016932435.1 Dehalococcoidales bacterium | reverse complement strand
TCTATCGCCGGAACCCTGGCTCTCTTTTACCGGAACGGTGGCTCTCAAACTCCGGAACTGTGGCTCAATTTAGTCCGGAATACTCATCACTGACCTTCTTCGAATCGATATCGATACCCACACACCTGCCGGCGCCCTTTTCAAGAGCCGCGAAAAGCAACCTGCCGTCACCAGATCCAAGGTCGTATACAACATCGGAAGAAGACACGGGCGCCAGCTCGAAAAAGCCGTTGATGAATTCTGACATTGTAGGAACCCAGACAACGAATTTGGGCATTTCTCTTACCGCATCACTAAAGTATTGTTCGCCAAAACGCCAGGCTTACTATTGTGCCTGACTTTCAGTTATTTTGGCAACGTTAAAGGAGGAAGTCGTTGCCGGTATCATACCGGGACTCGTTGCCGTCAACTTGTACTTGCTGTCTTCCGGAATTATTGAAAGGTATTTAAAGAACGCCACTCCGTCTATTGCTTCCTGGGTGGTGGTTCCCGATAAAACGGCTCCCGGTTCACCCGTCTCGGGTGTAATACTCACCGTCACCTCGGCTGTAGAATTGGTAGAAATATTTCCGAATATGTCCCTTACAGCAACCGCGACAGAAAAGCGTGAAGCCAGCCCACTTGCAACAGGCTCAGTGATAAAATCAAGCCAGATTCCTTTTGCGGGATCTATATCGAACACATTACTGAAGGATGAAGTCAACCCAGGGCTGATCGCTGTCAGGCTATAGCCGGATCCGGCTAAAGCGATTGCGATATCAGTAAACGTGGCGGTACCGTTCACTGCATTGACGGTCGTTGTTCCATACAAATCTGCCCGGTTATTGGTTACAGTGAGTGTAACGGGTGCTGTAGAGGTTGTTACTGTGTTGCCATCGGAATCGACAATCTTCACCACCGGCTGAACCGGTAAAGCAGATCCGGCTGTAGTTCCAACAGGTTCTGTTGTAAAGACAAGCTTCGGTGTATTGTTGGATGATCCCTCAAGCCCGGGTAGTTCAGTCAATTCAGGCGGATTTTCCTCAGTACCTGTTAAAGTAACGCCGATTATTATCCCCGCCAGAACCAGTACCGCTATGAGAGAGCCGAAAATATATTTCCGCGTCGTTGATACCTGGGAAATTTGACTCCCGATCCTGCTCTGAGACCACCGGTCAAATCTTCCCGGAGCGGGAGTCTCTTCCCGACCAATTTCGTCATTAATATCCTCAAGGTCTTCTTCCAGGAAATGAACAGCCGGGTGTAATCCTCTATAATCGAACCTCACCAGGTACCGTATTTCACTCGAACCCATTGAGGATTGTGAATCGTTCGACGGAATTTCCTCCACCACTCCGGTTTGACCTCTATATGGGGAATGGGAGGATAAACTGACTCTTACTCTGTCGCCTATATTAAACCTTGGCATTTGCTTCCTGTTCCCTATCATTGAATATCCTGTCATACAGGTCGAGTCCATAGCCGGTGTCCAGTGGCTCGCCCTCGATCAGCTTGTAGGTTCGGGTCCCATCCGTCTTTCTTTCAGCCCGTAAGAAAATGATTTCGTCCGTTCTTGCTTCGTAAAGGTCTTGCACAAATTGATACAAATGGGACACGAAGCAAACCTTAACCCGTCGTTCTGAAAGAGCGGTTACTATCTGCCTTGCTATTTCAGATCCTTCCCTTACGTTCGTTGCAGCAAATGCTTCGTTTAATAAAACAAGGGAATTAGCAGATAGATGATCCGCTATTTGATTCATGCGGTTAAGTTCATCATCCAGTTTTCCGCTTTCCATCGTTACATCTTCCTTGCGCTTGAAGTGAGTGTAAAGTCCGGTACATAAATTGGCGGAAAAAGAAGAAGCCGGAACAAACATCCCGCAGTGCATCATCATCTGTGATAAGCCTATACTCCTCAAAAAAGTCGTTTTTCCGCCCTTGTTGGCTCCAGTCACTATAACGACGTTTTTACCGTCGGTACTAATATCATTCGCCACTACCTGTTCTCCCATGCTTAATGACAATGAAACGTCGTATAGCCCTTCACATGACATCGTACGCTTGTCTGCGGTAACAGGTACCGGGAAGCATGTTTTCTCACCCATTTCATCAAGACGTTTATACAGGTTAATACACCCAAGGTAAAATGCGAGTTCTGTCCGTAACATTAGGAGGAAGTTTAGAATATGCTCCACCGATTGGGCAGCAGCATTGGCGACTGAATTTACCCCACGATTTCTGAACTCACCAAGTTTTCTGACGGCGGTCTCATCCTGGTCATTAATACGGAAAGTATATTCTCTCGGACCAATCTTGAAAACCCGTTCGAACCATTTTTTCTGTTCTTTCGGTTTGCACAATACATAGTTGCTGCCCCTGTTGCCTTTCCCCAATTGTGCACCGATGAGAACTTCATCCTCAAAGTTGAGTTCTTTGAGATGATCTTCGATTTCCAGCAGGTACCCGCTGGTGATTTCTTCCTTGATTCTTATAAAGAATTCTTTAAAACCCTCAGATTCAAATTTGTCTGCATCCTGATCAGCTACATCCCGTAATGTCCTTAGAGTACCGATAAACACCTGTAACGTTTCGACAGAGCGAGATAGTAATGACCACGAAGAGTGAGTACGACCTGAAGACCAGTGAGATACCTGTTTATCTCCGATAACACCAACCGCGAGTTTGTACAATTTTTTTACCGTTGAAGAATTCTTCATACAATCGTCAAGAATTGCCTGCCGGTAAAGAATAACATCGGATCTATTAGCAATAGAGGATAGTAGAGCGCTTTGCGCCACTCGATATAAGAATTCATCACCATCAGACATAGCGTTGAGAACAGGACCGAGCTGCAGGTCCTGAATCAGATCAGGTCCATTCCAGGGGGGATCCTGCTCAAGGTTGAAGTCCCGGTCACTATACATCAGGTAAACGTTCATTACTTTATACGCTCTCTCAAGGAATCGTACGTCAGACTGTACTTCTCGGCAAGTGCCGTCGCATAGGAGAGTCCGAGTGGAGGTCTCCTTTTTATTTTAAAGGTACGTATCGACGGATCTTCAGGGTCGACAATGCTGACCATACTCACTGCCTTGTCGCTGTATGATACCAGTTCCTCGATAAATGTTACCCAGATACAAACCAGGTCTATCCTGTTTAGACTCTCCATCACCTTCTCGCCCAGGAAAACAGCATCGTTTAATGTTGTGGAGGTTAACACCTCGTTTGCTATGACAATGCTGCGGGATGTTGCTTCATCAAGGATACCATGGATTCTCGTTAAATCATCTTCCAGTTTGCTTCTTAAATCTTCGACATTTTCTTCCTGCTCGAAATGAGTAAACAGCTTGTCGAACAGGAAAAGTTTTGCATCTTTCCCCTGGACAGGGCAACCCAGGCTGGCCAGGTAGTGGGACTGTCCGAAGGAACGGGCGAAGGTTGTCTTACCACCCTGGTTTGGGCCCGAGACTACGAATATACGCTCCTTATCCTCCAGGTAATAGTCATTACATATAACAGGTCTTTCTTCGGACATGAGTTTGATCGCCAGGGCAAGGTCGAAACATTCGGTCTGGGATAGTTCTTTACTCGTATCCGACACTTCAGGATAGCAGAATGTTAACTCTTCCGACTTAATGGAATGTATGAGTGCCAGGTAACTAACGTAAAACTGGACTTCACGGTCGAAAGCTGAAATTGTATCATCCAGAAAATCTGTATGTTGTTCGCAATATTCATCCAGTCTATGAAAAACTTCCGGATATAATTGAGCTACTGCACCGAGAATCGACTCCTCTATACCGTTCATCTCTATAGGCTCGGAAAACGTAGTCAGGTAATCCCTGACATTTCCCTGGTTAAACCGCTCGAATGTTTGCTCCACGTCCGCACCGTAGTCGATCTCGGACTCTCTCCGTCGGACAGTAAAATATTTCCCCTTGATGTGTATGCAGTAATCCACTGCAGCGATATCATCCTTCAACCGCTGTGTTTTATCTTTTAAAGAGGTGAAAGTCTCTGAATTCGCGTAGTCTTTCAGGTACTCACGGAACGACAGGAATCCCTGTGATCCCAGTTCCGCTGCCGATAGATCGCTGTAGAGAGAACCGACTGCATCACAGTAGACATCGACCGCGTCCAGGAACCACCGCTGCTTCTGGAGAGAGTAAGAAAGCCTGTTTGTTCGCGTAAGGTAATCACGCATAATACGCATCTTTTTTGCGAAGGCTTCCACAATCCGGGTAAGTTCCTGCCTTTCAAGTTCCCGCATCACTTCATGCCGGTATTCAATGGCACTTTTACGTTTTAGAGAATACCAGAAAAAGGGTTTCAGGTCGTATTCTTCCCTGCCCTTCACAACAGCTTCGACAATCTGATCAAGGTTCAGATCGATGAAGAAGTCCGGTTGCTCCGGTCTTGTCAACGGCCTGTCCTCGGTTGTCTCGAATAAGATACTTTCAAAATCCATAGAGTACCCTTGTGATTATATAGTATAAATATTCGGGAAATATTAATATGATTCCCCGGTATTATCATCGATAGTTACGAGTGTTATGAGTTAACTCAATAATAATAACATAATAACTATTGGTGCGGACAAGTTTCAAGTGAGTGAACGGATCTCTGTAAAGAAAGAGAGTCCTTGTAAAAGCACCTGATACTGTATATAACGACTGAAAGCACAGGCAGGTTACAACATTAAGATATAAATCACCGTGGTGGATGCCTGAGGTCTACTGCAGGCATAAACCAATCTTCCGCTATCGTCATTGCGAAATTCACCATCAATCCGCCTAAGGCAGAACCCATGGCAATCTATATCAACCATACCGGCGAAAGCCGGTATCCAGAAATCTACTGGATACCATTTTGCAGCAGTATGGGAGGTATGTTCCTTTTTTAAATGTATTTACCTTCATTCCGAGAGCTTCTTTTGAAAGTGATCCTACTTGCTATTGCTGAAATCTTTATTCTTTTTTTACAGGAGGACCGACCAGATCGAAATAAAAGATTGATTTCGTTGCAGGATTATCCCGTTTCCAGATATAAAAATCGTAATCAGGTCCCACAAGCAGTTCCAGGTCTGAGGCAGTAATATTCGTACTCTCTGTCACCGTAATTTCCCATTTTCCATCGTTCACAATTATCTCCTGCTCTTCCGGCCACCAGTGCAATGGTATATCATCTTCAAACAACTTAGATACCAGGACTGTCCCATCTGGTAACTTGGAGGTTCCGCTGAATTGTATATAGGAACCTGCATGAGCTCTGTTAACAACTATATCCTCCCAGGAAGAGGGAAGAGAATCCGGATCGATTGAGTTTACAATGCTTGTTTCATTTTGAGAGTTATTTACTTCCGGTTCCTCATCAAGAGAACAACCAGTCAAACCGTTAATAATGAGGAGTAATACAACTACTAAAACCAGAAATTTCACCAGCATTATTACCATCATCATTAATCTGCGTTCCTCAATATTATATAGATTATACAATCACAGATTCAACAATGAACATTTTTCAGTATAATATAATAATGCAATTATTAAATATTAGTAGCAATTCTTGGAGAGCAGAAAGCGAAGAGAGTGAATACTTCGTCTCGTAGTATAGACAGGTATGGATCCAGTATCCACATTATTGGAATTGATGAATGCCTGATGTTTCAGGTAGTACGATTATAGACAGAGATCGTCGAAAAGGTAAGTAAGATTGATTTGAATCCATTAATTTCCTGACAGCATCTAAAATGTCACTGCCCCCGGAATAAGCGGCATGGATGAGTTGACCCGCATTTGTGGTATATTTGTCTTCCCATCTGGTAGAATTTTCGGGTTGTTATCAGCTGACTGTTACCACCTATCGTCACCGTCTCGATGGTCTTGCATGAAGGACACTGAGCAAGATAATCTTCCGACGGTCCGGTAATTAAGTTGACGGGTTCCTGTGACGCGTTAACTGATTCAGCGGATACCTCGACTGTGTTTACCATCGTTACCATCTCCTCATAGAAGTATTGAATTCAACGAATCCTATGTAAAAATCGTTTTATTCTTTAAGTAACAAAATATACCTTTGATACCGGTGGTGGTAATCATCCAAACGGATGATAAGCATAGTCCTTTAGTGGGAATAAGTGGTCATTAACGATACTCATCAGGGAATTATTTGAATATAATAATGAATTGTAGATTATCAATAACGTTTTATGAGATTGAATAGAATCAAATACTATGGGGAGTGCAAACAAATTCGCACTCCCCGTCCGTTTATCTGGTTACCGCTTATTGTCAGTAAACTATCCAGCTAACCTTGATCTGTTAAACCGCCTGTATTTCCTGCCTGATCCGCTCTGCCCACAGCTTGTTCTCACCCATCGTAAGTACTATCATTGTATAGTTCCAGCCTTCCATCTCTATAACAAGATACGGTCTCCCGATCGTTGTTGCCCAGAATTCTCTTCCGTCGCTGACAAGGTACGTGCCCATCTTCACCAGGAACGGTATATGAATTCCCGGGGCACGGGCTCCCCACTGCCAGCCCGGTTTCTCTGTCGATACACCGGTAATTCGCTCCACCGGTACGTTCAATGAACGCCTGAATGACAGCAGCATCTCCAGCGGATTTTCACCTTTAATGATTTATTTTCGATATCCAGCTTCATGACGTAAATCCTTTCAGCGCTATCTAGGAGTTGGCATCAAGCCAGTTAATAATTATGTCAAGCGTTTCCGTATCAAGAATGGTATCCGGTCCGTTATAGTTCGGATTTGTCAGGTTTATCTCTTCTCTGGGTAATTCCTCATATTTCAATACATGATTGGTATTTTCGGGAAATGAAAAGGTGACAGTATCGATTCCTTCGGCTGCCGTCTGGAGTTTACCACCATCGAATTCCCAGTTCACCTGTATATCCTTCTTGCCGATAATTACCAGAACCGGCACATCGATTTTCTTCAGGTCAGGAGTAATATCCTTCTGCCATATCTCCTGCGTGAAAGGCATATTGGCCGGATTTACCAAGCTTGCCAGGAACAGCTTTATTCCTTCAGGCAACGATTCATCGGGTTTCATGAGCCCGGTTTCCAGGAAACCATCGACCGCTTCATCATACAGCCCCATTAATCTCGTCAGCGCCGGGCATTCCGGCAAGCTGGGCTGCGATCTGAGTCCGTGCCAGGTCGCCCACAGACTGTCCGGGAGGGGCCGCCAGGATCAATCCGGAAAAAGTATCTTGCCCTTCTAACTGGTAGTTGATGGCATGAATACAACCCTCGCTGTTTGCCAGGGCGAATATCCTGCTAGCATCGACATCAGCCCTATCAGTCAAAGCATTCACCGCACCCCTCAACTCCTCCAGGTGACTCTCCATGCTGATCTTCCCCATCAGCAGAGGTAAATTTTCTTCAGCACCGGGACCAGTGAAACGCTTATCATACCTTATCGTCACGTATCCCTCTGAAGCCAGTTCCTCGGCCAGCAGCGCCGCGCTGCCGTTCTTTCCTGGGAGTAGAGGCGAATTCCAGTCACGATCGGTCAGGCCGCTGCCCGGTACAAACACTATTCCCGGAAGGTTCTCTCCTGTCTCGGGCCTGGTAATCGTCGCATAAACCATAGTCTCTCCTATTGACCAGCTAATCTCCTCGGATACGACCTTGATCTCAGCCGGTTCCGTATCACCGCACCCCGGCAGCATCCATGTCAACAGCATGATTAACCCTCCCACCAGAATCGTTTTCCTGTTCATTGATATACTCCTCCTCCTTCTCCGTCCCGATTGATTCGCGTTGCTTCAGACCGGGCATCAGGATCTTTTTTCCAGACCAGGTATGAGTACACATAGAGATAAAGAATACAAGCAATGCCCAATCCGATCAGAACATAGTTCGCTATTTTCTCCTGGAACGGGGCCGCTATTACCATCCCCAGACCGATTACTACGAACATCCATCCACCGAGACGGTTCGTCTTATTCCAGGATTCCTCGCTTGAGAGAGTCCACGGCGACCTTATCCCTATGAACCAGGTCGGGCGCAGCTTTCCCATGTAATTACCCAATATAATCAGTAAAAAGCCCACTATCATGAATACGGCTACGGTCATGTTGACATCGATCCCCATTACCCAGAGGAATGTCACCACCTTGATACCAGCTAACACCATTATGATTACTGTCCTGATAAACAGGTACCGGGTCCAGAACCTGGAGTAGTGTTCCCGCTTCGGATCAAGTCGTGGCAGCACAATGAACAAAGCATAAACTCCAAGCGCTATAAGCGGTGCTCCCAGCAATCCGAAGAATTTTCCGGCATAATTATCCGGTTCACCGGATATTCCCCAGTGTATGGGAATACTCTCAGGCGCATGTGGCCAGGCGATTATTGCCAGGATGAACATAGCTGTAATACAGGTTAACGGCAGGATTTCACTCCGCCAGCTAAGTTTCATTTTTCCCCCTTTTTCCGGTATCCGTTTTATCCACATTGAACAGGTTCATAACGGCAGCGGTCACTTCTTCGATTACCGACATATTCAGGCTGTAATAAACCGTCGTACCGTTCCTTTTTTCCTGTATCAGGTCGGCTTTTTTCAGGATATTAAAGTGACTCGACAGCGTCGACTTTGTGATAGTCAGATTCGATGCGACTTCACCGGCGCTCATGGTACGTTTACCGAGAAGTCGCAGTATCTCACGTCGGTTCGGATCGGCCAGTGCCTTGAATATATTTTCACTCATGAAAAATTATTATTTCGATGAATATCGAAATAATAATACACCTTAGTCAAATTTTCGTCAACAGGCACATATTGTATAATGAAATAGTGAAAGAATACGTTTGCTACTGCTTCGAGTACACCCAAGAAAACATCATTGAAGACCTGAAAAGTAATGGACATTCAACTATCCTCGATAAGATTGCAAAGGAAAAATCCAAAAACACGTGTAATTGTAAGGAGAAACATCCGGAACACAGGTGATGCCTGGCAGATGTCCGCCGGGTTGTAGACGGTTATGACGACAGAAAATTACGTAGATAATATTCTCGGAAAATATAAAGTAACCGTTTTCTTCGGATCCGGTGAGGGCTGAGAGTGACAGGGCGGCGGGAAGACACGTGCTGTCGTTGATCTTACACAGGAAATCAGTCCTCATATGCCGAAACTTAGTAAAGCAATTGATTCCTGCGCCTACAATCCTGAAGTAAATGTCCTGGCATTCAGGCATAACAATATTAGAGTTGTTATCGAGAAAAAGAGAATCGTTATCAACGATATCGAGAATGAAGCCGAAGCCCGGGCGATTATGAGCTGGCTCTCAACTCTAGCTTCCGCTGAGGAAGTATAATGCTCAATGGACAAATACCCCTGCCGATTAACAGGTAATGTGCAATCATCTTTGACCTGACATCAATCATTCATTATGCCCAGATCTGATTCTGAATCCCTGAGTGTCATAGTAAGTTCCAGGAAAATAAGGTCTTGAAAAATTGACTTAATAGATATACTATGTCAGGAAACATATCGCATCTTAAACAACGAAAGGAGGAAACAATATGGGAAAGTATGACTCACATGTAGTTCAGAAGCCTTTCCGCAAGGCATCGGAAGAATTCGGCGGAGGAATGGTATTCAAGCATGATAATGATCATAACTCGGGAATAATATTTGAACATCACATCATCAACGATCCTGACTGGACCGTTGATAAAATCCGTACGAATGATACTCACGAACTCCTTTGCTTTATAGGCGCGAATCCGGAAAATATCAGGGATCTGGGTGCGGAAATCAGACTGAATCTGGGTAAAAATGATGAAGAACAGGTAATAAACGACACCACGGTAGTATCCATCCCGCCCGGATTGAAGAACGGCCCAATCAAGATTAGTAAATTCACAAAACCGTTTGTACTGCTCAGGATAATTAATAAACAAGAATACCAGGATAAAGTAGATGCGGACTCCGGAGGAGAGAGCTCCTTTAAGCTGGGCAGACTGCGAGACGGCAATGAAGTTGCTAAACACGGGAAACACTACTGGATGAATATCTTCAGAGGACCTCTCTATGTGGACTACGAACCGGGCTGGACCGGGACATCGATATGGGCGCACCATGACGAGTTCAGTGCAGGTATCAGCCTTGGTTACCACTGCATCGTAACACCTTACGATGTACGTTTCTCCCACGGGCATGACTTCCATGAGAACCTTTGCTTCCTTTCAGGTGATCCGAACAATCCCGAAGAACTGGGGGCGGATATTAAAGTATGCCTTGGCGACGAACAGGAAGAACACACGGTCATTAACACCCCGACAATGCTTTCCATGCCTCCCGGGCTGAAACACTGCCCCATGCTCATCAGCAATATCACCAGGCCTGTCGTTTTCCTCGAAGTCTCGGCTACTAAACTATTTTTGGGCAAACCGGAGGATGTATAAAACAGTACTGAAATAGAGACTTGATAGTTAGGAAAGAGGGCACGCTGTTTAGCATGCCCTCTTTTTTATTATTTATCGAGTTGAGTACCCAAGAAGTGTCAAACCTTATGGTTAATATAAAAATTCAAATTCAGGAAGCTTCAGGCACTTGTTTTTCGTGGTCTTCCTCGTCTCTTCCAGCCAAGTGTTGTTAATAATACTTCAGCCGCCATTTCATCAAGCCCGGCAGGAGTGATTGGTTTATCCGGATTGATTCTGTACCTGTTATTTCTTCCCTCACGAGTCTTGGTAATATATTCTTCCTCTAGCAAATCATTGATAACCTTTATAGTCGATCTTTCGGTTATCCCTATTATGGTTGACAGTTCTCTTGCAGTTATTCTCGGCTGTTGCGCAATATGACTGAGGATCAAAGCATGGTTGGTAAAAAATTTGAATTCCGCCACATTCTCCTCCTGTTACCTAAAAACCTGAGGTAGTAATATTTAACCAAAAATATTTAGCATATATACGGGAATTAATCAAGTTTATATTATCATGTCTCAGATTGTGATACTAAAAAAGATTAAAATATTCTACGTTAGTATCACTATAAAGTATATCATCAGCACATAAATATGAGCAATTTTTTTCTTTAAGGCTATTGACAGGCTGACAATTCTGTAATACCATTCAGATTATATAATACATCAATAGTAATTCAGATAATATGATACCTGAATTATATTTCATATAAAATAGGCAAGAGGTAATAATCATGGTAAAGAGTCTTATAAATGTAGTTAAGAAAACTAAGAAAGTACTGAGAGATATGGATTTATACCGAAATCAGTACTGGCCGGTGGGTGTATTGAATCAACTGGAAGTAGAGTATCATCTCAAGCCGGAAGAGATGCTGCGCCTCGGATATTTAAGACGCAACTTCGACAGGCATAATAAGAATTACATTCTATATATATACGATAAATATGCGGCTTCCGACAAAAAACTCTCAGTGAAGGATGAAAATGATATTTACCATTTCCCTGGCTTACTCGTTTATAAAGGAAGCGTGACCGTTGACGGAATGATTCATCTCGACAAAGTTAATCATTTTAACTGAACGCTGAACAGTTTTTTTCTTTAACTTGAGATCGATGATACCAGCCGGAAAACGGTACTCTTTAATAAGGAGTACCGTTAATATTTATACAGGAGTAACCACTAAAAACCGATGGATGTGTTGGGGTATATAGGCGGAGGAATCTTTATACTGAGCTTTTTCCCGCAGGTAATCCGTGTCGTAAAATTGAAGGCTGCCAATGAAATAAGCCTTGCTTTTACGCTACTGATGTTTGCCGGATGCCTTATATGGACTGGCTATGCGTTTTACGTGAATCAGTTGCCGATGATGGTGACCAGCATTACGAATACATGCCTGACAGGACTGCTCTTGTTCCTGAAATGCTTTTATTCTCGGCATCATGCCCGGATAATCGTCGATACTCAACTCGTAAAGACTGCTGATACCGTAGTCAGTCTTGAGGAAACCCAACTACTGGTAGAAGACAACCGGAGCCAGATCGAACACCACGTGAATTAATGTATCGATAATTACCTAATACTCAACATCGATTGCTTCACCCCTGTGGACCTTTCTGATGCAATCCGTAAGGATTTCCAGTTTGACTCCTTTAATAAGATAAGCGGTTACTCCGTTTTTATATGCTTCCGACCTGAAATCTTCGTAGTTTGTAAGCATTATTATCTTACTGGATGATGCTTTTTCACTGATTATACGGCTTGTCTCCAACCCATTGAGTACGGGCATTCTTTCGTCCATTATGATAATATCAGGTTCGAGTTCAGCCGTTTTTTCCAGGCCTTCCTGTCCATTAATTGCTTCGCCGATCACTTCTATGTCATCAGTAAGTGCAAAAATATCTTTCAACGCCTGTCGAACATCTTCACTGTCATCAATAATCAGAAGTCGAATATTTCCGGTTTCAACCATGTCATTGGCATTTTCATTCATATTTGGATCGCCTCAGTATATTAATTATAGGGTCTGAAACAACTTCTTCTCATTATATGAAAATTCTTCTTACTATAATACTTCCTAACTATTAAATTTGTTACGCTGAAAGTCACTTATTATATAGACTTTTTGCTCATAGCTGATAGTTCTTTTTGGTGAGTATCTGTTTACATGAATAGAGAGTGTAGATGATAATGACAGGATTGAGTACCATACATCACAGAAAAGAAACAGAACGGACAGAAGGATTTTGCATCATATGATTTTATGGTGGAGCCGGGGTATCAAAAGGAAGTGCCGTGACAATCGAAAGTAGATTCAGTTTAAGGGATTGACGCGCTTTAGGTGAGTTTCCGAAAATCGGGTGCCCCTGATCAAGTAAAAAACCAACTATTGATTAAATTTTGTAATCACATATTATTAGGCCAGCAAAGTAACTTATTAATCTCTATATTGCTAAATTAGCTTCAATCGTTACTGTTTTATCCCAACTTTTTTTATAGTGACAAGTTCGTATTTAAAAATGTTAGTAAATGTGAAAAAGAACATGGGTCGGATTAAACCTTTGATAAAGGGGACGCAGGGAGATGGGTTTGCGGTTAACAACATCTTTAGTAGTACCCTTGAAGAGCAGAGTATAATAGAATCCAGGAAATGGTTTTAAACAGGGCTATAAGGGCCAGAAATACCATATTGAGTTGCTTCTTAAACACATGATCTTTATGATGGTTGCCCGTCTGCAGCAATCAAATTGGCCTGCGACAAGGAAGGAGGTATAGTTCGTAGGTTTAATGTGTTCTTTTAGTAGGCAAGCCTTATATAGGAAGGAGTATATGAAGAATTTATCTTATATAGATGCGTTTATCCCGGAAGGTAAGGAAGCTAGTCAATGTTCCAATTGCGGTATTTGTCTTCAGAAATGTCCGGTTATGAAAATGGGCGTAGAAGAATCCAAAGCCGAAATAGCGCGACTTATCAACGGCGAGGATCCAAAGAGAGTATTCGATGAGTGCAGTTTCTGTTTTAGCTGCAATCACTACTGTCCCCAGGGTCTTAGACCTTATAACCTAATAATGGAACGCATAACTGCCAAGTTTCGGGATAGCGGTAAAGACATACCAAAAGAACTCAGTTATATGATGACTGGGAAAAATGAGACCGGTTTTGTGTTTGATCAATACAATGCCGCACCAGACGAAGACAAAACGATTCTAGACCGATGGTCCAAGGTACCGCCTAAAGCAAAAGATACACTCTTTATTGGTTGTCATGGGCGAACAGTGCCGGGAAGTATTGAGCATTCAAAGGTCTTGAGCAGTCTTGTTAAATTCGGACCCAGGGACGCGTGCTGCGGTGAACTAGCTTATAGGTTCGGTGATATTGAAACATTTGTTAAAACGGTCGAGCGGAC
>JAFGCW010000095.1 GCA_016932435.1 Dehalococcoidales bacterium | reverse complement strand
TACATGCGCCAGGTCATGCGACCGTATTGTTGCCCTCGAAAGTCAATGGACCGGTAGTCCTGCCCTCGAAACTGGACAGGGATATTACCTTTGGATGATGTGTAGAACTCACGATGTCTGACATCAGAATATGTATACTGAGTGGGAGCGTGAATACTGACGGCTAGCGTGACTATACAATCGAACGGAGAACTCCTTCATTAACTTGTCTTATTAAGTTCCGCCTGAGTGAACTTGATTGGTAGCTTTATACGCTTATGCGGTATAGCAATACAAGATGAAGAAGAACAATCGAAGAATACGGGAGGAGATTTGAGGTGACGCAAAAGAAAAACGCGGTAATAATAGGTGGGGGAGTAAGTAAATTTGGTGTCAGACAGGCAAACATGTTCGACATGCTTCTTGAAGCGAATAAAGCTTGTTTTGAAGATATCCCGGCGTTAAAGTCTGCAGGTATTGATGGATTTATTGTTTGCACAACGATGGGAGGTAGGCATTCCTCTGCTCTTAACACAGCTCCTTTGGCAGCTCACAGGTTAGGAATAAAACCAACATCAATATGCACCAGGGTGGACACATTGTGCGCCGGTTCTAATACGGGCATAATTATTGCTAAAGGTCTGGTAGAAAGCGGAATCTCCAAAGTGGTTTTGGTAACAGGCGTCGAAAAAATATATTTACCTCAGAGGTGGGAAACAAACTATACTCAGTTAATGGTAAACGATCACGATTGGGATGCCGCTATGGGCCTCGGAGTACCACCGCCATTTTTTGCCATGGTTGCCAAAATGCATATGAAACGCTATGGAACAACGAAGGAACAGATGGCACACGTTTCGGTAGCAAATTATAACTACGGATCTACAAATCCCAATGGACACTTTTATCCGAGAAAAGTCAACCTGGATGATGTAATGAACGCAAGACTAATCGCTGATCCGTTTGGACTTTATGACTGCTGTCCGCTATCTGATGGAGCTTCTGCTGTCATCATAGCTTCAGAGGACAGAGCAAAAGAACTATCATCCAGACCGATGGTATATGTTCGTGGTTCCGGTCAGCACGCTTCTCACGGTATGTCAGCTGGTTGGCCAGGTGAAACCCTTGCTGAATGGCCTCATCTAAAAAAAGCAGCTGAGGTGGCATACCAGAGCGCTCAGGTCAGTCCTAATGATATAGATGTAGCCCAGACTCACGATTGCTTCTCAATATCGGAAATTATAGAAGTTGAAGAACTCGGATTTTGCGGTAAAGGTGAGGGAGGTGATTACGTATCATCTGGTGCCATTAATATTGGCGGAGAACGTCCTATGAATACCGACGGTGGCCTTCTGAGCTGTGGGCATCCTTTCGGTGCTTCCGGAGCACGACAGTCGCTCGAACTGTGTAAACAATTACAGGGAAGGGCTATTAATCAGGTTAAAGATGCTAATATTGCCCTTGCTCATAATTTGAGTGGCGCTTGTGCTCAGCATACGGTAATAATCTACGGAACTGAACCGGTGAACTAACCGCTCATAATGATCAGATATGGAGAGTAATAATGGCGGATATACAAAAAGTAGAAATAGAAGCAACTCCAGCACTAAACGGCACATACATTTCTCAGATGGACATGTGGCCATTGGAATGTCAGGAATTCAACCGAATATATCAGTTTTACGATAATCTCAAAGAAGGAAGATTTACTACGACTAAGTGCCAAAAATGCGGTCACGTTGCTTATCCTCCTGTTATCATATGTCCAGAATGCTGGTCAGAAGAAATGGAGTGGATTGATCTCCCACAAACGGGAAAAGTAGTTACTTTCACAGAAACGCAAGCTGGAGCACCGATCGGTTTTGAACCTCCTCTAATCATAGCCTGGCTCAATTTCGGTGAAAACAGCCCACTGAAGCAGCTACTAGCGCGTATCATCAACTGCCCCGAAGGTAAACTCAAAGAAGGGGACGAAGTACGTTTCGTGGTGTTTGATATTCCAGCACACCCCATAGAGGTTAAGAAAGACACGAAAATATGTGAAAGAGTTTATTACGCCTTTGAACCTTTATAAGAATCGTTTGATTATATTATAGAGTCCAAAGAAAGGAGAAGTAGTTCAGTCTATGAAAGAGATAAAAAACATAGCCGTTATTGGAGCCGGTAATATAGGAGCTCAAATAGCCGCATTGGCTGCCGAGTCGGGCTACAAGGTTAATATTAGAGATATTGAGGATAAACTCCTAGAACGCGCCCGTAAATCAATAGAAGACATGTATGATAATAGGATTAGTCGCGGCAGACTTTCAGAGTTACAAAAACAGGATTATATGAGCAGACTCAGTTTCATACTGGACCTGAAGGATGCGGTTGCTAATGCCGATGCTATCATCGAAGCGGTGCCTGAAATATTGGAACTAAAACAGAGCGTTATAAAAGAAATTACCGCACTATGCCCGGAACACGCGGTATTTGCGACGAACACATCTTCATTGAGCATCACCGAAATTAGTAAGTCAGCCAAGAAACCGGATACGGTTATAGGAACACACTTCTTCAATCCTCCCAGCCGGATGACATTACTGGAAATTGTTCATGGTGATAATACGAGCAGTGATACAGTTAAAATTGCCGAGACTATCGCTGCAGCTATGGGCAGGGCTGTAGTCCACGTGAAAGACGTTCCCGGTTTCGTTGCAAACAGGATATTCTGTACCATGACTAACGAGGCCGATTGGGCATTATATCAAAAGGAGTGTAAGAGTGCTTTCGAAATAGATTCGGCAGTAAAATACAAGCTGGGGTTACCTTTGGGAATGTTGGAACTTCAGGATACTCTTGGTGGCGGCTCGATAGATACGCAATATGATGTAATGGAGTATTTTGGTTCTCAGTTAGGTGAAAGCTATGGTCCCGCCCCTATCTTAACAGAACTCTACCATTCAGGTAACTATGGAAAAAAGACGGGAAAAGGGTATTACGAATGGTCGGAGGAGAATAACAATGAAATCCCGATGAATGCCGGCGTGGACTTTGACCCAATTCGATTGTTGGCACCGGGAGTCAATGAAGCTGCCAAACTGATCGAAATGGGCGCTACTACCAGAGAAGAAATAGACACAGCTATGCTTCTTGGGCTCAATTATCCCCGGGGTATTCTCAGGATGGCAGACAGTGTTGGAATAGATATAATAGTAGCTGAGATGAACCGTCTGGAGGATACATATAAGGTTGAAAGATATAAGTGCTGCAAGTTATTAACTGAACTTGTGAAGCAGGGAAATCTGGGAAGAAAAACTTGTAGAGGTTTTTATTCCTATGGAATGGGAGAATATGAGTTTGTAAAGCTGGATATTAACCTGGAAACCAAAGTGGCTAAGCTAATTCTTAATCGGCCTTCCCGTGCCAACGCTTTAAACTATGACTTTATAATTGATATTAGTAACGCTTTAAACGTAGTTGAAAGACAGGCTGATGTACAATGCCTTATTATAACTGGCTCAGGCTCGAATTTTTGTAGTGGTGCTGATGTCTCCGCGTTTGCGTCCGGACAGATGGATGATGTTATGAATTTCAGCAATAACGGACACGATTTATTTACTCGAATCGAAATTTTTCCCAAGCCAGTGATTGCTGCTATTAACGGGCCTGCCATAGGCGGTGGTCTTGAACTTGCCATGTCTTGTGATATTAGAGTAATGAGTAGCCAAGCTCAACTGCGCCTTCCCGAATTGAGTTTGGGACTTACTCCAGGCTGGGGCGGCACCCAGCGCCTTATTAGATTGATAGGAGGTACTCGTGCCCGAGAAATGGTGCTGTTGAGCGAGCCGGTTATGGCGGAAAAAGCACTTCATTGGGGATTGGTGAATTTTATAGAAGAGCCGGATACATTTGTTGCTAAAGTGGATGAGATCGCGAATAAGTTAGCAAACGGTGCTCCATTGGCACAAAAATTGGCAAAAGCTTTGTTTTACTATGGTGCCCAAGGAGACCAGAGAACAGGTTCATTCATTGAGAGTTCAGTTTCTGCCAGCATTTCACTTACTAAAGACTTAAACGATGGGCTAACATCAATGTCTTATAGACGTTCTCCTGAATTCAAGGGTCGTTAATTGACTAGAATACTACGAAATAGAATATACACATTTACAATATCCCTGAAAGGAGTTATACGAAAGTAAAGAAAATGAGACCACAGTAAACAGTCTCATACAAATTAGCATAGTGGGCAATATCAGATATCTTCAATACCTTAAAAGAATTTCATTTGCACCGGGAACCAATAGGACGGCATATCCGAACATTGGTTTCGAACAGAGATTGACTAGCGGAAAAAATATGACACACACCTAATTGTAAGTGATGGATAATCATCAATTCTTTTAGCCGAAAGGCACATTATTATGCAAGAGGTAGAAACTCTCAAATAAGATGCTTGAATGCCTGAATTTTCAGGTTTAGAATATCAGTAAGTCGCTGATGTAAATTTTACCAATTAGTCACTAAAGTAATAGGGAGGATTCAGTATGACAGGCGAAAAGGGCAAGGCGATAGTCAGCTTTGAACCAGGTATACCTTGGGAGCTTAGAGAGTACCCAGTTCCCGACCCTGAACCAGATGCAATCGTCACGAAAATCACAATGAGCTCGATATGCGGTTCTGATATTCACTTGTATAAAGGAGACATAGGTAGCCCGATTGGTGAAAAGCAGAATCCAAAGATTCCAGGACATGAATTTGTTGGCCGGGTGCACAAACTGGGCTCCAACATTCAGACTGACTTTATAGGTCAGCCGCTAAAGGAGGGAGATCGTGTTGTCTGGAGTTACTTCGTGCCATGTGGAAGATGTCCGTCCTGCCTTTACGACGTAGCTCTGCCTTGCCCTAACCGACATAGGCATGCTAACTTCAATCACGATGAATATCCTTATTTTAAAGGAGCTTTTGCCGAATATTACTATGTCAGTCCAGGCCAGTGGATATATAAAGTGCCTGATACAGTCCCTGACGAGGCGGCTGTTTACGTTGATTGTGCCGCTTCTACGGTAGCCTACGGCCTGCAAAAAGTGAAGTTACGCCTTGGAGCTACAGTTGTAATTCAGGGTGCCGGCGGGCTGGGATTAAATGCTGCTCCTATTGCCAAGGATATTGGTGCAGCTAAGGTGATAGTAATCGATAAGCTTCCAGACAGGCTGGAGCTTGTCAAGTCTTTCGGTGCCGATAATATCATCGATCATAATGAATACCCCACACCTGAAGCGAGAATTGAGAGAGTCAAAGAACTCACTGAGGGCAGGGGAGCAGAATTGGTGATGGAAGTAGTAGCTTCGGCTCCTGATGTTGTACCCGAAGGAATTGAAATGCTTGGCTTGGGGGGAACCTATCTAACAATCGGCTTGGTAGGCCCATATTCGACTAATCTGCGAATGGCACCATTCATCAATAGAGGCATCAAACTTATTGGCTCTGCAAATTATGGGCCCTCGACAATACCGCAGGTGCTTGAGTTTATGGCAAGAACGTTGGATAAATACCCGTTTGACAAAATAATATCTCATAAATTCCGGCTGGAGGATGCAGAAGAAGCTATGAAAAAGGCTATGGAGGGTAAGGTGGTAAGAGCAGCTATTGTCCCGGACTAGGTTTAATCTGAATTAGATGACCAATGATTTACTAAAGATACATAATTTGAAGAAGAATCCGACTTGTCTGAAAATAAGGTAAAAGTATTCTTTAAAACTAACCCAGAAAAAGTAACCAAAATGTTCCTGCTGTATAGAATAAGATATTGACATTACAAGGGAATAATTGCAGCAAGGTAACTCTACCAGTAGATGGGTAAATAATTTAAAAAACCGGATACGGTTATTAATATTACCTGTTATCTGATTAATGAACGGAGAATTATGGCTGACATTCGTTCGCAACAAGCCCAGGAAATACAGGATTTACGGGAACAGATACTACAGGAGACAGGCAAAACACCTGAGCAACTATATGAAGAAAGGGAAAAAAGAATAAGGGACGCTATCTTCTTGAAACAGCCAGACAGGATACCTCTCTTTATCTTCGGTAATCCCCGTGCACACTCCAATCTTCCCAACTCGGCTGCCTATTACGAGCCTGCAGCCTGGAGACAGGCCTTAATTAAAGGCGTCCTTAATCTTGAACCGGATATGGCAGGCGGGAATTTCAGCACTTCAGGGGAGACTCTCTCATTCCTTGATGCCAAAAACAAACAATGGCCTGGAGGTTCCTTACCGCCCGATTATGAATATCAAGCAGTTGAAGGAGAGTGGATGAAAGAAGATGAGTATGATATCTTTCTAAAGGATCCCTCTGATTTCATAATTCGCCGCCATTTGCCAAGGATTTATGGTAGTATGGCGCCACTTGCCAAATTACCTCCAATCAACATGATGATGCATGGATTTGATGCTATGGTCGAAATATTCACCAATCCGGAATTTAAAAAGCTTGCCATAACTTTGGACAAAGCTGGCAGAGAACTTAGAAAGCTTCGCGAGGCAATGGGCAATCTCTAGCAAGACCTGATTTCACTCGGTTTCCCGCCCTTCTCTCATGGCGGGGGTGCTGGGATTGCGCCGTTCGATCTCCTTTCCAGCTTTTTACGGGAATGAAAGGTTCAATGTTGGATATATACCGGCAGCCCAATAACGTGATAAAAGCTTGTGAGGTGATTCTCGAAATGAATATAGCCAGAGCATTCCCTGCCAATCCCAGTACTCCGGGCAACCCGAAGAGAGTATTCATACCGTTGTGGCGTGGAGATAAGTCATTCATGTCTAAGAAGCATTTTAATACGTTCTATTGGCCGACTCTCAAGAAATCGATGCTGGTTTCCATTGACCTGGGCTATGTCCCAAACCCCGTCTTCGAAGCCCATTTCGGAGACAGACTTGAATGTATGCTCAAACTGCCAAAAGGAAAAGCAGTTACCTCCGTAGAACATATGGATGTGGTTCAAGCAAAAGAAATCCTTGGTGGACATACCTGTATCATTGGCAACGTTCCCAAGTCTTTACGGTACTCTACTCCAGATGAAGCCCTGGCCTATTACAAGGACCTGATTGAGAAATGCGGCAAAGGTGGTGGCATAATGCTTATGGTCGCACTGTCCCATAATACTTCTGCTGACGAACAAAAAGAGATGGTTAAAAAACTCAAGGAGTATGCTACTTACTAAGAGTACTATTTTGCGAAGAATCGTTACTGGATGTAATCAATGACGATATTATTTGCATCCTGATGACAAAATGCCATGGATTAGGGTCGAACCACGCTCAACATTTGTTGATTCAGGTAATAGGCATATCTAAGGAAACTCTGAATAAGTCTGCTGATATGAGATAATAGTGATATCGAATCTTGTAAGGGGCAGCAGATGAAGTCGTTATTCTTTGCCGGTCTGGTCTATGAACAGAAGAAAAAGAAAACCCGTCGGGAGCAGTTTCTTGAGGAGATGGACAGAGTGATACCATGGGGAAGCATGCTGAAGGTAATAAAACCGCATTATCCGAAACCCGGGAACGGACGAAAGCCGATGGAGCTGGAGATGATGTTGAGGATATACTTTCTTCAACAATGGTACGGACTATCAGACCCGGCGATGGAGGATGCGTTGTACGATATCGAGTCGATGAGACGGTTTGCCGGGATTGATCTTCATACGGATGCCGTCCCTGACGAAACGACGATATTACACTTTCGACACCTGTTGGAGAAGCACAAACTGACAGAAAAGTTATTTGAACAGACACGGCGGTATCTAATCGATAAAGGGGTAATGGTACGGGAAGGGACGATAGTCGATGCCACGATAGTGAATGCCCCATCCTCGACGAAAAACAGGGACAATACCCGTGATAAAGAGATGAAACAGACGAAGAAGGGGAACCAGTGGTATTTCGGGATGAAAGCGCATGTGGGCACCGATACCGGGAAAGGGCTGGTACACAGCGTGGTTGTGACGGATGCTTCGGTACATGATTCGAAGGTAATGGGTGAATTATTACACGGAGAAGAGAAGGCCGTGTACGGAGATAAGGCCTATTCCGGAGAAGACAGGCAGAAGGAGTGTGAAGCCAGAGGAATCGAATGGTGTGTCAAGAGGAAAGCATATAGATGGAGACAGCTTAGCGAAGAAGACAAAGAGTATAATCACCGGCATGGGAAGGTACGTGCAAAAGGGGAACATTCGTTTGGGGTTATACAAGAATGCGGTGCAGGTCTTCAGTCTGTTTACACTGGCTAATCTGTATCTGGTGAGGAAAGAGTTGCAGATGGGAACGGGGTAGTGTGCCTGAAAGGGAAAAATGACCGAAAATAGACCTGAAAAGAGGTAAAAAGTAAGGAAAAACAAGCAGGAAATAATGAAAAAGTCCCTGAAAATCTGATTTAAAAGGTAAGAATCCTTCAAGTACCAGACAGTAAGGGCTTTTTCAGAGGTTTCCTAGATAATGCGCAAAAATAAAAATCGTGACGCCTATGTTGCTTTGAAAAAATCATTCAAGGAAATGTGGGGTGATGATGAAAAGGCAAAAAAGACAGTATAAAGAACAACTTATAACCAAGAAAGAATTTGAAGAGCTACTTAAGAAAGCTGCCCAACCTATTTCTGAGTGGCAAACCGAGAAATCAGAGTCACGAGCAGAGGAGTCTTATCGTGACGATGGTTGTCCCGAAACACGTAAGAATCAAGATAAGACTGGAGATAGGGAGGATTAACATGGTGGTTAGCTCCATCGATACTACGCTTGATTGTACTCCAGAGAGCTTCACAAGTGTTGAAGTGGGCAACTCCAGCAACATACTGCTTCGCAGAGTGTTGAACTATTCTATGAGCATATCCGAGCCTCTCAACGTTGTTGTAGGAACGAAACTTGTCAGTATAAACAACGGTTTTATTTTCTCTAGCAACATTCTTTTCAATCATTGGCAGGAGAGTAGAGGATTTAACGTTACGGATAACTAGGGTGATAACCTTACCATCTCGTTCAACCATTCCCATAACGATGGTTTTATTAGAAACACTGCGACGAAGGGAGAGTGAGTTGGGAAAGAGCGAAATAAAACAACCGCGAAATGAAAATGTGATAATTATGGATCGTACATTCGCAGAGAAAAGGTACAGCTTTGAGATACCACCCGACCCTATTCCAGACAGCAAGATCACCGATACCGTAGAGGCTGAAGTCGTCATTATCGGGGCCGGAACGGCAGGCCTAGTTTGTGCTAATTCGGCAGTAGAAAACGGAGCGAAAGTAATACTGATTGCTGCGAGTTCATATCCGGTATCGCGTGGTGGATCCAATCACGCGATTAATAGTAGGCTGACTCGTAAACTCGGGATCGCCTATGATTTGGGCAAGAGCTTCAAACAAGAAATAGACCGGGCTGGAGGGAGAATAGACCAAGATAAGTGGACTCTCTTCGCCAAAAAGAGCGGAGAAGCGATGGATTGGCTAATCGACAAAATGGAAGCGGCGGGGTATACCGTGGCCATTGAGACGGCAGATTTTGATCCTGATGGCGTATTTTCTGCGTTTCCGGGTGCGCATTGTTTTCTGGGGACGGGCACGGACCAAGTTGGTCAAGGCCAATCTCTAGTGGTTAATACACTGGCCAGGCTCGCTGCGACGGCAGGCGTTCGCATCTTCTATGACACTATTGCGGAGCAACTCGTTCGCGATGACAACAATACTGGCCGGGTCAGCGCCGTCGCCGCCAGGAACCCAGAGGGCAAGTATGTCAAGTATGTTGGATCGAAAGCCGTAGTCCTTGCCACTGGTGACTTTACCAAGGACACGGAGATGGTGTCCAGATATTGCCCGGAAGTGTTGCCTTTGATAAACCAAACGCCTGTTAATTACAATGAGCAACGTGCCTTAGGTGGCATTTATGCCGGGGATGGGCATAAAATGGCTTTGTGGGTGGGTGCGGCATGGCAGCAAACAGTTCCCAACGCTCCCATGATGAGTGGCGGTGCCGGGCCCTCAACAGGCCCTTACGCCGCATTCAAGGGACTCCTAGTTAACAAGAATGCAGTCCGCTACGGAAATGAGGATGTTAATCGTAGCCATGCTGGTTACATTCAGATGCGCCAGCCAGACTGGAAAGTATGCGCTATATGGGACTCCGCCTATGCGGAGCGCATGGCTCCCTGGTACGGCCGCGGCTACTACGGAAGCCCTCCACAAAGCGTCGAAAGCGTTGTCATTCGGTGGGAGGAGGCTGTGAAAGCTGGCAAGATGCTGCAAGCAGAGACTATTGAAAAACTTGCTAAGGGACTCGGACTAGACTCTACCACGCTCAGAGCAACTGTTGACAGGTACAATGGATTCTGTGACAAGGGCGTCGATGAAGACTTTTTTAAACACCCTAGACTACTCATTCCTATCAAGACAGCACCATTCTATGGACAATGCAATAGCTTGCCGAGTTTACTCATTGTTTGTGGTGGTCTACGCACCAACGCCAAGATGCAAGTGCTCGATACCAAGGGAGCGATTATCCTTGGTTTGTACGCCGTGGGGACCATCGTCGGCGACATGTTCGCCAACTACTATAGCTATATGCCTGCAGGCATCAATTTGGGCTCAACCTGTTTAACCTTTGGATACCTGGTCGGAAACGAAATCGCTAACTCTTAACGAACAGAACGGAAGTTAAGACGAAGGTATATGAACAGAAGCATAAAGAGGCAAAATAGCAGCAAATACAGAAGATTGAATGCCTGAAATCCAAAAACAAAGCCCATAAAAAGGTATCATTGGGCCAAATGCTAGCACAATGAACGTAACTACAAATGTCATTAGACGGCAGATTACACGACAGGGTTATCGTAGAATCTTCTCACGATTCGATAAACTCGACGCGGTGTTTATGTTTTTTATCTACTTCGCCCTTATTACCGATACCCTGTTTAGTGTGAACACGCCCTAATATTCCAATACGTAAAACCGGAAGCAGGGATATTTTTCCCTCTTTTGCAGAATTCCCGCTAAGAAGCATATATCGTTGATAAACAGCGCTGCTTTGTTAATGCGGCGGAAAGTACATGTTTCTCATTTTTTACCAAATCTTTAGAAGGAGAAGAAATAATGATTGCTGCAGTGTCACTGTACAGGATGAAACCCGGACATTTTGACGAGATGGCCACAAAAGCTATAAATGGGCCTGAACTCGTAAATAATGTAAAAGAGTGTATAAGCGCAATATATTACGTGGATAAAGACAAAGAAGAGTACGGCTCCACAACGATATGGGAAAGCATACAAGATTACCAGGCTTTTCGGGATGCTTTACCTGGCGAAACAATGAAACAACTGACGGAGTGGAGCAGAGATCCGTACATCCTGAACATATACTATGATGTATATGCTTCCGCAAACAAGTAGTAATACACCGGCTGCCTTCAGGAACAGCTATCAGACCTGCGGAGCTCCCCGGCTGCCACAACAAGAACAGTGCTTATCGCCTGGGTTCTTTTAACGGGATAAAGTAAACTGCGCTGCCCGGGGGAAATACATCACTCAAAGCAATATACCAAAGCATTGCCCCCGGGATTAAATATTTTCAGGCTAATAACGCGCATATTCCCTGAGCGAGTCCAGCATGGCAACTATTTCCTCTTTGCTGCCTTTCTTAGGGAACCCGATATTCAGGACAAATCCGCCGTCTTTACCGCAAACATCGATAAGATTTTTATAATAAGCTTCGGCTTCCTGCAGCGAACCGAGGTCCAGAGATTTGGGTCCTCTGCCGAGTACGCATAGATGACCGCCCAGGATTTCCTTCGCTTTAACTACATCCATATGCTCTACCGAGATAACCGCCTTGCCCTTCGGTAACTCCAGCAGGCATTCCAATCGTTCGCCGAATTCCGCTTCGAAAAACGGTATAGGCACATAACCCATCTCGATGTAACCCAGCATTACTTTCTTCAATCCCGGCCAGTAGAACTTCTTGAACTGCTCACTGGACATGAAAGATTTATCGCCGCGCCATAAAGGCATCCCGAGTCTTTTCGGATTTCCCCTCTTCTTGGGGTCGGGCGGTGTTGCCTGCAGCATCCACAGGTCATAAACTTTGTCGCAAGCCTGGAGCAGTTTGTCCGGGCGGCGGTACATATCCAGCATTGCGCCCTGCATCCCTCTCAGGAAACTTGAAATAGTATCATAAGGAGCGCCGCCGGCAATACCGGACTGAGTGAATGTCGGAAAACCGAGTAAAGCCAGTTCTTCGATTACATTCCCTCTGGCTTTTCTGAATTCATTCATTCGCTCGCCTGCTTTATACATGTCGCTGGCAAACTTGACGAATTCCGGTCTGGTAAACAGGCCCGCCAGGCCTTCGAAGCCAAAAAACATGGCGCCCATCGGCGGGAGTTTTGTAAGCGGCTGAAGAGCCCCGTATACCCGCGGCAAATAGCGGCGTATCACAAAACCGGACGGATCTGTGATAAACAGGTCGTATTCGTCCGCCGTCATATATTCTCTCTCTACGAACTGGTATTCATAATCAGGAGGAAGCGGGCCTCCGGGCCAGAGTCTGTTCTTGTTATCCAGAATCTCAAGAACCTGACCGGGGTTCGGCATACCGGCGTTGCATATATCCGGTTCGAAATCCAGGACAAGCTGCTTTGATGTTTGTACCCATGTCGCAGGGTCGTAATAAGCGGCAGCGTGCTGTATGCCGGCATAATCGTGGGGGTCCGGGTGAATTATTATCGGCACTCTATCCGGCTCTTTTAGCTCGATAGCATCCCTTAATCTTTGCTCCCTTTCTTCATAAAGTTGTTCGGGGGTTTTGCTATATCTTTGTGTGATTTCGTCTCTTAGTCTTCCTATTTCTTCACTGAATTTAACCTTACTTTCTTGAGCCAACAGATACCTCTCTTTCTATTTCCTGGCAGGTATAAGGCGAATATAGTTCCTAAAAGAGATCATCCGTGCAGATGATTATACGGAGGGTTAACCGGCACCGACAAGTTCTTTTATTTTCTGCTTAACTTTTTGTGTTCTCTGGTAACGCCCCAATCCGCCCCTCAGCCTGGGATCAGATAAATCCCTCAACGCGTCACCAAACATATTGATACCGTAAATAGTCAGAGCCAGGGCAAGACCGGGATACAAAGCCAGTTGCGGAGCTCTCTCCATGTATTGGCGTCCTTCTGCGCTCAGCATACTCCCCCAGCTCGGAACCCCGGGAGGAACTCCGAAACCGAGGAAACTCAGGCTGGCTTCTATCATAATCGCCTGTCCCACGGTCAGAGTGAAATTAATGATTATCGGTGCCAGTATATTCGGCAGAATATGCCGCATGATTAATCTGAAATTGGAACACCCGACAACATTTGCTGCCTCCACGTAAGTATTCCCTTTAATACCGATAACAGCGCTTCTTACCACCCTAGAACCGACAATACCCATTGTCACCGAGATAACAATTATTATCTGCAACATACCCCTTCCAACTATAGACATCAAAGTTATGGTAATCAGTAACGACGGGATACACATCCAGGCATCCACAAACCTCTGTACCAGCATGTCGAACTTGCCGCCGAGTAATCCCGAAACAGCGCCGATAACGAAAGAAACAATCGTGGAACAACAGGCACATGAAATGCCGATAATCACCGAAATACGAGCACCGTAGATAATATTACTCAACAGGTCTCGCCCCAGGTGGTCCGTACCGAGCAGGAATTGAGGTGATGGCGGAAGCAGCCTGCTTATGAGGTCAACTTCATTCATGCCGTAAGGGGCTAAAATATCAGCAAAAATACCACATAAAAGCAGTACCAGAACTATAATCCCACCGAAAATACCCATCGGTTTCTCTTTTATCAGCCGCCTGAGTATATTAATAAGAAAGTGATACCTCTTTGGTAGGACAGTTCCGTCAAGCGTTTCTGTGGCCACGTTAATTATTTCCTCTCACTTTTTCTAATATTCTCTAATTAAAACGGATTCTGGGGTCTAAAAATCCGTAGGTCAAGTCGACGACCAGGTTGATTACCAGTACAAACCCGGCTATAAACAGATTCAGTCCAGAAACCATGGGATAATCTCTTTGATTGATAGCTGTCAGCATTAAACGACCTACTCCCGGCAAAGAAAATATCTGCTCTACAATAACTGCACCTCCGATCAAAAGAGGCAATTGCAGACCTATTATGGTAATCACCGGAATTAACGCATTCTTCAGTGCGTGCCTCATTATGACTACTCTTTCGCTGAGTCCCTTTGCCCAGGCAGTTCTGATGTAATCCTGCCTTAATACCTCGAGCATCATCGTCCGCGTCATTCTCATACTGGCTCCCGAGAGGAATAAGCCCATAATTACTGCGGGAATTATTAACATTCCAAGGTTTCCCATCGGGTCCTCGCTGAAGGGAATGAGTTTCATAGGCGGCGACCAACCCCACCAGAGTGAAGGATACAACATTACTATGGTTGCCACCCAGAAAGCCGGGAGGGAGATACCGAGTATGGCGATAGTGCGACCGAGATAGTCACCTAGCGTATCCTGCCGTATTGCTGAGAATACACCGATGGGCAGGCTTACCAAAGCCCCGATAATAATGGCGATTATACCAAGCTCGAATGTCACCGGCAATCTACTCATTATCTCTTCGGTAACAGCCTTGTCACTACGAACAGAAGTCCCTAGGTTACCCTGAATAACACCGCTGAAACCTCCATCAGGGGAAGGAAGAAATCCCATCCATCGTCCGTATTGAATATGGATAGGTACGTCCAGCCCAAGCTCATGCATAACCGCTTCACGATCAATTACGCCGGTCCCGCTCATTTGTGCCATCTCAGACTCTATTACGTCGATGACACTACCCGGAATGAAGCGTACAAGTAGAAAGACAATTATGGTTATCATGATGAGGGTAGGTACTATTAAAAGTGATCTTCTTGTAATATAGGCTATCAAAGTATAGCTCCTGTGCTAGTGGTTGATTTGTTATCTCAAGGCCGTGATCACGCTACTCTCACCCGAACTCTGTATCATACCGAATACTCCGCAACTTATAAACATATTTCCGCACTATCCCCCGTCCGGATCTTCACTATTAATGAAAAGACTCGCCACACCGGAAAACTCGACCCCGGAACCTGCTCACAGGTTTATCCTTCAGGTTCCGAAACGTTCGGTAAAACGAAAACCTGACGTAACTCGCTGCCCCAAGATAATACTGACTTATATCTCAGATCTCCCCATAATGAGTTAGGCATCTCCTATTATTAGTCAAGCTGGTTGACAATATTTGTTAATCTTATTGACGACCTGTTTCTTTAATCATTATAATAGGTCATCGTATACGATGATGTAAAAGATATCGTACGTGACATGGGATTATAAAATTTACACTTCAAGATTGTCAAGTTCGGTGTAATTAATGCATAACGTTGTTCGCAGTTGGTAATGTCCCTGAAGCAATTAAATTTATCATTGTAATCCTTACAGGTTCTCAAGGCACGGTTCTGCTCCTGAATCGGAACGGCGCAGGACATGAAAGAGACGAAAGAATAGCAATTGTATATTAAAAACTTCTTTAATAGGAGCTAAAATGATGGAAGTTCTGGACCATATAAAAGTATTGGATTTAACGACATTCCCAACCGGATCACTAGCCGTGATGTTAATGGTCGATATGGGAGCTGATGCAATCAAAATCAAGCAGCCTCAGAAGCGCTCCGGACAAGGTCCGATTTCGGAAGGTAGTGACATGACAAGTGAAGCGGACGAAAAGAAGAGGGCAGAGATGGCTGCTGCATACCAGTTCGATGAGCGGGGTAAGAAGAGCATTTGTTTAAACCTTAAAACACAGCAGGGTAAGGATATTTTCTATAAGCTTGCCAGGACAGCGGATGTTGTTATCGACGAATTCAGACCGGGGGTAACGGAGCGTCTTGGCATTGACTATGACACCCTTAAAGAGATAAATCCGCGAATTATTTGTTGCTCCGTTACCGGCTACGGTCATGACGGCCCTTATCGTCTTTACCCCGGACATGATACCAACTACATATCGATAGCCGGTATTCTGGGCATTACCGGCACTCCGGATGGTCGCCATGCTATTCCGGGTGTTCCGATAGGTGACCTCGCAGGCGGAGGTATGCAGGCTGCTATCGGCATCCTGTTAGCTCTGATTGCCAGGGAAAAGAGCGGGAAGGGACAATTCATAGATACATCGATGGTAGATGCTCTTACTTTATTCATGATGGTACGTCATGGACCTCAATTCTTTATCAGCGGGAGGAAACCAAAGCTGGGGGAAAGACCCGCGCACGTTTTTAAAACAAAAGACGGAAAATACATTAATATTGCTCCCGGAGAACCCTGGTTCTGGGAAAGACTTTGCAGAACACTGGGTTTAGAGGAATACATACCGTACCAGGGAGCGGTTGGAGTGTATGCCCCTGATACACAGGAATTACTTGAGAAACGGGACCAGATACTTGCTTCTTTACAGGAGGTTTTTAGTACAAAGACGAGAGACGAATGGTTACGAATCCTGTGGGAAGTGGATACCTGCGTCAGCCCGGTCTATGAGTTCGACGAAATGCTCGACGACCCTCACCTGCTCTATCGCAATATGATAACGGAAATAGACCACCCGACTCTCGGTAAAATAAAACAACCCGGAATTACCATAAAGTTGTCGGAGACCCCGGGCAAGATTAAAGGAACGTCCCCGTTAACGGGTCGACACACGGAAGAAATTCTCAAAAGTCTGGATTACAGTGAAAAGGATATCATTGAACTCCGACAAGCAGGGGTAATAAACTGACACCGTACCATGACTTTCGTTCCGGATAAAGCCCTTGAGACGGCTTATCGATATATCTATTAAAAAGTAATAAGGGGGTAATTGGAAACCATGTTACTCAAAGGGGTAAGGGTTTTAGAACTTTCACAGTTTCTGGCTGGACCCTACGCAGCTATGATACTGGGTGATCTGGGTGCGGAGGTAATCAAAGTCGAGCCTCCGGGACAGAGACAAATAGCGGATGGCGGATTGAATTCGGACGATTTCGTCGTTCTAGCCACCTGTCGAAACAAAAAGAGTATTGTACTGAACCTCAAAGAGCCGGATGGCAAAGAGATTTTTATTGACCTCGTAAAAAAATCGGATGTTGTCCTTGATAACTACCGGCCCGGAGTTCTGGAGAGGTTGGGTTTTGACCATGAAAGTCTAAAGAGCATAAATCCAAGAATAATCTCCTGTTCGATTACCGGCTTTGGTTCGACCGGTCCTTATAGAGACAGGCCGGCCTTTGATCTGATACTTCAGGCAATGTCGGGCGGGATGAGTATCACCGGGAACCCACCACCGGCAAGGTCCGGGCTTTCGATAAGCGACTGCGTCGGAGGGATGTGGGCCGCTCAGGGTATCGTGGCTGCTCTTTATTCACGCGAGCAGACCGGTGAAGGCAATAAATTAGAAGTCGCCCTGCTGGACGGCCAGGTAGCCCTCCTGTACGCCCGTGTGCCCGCGTTTTTCCACATCGGGAACATTACCGGAGGACCGGATATACCGAGGCCTACCTATAGATCTTACAAGACAAAAGACGGGCATCTTGTAATTGCCGCAATCGGTGGAGAAAGGTTCTGGCCCGGTCTGTGTAAAGCTCTCGGTCGTGAAGAACTGGCTACAGACCCAAGATTCGAATCCGTCGCCAGTAGAAATGAAAACGCCGGAGAACTGAACTCCATTATCGAGGAAATCATGCTCGATACAGGTACCGATGAAATGGTGGAACGCCTGGTTAATGAGGGAGTACCCGCCGGCCCGGTAAATACTGTAGATAAAGTTCTTTCCGATCCTCAGGTTATTCACCAGAAAATGGTAGTCCCTGTCGAATGGACCCAGGGTGAAACGATATGGTTAGCAGGGAATCCCGTCAAGGTATCGGGGATGGAACAGACATTCGAATCACCACCCAATATCGGCCAGGATACCGAAGAAATAATATCTCAGCTTCTCGGGTATTCCGATGAAAAAGTTGCTGAGTTACAGAAAAAGCAAATTATCTAACTCTGTCCGAGACATGAACAGTAAATACGCATGGCCGGAACTTGATTAAGTTCCGGCCATTTTAGTTATGATTATTACCGCTGTCCTGCTCCCGCATCCGGTGATAAAACGACTCCGGAAACCACTAACGACACGGATTGATATCCATGTTTCGGGATGCTGGAAATTATTAAGTGGCTAACGCTGGAAACCTCCCGCATCAGCCACTTAAAGACACCGGTATATTAACGCGGCGTATTCAATACAAACCGGTTTTTACTTTCCTGTCGTCAGTCCTGGCTGCACATTTTCTTCATTATCTCGTCAGCTTCATTAACGATACCGTTTACTACTTCAGCGGCGGACGTAATCTTATGTATCATAGCGGCACAGGCACCGGACGGAAAAACGGTAGTTGACCAGTCTCCCTCCAGCCAGGGGCGTGTTTCATGCCTGTGTACCTTTACCATTTCTTCGTAGGTAGCCGTACCATCCTCTTCCATCTGGACAAGACGCTCCACCGGTGGCGTTTTCAAAGCTCTGCATAAACCAACCATACTGGTAAATGTCACGGTGCTGGTATCGATGGCATCTATAATAGCCTGTTTGTATGTCGGATGTGCCGGACATTCATTGGTGGCAATGAATCTGGTACCCAGATAAACACCTTCGGCTCCCAGAGCCATTGCCGCAACCATACCTTTCCCATCCACTATGCCACCTCCGGCAATAACCGGAATTTTGATTGCATCTACAACCTGCGGAATCAGTACAAACGTGGTAATTCTATCAAGACCTATATGTCCGCCGCCCTCCAAACCGGCTGCGATAAATGCATCCATCCCCGCCTGTTCCGCCCTCCTGGCTATATCAACGTTATTGGAAGGTAATGCCCGGAAAATTTGCTTTATCCCCGCATCCTTAAACTGCTTCGCATATTTTTCCGGGTAATCACCGCAGAGAGCAGCTACGGCTATCCCCTCTTCCAGAATTACCTTGACGCATTGATCGGTGAATTCGAAACGTTCACCTTCATATGCCAGAACATTGACCCCGAAGGGTTTATCGGTTAACGATTTCGCTTTTCTAATCTCGCTGCGTAAACGCTCGCCGGTTTCTATCACGTCCGAGGTAACGCTCTGAGCGCCGCCATTCGGCCCTATTATACCCAGTCCGCCGGCATTCGATACCGCCGCAGCCAGCACAGCATCAGTTATCCATGACATAGGAGCTTGCAGCACAGGATGCTCGATTGACAATAATTCGCTAATTCTATTCTTTTTCATATCACTCTCCATTTTTTAAAATAATGCTATTTGGTACAAATGACTCTTTCTGTGTCTGGCAATACAGATTAAATAACCAGCCGAAGTAAACAACCGAGCTGATATTCAGCATTCCACGTTGAGATTGAACTGTTCTAAGTAAAATAAATATGAAATATTGCTAACGAAAAGGAGTAATTTGTATATCAAATGTGTGTCTTAAAGCATTGTCTCTTAACTCTGATAAATGTTCCAGGAGCATATCTTTCTCATCTTCCGAGAAAATAGACATCAAATCGTGTAGCGACTCTCTTATATTTGCTTGTTTTAGAGCGGTTTCTCCCTTTTCTGTTAATCGGATTATCAAGGTATTTATATTTTCGGGATCCGGATTCCTCGTTACCAGTCCTTTTTTCTCCATTCTCTTTAACATGGCAGTAATTGTATGATGCTGTCGATATATTCCTTTCGCTATCTTCGAAGGTGTTACTTTTCCGCCTATTGCCTTGATAACATACAGCGTTCCGGCTTCCGCGGTTGATATACCATATTCACTCAACTCATTATCGCGAATTTTCAGTATGTTATCTCTCAATTGATATATATATATCCATAATTTGTAATCCTTATCGATTTTTACCGTACCCAATATACTCATCTCCTAATATACTCATGTCATCGAAGTATTCATATCATTATATTTTACTCCTGATTAACAAAATTGTGTAGTAGTGATCTTCATTACATGTCAGTCTGATAAAAGTTACATTTTTACCAAATCTCCGGACATTTCCGACAAGCTTGAATCAACTTAATTAAAAGTGTTAAAAAATTCACTTTTTATACTTGACAAATCAAACTTTAGAATCATATAATCCCTCATCATATGCGATATCCCCTGTGCTATCGTATACGATAGGTCATCATAACACTTAAGTATAATATCATAGTAAAAAATCGTCAACAAGAATATAAAATATTTAAGCAAACAGGCGGGAAAGGAGGTCGGCAGGTTTAAATTACTTTAAGGTGGACTGGCTTTACCGGGAAAAATTATTTTTTTAAGACAACCGGTAAGCTTTAACTCAAATACCATAAAGCCCCGGCTGTGACAGCAGTTATGTAACCAATCTGACTTAGCAGCAAAGATGACCGGATAAGTAACATTCTGGAGCAAGATATATAAAGGCAATATAAGGACATTCAGAAGAAATTTGTGTACTTATTCCAGTTACATAAAATTAAAATTGGGGGTTAGAAGGCAGTGAAAAAAATATTGTGGGTGATGGTAAGCTGCATAATGGTGTTATCTCTGGTGATAGCGTCCTGCGGCTCGGAAGAGGTAAAGAAGGAGGAGGAAGAGGCGGAAGCTGATGAACAACAAACGGTGACATTAAAGCTGGAAAAGGAAGACGGGACAGTAATTGAGAAAAAGGTGGATAAGCCCCAATACGGAGGGACCCTTACATGGGCACTATCATCGGACATACAGGGTTTCGACGATGCTTTTCGTATAAATGTAGCATGTACCGCCAATTCTCTAACCTGCGAGGAACCACTCACGGGCGATTATACAAAGGGTCCGTCGGGCACCGGCGAGTACCCGTTCCTTCGCGGTTCGGAAACCACTTTCTATCCTTACCCGCTTCTGGCTGAAAGCTGGGAATGGCCGGATGAAACCACTATAGTCCTCAATATGCGCAAAGGGGTTCACTTTGCGAATAACCCGGACAGCGAGGCGAGTCAGCTTGTGGGCGGCAGAGAGGTAAACGCTGAGGATGTGGTGTTTTCACTCCTGCGCATGTGGAATCAACCGACAAGTCCACAGGCTATGTTCTGTCCCTACGATATGGCTGTAGAGTCGATAACGGCGCCCGACGAATGGACGGTTGTCGTTAAGACCAAGCCCGGAATGTTTTCAAGAGTATGGATGAGAGCCGGAGACTGTATATTCGTGATTCCGCACGAAGTAATCGATAAATACGGCGATATGCAGGACTGGCAAAACAATGTAGGGACGGGACCCTATATTCTCACGGATTTTATCCCGGGTTCGACCGCGACCTTTGTCAGGAACCCGGACTACTGGAGGAAACATCCTCTTTTCCCGGAGGATACCATGCCTTATCCCGATGGCGCCAAGATGCTGATTATGCCGGACGCATCTTCCCGGCAGGCAGCGCTGCGGACGGGTGCGATAGACGGTGTGGGTAAAGAACAGTTTCCATATGATATGTGGCAGTCTTTAAAGAGCACAGCTCCTCAGCTTGTATACCGGGAGTACATGGCGGAAACAACTGCGACTATCTACATGAGAGTCGATGAAGGGATATTTACCGATCTCAGGATTCGCCGGGCTTTATCTATGGCTATAGATAGGGAGACAATAAAGCACAAATACTATGACGGTAAAGCCGAAATATACTCTTATCCGATACTGCCCGAGCTTAAACAGTGGTACATCCCTATCGAAGACTATCCAGAGTCTGCCCAGGAGCTGTTTGAGTATCACCCTGATAAGGCAGAGCAGCTTCTGACCGAAGCAGGTTATCCCGATGGCTTTGAGACTGAAATAGTATGCACTTCAGGTAACGTGGACCTCTTATCCATTGTTGTAGCCGACTGGGAGAAAATAGGCGTTAAAGCGGAACTCCAGGTACTGGAGATGGGTATCTACAGGTCTATGATGATGGGGCAGAAGAGAACATATTCAGGCTGTGCATACAGCGACACTATGACCGAGGCACCGAACGAGCTTTACGTCTGGCAGTCGGGAATGCCCGCTAATGCCGGCAATATTAAGGACGACGTCATTGATCAGGCATTCCTGGGTATCAGCGCCGCCTACTTCGATAAGGAAGAGCAAGCCAGGTTAATCAAGGAAGTCTATCCATACATTGTTGACCAGTCTTATATAATCCCGATTGCGGCGCCTTTAGTCTATATGGCATGGCAGCCGTGGTTAAAGGGATACAACGGTGAACGGGCGATAGGTCTGTGGAACGGTGCGGACTACTACCTGTATAGCTGGCTTGACCAGGATATGAAAAAATCGATGGGGCATTAGTCACATTATAGTGTAGACATACCATATAGAATATTTAACAATGGTGTGTCATACACGTTACTGAAATGTAGTAAACTGCTTAAAAATAAAATCCCGCTTGCCGGTAACTCGATTGCCGGCAAGCGGGTTGCGGTGAAAAGAATATCTGGTAATAGCTAAAAAAAGGTTAATATAAGAAATACAGTAATGATATGTGTTATACTGTCAGGATGAGGCACTAATACGTGTAATTAAAAGAACACGTTAGATGTGCAAGCATAGCCAATTTAAAGGAGGTGGAAAATGGCAATCGATATAGGTGATAGAAAGATACAAGATGTAGGTTCCTGGCAGGAGTTTTTTGTTCCGACATATACTGAACGTATCAAGAGAGCAAGGGACCGAGCTCTGCAGCAACCGGAGATTTGCCTCGAACGCGCTCGCGCCGAAATGAAGACCATGGAACAATACAAGGATGAACCCAGGATTATTCAGCGGGCACGCTTTCTTGAGACGTATCTCAGAGAAAAGACCATTTTCATCCTGGATGAAGAACTCATAGTCGGCAATGTGAATAGCAAGATTCGTGCTATCACCGTTTCCGGAACGGCTAGCCATCCGACAGGAACAAGCATGTGGGACGTACGGCAGTCATTCACCGGTCAGCATAGAGCACCGTGTGAGCTACCCTCGCTTGACCCGACAGTGGAAATTTCCCCTGACGAGTCTATAAAAAATTTCGAGGATGCGTTCCGGTGCACAATTAGCCCTGAAGAGAAGAAAGAAATCAAGGAAGTCCTTTTTCCTTACTTCAGGGGAAAGACCCTGCTCGATTACAACCTGAAAACAATGAATCCGGAGCTCTTCGAAAAATCTTTCGCTACCACTTCTTCGTGCTCGCATATTCCTAATCACGCCGGTGTATCGATGTGGAGAGACGCCGGTCACCAGATGCCCAACAATGAAAAAGTCCTTCAAATAGGCCTCAAAGGCATTAAAAAAGAAGTAGAGTGGTACCTGGCTCAACTCGACCAGGAATACACCCACTTCGGTATACAGGAGAGGAAGGACTTCTATAAAGCCGTTATTATTACGCTTGATGCCGCAATGGAATATTCCCAGCGGTATGCCGACCTGGCGCGCGAGATGGCGGCAAAAGAGACCAATCCTGTCCGCAAGCGCGAACTCGAGCGAATCGCAGAAGTCTGCGAACAGGTACCGGCAAATCCTGCCAGGGACTGGTGGGAAGCGGTACAGTCCAACTGGATAATTCACGTCATTGATAACTGCGAACTTTCCGGCGAGGTAAACTCTTTCGGACGATTCGACCAGTATATGTATCCTTACTATAAGAAATCGGTCCTTGACGACAAGACCATGACCCATGACGAGGCACTGGAACTCCTGATGTGCTTCTATACCAAGCTTGACGGCGCCAGAGAAGCAACCCAGTCCCTTACCATCGGCGGGCAGACCCGCGACGGCAAAGATGCCTGTAACGAGGTTACGATGCTATGTCTCGAAGCCGACGAGCAGCTCAGCATAACGCAACCGGAAACCGCGATGAGGATATGGTCGGGTACTCCTGACGAGTACCTCAGGAAAGCTGCTGAGGTTATCAGACTGGGCAGAGGAAAACCGAAGTTCTGCGGCGACAAGAAGGGAATCGAGATGGTATCCAAGGGATACCCCGATCTGACAATCGAGGACTGGCGGGAATACGTCCTAGTAGGATGTTCGGCTACCGATCTTCCTCATATTACGATGGCCCATAACTGGGAGGGAGATAATGTCGTACCCAAGTTTGTGGAGTTCGTACTGAACAACGGTAAGTGCGCCATCTGCGGTAAACAGATAGGCCCCGCCACCGGCGATCCCCAGACTTTCGAGTCCATGGAGGCAGTACGGCATGCATTCAGGGAACAAGCATTCTACTGGGTAAAATATTACGTCGAAGGCGTTAAGTACCTTAAAGAGTCCCAGTCTATGTGGTTCCCCGCCCCATTCAGCTCCGCCCTGTCGGAAGGTCCTCTGCAGAGAGGGCGCGATATCACGAACGGCGGCGCCTGGTACACGACATACGGTATATTACTATCCGGCCTTGCCGATACCGCTGACTCTCTTGCTGTGATTGACAAGCTGATTTATCGTGACAAGAAGGTTACCTGGGACGAGATGCTCCAGGCTCTCAAGGACAACTGGGAAGGTCATGAGGCTCTCAGACAAATGTGCATTAACAACGTACCCAAGTACGGCAATGACGACGACTTTGCCGATGACTGGGCTTCTTGGGTTATGGATACCTGGGAGGATGCCGTGGACTGGGTTAATACCCAGACGGACCTGCTGCCGTCCTACGGCGGAGTGTGGCTAGGTAAGACAGTAGTTGCCGGAGGTAATCAGGTTGCAGGACAGATAGTTGCTGCTTTACCCAACGGTCATATCCACCCGGAACCTCTTGCCGATACGCTGTCGCCATCCCAGGGCGTGGACAGGAACGGCCCCACTGCCGTGGTTAAGTCAGTGGGTAAGCTCCCGACGCACCGGCTGGCTCTTGGCGGCCCGATGAATATGAGGCTGAGTCCACAGCTACTAGCTACCGATCGCGACATCAATAACTTCATGTCTTTCCTCAGAACGGTCGAGGATCTCGGTCTGTATCACTTCCAGTTCAATGTAATTTCTTCTGAAATCCTTCGCAAGGCGATGAAGGAGCCGGAGAATTACAGGGACCTGATGGTCCGGGTAGCCAGCACCGTTGCTTACTTTGTCAATATGCACGAAGCGGCGCAGTTGGATATCATTAAACGCACGGAGCACCAGGGCTGGTAAGCTCCCGTCAATTATTGATATTAACTGAATAGAAAATAATACAATATGCAAT
The DNA here is from genome assembly GCA_016932435.1 of Dehalococcoidales bacterium. The sequence continues at coordinate 16,819 of JAFGCW010000095.1, read as the reverse complement.
CAGAAATAACTACTGACGAACGGCTCGTTCTGTCTATAAGTAAGATGACCATTCATAATGGTCCCGGATTACGAACGGTAATTTACCTGAAAGGGTGCCCGTTACGCTGCTTGTGGTGCTCGACGCCGGAATCACAAAAGGCGAGTCCTGAGCTAGTAGTTTACCCGATGAGGTGTATTCACTGCGGCCTGTGTGTTCCGGAATGCCCGCTGGATGCAATCAGCGTAACGGATGAAACCGTAAGTGTCGACCGGTCATTATGTAACAACTGCGGCAAGTGTACCGAAGTCTGCTACTCGGAAGCTCTTCAGGTCCTGGGAAAATCCATAACCATTAGAGAGGTAGTTGACGAAGTGGCAAAAGACTCCGCTTTCTATAAACGCTCCGGCGGGGGCGTTGCTGTCTCCGGAGGAGAGCCACTGTTAAACCCGGGTTATATTACCAAGTTGCTCCGGGCTTTGAAAGAAGAGGATATCAACGTCGGTATCGATACCTGCGGTTACGTCCCGTGGGAAAACATCGAACAACCTTTACCCTACATCGATTACTTCCTTTGGGATTTGAAGCACATGGATGCGGAAACGCATCTGGAATTGACGGGCGTTTCTAATGAATTGATTCTCAGTAACGCCCGGGCTGTTTCGGAAAGAAACGTTCCCCTCTATGTCAGGATGCCCATAATCCCCGGTTATAACGATTCGGAGGAAAACATAAGAGCTACCTGTGAGTTTGCACGGGATTTAACTTCGTTAGTTGAAATGCACATTGTACCTCTGCACCATCTGGGCAAGGCAAGATACGATAGCCTGGACCGCTCATATCCCATAAACGATATTCCCCTGATTCCGAATGATGTCCTTGATTATATGAAACGACTGGTAGAATCGTATGGACTTAAATGTGTTATCCAGGCCTGAGGCTGTATATATAAATTATCCGCTCTCAAACTTATGCTTGCGAGTGAAGAATGTTCCTGTTGTGGAAAATGGTTTATCATTGTCCATGAACAACGGCCATTGCCGCTTTAATTGTTCATCGTACGGGATGTGACGGATTATTAATCTGTAATCAGACCCGGATACCTGCAAAGGCCAGGTTTTTACACCTGATATCCAAAGCAATGAACAGAGAAAGGAGGAATATATGCTTGGTGGGTATATGGGGAAAATTTTACTGGTGAATCTTTCCACCAGAGAAATTCACGAAGAAAGACCCGAGGATAATCTCTATCGAGACTTCATCGGCGGGTACGGTATTGGCTCGAGGATTCTATACAGCAAACAGAAAGGTGGAGTAGAGCCGCTGGGCCCCGAAAATAACATTGGCTTTGTTACCGGTCCCCTTACGGGTACTTCTGCCTTGTTTGGATGCCGGTATGCTGCAGTATCGAAGTCTCCTCTTACCGGTGGGTGGGGAGATGCCAATTCCGGAGGATATTTCGGTCCTTACCTCAAGTTTGCCGGTTACGATGCTGTATTCTTCACCGGAATAGCTGACAAACCGGTTTATCTGCTAATTAATGACGGTAAAGCTGAATTAAGAGACGCCGGTCACCTCTGGGGAAGAGATACCAACTATACAGAAGATATCATTCAAGCTGAAGTGGGGAAGGGAGTAGAGACTGTCTCTATAGGCCGGTCCGGCGAGAAACTCTCACTTATCTCGTGTATTCTCACCAGAGGGACAGATGCCGCCGGTCGCTCCGGTTTAGGGGCGGTTATGGGCTCGAAAAAGCTCAAGGCGGTAGCGGTAAAAGGAAACCAGAAAGTTACCATAGCCGATACCGAGTTAACAAACAAGTTTAGAAAAGAGCATCTCGACGAGTTGAAGGCGGCAATGTATGGAGGAAAGCCGTTTATTGAACAACGTCGTAAGTACGGCACCACGACAATGACACATCTGCAAGCCCACAGTGGTGACGCTCCTGTGAAAAACTGGGGTGGTATCGGCATAGTCGATTTTCCGGATTCTTCCGGACTCAGCGGTGACTCGGCGGTAGCTAATGTAGAGAAAAGAACAGGCTGCTGGCGATGTCCCCTCACCTGCAAAGGTATTCTAAAAGAGGGAACAGGCGATTATAACTATCCCGCAGGTACTGCCAGACCGGAATATGAAACCCAGGGTTCCTTCGGCTCGATGTGCCTTAACAACGACACAGAGTCTATAGCCATGGCGAACTACATCTGCAACAGCTACGGCATAGATACAATCTCCGCAGGCACTACCATCGCTTTTGCCATCGAGTGTTACGAGAACGGAATCATTACAAAGGGAGACACCGACGGCATCGAGCTGACATGGGGCAATCATAAATCTATTATCGCCATGACCGAGAAGATGGCAAAGAGAGAAGGTTTTGGCGACATCCTGGCTGACGGTGTGAAGGTAGCCGCCGAGAAGATAGGAAAAGGAGCCGAACAGTTCGCGGTACAAATCGGAGGTCAGGAACTGGCGATGCACGACCCGAAACTCAGCCCCGACCGCCCCGCCGCTGCTCGCTATTACATGAATGCTACCCCGGGCCGTCACACCCAGGGTTTCGGGCCTTCCGGCTTCCAGGGACATATCACCAACACGGCAGGTCTCTGTGTAACCGGTTTCTTCGCTCCTAAGGACCCCGGTAAATATATTGCGGGATACCTGAGCGCAGTGACCGGATTTGAGCGCTCCATGGATGATCTGCTTAAGGTGGGGGAGAGGATAGACAACATGAGGCACGTATTTAACCTTCGTGAAGGTTTAAACCCTCTCGACCGGAAGATACACCCGAGAATTCTCGGGAACCCTCCTCAGGAAGAAGGCCCTCTTGCTGGAGTGACGATCGACCTCGATGCCCAGATATATCCGAATCTCGATATTCTTGATTGGGACAGGAAGACAACAATACCCGGTAAGAAAAAGTTACTGGAACTCGGTCTCGATGACGTGGCTAAGGATTTCTGGCCTTAGATATATTTCCCAACGGAAGGGACTGAGTAAAGTTATGGAAACGTTCAGGCACGGAATGCCGTTCATAAAAGCGAAATATTTTACGAAGTTTGCATAATCCCAGCTTCAAAGCTGGTAACCAAAAAATATAGAACTAATAAAAATACGGAAAAAGGAGAATAGAGTTATGACGAGGTATGTGTATTATGACAGCCCCGATGATTACAAAGGCATCATATACGAGCCGGGAAAGGTTACGCGAATAAAACTCAACAGACCCAGATATTTAAACGCCATTAGCCACCCGACGTATGCAGAGATAGACGATGCCTTCGAGCGGTTTTCGAACGATCCGGAGGCTAAAGTAGCTGTTCTTTCCGGAGAAGGCAAGTGTTTTTGCGCCGGACATGATGCTATGGGGCTTACACCGGAGTCGGCACCAATGCTGGCGGATAGACGGACTCCTGAACAGTTGATGAAGCAGTTCGAATCCGAAAGAGAAGTATGGCTGCAGTACGACGCCGAACACCGTTACTTCTTATTCGATTTACACCTCTTTAAATTACACAAAATCCCGAAGCCGACCATCGCAATGGTACACGGATATTGCGTATACGGAGGATTTGCCCTAGCCGGAATCATGGATATCGTATTCGCATCGGAAGATGCCCTGTTCCTCGGAGTGACCGGTCAGACCGATCCGGGAACATGGGATATGGGCAACCGCAAAGTGATGGAGGTCATGCTGGAGCACCGCTTCATGACCGCCCGCGAATGCTACGATTACCACTTTATTAACCGCATATACCCGAACTATGAAACCCTTGAGAAAGAAACACTGGCTTTCGCGAAACGTGTCGCTGATAATATGGGAGAAGGAGGCGGAAATCCGAAACAAGGTCTGCATCATACAAGAGATGTACAGGGCTACTCAAGAGCTCTGGAAGAAAACTGGAATAAAGGTGACTGGAAAAAGGGTGGACGCATCCCGCTGTCCGGTTCGTCAGGGCACGGCATGAGATATGAAGGAAGAGGCATTGCCCGGGCGCCCAGAGCCCTGGCTAACCTGAAAGCAAAGCTCGAGTCTGAAGGCAAAGAAGTACCCAAGCTCGTGACTGAAGCGTTGGACAGGGCTAATTCCAGGGACGATGCGGCAGTCTGGCAAAAAGCGCTTCATCAGGAATGGAGAGATAAAGAACGAGTACAGAGAGCTGAAGCTGAAGCGAAGGCGCGCGAAGAAAAAAAGAAATAATAAAAGTAGTGGGGAAGTCTGAAAAAAGGACGCACCCGTAGAGTCAATAAAGCAGGTTAATGCAAAATCGACCTGGTATAATGCACGGGTCGATTTTGCACCACCTCAAAGCTGTTTATATAAAGCTGATAGAAATAAACTTCCCACGACCTTACGGTCGGGGTATTAGTTAATCACAGGCTTCGCCTGCCCTGCACTTTTAAATCCATACCGTTGAAAAAAACGGTATCCAGAACATCCTGAATACTGTTAGCAATCGAAAAGTGCAGGGAATACTTCATCCCTCGCCCTAACGGGCGGGGTATTGCGGAGGTATAATAAAAAAACACGATTCCACGCGGGAGGGCGGAAAGGTTTGTGTATGCGATGACTGAGCAGCACTCTTAAAGAGGTCTATTGTACTAGATATTTCATCCAGGACTGTCTATTCTAGATAAAAGGAGGGAGTATTAATGGGGCAAAATAAGGCAGGTAATGAATCGGGAAGAGAATCCGGGAACCCCGTCCAGGGCGCCCTCTCCGGTTTGAAAGTTCTGGAAATAGGCAGCAATGTAGCCGTTGAATATTGCTGTAAACTGTTAGGCGATATGGGAGCGGAGGTGGTAAAAGTCGAGGACCCCGCGACAGCAGTCCTTGACAGGCAGGAAGGGTCTATCTGCAGTGATGAAAAAGAGGGTGAGGAACCAGGATGTTCATTTGCTTATATGAACACCAACAAGCTTGGAACTACTCTTAGCCTTGAGACGGAAGCAGGGAGAAGCGTACTGGATGACCTGGTTCGGGATGCCGATATACTGGTGGAAGGTAACTCCCCGCGAAGAGCTGGGGATTTGGGGCTGGAGTATGAACGTCTGAAACAGGTCAATGATATGCTGGTGGTTACATCAATAACACCTTTCGGCCAAACCGGACCTTACCGGGAGTACAAGGCGTATACCATCAATATCAGCGGGGCTAGTAGTGCCAGCAAGACGATTGGTGAGCTTGGCAGAGAACCACTGTCCGTTCCGGTATATCAGCCACATTTTCAGAGCGGGCTTATGGCGGCTACGGCAACATGCGGGGCTGTCCTGGCTCGCGAACTCATTGGTCGCGGGCAGCATATCGATATCGGTGAGTCCGAAGTCTGGCTGACACATCTTGCAGGGTACGGACTGCACGGTTTTATTTTCTATGAAATGAAAGTGGTTAGAAAAGCCCGTACCATGGCAGGTCTGTTCCCCAACGGTATTCTCGAATGCAAAGATGGAGAGGTATCGTTCAGCACCAACACCGGACGCCAGTGGAAACATTTTCTCGAAATCATAGGTGACGGCGAAATACCGGAATGGTATTCTTCCAATCCTGCATTTACCGAGACGAATTTCCAGCAGCTTCACAGGACGTACGGAGATGAACTCCGTGCCGAACTTGAACCGTTGCTGATGCGCAAAACGAGGGATGAACTCATGGAGCTTGGCAAGGAGAAACATGTCGCTCTCGCACCCCTCCGGACCACCGGCGAACTATTAAAAGACCCACATCTTAACGCACGAGAATATTTCATGGAAGTAGACGACCCCGTGCTGGGTAAAATAAAAGTGCCCGGACCGCCTTTCAGGTTTTCAAAAACCCCCATATCCATAAACCGTCCGGCGCCCACGCCAGGCCAGCACAATGAAGAAATCTACCATGGTCGCCTGGGCTACTCAGAGGAATATATAAACCAGCTCAGGCAGGAAGGTATTATTTAAATCCTGGTTATTGTCGAGCGGGAAAGGAGATAACAGATGGAAAAAGAGATGTATCCGCTTAGCGGTTATCGGGTAGTGGATTTTGGATGGGTAGCTGCAGGTGCGGCTGCCGGTAAAATTTTGGCTGATATGGGAGCCGAAGTGATTAAGGTGGAAACAACTACGAGACTGGATACCACCAGATTCTCGCCGGACAATGTTGAACGCTCCCCGGAAACCGACCCGGGATTTCACGCTATCAATCGTAATAAGCTGGGCATTACCGTAGACATGACCAAACCCGAGGGCGCCGAATTATTGAAGAAACTGGTAAAAGTCAGCGATGTAGTACTCGAGAATTTCGCCCCCGGCGTGATGAAAAGGTTCGGTCTCGATTATAAATCGTTATGCCTTGTGAAGCCTGACATTGTTATGGTATCGATGCCGGGTCTCGGCAGCTGGGGACCTCACTGGAACACCATCGCTTATGCGCCGGGTATTGCGGCTCTCTCCGGGCTGACGGGGATGATAGGATACTGCGGAGGAAAATCCGTTGGTATACACGTAGCTTATTCCGATTTCAGCGCTTCGACAAACGCCGCTCTGGCAGTCCTCGCCGCTCTTATCCACCGCAAACGTACGGGAGAGGGACAAAATATAGAGGTGTCACAGCTTGAAGCCCTGATAAGCTGTCTCGGCGAGGCGGTCGTGTACAGCCAGGTAGCTGGTAAAGACCCCGGTACCCAGGGTAATCGCCATCCCTTGATGGCACCGCACAATAATTATCAATGTAAAGGTGATGACAAGTGGGTATCGATTGCGGTGAAGACCAATGAAGAATGGGAAAATCTTGTCGGGGCAATGGACAACCCGTCCTCCCTCCGAGCGGAGAAATTCAGTACTCGGGAAGGCAGGCTCCGTCACCGGGAAGAACTGGATGAGATTATAACCTCCTGGACTCTAAATTACACCGCCGAAGAAATTACGGATATACTTCAGCATGCCGATGTAGCCGCCTTCGCGGTTTTGGATATAGGAGAGTGCTACCTGAACCCCCATTTCCAGGAAAGAGAAGACTTTATCTGTGTTGAGCACCCTGTCACAGGAGCTGATTTTATTGTCAACATGCCCTGGAGAATGAGCGAGACTTCAGGCGGAATACACCGTCCCGCGCCGATGTTAGGCCAGCATAACCAGTATATTCTGGAAGATGTCCTGGGCTTATCGAAAGACGAGATAAAGGTTCTTGAACAGAAGGAAGCTCTAAAATAGCAGGATGAATTTTCACCGAGCCTGAACGGCAAAATACAAACAGGAGGGGAAAAGTGCAGCAGCTACCATTAAGCGGTTTCAGAATAGTTGATTTCACTACTGCGGAGGCAGGTGCCCACATGACTCAATGGCTGGCGGTAATGGGGGCGGAAGTTATTAAAGTCGAGACAAAGCTCCGCCCGGATGTAACACGTCAGCACACGGTTACAGAGCGTGTTACGCAAACGAATCAGAGTGCGGATTTCGCTGCGCTGAACTGCAGTAAAAAGAGTATTACCCTAAACATGAAACAACCCCGGGCAATAGAGCTTATCAAGGAACTTGTCAAGAAAAGCGATATAGTAACTGAAAACTTCGGAGGGGCGGTAATGGACCGCTGGGGACTGGGGTTTCAGGAACTGAAAAAACTCAAACCGGATATTATTCTCTATGTATCAACGGGATACGGCAGAACAGGCCCGTATAAAGAAACCCCGGCTTACGCCCCCGTTGTCGACGCTTTCAGCGGGGTACTCTCGGTGAATGGCTACGCGGACGGCGTGCCGTGCGTAATCGGTACCAGGGGATGGACGGATGCTACGGTGGCTGTACACGGGGTGTTTGTTATACTGACAGCTTTACATCACCGCGCGGAAACGGGTGAAGGGCAGTATATAGAGATAACCATGACAGAGACGAGCATCAATTCGATAGGCAACGTTGTCATGGACTACTCGATGAACGGCAGAATCGCAAAACCGACGGGGAACAGGGACAGTATCGATGCCCCTAACGGGTGTTATCGCTGCCTCGGTGAAGACAGATGGGTTGCTATCTCCGTTTCCGATGATACGGAATGGAATGCCTTCTGTAATGCCATCGGCAACCCTGGATGGACACGGAGAGAAGAGTTCGGTAATCAGATTAGCCGCTGGAACAACCAGGACAGCCTGGATGAACTCGTGGAAGAATGGACGAAACAGCACACCGATTACGAGGTTATGAAGATACTCCAGAACGTCGGCGTTCCGGCGGGAGCCTCTCTCGACGTGACCGAACTCTATGCCGAACCTAATCTAAATGAACGGTCATTTTTTGTCGATTTAGAAGAAATGGTCATAGGCAACCGCAGGCTTCCCACCGTACCCTGGAGACCGGGCAGCCCCATCGTCGGAAATTACAGCCATTCGCCTCAAATCGGTGAGCATAACGACTACGTTTTTGGTGAGTTATTATCGATACCTGAGGAAGAGATAAGACAACTGGAAAAAGAGAACGTCATCTGCTGAACCGGGCAAGAGAATAACCACTCGAAAGGAGAGTATAGTGAATACATCAGCCCTTGGTAAATTAAACGTGATTGAATGGACTAACTCTGTTCCCGGAGCGTACTGTGGTAAAATGTTCGGAGATATGGGAGCTTCGGTAATCAAGGTAGAGAAGCCCGGTATTGGCGACGAAGCCAGAAGAGCCGGTCCGTACCCCGGAGATATCCCTCAGCAGGAGAAAAGCGGTCTGTTTCTTTTTCTGAATGCTAATAAACAGGGAGTAACCCTTAACCTGGAGACCGCTGTCGGAGTGAAAATATTCAAAGAACTGGTCAGCCGGGCAGATCTGCTGATTGATAGCAGCCCTCCCGATGAGAAAAAAAGGCTCGGACTTAAGTACGAAGACCTTCGCAAGCTGAATCCGAAACTGGTAATGTTGTCCATTACACCATTCGGGCAGACGGGACCATATAGTGACTACAAGAGCTCTAATTTGATTAACTACAGCATAAGCGGAAACGCTTTCAATAATCCCGGCGAAGGAGTGAACGGTATTGACAAGAACCCTCCTTTAAAGGTCCCGGTACACATGGCAGACTATATGAGTGGTGCCACCGGCGCCGCAGCAGCAATGTCCGCCATTATGACCCGTAAGATATCCGGTTCCGGACAGCATATAGACCTGTCAGAGCAGGAAGCTCTTGCTTCTGTTGCGCGCCTCGACCTCTACCGTTATTGCTATACCGGCATCGTCCATTCACGGGACAGAAACAAGAGAAGGGGTGGTAACAGGGTAATGTATCCATGCAAAGACGGTTACGTTGCGATGTCCTTGATTGGCGGTCTTATCTGGCCGAGTCTGGCTAAAATGATGGACAATCCGGATTGGACCGAAGAGGAGTGGTTCCTGGACAACGCCAAACGGTCCGAAAATTCGGAAAAACTTATAGAACTGATAACCGCCTGGATGAAGAAACACACTATGGAGGAGATAAGTACGGCAGCAAAACGAGAGAGCGTTCCCTGCTCGCCTGTCCGTACAATGAAGCAGCTCGAGGTCGACGAACAATTGACCGCCCGTGACTTCTTTATCGAGGTTGACCATCCGGAGGCTGGTACGCTCAAATACCCGGGCGGACCCTATAAGTTATCGGTCACTCCCTGGGCGATAAAAAGTCCTGCTCCGCTTCTTGGAGAGCACAACGAGTACGTATACTGCCAGACACTCGGCTATACCCTGCAGGACCTGGTAAAAATGAAACAGGCCGGGGTAATCTAGAATGCCACCGGTGAACCGCGTTGTTAAGATATCATCCGGAGAACCCGGTTGCGTTTTCCGGATAGCGCAAAGATGAGAAAACTAAGATAACTTTTTACAAAGGAGCGGAATATGTTAGCTCAGGTTACTCTTACCCCTGCTGAATCGAAAAAACTGATAGCCAAGGCCATAGCCAATATGGCTCCTATTAAAAAGGCGGCAAAAGAGGGAATGATGGTGCTGCACCCCAGCAGCAGTACCTACTTCGTCGTCGAGGAAATCACCGGGAAAAAACCGGATACCAACTACTGGGTCTGCGGCGTGGTAGCCCCCAGGGGGACATGCGTAGAAATGGCGATGCTTAATTTCCCTCCGCTTCCCAGTAATACTCCCCCGAGTCCCAGATCCGGCGGCGGTTCCGGCGACTTCAGCTCCTGGTGGGTGATTAAAAAAGGCGAGATTTCACCAACGGCGAAGATTTCCGAACTGATGGAACAGATGACTTCCGGAGACGCTTTTATAAAGGGGGCAAATGCCCTGGACTCCCAGGGAACTGCCGGCATCCTGATAGGCGAACCTATGTCGGGAGGTACACTGGGTTTCGTACTTTCCGCCTGGAGGAAGAAGCAGTTTAACCTGATATACTCGGTCGGACTGGAGAAAATGATACCCATATCCGTAACCGAAGCTGCAAAGGCAGCTAAACCGGCTAAATACGACTATTGTATGGGCTTGCCCACCGGATTGTTCCCCTGTACGGACGGAGAAACGGTAACAGAAATAGATGCTGTTAAAATGCTCAGCGGAGCAGATGCCATACCTATAGCTTCAGGTGGATTAGGCGGTGCGGAGGGAGCGGTAACCATGGTCATCAAGGGTGAAGACGAACAGGTAAAAAAGGTAATCGATTATATCGAGCAATCGAAAGGGGCCGTCCTGCCTGAATTACGTCTTCGCAAGTGCCAGGGATGTCCTGCCGGTCATTGCAGGTTCCCGGTCGGAGATAAACACTGGGATTTGATATAACCGGGGTCAAGTCACCGGCTAGTTATCGCTAAAACGCAACAAAATCGAAAACGTGCGTAAGGAAGGCATCCCCCGGAGTACCTTACACTTAACCTATGATGAAGGCAATCCCAGTCCCCTCGTAGCTATTACATTTTTATCCACTTCTGTGGTACCGGCCATTACTGAGTATGATACGGTGTCGAGATAGTAAAACGACGGCCATCCGTTCAGGTAAGCATAATTGGACTCAGGGAGCAGGATACCATAGCTTCCTAATACCTGCATACCGAAATCGGCTGCTTTTTTAGCCAGCTCCGAGTTATACATTTTATCAACAGCCGCCTCATCGGTGAGTGTGCTCCCTTTTTCTATCATCCAGATGGCACGGTAGTGAAATAGCCGCGCCATTTCACATTCAACAAGCAATTCTGCCAGTCGGCTCCTGAGTACCGGACCAAGCGGTTTCTGCTTTTGTTTGATATACCCTGATAATTGTTCAAGATAAGCACGAACCGTAGGATAAAATATATGGGTCGTACGTTCAAAATCCAGTGTCGCCATAGTTACGTACCATCCCTTGTTCTTCCCACCTATCAGGTTCTCTTTCGGAACGCGGACATCATCCAGGAAAACTTCATTAAATTCATCCTGTCCGAGTATATTTTTTATGGGATTGACCGTAATACCGGGTGTTTTCATATCGACCATGAAATAACTTAAACCTTTGTGCTTCGCCAGGCTCGTATCCGTCCTGGCCAGTATAAATCCCCAGTCCGCCAGATGCGCACCGCTATTCCAAATTTTTTGTCCGTTGATTACATAGTAATCCCCGTCCTCGACAGCCTGAGTCTTTAGAGAAGCCAGGTCGGAGCCGCTGTCCGGTTCGCTCAGCAGTTCGCACCAGTATACTTCTCCTCTGGCAACCCCGGGAAGATATTTTTTTTTCTGTTCCTCACTACCGAACTGGATAAGAGTCGGCGCAAAAAATGTAGCGCCAATAGGGTCTATACCCGGACAATCGGAATATACCATTTCCTCGTAGAAAATATTTTGCAGGAATAGTGAATTCCGTCCCCCGTATTCCTCAGGCCAGCTTAAAGACAGCCAACCCTTCTCTCCGAGCTTCCGGCTCATTGTTTTCATAAATTCCCGTGCTTCACCTTCCAGACCGTAAATCGAAGGAGCAAGCGTAGGTCGGTAATGCCATTTCAGTTCGGAAGGAAATTCTTTCTGTATAAACCCGCGAACTTCTTCACGAAAAGCTTTTTCCTCTTGACTGAATCCAAAATCCATTTACTCTCCTTCTTGCTCTATTTTCTCGTATGAAAGAATACTATAGTATAGTTCAAACCGGTTCTAAATAGTCAATCACGGACGGTACTGAACCTGCTTCATCATCTTGCTGTTTCGGTCAGAATCGGAAGTACACCGCACAAACTCTGCGGATAAATCCTTATCTTAAAACCTGAATCCGGTGAAAAAGGTGAAAAAGAGGTTAAGGACTTGCGTCCTTAACCTCTTTCTTTCCTATGTAATTCCCGGCATGCGGGTGCTATTACTGATATGCCTTTGACAGTCCACTCTAGTGTCCCAGGGCTTCTTTTTCGCTCTTGTTTACCCAGTATCTGGCTGCGTAGTACATCTGGGTCGCACTAAGCTCGCCGCTGTAACCCTTCAGCCACGGTTGATAAACATTAATCTGGACCCTCGGAAGAATACGTACCGACCAGTATTGTTCAAGAACTCGGTCATTCATCTGGATTAATAGTTGCTGTCGTTCTTCCTTATTGGTGGCTCCTATCTGTTGCTCGAACAACCCGTCATACGTTGCATCGTTGGGATGCGAGAAATTCCTGAAGTGTTTCGAGTAATACTCAAGACCGGTATAAGCGGGTGGCCACATCAGTCCGACGTTCCAGTTATATGCCATCTGTTCATGTTTCCCGGCTAACGTGAAACTGCTGAAAGCGGCGGGATCCATTACCTTTATCTCCATTTCGACATTAATCTTGCTGAAGTAACTCTTGACTACCTGGAGGAGATCAAGATCATCTGTGGTCTGCGCTACTACGTTGGTGCTGAATCCGTTGGGATAACCGGCTTCAGCCAGAAGTGCTTTCGCACCTTCGGGATTATAGGTATAGCCATCCTTGAGTTCCTGCGACCATTCATCGTAAGGGGTCTGGAACCCGGGAGTTCCCGTGAATCCCATCACCTTCGCTTCTACGTAACCACCGTAGTATGTAGCAGCTATCGTCTCCAGGTCTATGGACATCTGTAACGCCTGTCTTACTTTGATATTCGTGAAGGGTTCCATATCGCAGCGCATATCCAGGGTATACCCGTCTATAGGGAGTGTTGCCTGCAGTATTTCAGGATTGGTTCGTGCCAGATTATCCGCCTGCTCCCATGATAAATCTTCTATCAGGTCGACCTTGCCGGTACGCATGGCTGCCATCGAGGTGGCAACATCCGGTATAACCAGCAGTTCCCACTTGTCGGCATAAGGAAGTTGATTTTCCGGGTACCATTCATGATATCCATAATAGTTCGGATTCTTTACCATGGTTATAAAACTGTCGCTAATATAGTCCGCCATCATATACGGCCCGGTGCTCGCGATGTGCTGCCAGTTGTTCATGTCTCCCCACTTCTCAACAACTTCGCGGGCTACTATCTGGAGTCCGGGGAGAGTCTCCAGTAGAATATCACGCATATCGAATGACGGGTAGGCAGCCTTGAACTCTACCGTGTACTTGTCGAGGGCTTTTACGCCTGCAATCACCATCAGAGGCGTCTCCCGGTACGCACTGGCTTTTCCTTCGAACTCGTTCAGTCCGTGATACCTGCTAAAACTCCACTCCACATCGTCGGCAGTAAACTCACGACTGTTAAGCAGCGCGGAAGCCTCGCTGTATGGGTTATCCGCCCATTTTACGCCCTCGCGCAGGTGAAATATAACTGTTGACATATCCGGCCATTCCCAGCTTTCTGCCAGGAGACCAGTCGAATATTCCGCGGGAATATACATCACGTTATGTGCCCATTCATCCCGGTCTACCGCCCAGTCTCTCATTCCCAGCGTCTCCAGCCAGATTGAACTCGGGCCCATACCCAGGTACGGGTCGAAATGAGGAGGAGAACTGGCAATTCGTGAGGTGACTGTACCACCATATTGTGCCTCTCCGAATTTGTCCCACCATGCTCCTGTGCCCTTAAACGGTATTTTCTCTTCCTCTTGTTCTTTCACAACCTCTTTCTCCTCCTCTGCCCCCACCGTTACCGTCTGACCTGTATCTTTCTCAGTTACCTTCCCCCCGGTTTCCTCACCCGTACTGCATGACGCTATCACCAGAGAGAACATCATTATGAAGCTCATCAACAACCACAACACCTTTTTCTTCATAGACTCTATACCTCCATTCTCGATTCTATAGACCTGATAATTGTTTACCGGTCTTTTCCAAACATCTTACCACAACTTCACCCTTTTTAGCCTGAGGCATCACTTCTTTATCGGTCTCATCGCCATATTATTTAACCCCGGTAAAACCGGCAGTCAATATCTTGACTTACACCCACCTCTTCCCCAGGTCGTTCTCCCGAATATTTCTTGAGGTTGTTGACTACCTTTTTCTGTTAATATTATACTTAGTTGTGACAACCCATCGTATACGATAGTCCAATAGATATCGTATATGATGACGGATTATATGATTCTACGGCTTGGTTTGTCAAGTATGGAGTAATAATAGATAATACCAGAGTAACGCAGGACACGACGTGCACATAGAGCAAATTACTGCGGAGAGATGCTATCATTAACGTATATATGTCTGGTAATATGGAAACAACCTGCTTGATATGAAAATCCTGCTTAAGTAAAAACCGGCTGACAAAAGAAATTAGCTGGTAAATAATCCGGATTTTCAGATATATTAATTGTAATTCATTGCTATTTAGAACACAATGGTATTTTCAAAGTTTGAAAGGAGGTTGGAGGTATGCCTGAAAAAGCTCTGGCGGGGATTAAAGTGCTTGAGTGGGCTAATTCCATATCAGGTCCTTACTGTACCAAAGTTATGGCTGATCTTGGAGCTGAGGTGATAAAAATTGAAGAGCCGGGTTTCGGTGACGAGGCAAGGCAGCATGGCCCTTTCCTGAACAATGTAGCCAACCCGGAAACAAGTGGCCTTTTCCTCGCTCTTAACACCAATAAAATGGGCATCACCCTGAATCTGAAGACACCTACCGGGCGGCAGATTTTTGAGAAGCTGATTGAGCAAGCTGATATCTTTGTCGAGAACTACCCTCCACAGGAGGTAAAAGATTCAGGACTTGATTATGACCACCTGAAGGAAATCAACAGCCAGATTATAATGACTTCTATTACACCGTTCGGTCAGATGGGCCCATACAAAGACTACAAAGCCTATGATATCAATACCAGTGCTGCCGGTGGTGTAAGCGTAGGAATCGGAGAACCGGACCGGGAACCGTTGGTGATGCCGGCTTCACAAGGAGCTTATCTGGCGGGAATCAGTGCTGCCGTTGGTAGCCTTTTTGCATTACTTGGTCGTGAACTGGTTGGCGAGGGACAACTTGTGGATGTCTCTGAAGCAGAGGTCTGGGCTAACGTAGTCACCGGACTATCCATTATAACCTACATTTACCGGGGAGTAACCGGTATAAGACAGGGAACGCGTACCGGTTACGCTTACTATCCATCCGGGACCTTTGCCTGTAAAGACGGTTACATGTGCCTTACGGCTCCGCAGCAAGCTCAGTGGGAAAGATTCCTTGAGCTTATGGGTAAGCCGGAATGGGCAAAGGATCCCAGGTATACAAGTCGAAGACGCATGAATGAGGACATCGCCGACGAATGTGATAAACTCATTAAGCCGTGGTTAATGGATCGTACCAAAGATGAGATTTTCGCACTTTGTCGTGAAAAACGAATACCTTTTGCCCCACTGCGAACCGTAGATGAGTTGCTTAAAGACCCTCAGCTAATAGCACGTGAATTCTTTGTCGAGGTTGACCGTAAGGAGACGGGCACGATTAAGTATCCTGGCGCTCCTTTCAAAATGTCAAAGACTCCATGGGCGGTAGAACATGCTGCCCCTCTCCTCGGAGAACACAATGAGGAAGTTTATGTAAACCGCCTGGGATATACAAAGGAGGAACTCACTACATTAAGAAGAACGGGGGTTATTTAATCCAAATAACTATTTATCAGAGTTTTTTGCGTAGTTGAAAGGAAGGTATGTAGATGGCAACCAACGCGCTTGAAGGAATAAGGGTTTTAGACTTCGGTACGGCATGGGCTGGACCGATGGCGGCACATATCCTTGCTGATATGGGAGCCGAGGTTATCAAGGTAGAATCGAGAACCCACATCGACGGCGCCAGATTAGGCCGTCCGATTGTTGGCGATGATATAGACGGCGGGGATAAAGGAAAATGGGTGGATATGCAGCCGCAATTCCATGGTCTGAACCGCAATAAGTACAGCATTACGGTAAACCTGAAGCGGCCTGAGGGGCTGGCTTTAATTAAAGAACTGGTTAAGAAAAGCGATGTTGTACTGGATAATTCCAGTCCGGGGGTAATGAAACGGCTTGGATTGGATTATGAATCTCTAAAAGAGATAAAACCCGATATCATTACTATCTCGTTGAGCGGACTCGGGTCTTACGGACCCTTTAAAAACGCCAACGTGTACGCACCCATTATTACCGCTATTTGCGGCTTGGTCAGCCTGATCGGCTATTACGATGAGCCGGTTCTGGGTGCGCAGACAAGCAGCTTCGGTGACTGCAATGCGAGTATTCATAGCGCCTTCGCTGTTCTGGCTGCCCTGTATTACCGGAAAAAAACAGGAGAAGGACAGTTTATCGACCTCGCTGAAACGGAGGTGGGAACCAGCGTCCTGGGCGAAACAATCATGGATTATACCATGAACGGCCGCGTCGCCGAACCGCAGGGAAATAACCACCCCGGTATGGCTCCCCATAATAACTATCGCTGTAAGGGAGACGACAAGTGGGTCTCTATCGCTGTTAAAACAGAAGAAGAATGGATAAACTTTTGTAAGGCTATAGGAAATCCGGCCTGGACGAAAGAAGATAGATTCGCTGAT
>JAFGCW010000014.1 GCA_016932435.1 Dehalococcoidales bacterium | reverse complement strand
TATCCGCATACCGTCGGGACTACCGAAAAATGTAATTTCTGCATGGAGAGAATCGATCAGGGTCTGTCACGGGGATTGACTCCAGGCAAGGACCGGTACGCGACGCCGGCCTGTGTCAATGCCTGCCCGGCCAGGGCGTTGTATTTCGGTGACCTTGACGACCCTGATAGCGAAGTGCGGTGTTTGATTAGGGACCGCAAGGGGTTCCAGCTTCATCTGGAACATGATACGGACCCTTCCATTTATTATATCGATAAAGGTTGGAGGCAATAAAAATGGCGTTACGGCAATGGATGGTCACACATGATTGGATGGTTAAACCAACCGCCCAGACCGAGTGGATCGAACGCCGCGGTATTCTGGTCTGGATAGCTGAAGTGTTTACTTCGCTGGGTGCTGGGCTATATCTGGTATCACTTTTTTTTGATAACTGGTGGGGAATGCTGGCCGGCTGGATTATTATCATGTTCTTAAAAATTCCCCTGCATATTATGTATTTTGGCAAACCATTAAGGTTCTGGCGTACGATAATTCCATTTACATCTTCCTGGAAGACCTCGTGGTTTACGAGGGGTATTAATTTCAATGTTTATTTCGGTGGTGTTGTGTTTATTCAATTGGTCGTCGGTTATCTGGCGATGAACCTGTATCCCGGTACGACCTGGGAAAGCTGGTATTTCGGCCTGGGTATTATCGGGGGAATATTCGCGTTTCTCGTCGGTATCTACAGCGGGTTCATAATGAGCTACTGTAAGAGCGTACCCTTCTGGAACACGGCTATGCTGCCGATAATCATACTTCTGGCCGGTGTCGCCGATGGCTTCGCGCTGATGCTGGCGGTGGGAATGGCCGATACGTCGGTAGATATCGCGATAGTAGAGTTTGGCAGTCGCGTCCTGCTGGCGGCGAACATCATCATGATGGCTGCCTATATCTGGAACTCTACTTATCAATCGAAAACGAGTAAATATACCGCGCTGCTGCTGGTAAAGGGTGCTTTAAGGTGGTGGTTCTGGATTGGCGTGGTTATACTCGGGATGATTATTCCTCTGGTAATTTCTTCTCTGAGCCTGTTCGCCGGTGAAGCGACCACCGGGATGCTCATCCTGGCTATCGTATTTCATACTGCGGGGGCGGTGTCGCTGAAATATGTCCTGCTTAAAGCTGGTGTCCATACCCCGTTGTTGCCGACACTATCATACTCACATCGTTTACAAGGAGAACGTAATGGCTGGTAAAATCATTAGAACCACCTGTAAGGGGTGCCACGGTGGCTGCGGGGTACTGGTAACCGTCGAGGATGGTGTCATTACCCATGTAGAAGGAGACCCGGAGGGTGTCACCGAAGGCACGATGTGTGCCAAAGGCCTTTCACAATTGCAACATATAAACAATCCCTACCGTATCAAGTACCCTATGAAAAGGACCGGTAAAAAAGGCGAAGGAAAGTGGCAGCGTATCACCTGGGACGAAGCCCTTGACACTATTGCCGTGAAAATCAAGGAAGCCCGGGAGAAATACGGCCCCCATACAATTGCAATATCCCAGGGGACCGGCCGAGGATGTAATCGTTATGTTCACCGGCTGGCCAGGTCACTGGGTACTGCCAATATCGTTACTCCCGGTTATATCTGCCACAGCCCAAGAATCGGCATCTATGGTCTGGTAACCGGCTACGGGAGGCTTTACTGCGACTATCATGGCTGGGGTGGTCAATTTCCAAAAACCCAGATTGTCCTGGCGAAACAGCTGGAAATAAGCAGCGCCGATTCGGAAATGGCGTACTGGTTCCTTAAATCTCTTGACCACGTCAAAAACCTGATTGTTATCGACCCCCGGGCGACGGCCATGACCTCCCGGGCGACCGAATGGCTTCAGCTCCGGCCCGGCACCGATGCCGCTCTGCTGCTCGGCATGATGAACGTCATCATCCAGGAGGAACTGTACGACAAAGAATTCGTTGAAAAATGGACCTACGGCTTTGAGGAACTGAAAGCCAGAGCCGCGGAATATCCTCTGGATAAAGTTGAGGAGATTACCTGGGTGCCCAAAGAAAAGATTGCCCATGCCGCCCGCCTGTTTGCCGTGGATACCCCCGGATGTGTTCAGGTAGGCAGCTCCCTGGAAAGACAGGCCAATGCCGGACAGAATATCAGATGTGTCGTGGATTTATGCGGAATTACCGGTAACATCGAAAGACCCGGTAGCATGATGAGTTGGGTCCTGCCGCCCACCAGACTCATTGAAGACTTTTTTAATGAAATCCCCCTTACCCCGGAAATGAAAAGTAAGATTAAAGGCGGTAATGTCCATAAAATGGGGGCCGCGCGTACCGCACATTCGGATACCGCCATAAAAGAAATACTTGAAGACCATCCGGACAGGATAAGGGTTTGGATTGCTATCGCCGGTCAGCAAATCGTACACCTGGCGCATACTCAGGATATCATTAAGGCTTATGAGAAAGAAGACTATTTCCGCGTCCAGATTGATCTGTTCATGGGACCGGCGGCGGAATACGCCGACATCGTTCTGCCGGCCGCCCATTACCTGGAATTGAACGATATTTTCGATATGCATCCCCGCTTCTTCATTTCCGCTATCAATAAATGCGTCGAACCTCCCGGCGAGGCGCGTTCCGACGCTCAAATCGCCCTCGATATAGGCAGGAGGGTCGCGCCTGAATACTGGCCATGGAAGAATGTCGATGATATGCTGAGCTATCAGTTGCGCAAGGGCGACTTGACCTGGGAACAGTTCAGCCGGCAGATGATTTGCTCCTGTACCGGTAAAGATCAGATATACTATAAATATAAGACTGACTACTGGCGTAAAGGCGGTGGTTTCCCGACGCCTACCGGCAAGCTGGAACTGTATTCCACGACCTTGAAAGACATGGGGTATGATCCTCTACCGCAATTCGTCGAGCCTGGCGAAAGCCCTGTGTCCACTCCAGAACTGGCCAAAGAGTATCCATATGTTCTCACTTCGGGATATCGGCAGCCGTTCTATTTCCTTGCCCAGTATCGGAATATCCCCTGGTTAAGGAGCTTCATGGTCTACCCGACCGCCCAGGTTCACCCCGATACCGCGGCCAAACACGGCATTAAGGACGGCGACTGGATGTGGATTGAATCGCCGCGGGGTAAAATCAAGCAGCTAGCCAGGGTTTACCCGGGGATACTACCCGGTGTTGTCATGGCTACCGCTAATTGCTTTTATCCTGAAGAACCCGGACCTCTGCACGGGCTGACCATTTCCAGTCCTAATATGCTCACTTCTAACGAACACTTCGACCCGATGTATGGCTCTCCCGATCTCACCTGCCTGCTTTGCCGGATATCGAAGGTAGATAAGAAAGATATGAAGGATATCCCGCGTGGGGCATATCGATTGCAGGGATATGAGGGAGACGTCGGGACGGTACCTTATGGTCAGGAAGGTAAGTTACCGGGATAGGGCAGGGCGGTAATAACCGGATAATAAAAGCAGGGAAAAATGGCGGAACTGACGTATTTATGCCGTAAATGCGGCATTGTCTTCAGGTCTTCGGCAGAGGAACATGTACTACTGGCCAACGGGCCGGCCTGTCCGAAGTGCGGTTCTGATGAAGCGAGGGAGTTACCTTCCTGGGCTCCAGCCGGTTCTGATATAAATAATGCGCCCGTCGCCTGGGAACATGAATGCCAGGATTGTCATCAAAAGTTTAGTCTGCCGATACCTCAGAGCCCTTCCCGGGAAACGTGTGTATTGTGCCCGTTTTGCAGAGGGTCACATATTCACCGCCTCACCCCCGCAGGGTATGAACCCCTGTATTGTGGCTGATAGCATTAGTAAAGGAGGCCGTGAGCCTCCGTTTTTACTTATAGCCTGGTGTGTCTTCCGGCAGGAGTGTTGATTCTAACGTCTTGATTCTTGTTACAAGATTATCTGTATATGGTCAGATCACGCCTTATTATGTTATTTGACAGTTCGATATATTGTTGATAATATAATTTAGCTTAAAGGAAAACACATCAATGCCTGATAAATCGGATAGAAACATCCCGGAATTTGGGGTGAAGCACGGTGCCCGCTTTGGGCATAAGCCGGAGTCCGGTATAGTGATGAGAAGCAAGGTCTGGATCGAGAAGGACGGCAAGCTTCTCATGGGTTGGGGACGCGCGACCCTGCTGGAACGCATCGATAAGCTGGGCTCCATTTCTGCCGCGGCAAAATCGATGAACCTTACTTACCGGAATGCCTGGCTTTGGGTGGAAGCGATGAATAGCCTGACTTCGGAACCTCTGGTGGAAAAATCGACCGGTGGGGCCGGGGGCGGCTACGCCCGGTTAACGGAAGCCGGGCGTAAGATTGTTCATGAGTATAAAGAAAGCCGGGCCGCTGTCCGTAAGGCCATCGATAAGAACAGCTGAATTATTACTCACTGATATAGAAAAACCAATCTGGCCCGTTGCTAAATATATTTTTTCATTTATCACCGTATCGCGCCTGGGATTCTCTCCTGCATCTTTGATGAAATGACCCTTAATAATTCATAATTATCTTGATTTGTCCCAACTTTTCCGTTTATTTGGCGTTATAATAGGTAAAGACGTCTAAAAATGGAGGAAAAGGTGAAAAAGCTGATTATCGGGTTGCTGCTGGTTTTTGTCCTGGCGGGGACGGTCGCCTGCTCATCCGGGGTAAAAGAAGAGTCGAAAGAAACCGGTGGAATGGGTGTGACCTTTACGACTACACAGAAATGGTCCAATCAACCTGCTCCGACCGTCACACCAACCGTAACGGCAAGCTCGGGAAACCAGTATCCGGATTATGAAACCGGGAATGGTTATTCCCCGGATACCCAGCGCCTAGTTATCCGGTCCGGGTCCCTGACACTGGTGGTCGAAGACGTGGTTGGGGCTATCGAGACCATTAAAGGATTGGCCGCTAAGTATAACGGCTTCATCGTGTCCTCAAATAGCTGGCAGGAACGCGACCGCCTGGTAGGAAATATCGCTATCAGGGTCGAGGCACAGCATTTCGATGCGACTATCAAGGAATTGCGGAATATGGCTGTCGAAGTGACTTACGAAAGCACCTCGGGGCAGGATGTCACCGAGGAATTCATAGACCTTTCCGCTCGGTTGAGCAATCTCCAGGCAAGCGAGGCGCAGTTGCTTGAACTGATGGAACAGGCCGGAAACGTTGAACAAATCCTGGAAGTGCAGCGGGAACTGACCAGGACCAGGGAGGAAATCGAGCAGATAAAGGGACGTATGCAATACCTTGAGCAGAGTGTCGCAATGTCCCTGATACAGATAAACCTGGAGCAGTCCAAACTGAGTGTGGAATTCACCGCGGAGACGCGCAACGTTGAGGAAGGGCAAAAAATACGCTTCTACCCCGTGACCGCCGGCGGGTTTAGTCCTTATAGCTATGCCTGGGAATTCGGCGACGGCGAGAAGAGCCAGGAAGAACAGCCGGTACATGCGTATAAGAAGGAAGGCGTTTATAAGGTGACCCTTACCGTCACCGATGACCGTGGCAATACGGATACCTACGAACGAAGTGACTATATTATCGTCACGGAGAAAGCTGGCTGGGATCCCGGGAATGTCGCCGGTAGCGCCTGGCGCGGGCTGGCGGCTTTCGTCCGCGTCCTGGTCAACATCATCATCTGGCTTGGCGTTCTCAGCCCGATATGGATTGTCATCCTTATCATCCTCTACTTCACGGTCTGGCGGAAGCGGAAAAAGGCCAAATAATAGCATCCTCTTTCCTTCAAAAAGGGGGGCTTCGGCCCCCTTTTTTTCCTTACGAGAATATCCCGGCTAGCCTCTATCACTTCCGCGCATCGGGAAATAATTGTAGTATAGATAAAGCGGAGCGCAACCCATCGATCCACATGATTCTTGAAAGGCCAGGATAAATTCTGTATGGCTGGGAATGAGATATACTTTTCCCGTCTACTCTCCTAGAGAGGATTAAAGTGAGGGGTAATAAAAACAAATATCGGTTAAAGCGCAGCAATATCCAGATAAAACGCCCCGCGCTCCCAAGGTAGGAAAAAACAGGATTTCCCAAAAGAAGCCCTTGCCTAACGCCGGGTCGGTGCCTTGCGGTGCGTAATTACTTTATATTACTTGTGCTGAGCCCATGACTTTTTGGTGATAGTCAACCAGGTAATAATAATATACAATTCTAGAATACATTAATAATTAATATCTATCTAAGGAATCTCTGAAAAAGGAGTCCAGAGAAATATATGGCGGGGGCTCCGGGGGTGTCCCCCGGCCTCTCCAGTCCCCCAAGATTT
This sequence comes from Dehalococcoidales bacterium, assembly GCA_016932435.1. Next base: position 1,000 of record JAFGCW010000014.1, on the reverse strand, counting down.
GGGGATTGAGGGGGTTGATTAAAACTTATTCAGAGCTTCCCAAACAATTATGAATACTGTGAGAAAAGCCAGAAATAATACTCTTCGATATTACGAGGCGGACCAACAGGCGTGAAATCGAGTAGAGAAGGTATAACTCAAATGACACCAAAAACGGACCCAAATGAGGATCCTGAAATCAGTGGCTTAGATAACGCGGCTCTAAAGTATTGGGATGGTGTTCAGAAAGCTATAGGAATAGAAGTTGAAAAACTAAAAGAGAAGGTTGAGCAAGATTCGAAACAAATCTTGGCCTCGGCTCAAGAGGAAGCTAAAAGGGTTGTCGAACAAGCAAAACAAGAGGCTGGGCTAGAATCGAAAAGGATAATCTCCGAGGCCACAGAGGTAGCAAAAAACATTGTTTCCCAGACGAGAAAAGAGGTAAGGCTAGAATCAGAGCAGATTATAAATAAATCGAAAGAGGATGCTGAGCAGGCAGCTAAAAAGTATCGTGAAGAAGCTTATGATGAGGCGCTAGAGGCGTCATCGCGAGTCATCGGTAGTATCAACGAAAAATATTCACGTATTATTACGGAAATAATAGAGCGTAGCTTATTACAAATGAAAGATGATTTTATAAAAGTTTCTCTAGAATCGAAGAAAGATCTGGAGAATAGCACAACCCGGATATTGACGCAAAAATTGGAAAAAGTTAAAGAAATCGCTGGCGATACAAAGGCCTTAAAAAACAACAAATCCAAAAGTTCCTATTCTATAGACCCAGAACCTGAGACCGAATCACAGCCATCAACTGAACCGAACAATAAAAACCGGGATGCAATATTACACCAGGCAACTAAAGATGCCACCGACTCCATAACTTCGATTTGTGAAGAAACGGATTCTGGTATTCATCCTGTTACAGATAAAATTGAAAATGATGATACCAGATTATTTAGTGGACGTCTCAAGATTGAGATAGTGTGTCCCCCTCACAAGGAACCTTATTGGAGTATGCAAG
>JAFGCW010000094.1 GCA_016932435.1 Dehalococcoidales bacterium | reverse complement strand
TCCAACAGCTCCGATGCGTCTGTGACGTATCCGGACTGGAGACAGGGAGTGGAATCGGCGGTTCTGCGTAAGGACAAAGCCACTGGGGAAGTGATAGGACCGGAACAGTGCATCACGGTGGAGCAGGCGATCCGCTCCTACACCATAAACGGTGCCTGGCAGGACCACCAGGACGATGTCAGGGGTTCAATAGAAGTTGGCAAACTGGCTGATTTTACTATCATCGGTGAAAATATATTGACCCTAGATCCCAATAAGATTCACGAAATTCCCATTATCGCTACAATCGTCGGCGGTAAAACAGTGTATGACACCGGTAAGTTTTGATCAAATTGGGGAGGAGAGTGAAATGCAGCGAGCAACCAGAGACATTCTCTATTTCGAGACGGGACCTGAAAATGAACCGACTCTGCGAGTCAGTCCCGGGGAGGAATTCGAGGTGGAAACGCAGCTGAATCCGGGACCGTGGCTTGATGACCATCCCGAAAGAGAGATGCTTCGTCAAAAGCTGCGCGGTGGGAACCCTTCCAGCGGTTGTATCTACATAGAAGGCGCGATGCCAGGGCAGGTATTGTCGGTAAATATCGGGGAAATAGACTTGGACCCGGTTGGCTTTACCAACTACTGGGGAAGCACCGGAGCCATGCCAGGCTGGATGGGCCCGAGTGGTGTTGGTGAACAGAAGAAAGTGGTACATATCGGGGAAGGGAAGGTTATCTGGAGTGATAAGCTGGAGCTTCCCGTTGCGCCGATGCTGGGTGTGGTTGGTGTAGCCCCGGCAAGCACCCGGTGGTCCAACACCTGGGCAGGACAATGGGGTGGTAACATGGATATCCAGGAAGTTACCAGCGGAGCGACAGTTCATATACCGATTTACGTTCCCGGGGCTCTGCTGCACATTGGTGATATGCACGCAATCCAGGGCGACGGAGAGATATGCGGAGCGGGCGGTATCGAAGCGGGAGGCAGGGTTAAAATCAGTTGCGATCTGGCTCCTAAACCGGAGAGTATGTCATGGCCTCGTATTACCGACGAAGCTCACATCATTACTACTGCTCAAGCAAAGCCTGCAGAGGACGCATTCCGACTGGCACTGGTGGAGATGATTCTTTGGCTGGAAGAGGACTATGGATTTACCCGAGGAGAGGCCTATCTTCTTCTGGGGCAAGTGCTGGAGGCGAGGTGTACTCAATTCGTCAATCCGACCTTCACTTATGTGTGCAAAGTCAATCGAAAATATTTACCGCAACAAGCCGGAGGTACGGATTAATGAACGATCAAGTTAAGATAGCCGGTGTTCAAATGGACCCGGAAATAATGAACATAGATAGAAATCTGAGAAAAATATTGGATCAGTCAAAAATCGCGGCTGAGAACAAAGCGGATCTGGTAGTGTTTCCGGAATGCGCTCTGTCCGGTTATGTTTATGCCAGCCAAGAAGAAGCCTTACCATATATGGTGACAGTACCCGGACCCGAAACGGATAAACTCGTTGAATGTGCAAAGGAGCTGGGCGTTCATATGGTGGTCGGATTGCTTGAAACAAACCCGGCACAGGACAAATACTACAATTCCGCCGTTCTTGTTTCCCCCCAGGGAATAATCGGAGCATACCGAAAAACCCATCTTCCCTTCCTCGGTGTGGATAGATTCCTTGACCCGGGTGACGGACCACTCCGTGTGTACAACACATCTGTGGGCATTATCGGAATGCATATCTGTTACGACTGTAATTTCCCGGAAACCGCGCGAGTTATGACCTTATTGCGAGCTGAAATCCTTATCCTCCCAACTAACTGGCCGAACGGCAGGAACAAAGTTCCTGCATTTGTCGTGAACACCAGGGCATATGAGAACAAGGTTGCCGTAGTGGTTGTCGATCGCGTCGGCAATGAGAGAGGTACTCGTTTCATCGGAACCAGCAAAATTATAAATGCCATGGGAGACACCCTTGCTGAAGCAAGCGCCGATAACGAAGAGATAATCTACGCCGAAATAGACCTTAACGACTCCAGGAACAAACGATATGTTTTCAAACCTGGAGAATTCGAATTAGATTTCATCGGTGACCGGCGACCTGAACTGTATGGTGAAATAGGGGAAGTTAATTAAGGCCACTATGATACCTCGATGCTTTGCGTCGGAAAGAAAGTTATTAAACTCGGAAGAAATTCATTGATAAGTCGACACACAAAGAAAAGCCTTCTCTACTGGAGGTTTTTATTTTTATTCCCAGATAGTCCTGGGAGAGGATGATAAACATGCTAGTTCTTCTGATTTATGTCCGTATGACTTATTATTGGATTGAGAGTAGTCACACGTTATTGAGTCTTGTTCAGATAAATAATCCTGTTTTTATCAGTCCCTGAGACTATGGTACATCATCCAAGAACTCATCTGGTGTGTTATAATTACTCTACTTTTTACAAACTATAAAAGGGAGAGAAACATGAACGTTATCTGGATAACATCCGATACTTTCCGGCGTGATTATATGGGGGCTTATGGCAATAAGACGATTCACACGCCTTCCCTCGATGCACTGGCAGCGAAGTCAGTGCGTTTTAATAATCACTACGCAGCATCGTTTCCTACCATGCCGGCCCGTGCCGACTTCCTGACCGGCCGCTGGACGATGTCATTCATGAAGTGGGAGCCGCTTCCCAAGAATGAAGTGGTAATCGGTGAACTCCTTTCAAACAAAGGTGTCCATACTTCGGCGATCGTCGATACTCCTTTCTACCTGCGTAATGCCATGGGTTACGATCGCGGTTTTCGTACCTTTACCGAAATCCCCGGGCAGCTCCATCATCCGGTGATCCCCGGGACGCCTCTTGACGCCGGAGTAACGAAAGAAACAATGAACGCACGCGAGCCTGCTATGCCATGGCACTTCGAGAGTGATTGTTTTGCGCCCCGAACATTCATCGAGTCGATGCGGTGGCTGAACTACCATTACAAAGAAGATTTTTTCCTCTATATAGATACATGGGATCCTCATGAACCGTGGGACGCCCCGGCCTATTACACAGAGCGTTACATGCCTGGATACGATGGTGAAGTGATATACCCCATTTATGGTTTCTGGCACGATGATCCGGGATACTCAGAAGAAAAAGTCAAGAAACTAACCGCTACCTACTGCGGCGAATTAACGATGGTCGACACCTGGATCGGGTATTTCCTGAGGCAGGTGGAGAATATGGGGCTGATGGAAAACACCGCCATCATTTTCACGACCGACCACGGCTTCTACTTTGGCGAGCATGGCGGTATGATAGGCAAATCAGTTGTTGCCACCGATCCGAATTTCAGCAATGACGAGGCAACCAACAATACATCATCCACGGGAGTATGGGCACGCTCGCCGCTGTACCAGGAACTGCTGGCTAACCCGCTCCTTATTTACGTACCCGGTGTTCCTCCGGCAACGTACAGCGGCCTGACTTCAGCGGTCGATCTGATGCCGACGGTCCTGGATTTAATGGGAGTTGATATACCCTCCGCTGTGGAGGGTAAGTCTTTATTACCTATGGTAAAGGACCAGGCTCTGCCCGGTCGCGATTATGTAATCGGAGCATTGCCGTTCGTTAACGCCGGTGAAACGATGAGAACGGTCGATGACGTGGAACGCAGGTCGGAATGGGCTTCCGGAGCGACTATTACTACTGACGAATGGGAATTGCTCTATGATGTCGAACCGGGTTTCTCGGAATTATACAACCTGAAATCCGATCCGAAACAGGAGAAGAACGTAATAAATGAACGTCCTGAAATCGCAAGAGAGATTCACTCGCTCTTCACCGCGTTTATGAAAGATACAAAGATGGCCGAATATCTTGTTAAACCTCGTTCTGTTCTTCGTTTGTAATATAAACAATCCATTGTTTCATGCAGAATTCGGAGCTGAAGTCGGAATAGATATTTTCAGGAGAGGTTCTATCTACTAAAAGCTGCCGCCCCTGGAAGCTGACATACTCGGAGGCTTTTCAAACGCTTTCCAAGACCTTACTACAAGGGTATTAACCGATTCTGACTTTGCCTGCCTTGCTCTTTTAACTCGCCGTCATTCTGGCGACCAGTACCGATTTCACGTTCCGTTCGTCCTTCGACAGGCTCAGGACGAACGGGGTGAATCCCCGCAACGACGGATGTAACAACCGGATGTAAACAGAACCATCGCTAATATTTCTGGCTATATTACCGCGAATGATATAAAATTGTACCCTGCTGAAACTCTTAAGGAGTTAATGAAAAAGGAGGTTGATAATATGACTAAATGGCATGACTTGCTGGAAAACAGTGGAAAAGTGCCGGCCTGGCCCTACCCGGTACGTTTCGATGATGAACAGGAAGTCGAAACAGACGTGCTGGTTATCGGCGGCGGTATCGCCGGCTGCTGGGCAGCTATCAGCGC
>JAFGCW010000093.1 GCA_016932435.1 Dehalococcoidales bacterium | reverse complement strand
TCATCAGCTATTCTTCCACCGCACTGTCCCAGACCAATTACCACTATTTTCATATCCCACCTCAGCACAAACTTTTCGCAATTTTATGCATACTTACTGCATAATGTCAATAATTACATACGATTAAGTAGTTGATTTACAGGTATGATGAGCGGCAATCTTTTTCTTTTCTTAAGAAATATCGATTCAGTGCTTGACAAAGTGTGTGTTTATAGTTATATTCTTTCTAATTATAATCAAACCAAAAAAGGGAGGTTGAGTAATGGAAGGATATTGTGTGAAGTGCAGGGCAAAGAAAGAGATTAAGGACGCGAAAGCAATTACAATGAAGAACGGTAAACCTGCAACTCAGGGTGTATGCCCGACCTGCGGGACCAAAATGTTCAGGATTGGAAAAGGCTAAAGCTTAATTACTAAAATAAAAAAAAGAAGGCCGTCTTTAGCAAAAGATGGCCTTCATGCATTATATGGATATGGATTTAAGCATTTTTTGAATCCAGCGCTTGCCGTAATTCTGAGATAAAAGTGCCAATCCTGAAAAATGAGTCATCAGACTCCAATAATTGAACTATTCGGCTACCAACTATTACTCCATCGGCTAACCTGCCTACCTGTGCCGCCTGTTCCGGCGTGGATATACCAAAACCGACACAGAGAGGTTTATCGGTCACTCTCCTGACGCCGGTTATAAAATCCTTTAGATCAGAAGGGAGAAAACTACGTGCGCCTGTAACCCCGGTAACGGAGACCAGGTAAACGAATCCACGTGAATGTTCAACCCCAAGTTTTATACGCTCATTATTACTCGTTGGAGCGAGAAGATAAATTAGATCGATACCATTGTTTAAAGCACTCTCTTCGATCTCAACGCCTTCTTCCGGTGGCAGGTCGGGAATTATAAGGCCGTCTATACCTGAAACCGAACAGGCTTTACAGAATTTTTCAATACCATAGTGGTAGATAGGATTATAATAGGACATAAATACCAACGGAGTATCTACTTTCTTACTTAAGTCACCGGCCAGTTCCAGGCAGATTTCAGGGGTAACACCATTCCTCAACGCATGATAACTGGCGTTCTGTATCGTAACCCCATCGGCAAGCGGATCTGAAAAAGGTATCCCCAGCTCAATGATATCGCAGCCATTCTTCGCGATAACCGGCACGGCCTGTAAAGTAGCATCGGTGTTAGGGTAGCCCACTGTGATATACGCGATAAGTGCAGTGTGTCCCTGTTTGGTGAAGACTTTTTCGATTCTACTCATTACTTCACCCCCAGTGCTTCTTCGACAATGTCCATATCTTTATCACCGCGCCCCGATAGATTGACGACAATAATCCTATCCCTGTCAAGTGTTCGCGCTAATTGTATGGCGTGATAAATGGCATGTGAAGATTCAAGCGCAGGAGTAATACCTTCGGTGCGGCACAGCAACTGGAAACCTTCGAGAGCGTCGGTATCGTTTACCGCAACGTATTCAGCACGCCCGCTATCTTTTAGATAGCTGTGTTCGGGCCCTACTCCGGGATAGTCCAGGCCGGCAGAAACGCTGTGAGTCTCCTTAATCTGACCATTTTCATCCTGGAGAATATACGACTTCGAGCCGTGCAGAACTCCTACCGTGCCTGCTGCCAGCGTAGCAGCGTGTTCGCCGCTCTTTATTCCCCTTCCTGCTGCCTCAACTCCTATCAACCTTACTTCCTTATCTCCGATGAACGGGTAGAATATACCGATGGCGTTGCTACCACCTCCGACGCAGGCTACTATACCATCAGGTAATCGGCCTTCTTTTTCGAGGATCTGCTGCCTTGTTTCCGTACCAATAACCGATTGAAAATCCCTGACCATTTCCGGGTACGGATAAGGACCTACTACCGAACCAAGCAGGTAATAGGTATCTCTGGCGTTCGTTACCCAGTCGCGAATCGCCTCGTTAATGGCGTCTTTCAGCGTCCGGCTGCCGCTGGACACCGGTCTGACCTCTGTTCCCATCAGCTTCATGCGGAAAACGTTGAGTGCCTGTCTTCTTATGTCCTCTTCTCCCATATACACTATACATTCGAGTCCAAGCTTGGCACATACGGCCGCGGTAGCTACTCCGTGCTGTCCGGCTCCAGTCTCAGCTATTATCCGGTGTTTGCCCATTTTCTTAGCGAGCAGCCCCTGACCAAGCGCGTTGTTTATCTTATGAGCTCCGGTGTGGGTAAGGTCTTCACGTTTCAGATATATTCGGGCACCACCGCAGTGTTCTGTCAGTTTTTCTGCCAGGTAAAGCGGAGTCGGTCTTCCCGAGTAGTCACGAGACATGGCATCGAACTCGGCCCAGAAACTTTTATCTGCCTTTAGAGCTTTATAGGCTACTGCCAGTTCATCCAATACCGGCATGAGTGTTTCCGGGACGAACTGGCCGCCGTAATCTCCGAAATATCCTTTTCTATCCTGTGTCAATTAGCCACCTCCCGCTACAGCTTTCACTTCGCCGATAAAGTTCTTGATCTTTTCCGTGTCTTTGTGACCATCTGTCTCAACACCTGATGAGACATCCACTCCCCAGGGATGTACTTCCTCAACGACTTCGGCTATATTCTCCGGATCGAGTCCACCGGCGATAAATACCGGAATCCTTCTAGCTACTCCTGCCGCTACGTGACGACTGAATGACTGACCGGTGCCGCCGTAGGCGTCATCACTTTTTGTATCCAGCAGGTACATTACATCCCTGCCCTGCAGTATGTTAAATCCCTCCTCGATTTTTGCGACTATGCTGTCAACAGTGTCAGAATCTGCAACATGAATTACTTTTATTACCGGTTTGTCTATCTCTAGGCAGTAATGCCAGTCCTCATCGCCGCTGAGTTGCACCAGGTCCAGGTCGCACTCAGTTGCGATACGATTTACCTCTGTGGCAGGCAGGTTTACAAAAACTCCTACGATCGCCGGTACTCGATCCAGATTCCGAACGGCTTTTACCATTGATGCTGCCTGTTCCGGAGTGACCTGCCGTTTACCCGGCGCGAAGATCATTCCGGCAAAATCCGCCCCCGCTTCAGCAGCGGCAAGTATGTGTTCTTCTTTGCTTAAACCGCAGATTTTTACCTTGGTTATTTTCATAAGAACTCCCTCATCGCGGCGGCTATATCGGCGGATGCCATCAATGATTCTCCGATAAGCACCGCATCTACATTCCAGCTTTTAAGTCTTTCAATATCATTCCGATTCCTGATACCACTTTCGCTGACCACGATCCTGTCAGCCGTGATTAGTTGTCTTAGCCTGCCTGTTGTTTCAATATCGACGGTAAATGTTCTCAGGTCGCGGTTGTTAATACCGATTATCCCTGCCCCGTTGTTTACGGCGATTTCGCATTCATATTCATTATGTGTTTCAACCAGGCATTTCAAGCCGAGTCGGTGGCTTAACTCCAGCAATTCGGTCAGTTTTTCAGGCTCAAGAATGGCGACGATAAGCAGGATTGCATCCGCTCCGGCAGACCTGGCTTCGTATACCTGATACTCGTCCAGTATGAAATCCTTTCTGAGCAGGGGTATTGGTTTATCCAGGGCTTTCCTGATTTTCCTCAGGTACTCCAGACTCCCCATAAAATACTTTTCATCGGTCAGTACCGATATAGCGGCAGCGCCGTTATCGGCATATGTCCGGGCTATATCAACCGGATCGAAATCATCGCGGATAATTCCTTTGGACGGCGATGCTTTTTTTACCTCGGCGATCAGTTTTATCCGATCACCTTTAAGAGCCGAAGTGAAATCCAGAGGTGCTGACTGCTCCTGTATCTGTTTCTTTAGTTCTTCGAGGGGCAGTTCACGTTTGCGTCGTTCTACTTCCGGTATTTTATCGGCTACTATATCATCCAGTATCATGCTAAACTCTCTCTAGTCAAAACTCGATGTCAGTTTTATCAAACTTTCCAGCTTCGCCGAAGCCTTGCCACTGTCTATCGATTCACCGGCGATTTCAACTCCCCGTTTCAGAGTATTTACTTTGTTACCGGCAACCAGAGCGGCGGCGGCATTCATCAGAACGACGTCACGCTGGGGTCCCTGTTTGCCGCTTAGAATATCCCGCAAGAGGGCAGCGTTTTCTTCAGCCGTGCCGCCTTTCAGGCTCTCCATCCCTGTTTTGGAGAATCCCAAGCCCTCCGGACTGATTTCATAGTTTTTGATTTCACTGCCTATCAGTTCACAGACACGCGTATTGGTAGTGAGTGTGATCTCGTCAAGGCCATCCTCACCGTGTACTACCAGGGCGTGTCTGCAGCCGAGACTCTGCAGTACCTTCGCCATCCTTTCGACCAGCGAACCGTCAGCTACACCAAGCAGATATGTCCCGGCGTTAGCCGGATTTGTCAGGGGTCCCAGGATATTGAATACGGTGCGAATGCCTATCTCGCGTCGTGGAGGTCCGGCGTATTTCATCGCCGGATGGAAAGCGGCGGCGAACATGAAACCTATCCCCACTTCCTCCAGGCACTGCTTGACCTGTCCAGGAGTAAGATCGATTTTAACGCCGAGGGCTTCAAGAACGTCGGCTGCACCGCACTGGCTACTGGCGGCGCGGTTTCCATGTTTGGCAACTGTTTGACCGGCACCGGCAACCACGAAAGCAGCCGCTGTTGAAATATTGAAGGTGTTCTGCCCATCGCCGCCAGTACCGACCACATCCGTTACTGGATCGGCAATGTCCACTTTTAGGGAGTGATTTCTCATAGTACGGGCGAGTCCGGTGATTTCTTCTACCGTCTCGCCTTTCAGTCGCAGGGCGGTGACGAAAGCGCCGAACTGAGCTGGGGTCACCTCGCCGGTCATTATCTCCTCCATCACCTGCGCCGCTTCTTCGGTATTCATAGACTTGCCGTCTATAAGCATCGAGATAGCTTCTTTAATCATTTTTCACCTCGTTACCGTTAAACTTTTTCTCTTTTTCTGGATACCGTTTCCCGTATCAAGTACGGGACAAGCTTCAAGGGTACGGGGTAGTTACTTTCTGCGGTCTTTACCCTTCGACAGGCTCAGGGTGAGCGGAATGGCTGATTTTCGCCCACTCCTAACCATTCGTTGTCCTCCTGTGCCGAACTTCTCGGAATAACAGTGTTTCATATTAATTCCTCATTTCCAGGAAGTTCTTAAGTATATCCTTTCCGGCTTCTGTCATAAAGGACTCGGGGTGGAACTGGATGCCTTCGACCGGATGTTCTTTGTGCTTAAGTCCCATTATCTCATCGTCATCCGTCCGGGCGGTAATCTCAAAACAGTCGGGTAGACTCTCCTTTTTCACGACCAGGGAGTGATACCGGATAGCCGAAAAGGGATTCGGCAATCCCTTAAAAATCCCCTTGTTTTCATGGTGTATCAGCGATGACTTTCCGTGCATTATCTTCTTCGCCTGACCGTACTCGCCGCCATAGCTGAAACCGATGCACTGGTGACCGAGACAGACTCCGAGTAAAGGTATCCGGGAACCGAAATGCTTTATCACTTCATTGGAGATACCGGCGTTTAGCGGTGTCGATGGCCCCGGTGATATCACCAGTCGTTCGGGTGACGCTTTTTCTATCTCATCGATAGTGGTTTTATCGTTCCTCACTACTTGTACCTCTTCTCCCAATTCGCTCAGGTACTGGTAAAGATTGTAGGTAAAACTATCATAATTATCTATCAACATCAACATTTTTATCCTCTTCCCAAGCCTGCTCTCTCCGCCTGGTTTATGGCGTTAAGCAATGCTCCTGCTTTATTCATCGTTTCTTCGTACTCGCGCTCAGGTTCGCTGTCATATACAATACCTCCGCCGGCCTGGGTATAGGCGATCCCGTCCTTGACGACCATCGTCCTGATGGATATCGCCATATCCATGTCGCCGTTGAACGAAAAATATCCGGCGGCTCCGGCGTAAGGGCCTCTCTTTTCAGGTTCCACTTCGGCGATTATCTCCATAGCTCTGATCTTCGGCGCTCCGGACACAGTTCCAGCGGGAAAACAGGCGCGAAGGGCATCAAAGGCACTCATATCTTTCTTCAGTTTTCCCTGGACGTTGGTAACGAGATGCATTACATGCGAGTACCGTTCCACTTCCATTAGTTCACTGACTTCAACAGTACCTGGTTCGCTTACCCGTCCGATGTCGTTGCGTCCCAGGTCGACCAGCATTATATGTTCGGCGCGTTCTTTTTCATCAGCCCGGAGTTCCTTTTCAAGGGCGATATCTTCCTCGAGGTTTTTACCTCTCGGCCGGGTACCTGCCAGCGGACGAGTGGTAACGATTCCTCCTTCAGCTCTGACCAGAATTTCCGGTGAAGCGCCGATGATATGAAAATCTTTGAAGTCGAAGAAAAACATATATGGTGACGGATTGATCGTCCTGAGTGCCCGGTAGATATTGAATGGAGCCGCGGTTGTTTTCTGTGAAAGCCGCTGGGATGGTACTACCTGGATAACCTCACCCTCGGTGATGTATCGTTTTATCTTTTCGACCACCGCCTTGAATTCCTCTTTCTCGAAATTCGAAGTCGGTTTACTTTCAGCGGCGGACAATGCTGAACCGTTCATTTGCTTCGTGGTCGTAACGGATTCATTCAGCCTGGCAACCAGGCTATCTATCTTTTCAACCGCTTCTGCGTATGATTTATCGATATCTCCATCCAGGTGAACATGACTCATTATCCTGATCTTATGCATTACGTGGTCGAACACAAGAAGAGTATCGACCATCATGAATACGGATTCGGGTAGACCCAGCGAGTCTGTTTCCGGTGAAGGCAGTTCTTCGAACCGGTTTACCGTTTCATACGCCAGGTACCCCACCGCACCTCCGCAGAACTTGGGCAGGTCTCTCACCGGGGCTATCCTGAAATTATTCATTTCATCGGCGATCTGCGGAAGCGGATCTTTTTCGTCTTTACTCCAGGTCTGCAGCACTTTATAGGGATCGGTACCGATAAAACTGTACCGTGCCAGCCTTTCACCGCCTTCAACGCTTTCCAGTAGGAAGGAGTACCCTCCCCTGTTTATCTTGAGGAACGCTGAAACGGGTGTTTCAAGGTCGGCAACGATTTCGCGGTAGACCGGTACCACGTTACCCTGCCCTTTAAGTTTCTTCACTTCTTCCAGTGTCGGGTAATACATTTCCCACCTCCGGTATTCCAGGTATAAAAAAGCCCCTCGCCTCAGGGGCGAGGGGCTTATCCTTCGCGGTGCCACCCTGGTTAATTGCAACTATCCCGGAATTTAGAGATAAAATGGAAAATGCAATCATCTCTCTCAGGTACTGTCCCGGTTTTACGGGCTAATACCCTGGGTTCTGTTAACGGTGCCCTCTCCGTCAAAGCCTACTCGTTACAATACTTTCGGTTTGCGACTCCCGAGTCCATTCAACCCCTGCGTCCGGTACCGGCTCGCACCTTACCCGGCTCTCTGAACCTCGCCCGGGGCATACTAGTCTCGTTCAATGCCTTTGGGTTTATTCACTTGTTAAGTAATGCTTAGTATACGGTGGATATTATGTTCTGTCAAGAGACAGATAAAAATCCTAATATCTAAGCAGTAAATCCTAAAAAAATATAAAATCCAAAATACAAATGTTTTAGAATATGATATTTGATATTGTTTAGAGCTTAGGAACTGAAATTTAGAAATTCCTTTCCTTGATAATATTTTCAGCAAACCTATACAATGAAACCACGAATTTAGAAAGGACAGTATCAATGCCAGAAAAGAAATATACCAAATATATACTACCCGCACCCATAATGATGGTACCTCCGGAAGACGGCGCGAATTCAGACGGCTACCGATACCCTTCCGTTTTCGCCCACAAAGGAGAACTGAACGCCAATCATACACTCGGATTTCACTATATGACCGAACCATACGAGGATGTTTACCCGCATACTCACGAAGGCAGTGAAATCCTTTGTTTTGTTGGAGGTGATCCGGAGAATATCAACGATTTCGATGCTGAGATCGAGATAGTGCTGGGTGAAGAAGGAGAGGTCCATACCATCACCACTCCGTCGACGGTCTCCATCCCCGGAGGTCTGGTACATGGGCCCTTGAGATTCAAGAGAGTAACCAAACCGGTATTCTTTCTCGAGGTGACGCTTGTCCCAGAAGGTTTCTACGATATTACACCCGAAGGGCAGTATGAAATCCAGTCCTGATTCTGGGGACAAATATATTCAACGGATAAGAGATGATTTTCAAACTTGTATTGTCCTTTAGATAAGATTGGCAAGACTTCATTATGTATGGAGGTAAGGTATTTATGGATATCGATCTTACAGGAAAAGTCCAGACCGTACTCGGTCCGGTCGACCCTGAGTATATGGGAATTACCCTATACCATGAGCACTTATTGACCAGTCTGGCGACTTGGTACGAGGAGCCATCTGAAGCCAGCGAGAAAGGATTAGCGCGACAACCCGTATCTACAGAGAATCTCTGGTGGGTTCGTACTCATCGACCGAATAACCTCGACAACGCCCAGCTTGCCGATGAACAGACAGCTATCGATGAAGCGATGCAATTCAAGCTAAATGGTGGCAGTACAATCGCTGAAGTCAGCAGTATCGGACTCGCCCGTGATCCGTTGGGTCTTAAGAGTATTGCCCTTGCAACCGGACTCAATATAATCATGGGATCCAGTTATTATATCGAGGCATCTCATCCTCCGGAATTGGCAAAGATGACCGAAGATGGAATTGCAGAGGGAATCATTAGAGATATTACCGTCGGTGTTGGAGATACCGGTGTGAAAGCCGGTATAATCGGTGAAATCGGCTGTTCAAGACCATTACAGGAAGGTGAAAAGAAAGTACTGCGAGCATCGGCAATAGCCCAGAGAAAGACAGGCGCCCCGTTGATGATCCATCCGGCGTTCGATGATGATATCACACTTGGTATCATCGACATCTTAAAAGACGCTGGAGCAAACCTTACTCATACGGTGATTTGCCACGTCAATGTCTACGCTTTCAGACCGGACACATTGCGGAAGATAGCCGATGCAGGTTGTTATCTCGGCTTCGAAAGCTTCGGTAACCTGGGATATCCTCACCTGTTGCAGGGACGTTTACTTGAACACCGGTGTGATCTCGATTATCTTGACACTATAGCTGCTCTTATCGAAGATGGATACCTTAAAAAAATACTTATCGCCCACGATATCTGTTTCAAGGACTTTCTTACTGTATACGGAGGAAATGGTTACGCTCATATACTTCGCAACACACTGCCCGTTATGAGGATAAGAGGTTTTTCTGAGGATCAGATTCAAGCCCTTATGGTGAAAAACCCGGAACGCTATATGCAGTTCGTATAGCCGGATGTTTAAAAGGAGATACTGTAAACATGAATATTAACGATCTGACCGGAAAAGTACAGACGGTTCTGGGAGTCATCGATGGAGAACAGCTTGGAATCACTTCCAGCCATGAACACATTATATGGGATATGTCTGATTACTTCGAAGAGCCGGAATCAGCCAGTGACAGAGAACTTGCCCGACAGCCGGTAAGCATGGAGAATCTCCACCTTATTCGTGCCAGACCCCACATCAACATAGATAATATGGTTCAGACCAGCGAGGAAATCGCTATCAGGGAATTACTGGACTATAAATGCGCCGGTGGTAGTACAATCGTTGAACTCAGCCAGAACGGACTGGCACGCGATCCGATGGCTTTAGCGAGTATAGCCAGGGCTACCGGTCTGAACATCATTATGGGAAGCGGATACTATGTAGGGTTGTCCCATCCGGCAGATATGGATGAAAAAACCGAAGAAGATATCGCCGACGAGATAGTGCGGGATATCACCTTGGGTGTTGGTGAGACCGGTATAAAGTCCGGTATTATCGGTGAAATCGGTTGTTCTCTACCCTTAACGGACAATGAACGGAAGGTACTCCGAGCCTGTGCTGCCGCTCAACGGCGTACGGGGGCGGCGATAAATATTCATCCGAGTATCGATGATGATGCACTTCTGGAAAACGTTGCTGTATTAAAAGATGCCGGCGCTGACTTGAATCGTGTTGCCATCAGCCACATAGATGGGTTCGGATACAGCCTGGAAACACGTCTCAAGGTGTTGGAAGAGGGATGCTATGTCGAATATGACGGTTTCGGACAGGCTATATTTCACTTTTTCTACATGGGGCGTATTGCCAATGCAATGAGTGATATCCAGAAAATAACGGACATCATGGAGCTTATCGGAAAAGGATATATAAACCAGATTCTGCTGGCCCAGGACTTCTGCTTTAAGTGCTGCCTGGCAACGTATGGTGGCTATGGTTATACTCATATAATCAGGAATCTCATTCCCTTTATGAAAGCAAAAGGAATGACCGAAGAGCAGATACACACCATCCTTGTGGATAATCCAAGAAGGCTGCTTGAATTTGCACCGGTGAAAAAGTAGCAGAATAATCACGATGAAAAAATCAAATGAGTTTGGTTATCCCGACTGGCTGCAAAAAGCAGTTTTCTACCAGATTTACCCTCAAAGCTTTTATGACTCGAACGGTGATGGGATTGGCGATATTCCCGGGATAACCCGGAAACTTGATTATCTGCAATGGCTGGGTATTAACGCGGTCTGGATTAATCCCTGTTTTATGTCTCCCTTCCGGGATGCCGGTTATGATGTTGCAGATTATTACCGGATTGCGCCGCGCTACGGGACCAAGCGTGACCTTAATAAATTCTGCCGCGAAGCACATCAGAGAGGTATTAAGGTCTGTCTTGATCTTGTCGCTGGTCATACTTCCGTAGAACACCCCTGGTTCGGGGCTTCCTCTAAAAGAAGACGAGGTAAATATACCGACCGATATGTATGGGTTCCTCCCGCGGATACTTATAATGATGCCGGACTCTCTTTGATACCAGGTTATGCTGACAACGGTGACAGCTACGTGGCAAACTGTTTTGATTTTCAACCGGCATTGAATTACGGTTTCGCGGTGCTGGATCAGCCGTGGCAGCAGCCTGTTAACGCTCCCGGGCCACTCGAAACGCGTAAGGAACTGGTTAAAATCATGGACTACTGGCTCGGTCATGGCGTAGACGGATTCCGGGTCGACATGGCGTTTTCATTGGTTAAAAACGACCCGGGGCATAAAGAGACGATAAAATTGTGGCAGGAAATCAGCGGGGAAATACGCAGCAAGTATCCGGATAGTGTATTGATATCCGAATGGGGAAATCCTGAAGAATCGATTACAGCCGGCTTCGACATCGATTTTATGCTGCATTTTGGAGTGAATGGATATCCGGACCTGTTACTGAATGATAACTGCTTCTTTCGCAGGAAAAACGGAATCAATATTCAGGTATTTTTAAAACCTTACATTGACATGGCTGGGAAAACCGAAGGCAGAGGTCTGATTTCGATTCCAAGTGCAAATCATGATATTAAGAGACCGCGCTCCGATGGGAGGACGTTCGGTGACCTTAAGGTTATTTTCACGTTGTTACTGACCTGGCCGGGAGTGCCCTTTATCTATTACGGTGACGAGATAGGTATGCGTTATATCCCCGGATTGCCTTCCAGAGAAGGAGGGCTCAATCGAACCGGCTCCCGAACACCGATGCAGTGGGATAATACCACCAATGCCGGGTTTTCTTCCGCTGATAAAGAAGTTTTTTACCTTCCCCTCGACCCGCACAAACGCAGACCGGATGTCGTAAAACAGGCTGGAGATTCTGCTTCGCTGCTTAACCATGTACGTAAACTCATTGATTTGAGAAAACGGCATCCCGCACTTCACGCTAAGGGTGACCTCATTCCCTTACAGGTAGAAAACGATCACCGTCATTTTGCGTATCTGAGGCAGGCAGATGATGAACGGTTTCTCATCATTATTAATCCTTCAGGTGAATCCTCCCGGGTGAAGCTGCATGGAATCCAGCCTGAAAGTATTACAACTCAGATTAGTCATGGAATCGAGGTCCGCGTTGAACAGGATGACCTGGAGATTCAGATGGCAGGGGTATCTCATGGGATTTTCAGGCTGTAAAATATACGATTTGATCGATAGTCTTGAGTAACAGTGAGTTCGGAGGTACTGGCGATGAATGTAAAAGAAGCAGTCGAGATAGTATTATCACTCAATGGAGGAAGAAAATTCGAAGAAACCTGCGACCAGCTTATCGAAGGCGACTGGGAACAAGAGGTAACCGGTGTTGTGACAACGTTTATGGCAACAGTCGATGTGATAAATCAGGCGATCGATAAAGGTTATAATCTGATAATAACCCATGAACCGACCTATTTTACCGGTTCGGACCGTTTGGACTGGCTGGAATCCGACCCGGTATACCACAAGAAAAAAGCTTTGATAAACGATAACCGGCTATCCATCTGGCGATACCACGACCATATGCACAGTGGGATATCCGACCTGATATATGCCGGACTGTTGAAAACTCTCGGATGGGAAAGTTTCCTGGAGACAAATATTCCCTTACCACACTGTTATTCAATCCCTCCCACGACCTTAACGGACCTGGTCGACTTTTTTAAGAATACCCTTGGCATGAAAGTGATACGGGTCGTTGGTAATACCAAAATGCAATGTAGTCGGGTGGGTATCCTGGTCGGTGGAGGCAGTCTCGGTCTCGGAGTAGAGGAAATGCCGGCTAAATTGATGAATGACGAGAATCTGGACGTAATTATCTGTGGTGAGATCACCGAGTGGACATTAAGTGCTTACGTCCGTGATGCCGCAGCTCTGGGATTCAATAAAGCCATTATCATCGTGGGACATGAGCGAAGTGAGGAACCGGGTATGAAAGACATAGCTGATCGTCTTCAACCTCTGATGAAGGAGACCCCGGTCTGCTTTTCTGATTCCGGAGAACCTTTTGACTATCTATAAAATTATTGCCGTGATATAAGTTGACTGAAATTACCAAAAGCTATCTGCGTATGTTTTATCTTGTATTCCTCGTCTGAGAAAACATATAATTTTGGTTATAAAAGTGGAAAAGGAGATTCATATGGCAGAAGGAAAATATGACAAGTATTTTTTAAGTGATGACAGATCGGAACCCAAGGCAAATGATTACACTTCTCTGAACAGCCTGCCGCCGTTCCCGGAGATTGCCAGCCCTCAAACGTATTTCAGAGGAGCGCCTGCTTTGCCGGGAGCTACGGCGAACATTGGCTGGCAGGTATTCACCGATCCGGTTTGCTGGGAGACAATTCCCCACGTTCACAAATTTGATGAGTTCCTGATTTTCCTCGGCGGCGAACTGCCGGACCTGTGCGGCAGTTTCGATGCTGAAATAGACCTCTGGATGGGAAAGGAACTGGAAAAGCACACCATCACATCGACAACCGTTGTTTATATTCCTAAAGGTGTATTGCATTGCCCGTTAAACTTCAGGGCTATCAGAAAACCGGTACTCTTCCATGCGCTGTACCTGGGTCCGACTCTTGACGCTGTACGCCTCGAGGATTTCGATGAAGCCGGATTCGATTTTGAAGGACCTGTAAACCTGCGCACCTTTAACATTCCCAAGAAATAAGATCTCTTAATCCAAGAAGTGTAAATGAAAAGACCCGGATATTAATGTCCGGGTCTTTCTGCTTGACATTGTGAAGTCGAAAATCCAGAATATGTGTATTTCATGCCGGATTTGCAGAGAGGAGAGTTTTTCAGATGGAAGGAATAATAGGGCCTAAGGCTGTAACGCTTCCCATACACAAGACAAAGGGCGGTCAGATAATGGCTGCCGGAGCGGATATCCTGAACGGTTTCCAGTGCCATTTTATTTATGCCTATGCTTACACAACAGGCATTACAGGGATGTCCACCAAACCGCACGTTCACGATTATGACGAAGCTATTTTTTTCATGGGCTCAGATCCCCAGAACTTCGAAGACCTGGGAGCAACGGTAGAGTTTTCTATCGGTGCGAACGAAGAAGAAAAATTTACTTTTGATAAAGCTACGGCGGTAGTCGTACCGAAAGGTGTCCCGCACTGCCCGATGCGTACCTTGAAAATCGACAAACCTTACCTCTGCATGGCGGTATCCCTTACCGCCAGGAGAGAAGACTAACAGGCAATCCAGATCAGGTAATTAGTAAAGAGGAGGTTACTAATGGCTGAATACGGCTATGCCGGAGAGATTTTATACGTTAATCTGTCCGACGGGGAAATCAGGAAACTCGGTACGGCGGACTACGCACAAAAGTACATCGGCGGAAGGGGGTTTGCCACCAGACTTTACTGGGAGCTTGTTCCACCTGAAGCCAAAGCCTATGATCCCGATAATTGTCTTATCTGTGTTACCGGACCGGCGGCCGGATTTCCCGGTATCTCGGGTTTCAGGTGGCAGGTTTGCGGACAATCGGCATTATCCGAGCCACAGGCATTTTCTTACGGAAATCTCGGCGGTCCCTGGGGAGGTTTTCTCAAGTATGCGGGTTACGATGCGCTGGTAGTACAGGGTAAAGCGGAAAAGCCGGTCTACCTGTACGTTGATGACGATAAAGTGGAAATCAGGGACGGCTCTCATATATGGGGTAAATCGACCTATGATGTGATAGATATTCTGAAATCCGAAGTGGGGGAACAATTCAGTATTATGACCACCGGGCAGGCCGGAGAGAACCTGGTAGCATACGCAACGATTTTTTCCGATGAAGGAGCGTCGGGTTCGGGCGGACTCGGCAGTATTATGGGTTCAAAGAAGCTGAAAGCGGTTGCTGTATACGGCACGAAAAAACCGATAGCGGCTCATCCGGACAGGCTTCAGAAGATCGTCGATAAGCTGAAACCGCAGGCAGGCGCTCAGGGAATGCCGTCACCCTGGTCTATACCGGGCGTGACCGAACCGCAGATATGCTACGGCTGCGAGATAGGCTGTACCAAGACTGCCTACTACGAAGAAAGCAGGATGATGAAATCGTTCTGCCAGTCTACCGAGGTCTACCAGCAGCCGCCGATCGATCTTTACGGCCAGGGTGAACAAGCGATGAAGATGAGGATGCTTGGCACGAAACTGGCTGATGGCTATAGCCTGGATACGGTCGCCATGCAGGCCCTCATAGAATGGCTGATTCTGTGTTACAAAGAAGGTATTATCAACGCTAATGATACCGGGCTGCCGCTGGGGCAGATAGGCGCACCTGAGTTTATAGAAACACTTATGCGAAAAATATCATATCGTGAAGGTTTCGGGAATCTGCTGGCCGACGGAGCTCTTGCAGCTGCCGAATCGCTGGGTCAGAAAGCCCTCGATCTGACACCGAGGACGATGGCAACGAGGGCAAGTGAAAAGAAGGACTACGATCCCAGGCTATTCATCACCACCGCGATCATGTACGCAACCGAACCGAGAAGACCCATCCACCAGCTCCATGAAGTAAGTTTCGGCATGTTTTCATGGCTCGGCAGGCGGACGACCGATGGAGGAAATGCCTTCACCTCAGAGGATTTCCGCAGGATGGCGAAGAAGTTCTGGGGAGGTGAGATTGCCGCCGACTTTTCAACCTATGAAGGCAAAGCCCTTGCCGCCACGATGATACAGGACAGGCAGTTCGTCAAAGAGAGTATGATTCTCTGTGACTTTAAATTCCCTAATACGGTGGATCTGAGTTCGCCTGATCATACCGGTGATCCAACCCTCGAAAGTCAGGTATACTCTGCCATAACGGGCGATGAAAAGAGCAGGGAAGATCTGTATAAGATAGGTGAAAGAATCATCAATGTCCAGCGAGCCGGAAGAATGCGCCAGGGCTGGGGAGGAAGAGAAGGCGATAAACTGATGGAATACCTTCATACCACTCCACTGACGGAAGTTGATCTGTTCTTTAATCCCGAGTGTTTGGTTCCTGGCAAGGATGGAGAACCAATGTCCAGGCTTGGGATGGTCGTAGATAGAGACGAATTCGAGAAGATGAAAGATGAGTATTATGGCTACCGCGGCTGGGACGTCGAAAGCGGGTATCAGACAAAAGAGAAACTCCACGAACTTGAACTCGATGACATAGCCGCCGACCTGGAGAAGAGAGGACTGGTAAAGTAAACCTCTTGTCACCCCTGCGAAGGCAGGGGTCTAGCCAAATGAGGAATGAATAAATGAGAGAATGATGATTTAATAGACTTTATAGGCGATGAATGAAAAACCTGGAGGTAGAGAAATTGAGTAGTGTGAAGCTGCCACAGTATTCATGGTTTGACCCGAGAGAGGTGGAGTACCGCCTGCCGGACGACTGGCAGGTAACGGTACACAATATTGCCGGCTACGATAAGCCTTCATTAACACCGGAACGGATTAAAAAGGCGGTGATATCGCCGACAGGTATGCCGGCGCTGCGCGAGTACGCTAAGGGTAGAAAAGAAGTTGCGATATTATTCGATGACCTGACACGCAGTACCCGTGTGTTCGAGATTGTACCCTATGTCCTCGAAGAACTGGCTGAAGCGAGAATACAGGATAGCCAGGTTCGTTTCATAGCTGCAATTGCCAATCACCAGGCGCTGGACAGGGCTAGCCTGGTGAAGAAGCTGGGAGAGGATGTGTTACGACGGTTTCCTGTCTACAATCACTGTCCTTTTATGAACTGTACGGATCTCGGGACAACAAGCTATGGCACCAGGGCTCTAATTAACAGTGAGGTGGTCTACTGCGACCTGACGATAGGTATCGGGCAGATCGTTCCGCATCCGCAATACGGATTCAGCGGTGGCGCCAAGATAATCGTTCCGGGTGTATCTGCCTATGAAACGGTAGTTGCCCATCACGGCGGGACTCACGAGCCCTGGAAGCAGGAACGACGGGAAAAGGGACTTCCATCCGGTGGTTATATCGAAGGCAGCCCTGTAACGGGTGATGCCGTGGAAATGGCAAAAATGGCGGGACTGGACATGATAGTAGACTGCCTGGTTAATGTCTGGGGAGAAACGGCGGCTATCTACGCCGGCGCCCTGGAACCAACCTATGCTGAGGCATTGGTAGAAGCGAAAAAACACTATCTCTCCGTAAATACAGGCGATAACGATATAGTTATCGCAAATGCCTTTGATAAAGCAGCCGAATACAGTATGGCCATGTCAAGCGCGATACCGGCGCTTAAACCTGAAGGCGGGGATGTAGTAATTATAACTAATTCGCCGTCCGGTCAGGATATACATCACCTGTTCGACAGCTTTGGCAAAACGATAAGCGGTACTCTTGGACGCTCGATGGGATTGCCGCCGCATATTGGAAAACTGATCATTTACACTGAGTTTCCCGAACTCAGAATCCTTGACAGGTATATTGATAAGGATAAAGTCCTGCTTGTGAGTGACTGGGAACAGGTGATAGGTCTGCTGGAGGAAAGGCATGATGCGGGAACGAAAGTGGCGGTCTATCCCAGTGCCGATATTCAATATTACGGATAATCAAGTGTTATCCTGACTACAAAAGTAATCGAAAAACTGTCATCCTGAGGACGACGAAGGAGGACGAAGGATCTCATCTCATAAGTAAAGGAGGTTCTTCGGTCATTCCGATTACATCGGAACTCTCAGAATGACAAGAATCGAGGAGGTAGATATGGCTGGCGGATATATGGGAAGACTCCTGTTTGTCAATCTTTCAACAGGAGAACTCAGAACAGAAAATCCCGACGAAGAACTCTTTCGAGATTTTATCGGCGGCTACGGAATAGGCGCTAGGATACTGTACAGCAACCAGAAAGGCGGTGTGGATTCGCTTGGTCCTGAAAATATGCTGGGTATCGTTACCGGTCCGCTGACCGGCACTCCGGCTACATTCGGTTCACGTTTTGTGGTAGTATCGAAATCACCTTTGACCGGCGGCTGGGGAGACGCTAATTCCGGCGGACAGTTCGGACCCTACCTGAAATTTGCCGGTTTCGACGGGATATTTGTAAACGGTGTTTCTGAAAAACCGGTGTACCTGGTCCTGGACAGTGGTAAAGCTGAATTGAAGGACGCCAGTCACCTCTGGGGTAAGGGCACATACGAGGTTGAGGATGCCCTGGAGGAGGACTATGGTCCTGATGCTAAAGTTATCGGTATCGGACCGTCAGGAGAGAATCTTTCGCTTATATCCTGTCTGATAACGGGTAAGGGAGATGCCGCTGGACGTTCCGGACTTGGCGCCGTGATGGGTTCCAAGAAGCTTAAAGCGGTTGTCGTTCGTGGCGATATGAAAGTTCCTGTAGTAGATGAAAATGCGGCTAAAAAACTGAGGCAGGAGCAGATAACAGCCAGCAAGGCTTTCTTCGAAAGATTCGGTTTTTACGGCACCAGCAGTCATGCCGACAGTTCCGCTCTTGACGGCGATACTCCCGTGAAAAACTGGGGTGGCGTGGGAATAAATGAAATGCCCGATGTTTCCGGCCTGGATAAAGATGTAATCGGAGCTGATGTCGATAAGAGAAAGGGGTGCTGGCATTGTCCGGCAGCCTGTAAGGCTACTTTAAAGGCTGGAACCGGCGAGTACAACTACCCGGCTGGTATTCACCGGCCGGAATATGAAACCCTGGGAGCACTTGGAGCGTTGTGCTGCAACACCAATTCCGACGCTATTAAGATGATGGGGCACCTCTGTAACTTGTACGGAATGGATACTATATCAGCAGGTGCCACTATAGCGTTCGCGATGGAGTGCTATGAAAAGGGCATTATCACAAAAGCCGATACCGATGGTATCGAATTGACCTGGGGTAATCACAGGTCGATGGTGGATATGATTGAGAAGATGGTCAAGCGTGAAGGATTCGGGGAAATACTGGCTGACGGCGTGAAAATGGCCGCAGAGAAGATAGGCAAAGGATCGGGGGAATACGCGGTGCATATTGGCGGCCAGGACCTTGGAATGCACGATCCGAAGGGAAGTTTCTTTGCTTATGCGAGTAAGCCCAAAATGGCAATGTATATGATGGATGCTACACCAGGCAGACATACGACTAATTTCGGTCCGCAATTATTAATGCACAGCGTAATGAATGCCGCCGGTTCCTGTATGCATGGAGATATTTCCAGTGATCCGCGATTTTATATCACCGGCTTTCTGAAAGCTGTTACCGGCTGGGATCGTAACGTTGAAGAACTGGAAAAGTGCGGCGAGAGAATCGTGGCGACGAGACACGTGTTCGGTCTCCGTGAAGGTGATAATCCACTTAAAAGGTACGTTCATCCCAGGATTCCCGGAATTCCTCCCCAGGAGGAAGGTCCCAATGCCGGGGTGACCAAGAATGTCGCAGCGGAAGCATACTGGAATCTCGGTGCACTCGATTGGGACATGGAGACAACAAAACCCAGCAGGAATAAACTGCTTGAACTGGGACTGGATGATATAGCCGAAGAACTCTGGCCGCAGGTTTAAGCTTACGAAAATCCTTGATACGTAACCTACAGAATAAGATTAACGTTCTTTTTATTACATTCGAGAAATGACATTGTTCATTTAATAAAGTGTTGTACATGAATATTAAAGGAAAAACCATGGAGTTCTCTGTAGAAAGAGATATAAAAAATCCAGAATCAGCGTCAGAAATTACATCAGGACTGGTGAAAAGCATATTGCAGAGAGAGCCCTCGATCAGTAAGCTGGTTTCTGTTGAAATTGACAGGGATTTTGGCAGCTGGAGTTTGTTAGGTGATATCGTCAGAATAAAACTCAATTACTCGGAAAGTGAATGTGAACCTGAAACTGTAATTATAAAATTTCAAAAAGATTCTTATCCGGAAAGAGAAGGCCGGATATATCAACTTCTGTCAGAGGCTAAAGTATATCCTATCCCACGATTGTTTGGGGTATTTGATAATGGAACCCTTATTTTGGAGGACGTGTCCCCCGCAAAACCGGTGTCAGTAAAGAACCTGACTATTCCTCAGGTAAGGGAGGTTATCTCAATACTTGCCGATGTTAACGGTAAATTTATCGGTGATTCAAGAGTTCCTAAAAATCCTGTGAGTCAATTTGCCAACGTGATTAAACATAACATGAAAGAATCATGGCCTATTTTTGAGAAGAGATATCACGACCAACTTGGTGACGTGGCGACTGATTTTGAGTGGATATGGAAGAACGCCGAGGTTGTCTCAGCCCAGCATAATTCCGAACCAACTACCTTGAGTCACGCGGATGTGCATACAGAAAATCTCCTTTTCACAGATGAAAACAAGCCCATATTGATTGATTGGCAACTTGCAGGACAAAAAGTACTTCCTTTTGATGTATCAAGGCTCTTAGCATGTAGTCTGAAGGTTGAACAAAGACAGAAACATGAAGACAGGTTACTTAATGAATATTATGAATTACTGCTCGATCCTGTTAAGACGAGTTATAGCTTTGAACGATTATTTCTCGATTATCGGGCTTGTATAACAAGATCGATGCTGAGTGCGGTAATGGCGGTAGGGCCAAGATTTGATAGTCGACCAGATAAACTTGAATATGCCGACAATTTGGCTAAGCAAGTAATTGCAGCCGTGAAAGATCTTAAACCAGTGGATGCTATTCAGGAATTGATAAAGCGTAATCTATTAAAGCTCTAGTTTTGAGTTATGAATAGAAACAAATACATTATGTCGAAGCGTGATTCTATGTTTTATAAAGACCGTTTATATTAGTCAGCAATCTGCTAAACCTTACTTACCTAGAAGACAGGTTCGATATAATTCTCTTTTACCTGGTTTAGTTGCTCTATAAAGTCGTTTTCCATAGAGGGTGATATTATCACTCCCAGACCGTTTTTACGTTCTATCTCGACCTGGAATTTCTGAGAAGTACCGAGACGTAATCCCCAGTACACCCAGGCCATATCTTTCGTTGCCTGCCTGACATTAATAATATCCCGAAAGGGGATTGTATATGAAAAAGGCCCTCCGAGTACTATCTTCAGCCTTTCTTCATAAGCGAGGAACCTTTTTGGCAGGACGCACCAGAAAAGTATAGCGTCGAAGACCGTTATACCGAACATGATCGTTGCTCCCAGAATATCCTGGGTCAGCAGTACGATGGCGACTATCAGTGGAACGGCAAGTATGCCGCCTATGAGGTATTTATTGAGTTTGTCGTAGACGGGTTTGTCTTCGAATACGACCTGTTGTGATTCCATTCCGGGAAGAATATTCATATTCTATTCACCAAAAACGTATACCATACCGACGAAAACCGGTATCCAGGTGACGTAGTAATTACGGGGATTTTCTGGATTCTGGCTAAAGCCGGATTGGATTATTGTTGTTTCTTCGGCTCCTCGAACACGATTTTTTCGCCATTCATCTCCTTGATAAATTGCGGCGCCATGAGGATGGCGTGGAACAGGATGGGAATGCCGATCCTCTTGAAATTTAACGGGCAGTGTACCATTCCTTTAGGAATGTAGATAATTGTCGCCTTGTCGATGGCGTAATGTTCCTTTTCTTCACCAAGGTAGAAATCGATATCCGCGTCGAACTCAAAAACATTCGGAAGCTTCCAGCCCAGGAATATCAGGTATTCGTCGACATCATGGGTATGCGGTTCACGCTCAAGATGCATCGGGCCGGTCAGGACCTGCCAGCCCATGTTCATATTGGCTCCGGGTATTTGTGAAGCTCCTCTGAAATATGCCTGGGGACTCATAACAGTTGGAATATTATGGTCTTCTCTGAAATCGGAAAAAATATACTGCTGATATTTCTTTTCAGCCATTTTCCTGATTGACTCCTGTTTATTTTGTCAGTTTCTTATCGCCAGCTCCTCCGGCGGTCGAATCCATGACAATATCAATGAACATGATAGGTTTCTTAACTTCCTTTACATGCAGCGGACCGTGGGGAAGTCCTTTCGGTATCCAGATAAATGTTGATTGTGTAATGACCTGTATTTCTTCTTCCTCGCCAAGTCCGAATTCAACGACAGCACCGAAATCCCTGATGTCTTCGGCATTCCCGCCGGTAAAGCCGATAATCTGGTCGTAGTCATGTGAATGTGAGTTCGGAACCATTGTGAAGGGCTCTGTTAAGCATGACCATCCAGCCGAAAACGGATAACCGTCAAGGTGTTGTGCACCGCTTATCAGCCACTGCGGGGCGGGGACTTCCTTAAAGACCGATTTCGTAATCCACTCCTGGTTTACGTATTTACTATACTTGCTTTCTGCCACTGAATATCTCCTTCTCTGTTTTTACATTGAAATAGCAATGGGGTTAATAGAATCAACGCAAGTATATTAGGAACGGGCTGCGATGTAAAGCAACGAGGATACGTTTTCTATTTTAACAGTTGAACTGACAACTATAATAACGAAAGGAGGTAGCTGTTACACTACCTCCTTCATCAGGTAATACTTAAAAACCTTAGATTATGAACCTATATATTCTTCAGTCTAATATCCCAATGATTTTTTCAGATCCTTGTTAATCCAGACATAGGTAGCCCAGTTACCTTCATTCCAGTTACCCAGACTGAATTCACCGTGATAGTTCTTCAACCACGGCCACCACATAGTGTACCCCGGGGCTTTCGGATACGGAATGGCCCAGGCTTTATCCAGTGCGTATTTCATTAGTTCTTTATGGATAGCCATTGCCTGGTTTTGACCTGAATTCACCAGCGTTTCCTGTAGTTCATCGTACTTCTCGCCAATATACGGGTCAGTGACGTCACCTGCATTTGCCCAACCAGCTCCCCAGATATTCGTCAACTGTAAGGCTGTACTCAATCCTCCCATACTGCACCAGAATAACTGGTAATCGTCATACCACTTCTTACCCTGATATAGTGATGTATGGACTCCTGATTCAAGTACATCTATTACAAGCTCGACACCAACCTTGGCGTACATATCGACGAGTACAGATAAATAATCGACCTGAGTACTCGTGCAGCCTACCTTAACTTTAAAACCGTCCGGGTATCCAGCGTCCGTTAACAATTGCCTGGCTTTTTCAGGATTGTAAGTATAGAGTTCCTGTACGGAAGCCGGTGCTTCATCGAGGGGAAGGAACAAGGCTGCATAGGCGGAATTATACGTTACCGGCCACGTGTTGATTTCGGCTTCACCTCCAAAAAGTCCGTCTACCAGAGATTCCCAGTCTATTGCCATCATCATTGCCCGTCGGGTATCGACATTGTTAAATGGAGGATTCTTTATATTGAAATGTGTATTAAATCCACCATCGAATATGCTCTTGGAGTATTCTAGAACTCCTCCTGTCTGGTCCATGAACAGGGGGAACGTTTCCCATGTACCGGATCCGGAATCGGTCCGGCCGGTTCGGAATGCAGCTTCTATGGTAGAGGTGTCCGGTATGATCAGATAGACCACTTTATCCAGATAAGGTAATTGATTCCCCTGCCCTGGACCAACCGGATCTTTTCTCCAGTAGTTTGGATTTTTCTCCATAGTGATGCTAGCTCCTGGAACATAATCGGTTATCATAAATGGTCCGGTACCGACTGATTTGTCCCATTCACGCATGTGCCCATATTTTTCAATAAGTTCCGGAGGAACTATACTGGCGAAATCCGCATATCTCATTAAAGCTGCCGGTCCATATATGGGGTTTATTTCTATTACTACAGTGCTTTGATCAGGAGCATATATTACCGCTTCCGGAAGTCCTGGTTGTCTGCTCAAATAAGATCTTTCGTCATCACGTAAAAGAGTCAATGTATATACTACATCGTCAGCGGTAAGCTCGCGACCATTGACCAGCCGGCTTGCTTCGGTTTCCGGGTTGAATCCCCAATGTATGCCTTTTCGGATATTCCAGACGAACTTACCCGGTTCTGAAAAATCCCAACTCTCAGCTATTGCACCGTCTTTAAATTCCCAGACATCATTACCGCCAATATTCCAGGCAACCTCACCTGTTCCCGCAGGACCTCTACTCCAGTCGCCTGTCCATAATTCCTCATTTGTCAGATGTATGGTGGTAATCGGGAAAGCGTGGAAACCATACAGTTCATCAAAAGCGTTTATGTCCATTCCGAAGGCTCGAGTGAGAGTACCACCATACCGCGGAATATCCGAATCTGTTTCAGATTCTTCGTCTTTGACCTCTTCCTTCTCTTCTTCTCCACCAATAGTTACTTTCTGTCCGGTATCTTCTTGAGTAACCGTTCCTCCGGTATCCTCAGTACTACAAGATGCTACGAGTAATGAGAGTGCCATAAGACAACTCATGAATAACCAGAACATTTTTTTACAATCGATTTTCATAGCACATCTCCATTAGTTTACATTTCTTTTTTCGTGAATATGGTTTGTAGATAATTTGTAAGGAGGTCAGGGGTATTTTTGCTTTAATTCACCTCCTTTCTTAAATGATCCAGAAGCTTAACTCTATTACCCCAAGGGCCCCGGACTCAGGAAGAGTATTGTTAATAATAAACCCGGATCGGGGTATTAGCGCTCATTGCTGAATTTCGCCTGGCAAGGCGAGATCACGTCAATGTATTGAGATAGACTTCGATGTCGAGGAATTTACAAAACTCAGCCCAAGTCTGCATAAAAAATGTAAAGTTTTAAAAATTTAGTGCAACAAGTAGTTATCGACTTTGGCTATACCCGAACTTGTGCAGCTCTATGACCACCTCCTTTTTGGAGAAGAAGTAAACGAAAGGTATTAAGGCGTGGGATAATTAGTTTAATAAAGAAATTTCTTAATGTCAATTATTGAATCGTCGTTTTCGGATATATCGTTAAGAGATGGTTACTACATTCAATCACCGTGAGACTGAAGGTTTAGTGTTACCAATATGGCAAGTTCCCTGAGATATCGGTGAAAGTGATTTCAGGTAATATACTTGACATTATTCCTGTATGCATATAAAATTCGCCTACTACCTTCGGGGAGGTACATAATTGTGGAGTGGACAGGAGATCCGTCTGAGCTCGGAGCGTGTGGTATAAACTGCGGAAATTGCGATATACGATTGGCGACAGATAATAAAGAAATTGCCGAACGCCTGGCGAAAGGATTCAGTGAAAAAGGAATTATTCCGGATGCAACTCCGGATATGTTCAGGTGTGATGGCTGCCGGGGAGACCGTTCGATGCACTGGTCGGCCAACTGCTTTATACTGGAGTGCTGCGTTGATGATCGAGGTCTGCAGCACTGCAGTCAGTGTCCCGACTTTCCCTGTTTAAAACTGGGAGAATGGTCGACCCAAAATGAGAGGTACGAAAAAGCCCTTAATCGTCTGAAAAGCTTATAGGTACCTCTATGTCCCGCGAGTTTCTGCTATTTTATATCGGCGTGGTAAGACTGCAGTGATTTTACCTTTGAATATCCTTTTTGGTATTCTCCTATTCCTCTGGCAGCGGCTTTTGCGGCGGCAAGAGTCGTGATATAGGGGACTTTGTACTTGATAGCTGTCTTACGGATATACGAATCGTCATACTGGCTGAGTTTGCCACTTGGAGTATTAACCACCAGTTGTATTTCACCGTTAGTAATAGCATCAACAATGTTCGGTCGCCCTTCTTGAAGTTTAAGTATTAACTCCGTTTCTATTCCTTGTCCATCAAGGAAATGATGAGTTCCCTCAGTAGCTCTGATCTTAAACCCGAGTGATACGAATTGCCTGGCTACTTCGGTTACGTCATTCCTGTCCAAAGGTGAAACCGTCAGTAAAATAGTTCCTTCTACCGGAAGTGTCTGTTGTGCTGCAACTTCAGCCTTAAAAAAGGCCAGTCCGAAAGAATCTGCGATTCCGAGAACTTCACCGGTGGAACGCATTTCGGGTCCAAGTAACGGATCGACTTCCGGGAACAT
Organism: Dehalococcoidales bacterium; assembly: GCA_016932435.1. The sequence continues at coordinate 75,986 of JAFGCW010000093.1, read as the reverse complement.
GTTGAACGGGAAGACCGCTTCTTTGACTCCGAAATAGGGTATTGTTTTCTGTATCAATCCGACGTCATCAAGGTGATTACCCAGCATCAATTGGGTAGCGATCCGAGCCATGGAAGTATTACATACTTTCGATACCAGGGGTACGGTTCGCGATGCCCGTGGATTGGCTTCCAGAACATAGATAACACCATCGGCGATTGCATACTGCATATTCATTAATCCGACTACATTAAGCTCCCTGGCGATTGTCTCGGTGTACCTGGTGATAGTCGCTATCTGGTCGGGAGTGAGACTTACCGGGGGTATAACGCAGGCTGAGTCTCCTGAGTGGACTCCGGCAAGTTCGATGTGCTCCATGATTGCCGGAACAAAGGCACCGTTCCCATCGGAAACGGCGTCTGCTTCGGTCTCAGTAGCGTTTTCCAGGAATTTATCGATCAGGATGGGTCTGTCAGGAGTCACATCAACTGCTGCCGCGATATACCTGGTAAGCATTTCTTCGTCGTACACTACCTCCATACCTCGTCCTCCGAGGACGTAAGAAGGTCTTACCATGAGGGGGTAACCGATGCGTTTTGCTATCTCGACTGCTTCTTCGAAATTACTGGCCATTCCCGATTCTGCCATCGGGATATTAAGCTTTTCCATCATATTACGGAAACGATCTCTATCCTCGGCGAGGTCTATTGTTTCGGGAGTTGTTCCAAGAATCTTGACTCCGGCTTCCGCAAGCTCGTTGGCGATATTAAGCGGTGTCTGACCACCAAATTGAACGATAATGCCTTCAGGCTGTTCTTTCTCATAGATACTGAGTACGTCTTCAACGGTAAGTGGTTCGAAATACAGCTTATCGGAGGTATCGTAGTCGGTCGATACTGTTTCGGGATTACAGTTCACCATGATGGTTTCGTAACCTTCATCCCGGAGAGTAAAGGCTGCATGCACGCAGCAGTAATCGAATTCAATTCCCTGGCCTATCCTGTTAGGGCCACCGCCCAGCACCATGATTTTTTTCCGGCTGCTGCTATCTGTTTTGTCCGGAGCATTATACGTGGAGAAGTAGTAGGCGGCATCTTCTACACCACTTACCGGTACGGGCTCCCATCCTTCTTTCAACCCGAGTGAAAAGCGCCTGCCTCTTATCTCCTTTTCAGGTATTCCGAGGATCTTTGAGAGGTATTTATCGGCAAAACCGTCTTTCTTTGCCTGTATAAACAGGTCATCAGGTAGAGTTTTTCCTTTGTACTGTAAAATCTGCTCTTCGAGTTCAACAAGTTCTTTCATCTGCTGGATAAACCAGTGTTTTATATATGTTTTGGCGAAAAGTTCATCTACCGAAGCTCCTTTACGTAGCGCTTCGTACATAATGAACTGCCTCTCACTGGTAGGTTCGGTTAACATATCCATCAGTTCATCAAGCGCCAATGAGTTAAAATTTTTAGCAAAACCAAGACCGTGACGGCCAGTTTCAAGCGAACGTATAGCTTTCTGTAGTGCTTCCTTGTAGTTTTTTCCTATACTCATTACCTCGCCGACGGCTCGCATCTGCGTTCCCAGCTTGTCTTCGGCATTCCGGAATTTTTCAAATCCCCACCTGGCGAATTTGACTACAACATAATCGCCCGACGGAGTATATTTTTCCAGCGTTCCATCACGCCAGTACGGGATCTCATCCAGTGTAAGACCGGTAGCCAGTTTGGCTGAGATAAGAGCGATGGGAAAACCGGTCGCTTTGGAAGCGAGAGCCGATGAGCGTGAAGTCCGTGGGTTGATCTCAATTACAACGACTCTGCCCGTGTTCGGGTCATGGGCGAACTGTATATTGGTCCCTCCTATCACGCGAATTGCTTCAACGATTCGGTACGAGTAATCCTGCAGTCGTGCCTGGAGTTCCGGAGAGATAGTCAGCATCGGTGCTGTACAATAAGAATCACCGGTATGTACGCCCATTGCATCGACATTCTCAATAAAGCAGACGGTAATCATCTGGTTCTTGGAATCACGTACTACCTCCAGTTCCAGCTCTTCCCAGCCGAGGACCGATTCTTCTACCAGTATTTGACCGATACGGCTGGCCGCTATCCCACGACTGGCGACTGTCCTGAGTTCCTCAACGTTGTATACCAGTCCTCCGCCGGTTCCGCCCATCGTATATGCCGGGCGTATCACTACTGGATACCCTAACTCTGCGGCTATTTTTTCAGCGTCTTCAACGCTGTAGACCGCTTCACTTTTCGGCATTTCGATGCCAAGCCGGTTCATCGTGTTTTTAAACTCGGTCCTGTCCTCTCCTCTTACAATCGCGTCAACCTCAACACCGATAACTTTTACTCCGTATTTTTCAAGGATGCCTTTCTGAGCCAGTTCAGCGCTAAGGTTGAGACCTGTCTGCCCGCCCAGGTTCGGAAGCAAAGCATCCGGACGTTCTTTTTCAATGATTTGAGTCATCGTTTCAATGTTCAGCGGCTCGATATAGGTAACATCTGCCATACCTGGATCGGTCATAATCGTTGCCGGATTTGAATTCACCAGGACAATTTTATAGCCGAGATTCCGCAATGCCTTGCAGGCTTGTGTCCCTGAATAATCAAACTCGCAAGCCTGTCCGATAACAATAGGCCCGGAGCCGATAATCATTACTTTCCTGATATCTTCACGTATCGGCATAATTCTCCCTCATACTAAATATTTGATGTATGATAACGTAAATTATCGGTCCTGTATCTCTGAAGTTAACCACCGGCGATCGGCGGAAGGAAGACCACTGTGTTTCCGTCGGATAACGGCGCCTCCATACGCCCGAGGAGGTAGTATTCGCGGCCGTTGATAAGGATACGTATACCTTCAATACCCTCAACTTTTTCCTGGAAAGTATCGCCGTATTGATTTGAAAGATGCAAAACAAGGTCAGCCAGACGCGAGTTGTCATTTATCACAACGTTTGTCCGGCTGGCTCCTGTTATTTCTCTTAACTGTCCGAAAAAGAGAACCTCTATATTCATTTCAAATGATTACTTGAGTGTAAAACCAAGGTCGAGTTCTTCCAGTTTCTCTTTGGTCGGGATACCTGTCTTGATATCCCAGCCGCGTGCCTGGTAATAGTCATCGAGCATCTGGTCTTCTTCGAATACACTTCCTGCCGAAGGGCCTTCGGGAACCGATTCTTCTTTTATCCGTTTCGGGAAAGAGTCATCTTTTCTTCCGAAACCTTCTCTGACATTGAACATACGCTCCAGGTTGGTAATTTTTTCACCGATCTTCCAGAGATAAGCCGTGTCTTCGAAATCCTTGATACCGGTAGCACCGAGGAGAAGCCTTCCGTACACATCCTCGGCCAGCATGCCCATCGAGGGCATAAAGCTGCACAGGATACCCGTTTCCATGAATGCAGTCGAATCCTGGTTCCACTTGGTCAGTTCACCTTTGCCTTCGGGAGACAAGCGGTCAACCTCCCTTGGTATCGGTACCCCGAAAATCTCCTGAGGTGCATATCCGGAATTATGGTCAGCGCCGATACTGGCTGTCAGCAGGTTAAGACCGTGGGACTTGGCACCCCGTGGATCGTAAGCAGGTAGTTCCAGGCCTTTCACCTGTATACCGCTATCCTCTGCGCCCTTACCTATCCTGCGTCCTGCTGCGCGAGTACCCTCGGCAAGAACGTCACCGATTCCCTCACGATAAGCGATCTTTCTTATCATCTCCAGCACCGGTTCGCTGTTACCGTAAGTGAGTTCAAGCCCGTCCGTGTCAGACTTCGTTAGTATTCCTTTATCATAGAGTTCGTAGGCGAAACCGATAGTGCTTCCGGTGGAGATCGTATCCAGTCCAAGGTCGTCACAGAGTTTATCCGCAGCGATGGTTAAACCGATATCCGAATGTCCAACCGGACCGGAGAAAGCCCAGATAGTCTCATATTCGGGACCCTCCGTCCACGATCCTGCATATCTTCCGGATGCTATCTTGGCAATACTGCCGCAATGCACCATACAGCTGTAGCATCGTGTTTTACGGACGAGTAGTTTTAGATACTCGCTGCTCTCAAGATTTTCCCATTCGGGGACAATTCCTTCCCTGAAATTCTTGGTGGGATACATTCCCATTGCATTAATTGCTTCGGCAATCCATGTTCCGTTCTGTGAAAAGGTTGAGAACTGTGGATTTGCCTGGTATCCGGCAACTTGTTCCTTAACGGCTGCAGCATACGCTTCCTTGTCTGCCAGCTCAACCTTTCCTCTGCCCCGAAGTGCGATCGCCTTAAGGTTCTTGGCGCCCATCACCGCGCCACCACCACCTCGGCCGCAGGCGCGGCGATCGCTGAATATTCCCGAATATTTAACCCCTCGTTCACCGGATGGGCCGATACAGGAAACTTTTACGTTATTATCTCCCAGTTCCTCTCGGATAAGGGTATGGGTATCGTCGCAGTCCAGTCCCCACAGGTACTCGGCATCTCTTATCTCATATTTTCCGTCATTCACCCAGAGAAATACCGGTTTGTCGGCGATGCCTTTGATAATGATCATATCCAGGCCGGCGAATTTCAATTCGGCACCCCAATTTCCACCACTGCTAGATTTAAAGTATCCTCCGGTTAAAGGTGACTTGAAAAATACCTTGTAGCGGGAGAAAGACTGGGCGTTGGTACCTGCCAGAGGACCGGCGGTGAATATCATCTCATTGTCTTCACCCAGTGGATCGGTACCCGGTTTTAATTCGTCGTAGAGAAGTTTAACCCCGAACCCGCGACCACCGATATAGTCGTGAATGAGTTCCTCGTTCAACGACTCCTCTGTAATCTTGCGGTTTGTCAGGTCTACCCGTAGTATCTTGTTCTGATAACCTCCTGTCATTTTTTGACCTCCTCTTTTTATATATCAAAAGCTTTTATCAGCTTTTTGCCAGTTTCTCAGCTTCAGCAAATATTTTAGCTTCACGTTCAAGGAATTTCTCCCTGCCGTCAGTATAAGAAGGAAGCACCCACTCCATTTCTTTCAGGTTCTGCGTAACCATGGGTATTTGTTGATACGGTATCGTGATAAGTATCTGTCCTTCTTCGAATATCTCTTTCGCTTTTGCGCCAAAAGTCATACCCGTAACGATATAATTGACCTTGCCGGTCTGGAAAGGATAGATATAAATCCAGGAACAGCTTAGAGCATGGGTTAATTTTGGTTCCCAGGGATCCCCGGTGGAGTAACTTGTCGCCCTCATAACGATCTCCGCCTGGCTTGGCGTTGTCAACAGAATCAGGAGATCAGGATCGTAAGTCAGTTTATCGAGGGTAGAAAAAGTTACGTAGTTGACCATTCCCCTGTGAAAGGTATGGACATGACGGTAAAGAGCGTTGTTCGCCCGTGGTTCCTGGTATATACCGAATCCGGGGCCTATAAGCCCTCCTTCAACCGGAACCTCCATTTCAACCATACCGAGTGCTACCTTGCCCACGCAGTTCTCGTTTTCTTTCGAGAAATAGAAAGGCTCGTTCAATCTCTGGGCTTCGTTAATCATTTCGCAGAAAGGCAGACTATTGTCTAACTGCTTGATTCCCTCAGGCCGGGGAATGGAAAATTTCACACCCACCGGCGGTTTTGCCAGGTTTAGATCCCCATAAATGGATAGATCTTGTGACAACGCTTTCATTGTACTCCTCCCTGATGTTAAATCGTCTATGCTGTTATTTTGAGCTCATCTTTTTCATATTTATCGACCAGGATACCGGCGATCATTTTTGCTGTTTTCCTGATAACGCATCCATCGGTTATGCTTAGAAATTCTTCTGTCATTTCCCTGCTGGTAAGATCCCAGGCTTTTCCGAAATATTTCCGCATCACGTCCTTGCAAAGAATGGAACCATACTCTTCGTAGAAACTCGTGTGCAGGAAATCACGGACCTGGGCTCCCACCTTATCTCCTACAACCGGATTTTTCATATCACTCGACTGCCCATAAGCCAATCCAGATGCCATGGTACTTCCAACTACAGCACCGCAGGTTCCTTCTCCTGTCATGCAGTTACCCGCGGTAAGCAGGCATATTCCGGCGTACATCTTGTCCTGGAGTTCCTCCGGTATCAATTCCAGCCCTCCCCACCTGAGAGCATCGGTCACCGCATAAAATGTACTCTGTGCACACCCTTTATATTTAGCCTCATATTCGACACCGAGTTCTTCGGCTTTCTTCATTATTTCTTCTTTTGTTTTCTTAAGTGGTGACATATATTCCTCCTGATTCGTTCATTGCAGATTTGCGGGAAAACGGGCTTTATTCATATAAAAATCTGCCAAAATCCTATATTGTTGGCACTGTAATGTCAAGTGAATTTTTTATTACTTTATCTGGCAATTGCCACCCCTGCGAAAACAGGTGTCTATTGCACCAGTGAGTTAGATTCCCGCGAAAGCGGGAATGACATAAACTCTTATCAAGTATAATTTAGAAGTATCGTGATGTCACTGGCTTGACAATATCTTTTCATCCACTCAAAATAGTCACACTTAGCGTTTTCTAACATAAGCTTGAGGAATTGAGATTTCAGGAGAAGAATCCAATAAATAAAACAAGAGGAGCTGCTTAGCATGGAAGACACCGGTCAGGTTATTCCCGTTGAAGACGAGGCGGAAGCGTTTATCGAAGTACTGAATGCGAATAACGTTGATTATATATTCATGAATCCGGGAACATCGTCAGGAAGTATCCAGGAAGCGCTGGCTAAGTACCAGTCACTGGGTAAAAAAGCTCCCGGGGTGATCACCTGTCTCCACGAATTCGTTGCACTGTCGGCCGCGCATGGATACTACATGGTATCAGGTAAACCACAGGTGGTCCTGGTTCATTTGGCCCTTGGTACACTCCAGCTTGGAGGATCGCTGCTTAATGCCCAGAGGTGTCGTGCCGGAGCGGTGATATGCTCGACACGGGTGCCGTACGGTCGTGAGGGGAATAAATCCGGTATGCCTGCATTTCCGTTACACTGGATACACGAGGAAGCCGACCAGGCTGCTCCTGTTCGAGATTATGTTAAGTGGGAATATGAACTTCGCTCGGTAGAGACACTCCGGGAAGTTGTCCAGCGCGCTTTCAGGATATCTTCTACTCCTCCTTCAGGACCGACATACCTGGTATTACCGCAGGATTTACTTGGTGAGAAAGTAACAGAGGTGCGAATACCTCCCGTTGAAAAACAAGTCGCGGTTATACCGCCGCAACTCGATTCGGAAATGCTGGATAAGATTGCAGAAATACTGATAAAAGCAGAGAATCCGCTGATAATTACGGGTTATTCCGGCAGGAATCCTGATTCAGTGGAACCGCTGGTGAAGCTGGCTGAGCTGCTGGGAATCAGAGTTAACTCTTCTCAACAGTACATGAATTTCCCTACCAATCATCCTTCGTTCGCAGGTTTCGGCGGAAATGATTATCTCAAAGAAGCTGATGTTCTGCTCATAGTCGATTGCGACGTACCGTATATTAGTGGAAACGCGAATTTGCGACCTGATGTTAAGCTTATCCACCTGGATATCGATCCGATTAAGCTGGACTTTCCGATGTGGGGATTCGCGGCGAATATCCTGGCACATTGCGATTCTGCAGGAGCGTTTAATCATCTGTACAAAGAGATAAAAGAGAAGGCGGGTGAAAAGGATATCCTGCGTTTTCAGGATCGGTTAAGAAACCTCGAGAAGGAGTACTTGGAAAAGCCGAAACCCGACGCATCCGATAAAGCCACGGCAACACCGGTATCCACCGATTGGCTGTGCCAGTGTATTAACGGGGTTATCGATGAAGATACGATAATCGTTGAAGAAACGGTGACGAATAGCTTCCCCGTACAGCGATACATCGAGCGTACCAGGCCGGGAACCAAATTCAACAACCAGGGCGCCAGTCTAGGCTGGGGACTTGGCGCTGCCCTCGGAGCTAAACTTGCCAGACCGGACACTATGGTGGTCAGCCTGGTAGGTGACGGAACGTTTATTTTCGGAAGTCCTATCGCTACGTTCTGGGCAGCGGTCAAGTACAAAGCACCTTTCCTCTGCGTGGTGTTCAACAACGGGATGTACAATGCCCCGAGGATGGGCATACCTCGTGAGAGTTACTCTGCCAGAACCGGAAACTGGGTAGGTACAGAGATAGATCCTTCTCCGGATTACGCCGCGGTCGGTCGGGCTTGTGGCGGCTACGGAAGGGTGGTCGAAAACGGGGGAGAGGTAAAACAAGCCCTGGAAGAAGCTATTAACGCAGTACGGCAGGGTAAGCCTGCCGTACTCGATGTCAGGATATAGGTCGGTTGACTAATAAATTCCGTATTTCTTGACGGCTTCAACCATTGCCCTGACGTTTTCCGGTTTCGCCTCGTTCGTGATTCCGGTACTGGGAGACAGCATGAATCCCCCATCTTTTCCTATAGTTTCGATAAGCTCCCTGCAGAACTTGTCCACGTCATTGGGCGTGCCCATTTGAAGTAACGAGTGCGGTACGCCGCCCATGATAGCGGTATGTCTTTTCAGGACATCCTTGGCTTTCTTCAGATCGGTAAACGCAAAACGGGCTATCGTCCTGCCTTTAGGGAGTTCCAGCATATATTCAAGACGCTGCTCCCAGTTGCCTTCATAGAACGCGATGAAGACCATATCTGCTTCCGTCACAGAAAGAATTACTTTTTTCAGATAGGACCAGTAGTATTTCTCAAAATGCTTCAGGTTTAGAAATCCATCCGAACCGCGATGCAAAGCAGAGAATACCCTTTTCGGATTGCCCAGCTTACTCTCCAGTGTTCGCTGCCCGGTAGCAATCGCCCTTTCCAGCAGCATATCGCAAGCTCGAAGGAGTTCATCCGGATGACGGTACAGGTCCAGCATCGTTCCGGCCATACCTCTCAGGTAATCCGATATGATATCGAACGGCGCCGGCGCCATGCCGTGTGTCATCGCCGGGAACCCCAGTTCAGCCAGGTCGTTATCAAGCCCGAACGCAAGGCTAAAATATTCCTGCTGCTTTTGTCCGGCTTTGTGAAGAGCTTCAAACGCTTTCAAAATTTCAGGATCACCGAAAGCAGGTGAGACATTCGACGGTCCCCAGAGTGAATTCAGTGGAGGAAGCTTCGCCAGTGGTTCAAGTTCTTTCCAGACGCGGGGAAGAAAATATCTAAGCGTAAAATCTCCGGGGTCGTTCAGGAATATATCGTACTCATCTTCTTTTAAGTTTTCGCCTTCGATAAGCTGGTGTGATGATTCTTCACCGACTCCGTCGCCGGGATACTTAAAGAGCTTCGGTCCCAGAATAGTAGCTGCTGCTCCGGAACCTCCAGCCTGTGCCTGCTGAATATCCGGATCAAGGTCGAATACCATTTTCCGGGACGCTGCTTTCCACGCCATCGGATTTCTATACGAATCGGCAGCGGTCATTCCTCCGCCTACCCATCTGGATGGGAGATAACTTGTCGGAAGAATTACCGGTACCCTATCCGGCACCTTCAGTTCGATTACATCCCTCAACCTTTTCTCTTTTTCTTCATACAGCTCTTCGGCAGATTTCCCCGTCCGTTTCTCGACTTCGTCCTTAAGTCGCTTTCCTTCCTCCTCATACTCTTCCTTCGTGATATCTTTTACTGCCATTACTTACCTCCCATATTTTCCTGTTACGTTAATGAGTATATGAAAAAGCCCAACAGGACGAATATATAAATAACCCTTACCAGCGAACCGGCAAGAAAACCGATGAATGCTCCTGTTGCGGATTTCAAGGCCTGTCCGGCAGGCCGCCTTGCGATCAATTCTCCGACAAACGCTCCGATAAACGGCCCGAGAATAACTCCCCAGAATCCGAAAATCAGTATTCCTATGATGAATCCGATGAAGGTACCGGCAATCCCCAGTTTACTGGCTTTATATTTTCCTGCTCCCACCATAGGAGCAAGGAAATCAAGTAATAGTGTAAGCAGCATAAGTATAAAGAATATTACCGTTGCCAGTATTGATATCTTTTCAAAACCGGTGCCGATCGCGAAAATGAACAGGCCAAGCCAAGCCAGCGGTATTCCGGGTAGTACGGGGAGGAAGATACCAATAAACCCGACTCCGATTAAAACAAACCCGACTATTGCCAGAAATACCGTCATATATTACCTGCAGAATAACCAGGCGAATTCAATCTTCCTTAAATACTCTATCATTTTAAATTTTTTCTGACCAGTTTACCGCGGAGTATTCCCGGTGACGTATTCTGGCAGTAGTTGTGATTAGGTGTTATGATAAAAAAGGTGTTTTTCGATTCAGGAGGCAAAAAATGCATGCAAAAATATCGTTTCTTGGTGCTGCACAGAATGTGACCGGTTCGAAATTTCTCCTGGAAGCTAATAGTAAACGTATTTTAATTGATTGCGGTCTTTACCAGGAAAGAAAGCTGAAAGACAGAAACTGGGAACCATTTCCCTTCGATCCGGCTTCCATAGACGTAATGCTTTTAACTCACGCCCATGTCGACCATTGCGGTTTGATACCTAAACTGGTGCGAGATGGTTACCAGGGAAAAATCTACTGTACATCCGCAACAGCTGATATCGTCAAAATTATCCTGCTTGATGCGGCACACCTTCAGGAAGAAGATGCCGCGTATAAGAAAAGACGACACGAAAGGGAAAAAAGAAAAGGGCCATATCCCGAGGTCCCGTTGTATACTACCGCTGACGCTGAAGCTTCTTTTTCCCACTTCTCAGGAGTGAATTACAGGGAACCGGTCGATCTTGGTGAAGGTGTATCGGCGACATTCCATGATGCCGGTCATGTTCTTGGCTCGTCAACGATAAAAGTGACAATAACGGAAGACGGAGAAACGAGGAGTATTCTCTTCTCTGGAGATGTTGGTAGAGATGACAAGCCGATATTGAAAGATCCCTATGAGTACAAAGAAATTGATTATGCAGTAGTCGAATCAACCTACGGTAACAGAGTTCACGAAGAACCGATTGATATCAGTGAAAAACTGGCTGAAATAATAAATTCCACTGTAAAAGCAGGGGGAAATATTATAGTTCCCAGCTTTGCCCTTCAAAGAGCACAGGAAGTCCTTTATCACATGAATACATTGTTACTTGAAAATAAAATACCTGATATACCCGTCTACCTCGACAGCCCGATGGCTATTAGAGTTACCGAAGTGTTTAAACAACATCGGGATCTGTATGATAAAGAAATGACTCAAATGGTGAATCAGGATAAATCACCGTTCGATTTCCCCGGGCTGCAGATGGTGCAGACTTCCGAAGAGTCTAAACAATTAAATTTCCTGACAAAACCGGCGATGATCATTGCCGGTTCCGGAATGTGCACCGGTGGCAGGATAAAACACCACCTGGTGAATAATATTACCCGACGGGAAAGTACGATACTGTTCGTCGGTTACCAGGCTGTCGGTACTCTGGGCAGAAGTATAGTCGACGGTATCAAGAAGGTCAGGATCCTCGGTCAGCGGTATCCGGTTCAGGCAAGAATAGCGGAAATTACCGGTTTTTCAGCCCATGCCGACAGGACTGAACTCCTGGAGTGGATGTCCGGAATAAATCCTAGACGGGTATTTGTCGTCCACGGTGAGGTAAAATCGGCCAAGGAATTCGGTAAATTCCTAAGGCAGGAAAGAGGATGGAAGGTCAGCGTTCCTATGTACGGTGAATCGGCAGCGCTGGATTAACGTATTGCATAAACGCAAATACAAAGTGGCAGGATTATCCCTGCCAATCTTTTTTCAGCAACGAATACAGTACGTTGTCCCGGTATTGACCATCCCAGTAAATATAATCGCGTAAGATACCCTCTTCCTGGAAACCCATGCGTGATGCCAGGTTACACGACCTGGTATTTCCCGGACGAATTATCGCTTCAAGCCTGTAGATTTCTGTAGTGTCGAATATGTGCCAGATAACTTCGCGTAGAGCTTCGGCAGCTAACCCCTTGCCCCAGTGCTTGCGTGCCATGTTATAGCCGATCTCCCCTCGATGGATTTTTCCTTCTATCGTACCGTCGCGTCTTCCTGCGTAATTCATCTCACCGGCAAATGAGTCGTCTTCTTTACTGAATAGTCCCCAGAGGACACCTGTATTATTACCAAGTATGTATTTACCCCAGTTGATTACTTCGATGATTTCCTGTGGATCTTTGGCCGGATAGGTATCGATATATTTCCATACTTCCTCATCACTGTAGTGAGGAAACATCGTGTAAATGTCATATTCCGTCAATTCTCTCAATATCAGTCGTTCGGTTTCCAACCGGGGGAATTCCTTTGTTTGAGTCATCTACTACCTCCGAAGACAAAACAGGTCAGTATACCATAAAACCACGCTTGCGTGGTATAGTATCAATTACCGGGTTATACCAGGGAGGAAAGCAAAAATGCCGAATTATGAGATCAACGAACTTGCTAAAGAAGAATCCTGGCGAATGTTTCGTATTATCGGAGAACTCGTCGAAGGATTCGATACGTTATCGGGCATCGAACCTGCCGTGACAATTTATGGCTCGGCACGGCTGTCACCCGATGATCCGATGTATGCGAAAACAGAGGATATTGCCTATCGGTTGGGAAATATAGGTTTTTCTATCTATACCGGCGGGGGGCCGGGAGTTATGGAAGCAGCCAACAAAGGGGCTCTGCGATCGAACAGCACGTCTGTCGGGCTCAATATTGATCTACCTCATGAACAGATGCTTAATCAATATACCAACGTATCGATTATGTTCCATCACTTCTTCGTACGGAAAGTAATGCTGGTTAAGTATGCCAGCGCCTTTATCTGTATGCCGGGAGGACTCGGCACACTTGATGAATTGACCGAAGTGTTGACATTGATTCAGACAAGGAAGATGAAACCCTTTCCGGTTGTCCTGGTCGGCAGTAACTACTGGAAAGGATTACTCGACTGGTTAAAAGACTCGGTCCTGAACCGAGGTTCGATATCTTCAGAAGACCTTGATTTGCTCAGAGTTTGCGATGAGCCTGAAGAGATTATAGACATCGTCCAGAACTGGCAGAAAAACCATGAGGTGACCGGAAAACATGCCGTGTAAACAATCCATGTGGTGAAAGGTTATGTGGTTACTCGGAAGTAGAAGCAGGTTTCGTTGCCAGCCATTCGCCGATCGATTCCAACATAGGCAACTTGATTTCGAAATTCTGTCGTCTAGTCGGGATCATGTCTATAACATCGAAACGGCACATCTGCAGGATGGATTCCAGGTTCATACACGCTGATGTTGCTCCACCGCCACCACCGCCTGCCATACTCAGCCCTACTGCCGAAATGCTTTGTGTTATCGGCTCAGGATTGAAAGCGGAGATTCTGCGAAGTCTATCGAGGAAGGCTTTCATACTCTCACTGAGGTCACGAAAATAAACCGGTGTAGCAAAGACTACAACGTCGGATTCTTGTATTTTATCTACCAGCGTTTGAAAATCATCCTCAATAATACAGTATCCATCTTTCCGACAGGTACCCCACCCATTAGCATCACATTGCCGGCAGTGTTCTAAGTTAAATTCCGGGAGAAAAAAGCTCTCGGTTTTAGCACCGGCTCTTTCAGCACCCGTGGTTATCGCCTTGATCGCCCTGGCAGTCCTGCCATTACGGTCTCTACTTCCGGAAAGGCAAACAATTTTTACCATTTCTCGATTTTCCCGTATTTTTTTCGGGTGTAATATACCGGGAGTGGCTATTTATAGGTATCGTAACAGATGATTTCTTCGAGTGACTTGCGGTCTTTCGGTCTGCCCGGGTCTCTCGGGAAACCCAGAGTAAGGAGCGCTACTATTTTACAATTCTTTGGTACTCCAAGAATGTCTCTTGCCTTATCCTGGTTGAAAGCCCCGATCCAGCACGTTCCAAGGCCTTCGTCTACTGCCGCGAGTGTCATGTGATCAACTGCTATTGAGAGGTCAACAGGATATCCCGGTACATCGCACACCATCATGTTCTCAGGCATTGTTCCAACCGCTGCAATCACGATGGGAGCTTCAGCGACATGCCCCTGTCCGCCGGATGCCGCAGAAAGAAGTTTCCGTTTTTCACTGTCCCTGACAACAACGAATTTCCATGGCTGCCTGTTGGCTCCTGAAGGAGCCATGCGTGCTGCTTCAAGGACAGCGTTCAGTTTATCTTCCGGTACCGGTTTATTCTCATAACCTCTGATACTTTTTCTTTGCAGGATAACATCCTTTAGTTCCATTGTTCCCCTCCTCTGTCCGGTGTATTATATTATATCATTGTTGCCTGTAGTCACTCCAATTTTACACATGATTTAAAGGTTTCATACTTGACAGCAACCATTCTGAAATAATAGTATATGGTAGGCGGCAACCGGTTGCCGGTATATATTACTATTAACAAATAATGCTATATTAAGTATATTCCCTGACGGTCTGTCTTATTAGGACATGCCTATGCTACGGGGAAGAGTATCAACGCTATGACAACTGAAAAAGTTAAAAAACGTCTAGGCCAAATAAAGGTTATCGATAGTATCAACGAGAGAGAGATGTACACTCATGATATCGGTGATATCCCTCCCGTTATGATGAAAATGCTATTCAGGAATATGCCGGATTATGTGGTTCAGCCGAAAACCATTGATGAAATACAGACTATCCTGAGATTCGCGAATGAATCCAAGATGCCGGTAACGACCAGGGGTGCTGCCTCCTGGGGATTTGGCGGAGTTATCCCTGTCAAAGGCGGGATCGTCATTGATATGTCCCCTTTCCGAAAAATATCCCCGGTCGATGCAGCTAATAAGACTGTGACAGTTGAAGCCGGTGCGCGTTGGAGTGATATAGATATCACAGCAAAACAACACAGTTTATGCCTGATGACCTATCCTTCCAGTAAATTTTCTACGGTTGGCGGATGGATAGCAACCGGCGGGATCGGTATCAACAGCTTCAAATACGGTCATCTGTCGAAACAGATTGAATCGATGAAGATTATTACCGCTGCCGGAGAGATAAAGCAATTATCTTCCTCTGATAGTGAATATAACTATTACATATCCACTGAAGGTATATTTGGGATCATCGTCGAGGTGACATTGAAATTGAGGGATATCCCTCACGGTTCATTTCCTCATCTGTTGTATTTTTCTTCCGACAAAGAAGCTTTTTCATTCATCAGCAGATTCTTAAATGAGCTGAGTCGGCAAAACTTCAAACCGAACGTGATACGTTTTCTGGATGAGAACCATCTCCACGATACCAATAAGACTATGAGAGCCGACATCTTCGAAAAAAGAGCCGGAGTCCTTGTTGAGTTCGGTACTCCCGAAGATGACGAAGAATTCACCAGGTATATCGAAAACAGCAAAATTGAAGAAACACCTCGATATGTAGCGAATTATCTATGGAATGAACGTCTATTCGGGATGAAGGCGAAGCGTCTCGGTCCGACTATCCTGGCAAGTGAAGTGATAATCCCTTTACACTCGGCAGCTTCATTCATAGAAAAAGGGAAAAAGATAGGTAATAATTTTGGTGTAGAGGTCAGCATCGACTCATATATCATCGATAACAATGAAGCATTGATAATGGCGACCTTTTTATGCGATTCCAGGCGGATGAAATACTATATGAACATTCCTCTGGTCTCGATACTCACAAAAGCTGCGCTTAACCTGGGTGCGAAACCGTACGGACTCGGTCTCTGGAACGCTGCATACGTCAACCAGTTGTTCGATGAACGAAAGAAGCGTGAACTCAGAGAATATAAGAATCGCGTGGACCCGAACAACATACTTAATCCCGGTAAGTTTTTCGGTGCCGGTGCTAAAGGAGTTATGAACCTGGTTTTTTTTCCCACGGTCTTCGGTTTTCTGATGAACCTTATAATCGGACTGTCTCCTGTACTTGGAAAGGTAATAACTCTCTTTATGGGAAAAGAAAAATATGTGGACAACCTGGATTACGAACTCAGCCTGCACGCATGTGCCCGGTGTGGAAGCTGTTTATCTGAATGTCCGGCATATCTCGTTACCGGAAATGAAGCAGTAACGGCAAAGGGTAAAATAGCTCTTGCCAGGAAATTACTCAAAAACCAGCCTGTATCACGCGAAGAAGCGTGGAATGTATTTTACTGCATGCACTGTAAAGCGTGCGAAGAAGTATGTCAGACGAATCTTGATCTGATGTCGTTGTGGGATGCCCTTGAAGCGAATATTGAGAGTAAATACGGCAGACCCGACGCTCAAATAAAGGAATTCCTGGTCATGGTCGATGAAAACGACGAGTACTGGGATATGGTGGAATTGAGGAATAATCCATCTGTAAATAAACCTGTGTCTACGGGAACGGAATAAAACCATGCCGAAGAAATACCATGTTAACGTTCAGAATACTCCTCTTGATTTCGGGTATATTTATAAGTTTCGAATAGTGAGAGGTGAAAACTGTATAAATTGCGGGAAATGTACGAAAGTCTGCATCTATGAAGCTCATCAGCGCAGTGAAGAAGATCCCCGCATCATGGCTGACCCGAACACTGAAGTATGCAGAAACTGCTTCAGGTGTATCCAGGAGTGCCCCAGGGGAGCTCTGGAAAAATCGTTATTCAGTGAATTTTCAGAGAGTGGTGGTGAATACTGGACTCCGGACATATTACTCACACTGTGGAAACAGGCTGAGACAGGCAGTGTGCCGGTTTCAGGCGCCGGATACCGTGGACCTTTTTCCGGAACCGGTTTCGACAGTATGTGGACCGACATGTCCGAGATCGTTCGACCGACCCGCGACGGTATTCACGGGCGTGAGTATATCAGCACTTCGGTTGACCTGGGACGAAAACTGAATCATCTCGTATTCGACTCCGATAACAACCTGGTATCGAAACTTGAAAATATGGTTACTATTTCGGTTCCTATTATCTTCGATTTGACTGAATATAAGCTGACATCGGAATTAAAGGAAGCTGTTGTGAAAGCGGCCAAAGAACTGGATACACTCGTTGTTATGCCGGTGGCTGAAATTACTCAGAACATAGAAAAGTACAGTAATTATATTATTCCTCTCTTATCATCGTCAGAAATCGAGAACAACGTGGAACTAATCAATAAGGCACGTCTGGTTGCTGTAGATTACAGGGAAGAGGACCCGGGTGACTTTCCTTTGATAAAGGAGAAGATCACCAAACTTGGTAATATCATTACTATCGTACGCGTACCTGCCGTTGAGAAGGTGGCGGGTATTGTTACCGAACTTACTGTAAACGGTGCCGAGGTAATTCACATTGTGGCGGATTACCATGGTCGTGGGGTAGATGGTTCGGCAAGATCAGATGACCGTTATATCAAAGATATTATTCAGGATGTCCACGCGGAACTCTTAAAAAATGAGATTCGTGACGAAGTTACCGTTATGGCTTCCGGCGGAATTGCCCTGGCGGAACACGTAGCCAAAGCTATGCTCTGTGGCACCGACCTGACGGCGATCGATATTCCCCTGTTGATCGCACTCGGGGCGAGAATATATGAAGAACCTGAAAAATCTTTGGTAATGCCGGAAGGGTTGTCTCAAATCCAACTTCCTACCGTTGTACAACGAATCGTAAACCTGATAGGAGCGTGGCATTCACAGATACTCGAAGTGATGGGCGCCATGGGAATACGCGATATACGTCGCTTACGCGGAGAAACCGGTCGGGCGATGTTCTTTGAAGATATAGACAGGGAAACTTTCGGAAAAATATTCAGCGGGGATAAGCAGTAAGAGTATGAAACCGTCAACCGTTCAAATAAAGAATATTCCTTCCAGGTTCAGACATCAGGTACCGAAATATAAGGTTACAAGGTCTGACGCCTGTATCAGTTGTGGTATATGCGCCGGTACCTGTCCTTATGGCGTCCATGAAAGAGTAGAGGGTCATAATAAGGTTAACCCCCCCATAGATTACAGGTGCATTGGATTCGAATGCCTGGAGAAAGACTTCTGTTGCATAAAAAAATGCCCCCGCCAGGCTTTAAGTCTGTCTTTGAATCCGATGTACGAAGCACTCGGAGACCTCCGCTGGCCGGCGGATATGATTACCGGTACATGGATCATGGCCGAGACCGGCTACCCTCCCGAACGCACCGACCTTGAATATAATGTCGGGAATTCAGGCGGAGGTTTCGATAAGCTGCGATTCAAATTTCCTGAGAACCCGACCGAAAAATTCAAGGAATCTGAAATTTCTCTGGAAATACCTCTGAACCGCAGAGAAGATGGACGGAGTGATATTGTTATTGCTCTGCCTGTGTATGGTGGCGGCATGTCCTTTGGCTCGGTAAGTCTGCCAACCATGATTTCCAAAGCACATTGCGCGGCTAACTGGGATACTTTTACCTGTACCGGTGAAGGAGGGTATCCTGAAATACTATATCCTTACGATGATCATGTAATCACTCAGGTAGCCACCGGTCTTTTCGGGGTACGGGAAGAGACGATCCAGCGTGTGAAGATTATCGAATTCAAGTATGCCCAGGGTGCGAAACCCGGTCTGGGAGGGCATCTGTTAGGCCCAAAAGTCACGGAGAGCGTCGCCAGGATGCGTGAGGCTGTGAAAGGTTCTTCACTGTTTTCTCCCTTCCCATTCCACTCGGTGTATTCGATTGAAGATCATAAAAAGCATATCGACTGGATAAAAGAGATAAATCCGACAGCATTGATTTCAGTAAAGGTTTCAACACCAAGTGATGTGGATATGGTAGCGGTGGGTTCTTATTACGCCGGTGCGCATATCATTCATATCGATGGCGGATATGGTGGTACGGGAGCAGCCCCCGATATAGCCAAGAAAAATATTGCAATGCCTGTCGAGTATGCCATTACCAAGGTTCACGAATTTCTCAAAGAAGAAGGCGCCAGAGACGCGATGACTCTTATCGCTTCGGGCGGTATACGTACTGCTCATGATGTAGCCAAGGCTATCTGCCTGGGTGCCGATGGTGTGGTTATCGGTACCGCGGAACTGGTTGCGCTCGAATGCGTCCGCTGCGGTAATTGTGAATCGGGACGCGGCTGTGCCAGAGGTATCGCCACTACGGATTCTGAGCTGGCAGACCTTTTCGAAGAAGACTGGGCAACACAAAGGGTGACAAATATGTATCATGCCTGGTATGTCCAGCTTGTCGAGATCCTTCAGAAATTCGGACTAAAAAGTATCAGGGAACTTGTCGGACGCACCGATCTGCTGGAACACATAGATTATTCACGAAAAACGGGGTCCAATAATGGATAATGCTGAATTAATACTGCGTTCACGCGCAGAGATATGTAACCAGGTTCCGGATCTCCCGCCTAATATGGAGGAAGAAGGTGGTTGTGGTGTCACGGGATTTATCTGTTCTATTCCGGTGACCGGAAAGAACATATTCGAACCATCGGTACAGATGCATAACAGGGGTAACGGAAAAGGTGGCGGTATAGCCGCGGTAGGCTTTATACCGGAAGCTCTGGGAGTTTCCAGACAGGTCCTGGATGATGACTATATGCTGCATATAGCTCTCCTTGACAGCAATGTCGCGGATGACGTTGAAAGTAAGTTTGTTACACCGCATTTCAACATCGACAAGGCCGAGAAACTGGCAACGCTGGGTGATTACCGTTCAATCGGGCTTGAGGTTAAACCACCGGATGTAATGCGGTATTTCGTGCGTGTCAAGGATGATGTCCTGGATAAGTTTATCGATGATAATGCTTTGACATCTATCAGTCGGCGTGATGCTGAAGATGAATTTATTTACAGGAACAGTTTTCAGATCAACAATCGATATTACGCTTCACTCGGTGAAAAACAGGCCTTCGTCATGTCTCATGGCAGGAATATGATGATATTGAAGATTGTCGGCTATGCCGAAAACGTCGTTCGATATTATAAACTCGACGATTTTAAGGCTCACGCGTGGCTCGCTCATCAGCGCTATCCTACCCGTGGAAGAGTCTGGCATCCGGGAGGATGTCATCCCTTTAGCGCCCTCAATGAAGCCCTGGTGCATAATGGTGATTTCGCAAATTACCAGGCAGTCTATGATTATCTGGAACAGCGAAATTACCTGCCGTTATTCCTGACGGATACGGAAGAAGCTGCGCTGTTGATTGACCTGTGGAGCAGAGTCTACAAGTATCCCATGGAGTACCTGATCGAGGCTGTGGCGCCAACTTCAGAAATGGATTTCGATCTGCTGCCGCCGGAAAAACAGGAAATTTATAAAGCTATTCAAACTCATCACGTATTTTCTTCACCTGATGGGCCCTGGTTCTTTATCATCGCACGTAACGATACCGCGAATAACCAGTTTCAACTGATCGGTATCACCGATACGGCTATGTTGAGACCTCAGGTATTTGCCCTGCAGGAAGGTGAAGTCCAGGTTGGCTTGATATGTTCTGAGAAACAGGCTATCGATGCGACACTTCACTCCTTAGAGAGAGAAGATCATCGGTTCAGACCGATTGCCGATAAATACTGGAACGCTCGTGGAGGAAGCTATACCGACGGAGGGGCCTTCATATTCAACCTCAAGGATTCCGTAGATGGACCTGAGAACAAGCAATTAATCTGTACCGATAAATTCGGAAAAGTAATCGAGACGGATAAAGAAAAGATTATTTGCGGTGCTCCGCAGGATGGAAATATCGATGAAAAATTATGCGGTCTGTTTTCCGGGCCGGACGTATCCGCCGCAGCCCAAAATATCTTTAACTATATTCGGGACAGGATGCCGGAATACGATGCAGCAACCTACAAGGCTGCAATCAATAGTATTAAAACACAGGCATCGATAAACGACGCTTTTAAACAAACTGCTATTACAGCACTGACACTCCTGGCCGACCGCCGTTATGATACCGGGAATATCAAGAGAAGTTCGGTACTCCATATACTTGGAGCTACTCTGTATGAAATACTTGACGCTACACCGTTGATCGGTGAAGAAAACTCTTCTCAGTTCAATCGGATCGATTTTTCGTCCAGCGATTCTCTACAGCCACCGAAAAATAAAACCCAGATCCTGATTGTTGATGCCGAGGAGTTCGAACCCGAAGGCGATAATTGTGATGCTGTTATGCTGGTGGATGCGTATAAACTCGGCTGGCGTCATTTCATAATCTACAGATATCGCGGTCAAAGATTTACCGGTTGCGGTTTTGGCCCGGAGACGCATGATGTCAGAATAGATGTCTATGGTTCATCAGGCGATTACCTTGCATCGGGAATAGACGGTATGGAAATCTATGTTCATGGAAATGCCCAGGATCAGCTTTGCCAGATTATGAAAGACGGCAAGCTGGTAGTCTTCGGTGATGTCGGTCAGACATTTATGTACGGAGCGAAAGGCGGTGCAGCCTATGTCCTGGGGAATGCTGCCGGACGACCTCTTATTAATGCCGTTGGTAAACCCCGGGTAGTAATCAACGGTACTGCCCTGGACTACCTTGCGGAATCATTTATGGCTGGCAATCCTTTAAAAGGCGGCGGATTCGTGATTGTAAACGGTATCGGATTCGATGATCATACCAGCGCTCTCGTTGAACTCGATTCACCGTATCCCGGATCGAATATCTTTTCCCTGGCTTCCGGCGGGGCAATCTACGTGCGTGATCCGCACAAGAAGCTTGTTGAAGAGCAACTGAACGGCGGAGAGTTTGCTAAAATTTCGGACTCAGACTGGAAATTGATGCTGCCTTATCTTGAAGAGAATGAAAAACTTTTCGATATCGGTATTGATCGGCTTCTTACTGTTGACGGAAAAAGAATGCAGCCCGGTGATGTTTACAGGAAGATCAGGCCGAAGAACTCAGCAGCCGCTGTTGACGATGACGGCCTTAGCGAGTAAATATACCGGATTTAACTTCACTTCGTTTTTACTTTGAATACTCTCCGAATCAGTATTAAGGAGGTTTTTATGTCTTACAATTGGGGTCCTCACTATATCGTGCCTTCAGAATCTCTTAAGAGTTATTCAGGAGGAGTCCTTCTACGCGAAGAATATGATGAAGCATTACTTAATAAAGAACTGGCAGAATTAGGATTTGGTGGCAGGATAGTTGGCGTAAACAATCCGTGGTATTATCGTAAGAAAAACTCTGAAACATGGATTCAGATAGGCGAATCACAGGATAAAAGCGGTAATTTTTCAGTAAGGTGGGATACTACCGTGCTGGAAGACGGACAATATGAGATAATGGGTTTGATGCACGTGTATACGGAGGAGCCGGGAGGCGAAAAGCGTAAAGCGATAGCAAGGGAAAACATAGTTGAAGTTACCGTAAAGAACTAGACTTTTATGGTGAAGAAGAAGGTATTGTAGATGATAGCCGTAATTGATTATGGCGCAGGAAATATACGAAATGTTGTGAATGCACTCAACAAGTTGGGGTACCAGGTAAAACTTACAAGCGATCCTGTTGAAGTGTTATCTGCGGAGACAGTGATACTCCCCGGGGTGGGAGCCGCCGGTGATACGGTATCGAGTCTGAAAAAGCTTAACCTTATAGAATCTGTTTTGAGAGTCATCGCAGAAGACAGACCCTTCATGGGTATCTGCATTGGTTTGCAGGTACTTTTCACCGAAACAGAAGAAGACGGCGGTCAAACATGCCTCGATGCTTTCTCAGGAACGGTGCGGAAACTTCCGGAAGGGCAGAAAATCCCACATATGGGATGGAACCAGGTAAAACAGGTTACAGCGCATCCGGTTTTCGAGGGAGTACCCGATTACTCGAATTTCTACTTTGTTCACAGCTACTATGTTGATCCTGAAGACAAGTCACTCATCGTCGGGACGACGGAATATGGTGTTGAATTTTGCAGTATAATTGCTAAAGGCAATGTGGTAGGAACGCAGTTTCATCCGGAAAAAAGCGGTGACCTGGGACTAAAAATATATGATAATTTTCTCCGGTATACGGGTAACTCAAAATGATTACTGTACTAACCGGAAATAACTATGGTTTTGAGATAATAAGAAAGTGTTAACAAAAAGAATCATACCTTGCCTGGATGTCAAGGATGGACGGGTGGTAAAAGGGATTAAGTTCCGCGACCACCGTGATGCCGGTGACCCGGTTGAACTGGCAGAATTCTACAATAACGAAGGCGCGGATGAACTGGTTTTTTACGATATCACAGCATCGAGCGATGACCGCGCTATAATGCGTGAAGTCGTTGAACGTACCGCTTCAAGGGTCTTTATCCCTCTGACGGTTGGAGGTGGCTTGAGAACGGTGGATGATATGCACCAGATGCTGTTGTCCGGTGCCGATAAAGTATCGATAAACACGGCACCTATTTTCAATCCGGAATTAATAACTCAGGGGGCAGACCGGTTCGGCAGTCAGTGTATCGTTCTGGCAATAGACGCCAAACGGGTACCCGATTCGAATCCGGTACGGTGGATAATTCATTCGCACACCGGAGCTGATGGAGGATTCCCTACAGAACTGGACGCTATCGAATGGGTAATAAGAGGTGTTGAACTTGGTGCCGGTGAGATAACGGTAAACAGTATCGATGCCGATGGTACACAGACCGGATACGACCTGGAATTATTGAGGACCATTTCAGAGAATGTTACCGTTCCGGTCGTCGCCAGCGGCGGCGCCGGTACTCCCGAAGATCTCCGGAAAGCGCTGGAACAGGGTAAAGCAGATGCGGCCCTGGCTGCCAGTATCTTTCACTACAGGACATACTCTATTAGCGAAACGAAAAACTACCTTGCGGAAAATGGGATACCGGTAAGAAAATAATCTTGAGTATGAGTCCTGCCAGTCGATAATACCGGATGAAGCAGACTGGAAAGGAAGGAATATGCCGGATCTGGTAATAGTAGGCAGACATAATGAAATCCTGGCAAGACTGCAGATGGCGCTTTCCCGTAAAGGTTTTGTTTGCTCGCTGGTTGATTATGATGAAGATATAGCCGAGTATATTTCTAATCAGTCTCCCGATGTCGTGATTGCCGAGATAAATAGTTATCAACCCGATAACTTAGCCCGTGAATATATAAAAGAAATCAAGCTGAGGACATCCCTTCCGATTATTGCTTTAGTTTCCGATGAGATATTGGAGGGGATGGATGTCGATCAATCCATTGATGATTTCATTTCAACACCTTACAATACTATCGAGCTTGCATTAAGAATAAAACGAATACTGAAGCGTGAAGTAGTACCGGACCACCATGAAACTATTGGCTGCGAAGGTC
This sequence comes from Dehalococcoidales bacterium, assembly GCA_016932435.1. The sequence goes on along the minus strand of JAFGCW010000093.1, from coordinate 51,768 downwards.
TGTTAATCGACCTGGCGAGTTGCGAGGTATCTGTCGATGGAGCAAAAGTCGAACTTACATTTAAAGAGTATGAACTCTTGAAATTTCTTGCCGGTAACAGAGGTCGGGTATTTACGCGGGAAGCAATACTCGATAAGATCTGGGGGATGGATTATTTTGGCGGCGACAGGACCGTAGACGTACATATAAGACGATTAAGAAGTAAGATCGAAAAACACGGACAATCATTCATCGAGACTGTGAGAAATATCGGATACAGGTTTAGAAAAGATGAAGATTAAGTTAATCCCCGGTTAACTTTTTGTTACAGTTAACATAGATTTAACACTACCGAAATATACCAGAAACATTAACGGGCTAGACTATTCTTAAAAAAGGAGTAGTACTATGCCCGTTAATTCTGGTGACACCGCGTGGATCCTGGTCTCATCGGCTCTTGTTTTGCTTATGACGCCCGGACTTGCGCTGTTCTACGGTGGAATGGCAAGGCGAAAGAATTTGCTGTCAACAATAATGATGAGCTTTGCCATGATGTGTCTTGTAGGTATCATCTGGGTACTCTGGGGATACAGCATCGGGTTTGGTTCCGATATTGGTGGATTTTTCGGAAGTCTGGACTTTTTCGGTTTGAGTGGCGTTGGCATGTTACCTTCGGATGTCTATGCCACATCGGTACCTCACCTGGGTTTTATGGCATTCCAGGGTATGTTCGCCATAATTACGGTAGCGTTAATAACCGGCGCTGTTGTTGAAAGGATAAAATTCAGTGCCCTTCTGGTTTTTTCAGCTATCTGGGTCACTATAGTATATAGCCCTGTATGTCACTGGGTATGGGGTGACGGTGGATGGCTGGGAGGTATAGGAGCGCTTGATTTTGCCGGCGGGGCTGTAGTTCATATTAATGCCGGTGTTTCTGCCCTGGCGCTTGTACTGTTGCTTGGACGAAGGAAAGGTTTTCCCGGGACTACTATGGAGGCTAACAACATCCCAATGGTTACGATTGGCGCAGGACTTCTCTGGTTCGGATGGTTTGGTTTCAATGCCGGCAGTTCTCTGGCAGCCGACGGACTAGCGGCTAATGCCTTTGTTACGACGAATATTTCAGCTGCCGCTGCCGGATTTACCTGGATGATGTTGAGCTGGATACATCGTCGTCCCAGTCTACTGGGTACGGTTACGGGAGCAGTTGCCGGCCTGGTTGCTATTACCCCGGCTGCCGGCTTCGTTACCCCGATGGCGGCAATCCCTATAGGAATTCTTGTGTCCATAATCAGCTACTACGCCGTAGTACTGATGAAAGAGAAACTGGGATTCGATGATTCACTGGATGTTTTCGCTGTGCATGGTGTAGGCGGTATCTGGGGTGCTCTGGCAACGGGTATTTTCGCCAGTGAGTCAATCGGTGGAGTATCAGGGCTGATTGAAGGGAATATCGGACAATTTGGTACCCAGGTAATAAGTATACTGGTTGTTGGAGCTTTTGCCTTTGTACTTACTCTGATAATCGGAAAGCTCGTAGATATTACCATCGGCCTCAGGGTAACTGAAGAGGAAGAAACTCTCGGATTAGATGTTGCCCAACATGGTGAACGTGCTTATGGAGGGTTGCTGAGATGAAGAAAATAGAAGCAATTATACGCGAAGAAAGCTTTGAAAATGTAAAAGCTGCTCTCGAAGAAGAAAGCTATTTTGGCATGACGGTGAGTGAAGTAATAGGCAGGGGACGGCAACAGGCGATACCTGTACAAAGAAGAGCAGGAGAATACTGGGTAGACCTTATGCCTAAGGTCAAGATTGAACTTGTGGTGCTAGATGATGACGTGTCCACTGCAATTGATGCCATAAGCCGGAATGCAAGAACCGGTGAAGTGGGTGACGGAAAAATATTTATCCTGCCTGTCGATGGTGTAGTACGTATCCGGACAGGAGATCAGGATGAAAATGCCATATAAAAATATCCGGGTATGTAACATGATTGTAACAATTGACGGGTAATATTAGATAAAGATTTAATTCTGCTAATTAAAAAAATATTGGAGGTAACTGAATTGAGCGACAGCAGAGAAGAAGCAAAAGCTTATGTCCTTAAGATGGCAAAGGAGCATGATGTTAAATTCATCAATTTATGGTTCACAGACATACTGGGCGTGCTCAAGAGTTTTGCTATCACCGTTGAGGAACTTGAAGGTGCCATGGAAAATGGCATGGGATTCGATGGTTCATCCATTGAAGGTTTTGCTCGTATCGATGAAAGTGATATGGTCGCCATGCCCGATCCGGACACATTTAAATTATTGCCCTGGAGACCGCGGGAGCATCGCGCCGTAGGCAGAATGTTCTGTGATGTTCTAAAGCCGGGTGGTGAACCTTTCGTTGGTGACCCAAGGTACGTTCTTAAGAGAAACCTGAAAAAGGCGGCTGATCTGGGTTATACATTCTACGTTGGACCTGAGCTGGAATTCTTCTATTTTAAAAATGCCGAAAGTACCGAAGGGCTTGATAGGGGAGGTTACTTCGACATGACTCCTCTTGATGTTGCTACTGACCTGAGACGTGATAGTGTTCTTGCCCTTGAAGAACTGGGTGTTGATGTGGAATATTCTCACCATGAGGTTGCAGGAAGTCAGCATGAAATCGATATGAGATACACGGATGCATTGACCATGGCTGATAATGTTATGACTTACCGGCTGGTTGTCAAGCAGATTGCCTTGCAGCACGGCGTTTATGCTACATTCATGCCCAAACCGGTATTCGGCATAAACGGCAGCGGTATGCATGTTCATCAGTCACTTTTCAAAGGCAGTAAGAATGCTTTCTTCGATGCCAACGATCCGTATTTCCTGTCCAAGACGGCCAGGAGTTATATTGCAGGTTTGTTAAAATACGCTCCGGAATTTACCTGTGTAGCAAACCAGTGGATCAATTCCTATAAGAGGCTTGTTCCGGGTTACGAAGCGCCGGTGTATCTCTCATGGGCACGGCGAAACAGGTCTGATCTGGTTCGTGTACCCGAGTACCGGCCGGGAAGAGAAAACGCTACCAGGGTTGAGTTCAGGTCACCAGATCCTGCCTGTAATCCCTACCTGACATTCAGTGTTATGCTGGCTGCCGGACTTGCAGGAATAGAACAGGGACTGGAACCACCCACACCGGTAGAAGAGAATGTCTATGAAATGACTGAAGAGGAAAGGGCTGGCAAAGGTATAGGAACTCTGCCCGCCAGTCTCCTGGAAGCCGTTCAATTGACAGAAAAGAGTGAACTGGTACGTGAAGCCCTGGGTGACCATGTTTTCGATAATTTTGTCGCTAACAAGAAGATCGAGTGGGATGAGTATAGAATCCAGGTAACCGAGTACGAACTTAACAAATATCTTCCAATATTGTAAAGTATAATGAACGATTTTCAGGATTGAGGTGAAATGCACCGGTTGCGAGTCGGGATAGCACAGATAAACACCACTGTGGGTGATTTCGCTGGTAATGCGGATAAAATCCTGAAAGTGATAGAAGAGTCCAGGTCTTCGGGTGTCGATCTACTGACATTTCCGGAACTCGCGATATGCGGGTATCCACCCGAAGACCTGCTTTTTAAACCCAGTTTTATCTCAGAAAACCTGCGAACTCTCGAAAAAATCATCAAGGCATCCTCAGGAATAACAGTCATTGCAGGGTTCGTTGATTCCAGCGATGACATTTTCAACGCTGCAGCCATAATACACGATGGTAACCTGACCGGAGTATATCATAAAATATTCCTTCCTAATTACGGCGTATTTGATGAAGACAGATATTTTCGGGCAGGGACCGAGTGTTCTGTCTGGGAAATCAGTGACATAAAATTCGGTGTAAATATCTGCGAAGATATCTGGTATGAAGCCGGTCCGGCTACAACTCAAGCTTATTCAGGAGCAGAAATCATCATCAACATTAGCGCGTCTCCCTATCATTTCGGCAGAGGGGGGATCAGGGAGCGAATGATTTCTACCAGGGCGGCGGATAACGTAGCAGTTTTTGTCTACAACAATCTGGTCGGTGGTCAGGACGAACTGATTTTCGACGGTAACAGCCTTATAATAGATGAGACCGGAAGACTGATAGCCCAGGGTAAGCAGTTTGAAGAAGAACTGATTATTGCTGATATCGACGTGGAATCCGTATTTCGTACAAGGTTACATGACCCCAGGTGGAGAAAAGAATTACTGCTTCACGAGGAGCAGGGATGGCGTAGCACCGAGAAAAACATTGTTTCCGGGACTCCATACAGCACGGATAAACCTGTTTTAACTCCGAGAAATGTCAAGTGCCTCGAGAAGAATGCGGAAGTTTACAATGCCCTCGTACTGGGTACCCACGACTACATCCGAAAAAACGGTTTTAGTAAAGTGCTAATCGGACTTTCGGGAGGAGTTGACTCAAGCCTTGTAGCGGCCGTAGCCGTCGATGCACTGGGAAACGACAACGTGATAGGAGTGGCTATGCCTTCCAGGTATTCATCGCCGGGAAGCGAATCGGACGCAGAATTACTGGCAAAGAACCTGGGCATCAAGTTTCTCACCATCCCAATTGAGAAGGCTTTTAAAGCATATTTAGAGATGCTGGAAGAATCTTTCGCAGGACAGGAGCCTAACGTGGCTGAAGAAAATCTCCAGGCACGTATCAGGGGTAATATTCTTATGGCATTATCCAACAAGTTTGGCTGGCTGGTATTGACTACGGGCAATAAAAGTGAAACGGCGACCGGTTATTCAACGCTATACGGGGACATGGCCGGAGGTTTTGGAATAATTAAAGACGTACCCAAAACGCTGGTCTATGAATTATGCAGATACAGGAACTCAATTTCAAATACTGAAATAATTCCTGAAACAGTAATAACAAAAGCACCCTCGGCTGAACTGAGACCGGATCAAAAAGATATCGATTCTCTTCCCCCTTACGAAATTCTTGATCCCATATTAACTGCGTACGTGGAGGAAGATAAGAGTGTCGAGCAGATAGTCGCCCTTGGAATTGACGAAAAAGATGTCAGGCAGGCAGCCCGGCTTGTAGATGGCAGCGAATACAAGCGACGACAAGCCCCTCCCGGTATAAAAATAACTCCAAGAGCTTTTGGAAAAGATAGAAGATTACCTATAACAAACCGCTTCAAAGGTTAACGATTTTCCTGTACAATAGTAATAAACCTCTAAGGAAAGTATGCAAAAACAGGCAATCTTAGCTCTGGAAGACGGCTCAATCTATACCGGCTACGCTTTAGGTGCGGAAACCGATGCTTTCGGAGAAGTTGTCTTTTGTACAAGTATGATCGGGTACCAGGAAATGCTTACCGATCCCTCCTACGCAGGACAGATTCTTATTCCTACTTATCCTTTAATCGGCAACTATGGAATAAACAAACAGGATTATGAGTCGGCGGGTATACGAGTCAGGGGATTTGTAGTAAGAGAAGAATGCGACGAACCCAGTCACTACCTGAACCAGAGAACGGTACACCAGTATCTGGCTGATAGCGGAATTCCCGGAATTCAGGGAGTCGACACGCGTGCTATCACGAGACGACTTCGCTCTTCCGGCGTGATGATGGGTTTGGTAACGAGTAATAAAACACCTGAACAGGCGTTTGAAGAACTGAAAAAAATCCCGGATTACGGTTCAACCGATTATGTAAAGGAAGTTACTACACCGGAATTATACCGATGGAGACCCGGAATGGCTAAGCTTCCGTATCACGTTGTGGTGCTGGACTGTGGTCTCAAGTTTAATATTCTCCGCCTCCTGAACCAGCACGATTGTGGTGTAACTGTTGTCCCCTGTACCACTTCAGTGGATGATATAATGTCGCAAAATCCCGATGGTATTCTGCTTTCTCCGGGTCCCGGTGATCCTGCTCTGCTGGATTACCTGGTGGAGACAACCAGGAAACTGATTGATAAAAAACCGATCATGGGGATATGTCTCGGCAGCCAGCTTATAGCCAGAGCTTTTGGCGGAAGCTGCTTTAAATTGAAATTCGGACATCGCGGAGGTAACCATCCGGTACGCGAACTGGCAAACGGAAGAATCCATATAACCGCTCAAAATCACGGTTATGCAATTGACCCCGATACTATTGGGAACGAACTTGAGATAACTCACTTGAACCTCAATGATGGGACGGTAGAAGGCATAAGGCATAAAGAATTACCCATTTTCGCTATTCAGTATCACTCGGAAGCGTCTCCCGGACCTCTGGATAATACCTACTTGTTCCAAAGATTCCTGGAAATGATAAAGGATGGAAAGAGATAATATTGGCGGATAAACCACAGAAAGTACTGATAATCGGCTCAGGCCCGATAATAATCGGCCAGGCGGCGGAGTTCGACTACGCCGGAGCTCAGGCATGTAAAGCGATGCGTGAGGAAGGAATAGTTTCCGTACTAGTAAACTCGAATCCGGCGACGATTATGACGGATGAAGGTATTGCGGATATCACCTATATCGAACCGTTAACTGTCGACATGGTAGCCAGGATCATCGAAAAAGAGAGACCGGACGGATTACTGCCCACGCTTGGAGGGCAGACAGGACTTAATCTGGCAGTGGGACTTGCCGATTCCGGTATTCTTGATAAATATAATGTTCGTTCTCTTGGCACTCCTATCCAGACGATTAGAAATGCTGAAGACCGCGAGCTATTCAAGCAGCTTCTTGTGAGTATCGATGAGCCTGTTCCCGGCAGTTATACAGTAACCACGATGGAGCAGGCAAGAGAAGCGGCCAGAGAACTTGGTTTACCGCTTATCGTTCGTCCGGCATATACTCTCGGTGGAACCGGCGGTGGTATTGCGAACAACTGGGAAGAATTAGAGGCGGTCGTATCCAGGGGACTCTCGAACAGCCCTATTTCCCAGGTCTTACTTGAACAATCGGTCGTCGGGTGGAAAGAGATAGAATACGAGGTTATGCGTGACAGCGCCAATAACTGCATAACCGTATGTAATATGGAGAATTTCGATCCCATGGGTGTTCACACCGGGGACAGTATAGTCGTTGCTCCCAGCCAGACACTTACAAACAAAGAATACCAGATGCTTCGGACAGCGAGTTTGAATATTATCAGGGCTTTGGGTATCGAAGGCGGCTGCAACGTACAGTTTGCTCTTGACCCGGCCAGCAGTAATTATTATGTTATCGAGGTAAATCCCCGGGTCAGCCGCAGCTCCGCTCTTGCCAGTAAGGCGACCGGTTACCCGATCGCCCGTGTGGCATCGAAAATAGCCGTTGGTAAAACCCTTGACCAGATTCCCAACCAGGTCACCGGCAAGACAATGGCTTCATTCGAACCGGCTCTGGACTATGTCGTAGTGAAAATTCCCTCCTGGCCGTTCGATAAGTTTTCTGCAGACGACCGGGCAATCGGTACCCAGATGAAAGCCACCGGTGAGGTAATGGCTATCGATAGATGCTTTGAAGCAGCCCTTCAGAAAGCGGTGCGTTCTCTCGAAACCAACAGGAAATCACTCCTCTGGGAAGCCTCTGAATGGGAATGGGCTTCAGATATAAATGCTTTTCCGCTGGAACCGAACGACTTACGGTTGTGGGCGATAACATCTGCGCTCAGGAAAGGTATTACTCCTGAGGAAATTTCGGAACGTACACGTATTGACCTGTGGTTTACAAAGAAACTTCGGAACATTGTTGATATGGAGAACAAACTTCGATCGGAACCACTTACTCAGGAATTGATGTGGCAGGTGAAGCGACTTGGTTTCGCCGATGAACAGATAGCCGAACTAGTCGGCGGTTCCAGTACTCATATAAGCGAATTACGGGAAAGCTGGGATATACAAGCAGTGTACAAAACTGTGGATACCTGTGCGGCTGAATTCGATGCCAGTACACCCTACTACTACAGCACCTATGAGCTTGAAAATGAAGCTAAACCTACAAATAGGGAGAAGGCAATCGTCGTAGGCAGTGGTCCGATACGTATCGGGCAGGGCATTGAATTCGATTACTGCTGCGTGCACGCTTCATATGCTCTCAGAGATGATGGCTTTGAAACGATAATGGTTAACTGTAATCCCGAGACGGTTTCAACCGATTTCGATACTTCCGATAAGCTGTATTTTGAACCACTCACCGTGGAAGATGTCATAAATATATACAGGACTGAAAAACCACTCGGTGTAATCGTACAGTTCGGTGGACAGACGCCGCTTAATATCGCTGAGGAACTTGAGAAATCAGGCGTAAAGATACTCGGTACATCGGTAAACTCGATAGATATTGCGTCCGACCGGGGCCGTTTCAGGGAGATGATGCAACAATATGGCATTCCGATGCCTGAGTCCGGGACTGCGGAGAGTCTGGAAGAGGCTCTCGAGATAGCGAAACGCATTGGCTACCCGATTATTCTGCGTCCTTCTTATGTACTCGGTGGACGTGGTATGGAGATAGTCCACGACGAGGCCGGCTTACGGCAGTATGTAAGTACGGCGGTCAAGGTAATGCCTGGCAGACCGGTGCTGATAGAACGTTACCTGGAAAATGCTATCGAGACGGAAGCAGACGCACTTTCAGACGGAGAGGAAGTAATCATTCCGGCGATAATGGAGCATATCGAATATGCGGGGGTACATTCCGGCGATGCAGCCTGTGTGCTGCCACCCGTAAGTCTTCCACAGAAACATATCGATACGATAGAAGAATATACAAAGCGTATTGCCATGGAGTTAAAGGTTGTTGGTCTTATGAATGTGCAGTACGCTATTTGTGAAGATATAGTCTATGTAATCGAGGCGAATCCTCGTGCTTCTCGTACTGTCCCGGTCGTCTCAAAAGTATGCGCCATTCCGATGGCTCGACTGGCTACACAGTTGATAATGGGTAAAAAGCTGAAGGATCTGGGCTTGCAAGACTACAGGATACCTCATTATGGCGTTAAAGAATCGGTATTTCCTTTCACCATGTTTCCGGATGTTGATCCGGTACTGAGACCTGAAATGAAATCGACCGGAGAAGTACTTGGTATCGCAAAGTCGTTTGACCTTGCGTTCTGGAAAGCGCAGCAGGCGGTCGTACCGCTTCCTACGGAAGGTACGGTACTTATTACAGTGTCCGAAAAAGATAGAGAGAGAGCCAAGGAAATTGCTGAACAGTTCGCGGAGATCGGTTTTATGATAAAAGCTACGTCAGGTACTCACGCCTATCTTACCAGTAAGGGTATTCCTTCCGAACCGATTCTGAAAGAATATGAGGGTAGACCCAATATCACCGACGCTATAAAAAATGGTGAGATTCAACTGGTTATCAATACACCAGTGGGCAAATTAAGCACCCAGGATGATTCCTATATCCGTAAGGCAGCGATTAAATATCGCGTGCCGTACATTACCACTTTGGCTGCTGCGACAGCCGCCGTGAAAGGGATAAAAGCGTTCCGCAGGACTATCCCTTATGTAAAATCACTCCAAAGCTACCATCGGGATATCACCGATACGGCCAAGAATAAATAATGTTATAATATCATCTAGACGTTCGGAGGATATATAGAATAGCGATGGATCAGGCTGTCGGCGCCGATGCTGAAAATAAACTGATTACGATATTAAAGATTCTCAGTGAATCTTCGGAACCTCTCGGTTCCATTACCATTGCTCGACGCCTGGAAGACGAGGGTATATTTCTCAGCGAAAGAGCTGTACGATATCATCTCCGGATTGCCGACGAACGAGGTTACACAAAACCTGTAGGGCATGATGGAAGGGCGATAACCGCCTTAGGCCAGCAGGAAGTAAAGGATGCCCTTGCTCCTCAGCACCTGGGATTCGTTCGTGAAAAACTGGAGATGCTTGCATACCAGACCACTTTTAATCCTGCTAAGAAAACCGGTAAACTTTCGATTAATACATCCGTTTTCGCCGAGAAAAAATATAAAAAAGCATTGACTGCTATGAAAGACGCTTTCAGGCATGACTTATGTGTCAGTAACCTGGTAGCGGTAGCGTCCGAAGGTGAAAAGCTGGGTTCTGTAGTGGTTCCACCGGGTAAAATCGGTTTTGCAACGGTCTGCAGCGTGGTTATAAACGGCGTTTTACTTAAGGCCGGTGTTCCTACCGAGTTTAAATTCGGCGGAGTACTGGAAGTCAGGAACAGGCAGGCCAGGAGGTTTGTAGGGATTATCGACTATGCTGGTACTTCACTCGATCCCTCGGAGCAGTTCATTCGGGCCAGGATGACAAGCGTCAGGGAAGCCGCAAGGACCGGTAATGGAAAGGTCATCGGAGTATTCAGGACAATGCCTGCCGCAGCCCGGGAAGCTCTCGATGAAACTACTGCCCTGCTGAGTGATGCCGGAATTCATGGAGTATACACCATAGGAGAAATCAGCGAACCGCTCTGCCAGATAACCGTGCCGCTAAACCGTATCGGTGTCGTCCAGCTTGGCGGACTGAATCCTGTCGCTGCGGCAGTCGAAGCCGGAATCGACATGGAAAACATCGCTGAGAGCGGTTTTATCGATTACGAAGAGTTGCAGCCGTTCGATAAACTATTCAGCTAATTTTTTTATTACTTCTTCAAATCAAGTCCCATACTGAAAGCTTTTCCGACCGGTTCGCCGAATGCCTGATAGTCTGATTCAGGTCTGGGATTAAAAGCAAAAGGTTTAATCTTGTTTACGTCCGGTCTGCCGCCAGTCATGCACTCTTCGGATATATACGTTTCCTTGATTTCACCGACGACAAGTACGTGACTGCCGACATCCAGCATGTGCATCACCCTGCATTCCAGGTTGACGGGGCATTGTTCTACCATCGGAGCAGATTCTACTTTCCCGTAAAACACATTGAAACCACAGACCTTGACTTTATCCACTTTACTGCCGGACTCGATTCCGCAATAATCGGTTTCTTTAGCAATGTCCACAGAGGGTACGTTAACTGAAAAAGTATTGTTCTGGTGTATTCCTTTTAACGTATACCGGCTGTGACGTATCCCGACGGTAATGACCGGCGGTTCGCCGCCGGCGATACCGGACCATGCTGCCGTCATGAAGTTCGGTTTGCCGTCCACATTTGCCCCGATTAGAAAAGCCGGCATCGGATAGACTACCGTTTTGTGTTCGATTGTTACTTTCGCCACTTTCTACCTCCCCATTTCATTTACCATTAACACCTGTCGATAGCGTAATTGCGTAAATGCGCATATGCGTTACCGTCTGTGATGTTATATAGGCTGATTATAATTTTACCTTTCCGGTAATAGCAAACATCATTACCTGTTGTGTTAAAATACGGCATAAAACCGATTAACGGAGGAGGTTTCAAAACAGATGATCCCTGTGAAGTTGTCTCTCCGGAATTTCATGCCCTACCGGGATAATGTACCGCAGCTGTATTTTAACGATATACATACAGCCAGCATATGGGGAGATAACGGTAACGGGAAATCTTCGCTTATCGATGCTATAACCTGGGCATTGTGGGGTAAGACCAGGGCGAAAAGTGACGATGACATCATCCATCTGGGACAGGATGAGACCGAGGTGGAATTTGATTTTATGGTTGGTGATAATCTTTATCGCGTTATAAGGAAGCACGCCAGGCCGAAACGAAGACGCGCGTCGGGACAATCCCTGCTTGAGTTCCAGGTCTCATCGGATAATGGTTTCAGGTCTATCTCCGGTAACACAATGACACAAACACAGCAGGAAATCATCGATGTCCTGCATATGGATTATTCCACTTTTGTTAACAGCGCCTATCTTCGGCAGGGCCATGCCGATGAGTTTACCCAGCAGCAGCCGGTCAAGCGGAAGGAAGTGCTGTCCAGTATCCTGGGACTTTCCCGCTACGACACGCTTGAAGACCAGGCTAAGGAACGTGCCCGGAAACAGGAAATGAAAAGAATCCTGGCGGAAAATGCCATCCGTGATATAGGCGAAGAACTGACTCACAAACCTGAATACGAAGCAGAACTGAATAAAGAACAGGCGGAACTCTCAGAGATAGATAACACGGTTTTTGAAAAGGAAAAGCGTTTGAGTGAACTAAGGCAGAGAAAGGAACTGCTGGAAAATAAAAAGCAGCAGGCAGACCGGATAGAAAGGCACATGGCAGAAAGCTCCAGGACGAAAGAACTGCTGGAGAACCAGGTGAAACACTATAATACCCGCATACAGGAGTATGAAGGGCTTATCGCTCGCCGTAGCGCGTTAGAAGACGGATATCAAAAGTATACAGAAACGAAAAAACTAAACGAGGAAATGGACAGGAGATTACGACTTGTTACTGCATTAAGTGAAAGGAAACACAACCTGGAGATGTCAGTGGTCCGATCAAGCCAGGCGCTGCTTAACGAACATTCTCTCGCTGAAAATAACTTAACCAAACTGGATGAAGCATACGGAAAGCTGCCCGAACTTAGAAACGAACTTACTCAGGCGCAGGAGGAGTTGAAAGGACTTGTCGGCGATGAGGAAGCGATTAAACAGAGAACCGAGGCGATAAAGAAATTACAAACTGAAATATATAATCTTCAGTCGGTAAAAACGCGACTCGACCAGGAGGTTGCAGAGATTACTGAGAAACTCGACCTGCTTTCTTCACAGGTCGGAGCAAAATGTCCACTGTGTGAAAGAGACCTGGGAGAAGAACACCGGGTACTGATAGAGAAAAAATACAATCAAGAGAAGCAGGACAAGTCAAGGACGATCCTGGAAATGACTGAAGGGATCAGCGTGAAAACATCCGAACTGAAAGTGGCGGAGGATGAAATATTTCAAGTAACCAAAAAACTCGAACAGGCCAGGACGGCTGCACAGAGTAAAATCAATGTCCTGAACAGAGATATTCAGGAAGCAGAAAAAACAGGTACTAAACTGGAAGAAGAAAGAAACAGACTGATAGAGATCGAGGAGCGTATATCCGCCAGGGACTATGCCGCCGAAGACCAGGAGTCTCTCAGAAAGGTGGAAGAAGAACTCACCGGACTCGACTATGATTCGGCAGAACATGAACAGGTTAGAAAGACTATCAGTGAATTGTCTCAGTATGAAGAACCTAAAAGAAAACTCGTTGAAGCTTTGAGTAATGTCGACTCGGAAAAGGACTCTGCGATGAAAGCTGAGCAGACCATAACCGAACTGGGAAAGAGTATTGATGAAGACAGGAACAGTAAAGCGGAATTAGCTGTGGAATTAACTTTGCTTCCCGGACTTACCGGTGAACTGGCCACGGTTGAGAATGAATACCGTGATCTGAGTGTTAAGCAGAAGCAGGTACAGGAATCGATAGGGCGTATCAAGGGGATACTACAGAGAAGCGCTGAATTGGAGGAAAGGGCAAAGGAGAAAGAAAAGGAACTGGAACAGGCGGTGAAAGAAGAACAGATATACCGGGATCTTGCCCGGGCATTCGGTAAACGTGGAATTCAAGCCTGGTTGATAGAGATAGCGTTACCGGAAATCGAAGTAGAGACGAATAAGCTGCTTGGACGGATGACGGATAATCGGATGAGCGTGAAGATAGAGACACAGCGTGAAACCAAGAAAGGCGATACCATGGAAACACTTGACATAAAGATAGCAGATGAACTTGGAACACGCAATTATGAGATGTTTAGCGGTGGCGAAGCGTTCAGGATAGATTTTGCTATCCGTATCGCTCTTTCGAAACTGCTTGCCCGGCGTGCCGGAGCTCCCTTGCCTACCCTCATCATCGACGAAGGATTCGGGACCCAGGACAGCAACGGCCTGGAAAAACTCAAAGAAGCTATTATTTCTATCCAGGACGATTTCGAAAAAATACTCGTAGTAACCCATATTGAAGAATTCAGGGATGCTTTCCCGACTCGTATCGATATTATCAAAACACCGGATGGTTCAACCATCCAGGTAAATTAGCAGAACTGTTTTTCTAACCGATTTTTTTATTTACTGAAGAATATATTGCATTTCCGGGAAAAGATATATAATTATTAAGCAAACTAATATAATTATTACTTCAATCATTAAAAAGCGACGAAATTTTCCCGGAGTAAAGGTGGAATTATGGCTAACGAACAGAACATTGAAGAAACACAGATTGTACCGATCGAGGAAATGAACCTTGAAGACTTTCAGCTTGCAGACCAGCTTTATAACAGCGCAGGGCTGGATCCGGTGGTCAAAGCCGGCTTGAAAGATTACGATGAGCAAATAGGACAGGAAAACAAGTTAATTACAAAGGTACTTGGCCCCCGGGCCAGCGACATCAAGGGGTATGGCGAATCCGTTGCCCGAAGGGTAGCGTTTGCCGTTTACTCACTTCTAAACCGACAGTATGGCGGTAAGGTAGGTGATCTAAGGTCGCATATTATGGCACTCCAGGATGAACGGGACCGGGCGAATACCCGGTATGACGACCTGATGGGCAGGGTGGTTGGTATACTTGGAGAAGAATATAAAGAACTCAGAAGCGACTCAAAGATGTTTATCGAGAAACTCACCACCACATTAGGAGAAGATCTCAAGGAATCGAAAATTGATTATGAAGCGCTTTCCGAGAAACTGGCGGATATAGACGGCCTGAGAAACCAGATCGTTTCTTTAACGAAAGAAAACGAGGAGCAAAAAAAGACTTCCGAGTCACGCCTGGAAGAACAGACAAAGAGTTATGAACAGCAGCTTGAAAAACAGAAAGTAAGTTACGAGACGCAACTGGAGAAGCAGGAAAACAAGTACGAAACGAAAGCTGAAAAACAAAGCGAAAAACACGAAAAAGAAATATCAGAACTGAAAACTCAGATTACCGGGCTTAAATCCGATGTTAAAGAACTGGAAAAGAATAACCAGACGTTAACGACCGAACTTGCCGGACTAAAGGAAGATTACGTAAGGATTCAGGCTGCTGTCGAAAAGCTGCAAGAATCCGTCTCACTTGAGGAATTAGGCGAGAAACTGGGTGCGGAATTACACGAATTCATCCTTCAGGATTCCAAGGTACCTGATATGGTCATTGACGGTGTTGGCAAATTTATCGATTTTAAAAAATATCTTGGTATAGCAGCAGTAAAGGGAGCGGAAACAGCACTAAATACCATAGATAAAAATCTACACGAAGCTATTAAAGAATAAATAACTCACTGTTTTCCTTTACTATATATTGATTTTTACGTAACCTCACTATTCATGATGAGTCACAGGGAATTTTATGACCGATTCTTTCTTATCCCGACTTGACTGTCCTAAACTTGAGAAACTCTGCGAGCATAAAGGACCGGTAGATGCTCTGAATCTGGTAAGTTTTTCGAGTGCGTCGAACTACCGTTGGTATGGACTTCTGCTGTCTCCGCTTGTGCTGCTGCGCGGCGGCAGGCCGATATTCGTCGGGGCGTATGAGAGATCTCTTGCAGGTGGAAAAACCTGCGATGAATTCGTTATTATACGCTATCCGAGTTTACGAACGTTTGTTGAAATATTAACCGGAAGGTGCTACTCTCTGCTGAATAAAATCAGAGCAAAAGGCGTTCGGTACTTCGAGTTTTCTTTTACCAGTCCTTTCAGGGAAAGCAGCGAACTCTGGAGGAAAGGACTTCGACTGGTTATTCAATTCAATTATCAGGAGGGGACATTTGGTAAAGTCCTCGATAAAGTCACCAATATACTGGGGAAGTATCCCGTCATCCAGCTTTACGCTTCAAAGAAGATCGGAGACGTACCTTACAAAGGAAAGGCCGGACCTTCAGATCCGAATCCCTGTCAATACGAGGGCATGGTGATATTTTGTATACTCGATAACAAGGATTTTTCACTTGGAGAAGAAGTAATTACCGAATTGAAAGCGGCGACAAAGGACCTTTCTGTAGATGTGTATCGTTCACTCGGTATATGGGAATCCATGCCGTGGTCGGGAAGATAGAACCAAAGTATCGGTTTACAGTTTCTCCGCGATTATCAGGTCTGCGTTATACCGGAAGTGAAGGGTATCGTGTTTCCTCATCAGCCAGGGTATACCTGTTTTTTCCTCAAGTATTCGATAGTGAAATCCTGTTTCCGGTATTATATCGCCAGTAAGCAGTTTTTTCACGAAGGTATGAGGATCAGTATCTTTATCTTCTAGGAATTCTTCGCTGATTTCAGGATCCCATGCGTACGGTGTGCTGAGTAGTAGCCTGCCGCTCCTTTTTAACATGGCATCCATCTGTCCCAGGGTGGTCAACGGCAGCCTGACACTGTCGATGAGGTTCAAGCCGCTGATAAAGTCGAATGTTTCCGTCCCAAATGGTGGATTGTTTATATCCGCCTGGAGAAACAGCACGTTTTCAGAAGGTTCGAAGGATGACTCAATCTCCTCGTGGGCGAGAGTCCGTGTTTTTCGAGTGAATGCAACTTTCCCGGTCCTCTGAAATTCTGTAGCCAGCCGGAGATCTTCGAGTTTAATATCTATACCGATGGTAAATCCTTTTTTCCCACAGTCGAATGTATAGCGTCCTGTGGAGCAGCCTGCATCAAGACAGAGATTTCCTGTGTACCAGGTATCAAGAGTATTCCAGTATTCGTTGTTTATCTCCGAATAATGCGCATCAAGGTACTGATTGGTAAGATCCTCGTGTGTGGAAATAGACGAGACAAGGCACGGCACACCGCCGATAATGGGAAATTGTTTTCCACAGGAGAGGCATTCAAAATGACCTGAGATAACATACTCGCCTGAAATTTTGTCCGTACTGAGATCCAGTTTATGCTGTATGATCCTGCCGTGTTCGAAGGTACGGCAATCTGTACAATATAGGGCTATTTTTTTGAAAGCGTCACGATGCATGGTTTATAAAGCATCTCGTAACAGGCATTTATCCAGTGATTGTTCTCGTTAGACTCAGCTGATTATACTACCGGTTCCGCCGCAGTGTTGAGTCGCGCTGCCTATTTTTGCAGCAGCGCGACCGTTAATCAGGACGGAACCGTCGCCTTCGGTAATCTCGAATGTGTTCGGACCGCAGCAGGCGGCGGCAACGCCACGGTCACCGACCCTGGCAGCAGGGAGACCGTTTACCAGGACATTCGGACTCCCAGTCGTAACAGGTCCCACCGTAGGATGCGGACAAGCCGGGCAACCGTGGGAATCACTCGGGCATGATGATTGACTGGAAACGTGAGCATATCCGGCCGGCGAGACTGCGTTTACGTTGACTGTCTTTTCATAGGTTTTACCCTGGTAGTCTATTGATATAGTGATGGTCTGGGAGCCGGGACCTGAGAATACGGGACGAGATGTCCTTCCCATCTCGGGATTAAAGGTACCGGAGCCACTCCATTTCACACGGTCTGATAAATCCTGCCGGTTATCAGTTCCCTCTCCTGCGATACACCTGGCACCGAAAACCCACCCGGAGGTGAAAACGTTCGGACTCCAACCCGCCGGATAAGTCAAGGCGAGTGTAACAGCGCCCATATCTTCTTCATCTGATTCTTCTTCGTCATCTTTTTTGTAACCGAGTTTTTCGAGTAATATCTCAAACAACTCGTCTTCGGTAAGATCACCGTAACGTCCGAAGCATCCCGTAAGGGTCAGTCCAAGTGTTGAAAGCATTGTTAAAAGAAGAAATTTCCGCCTGTCTATCGCCATATTGTTTTTCCTCTAAGTTATTACCTCTACTGCACGTAATCCAGCCATGGAGTCATACTCGCCAGCGGTCTATCGAGATCAAGATTTACCTGTCCTTTAGAAATCGATAATTCCCTTATGTTGTAGCCTTGACTCGCCAGTGAGTTTGAAATATACGCTTCCAGGGAACCGATGTTGTTGTCCAGCTTTTCCCTCAGGGTGTCAGGAACACCGATTCTTCCTATTTCTATCTTTTCTATGTCGAGTGAAACACGGTTATTCTCTATCCCGAATTCTCCCGAGACATAGTAGATTATCCATTCCATGTTGCTTACATAGTCCATTACAGTATCGATAATATCGTTACCGGCTCCTAATTCCGCCAGCATCTCCTGCATGTCTTTTGTGTTGATAATACCGGAGGACTTAACCTGACCATTGTCACCAAATTGTATCTGCACAAGCTTGACCGGAATATCAGCCGTGGATATGAGTGAGGAGGCCTGCTCGCTGGTTATCGATGTCTCAACGGATGTAAACTCTGACGGATCATCAATAACAGCCTGTAATTCTTCCAGGGTAGTGGGATGATTAAGGTTGGATAATCCTGCGTAGGCACTGTCTGTTGTAATCTCAATACCCAGGTCTCTTGGTTTATTGGTACCGAAAAGGCTGGAGGCTATCGGAAGGTTTCCCAGGAAGTATCCGGCAACGAAATACAACACCACGACAACAGCCAGTACAATTCCCAGGATCTTGAAAATTTTCATAGAATTTATAGTAACTAATCAGGCACCGGGCTGTCAATTTCAAACACGGAATGATTATGAGTAAAGCTGAAACGGACCGGTGAACAAGGTATTATTTACAATCCTAGCTCTTCAGCAGCTTCCTGCATAGCTTTCAGACCGATTTCGATGAACTCATCCAGATCGAGTCCTATTTCACTGCAGCAGGCTATTCCTTCACGACTGGCACCGGCGGCAAAACTCTTCTCTTTGAATCTCTTGCGGACTGATTTGGCTTCGACACTTGCCAGCTTTTTATCCGGTCTTACCAGCGCAGCAGCAGTGATCAAGCCAGTCAGGGGGTCTGCACAAAACAGAGCTTTATCCAGCATGGTCTCGCGGGGTACTCCGAGTGCTTCGTTATGGGCGAGAATAGCCTGTGAAATCTCATATTTTACACCCATTTCCCTGACAAGGTCGCAGCCAAGCATACCGTGACTGTTCATATCGCCTTCCGTAAGTTCGACGTCAATATCGTGAAGCAGTCCGGCAAGGCCCCAGTCCTCTTCATCTTCACTAAAGCGTTTTGCCAGTGCTTTCATAATAGCCTCAGTGGCTATCATGTGCTTGATAAGGTTCTCGTTCTCTACGTTTTCCCTTACAGCTTCGAGTGCATCTTCTCGTGTCATTATTCACCTCCATTTGAGACGGGTCTCAATAGCAGGGACAATATTATACCTATAATCGCGAATACAACACAAATGATAAATGCGACGGTATAGCTGCTTGAAGCGTCGTATATTGCTCCTGCTATTACCGGCCCAACCGCGGAACCAAAGGTAATAGTCGAGACGATTACTCCCAGTATTACTCCGTGTGAACGCATTCCGAAAAGGTCGGCGACGATCGGAGACTGAGATGCCACCATACCTCCATAACCGAATCCGAATAAAGCGCCGAATATATAAATTGCCCACATTTCTTTAGCGATAAACAGCCATAACAGAGTAATTGTAAGTAGTATAAAACTTCCGATAACGATAGACCTGTTGCCGATCCTGTCGGCAAGACTTCCCAGGAAAATCCTGGCGCAGACGCTGGCTCCTCCGAGAACGATGAACATGGTGGCCGCCGTCGTACTGGGTATACCAAGTCCTGTGATGTGCATCACAATGTGTACCATTATAGCCTGGAGTATAAAACCGAAACCGAAGTAGGCGAGCGTTATCAGCCAGAAAGGCCGTGTTTTTACTGCTTTCTGGAGTGTAAAACCTTGTTGCTGCGTATCGATACTGCCGGTGCTATCAGAATTAATACCAATCTGCTCAGGTGCGCGTTTGAGGAATTGCGCAGATGACATAATAATAACCAGGACCGCAATACCGATCACTACATAAGATGTTTTCCAGCCATAACTGTCGATAAGCCATCTTGCCAGCGGTGGAAAAATCATTGTACCGAGACCGACTCCGGCTACCGATATCCCAACCATCAAACCCCGTTTTTTATTGCCGGTAAACCATCGTGTAACGGTAGAAGTCAACGGTACATAACCTCCGCTCATACCTATGGCAATTATTACCCCGTAAATAAGGTATATATGCCAGATCTCGCCGGTAAGCGCCATCATCATATAACCCAGCCCCATCAGCAACCCGCAAAGTGACATAACAATACGAGGTCCCAGTTTGTCGTTCATCCGCCCGGTAAAGATATAGAGAATTCCGTGCAGTATCATATACAGGGAAAATGCACCGGAGGTAGCCGCTCTCGTCCAGCCGAATTCAGTGGACAGCGGCTCGAAAAAAACGCTGAAGGTATAGAGAGTACCGCCCAGAACCATATTGATGAACAAACCAAGGGCTACTATTACGTAGCCGTAGAAAAATTTTTGTTTACCTGTTTCAACCTGGCTGGTCATTCGTAGTTCCTTTGGCGATCGGTTTTATCAGCATCATATTTACAAGCCCGAATATGACGAGTCCCAGTAGTATTATAAACGCAATCGTATAGCTTCCGGTAACGTCGAAAATATATCCCGACAACGTCATTCCGATACTGCCGCCGATTGTGCCTGAGAAAATTACAATACCAAGAAGCGAACCCTGCGATCTGGTACCGAAAAGTCCGGCGATCAGCGGAGATATCAGAGTGAAAAAGCCGCCGTGACTGAAACCATATACGGCAGCGAACAGGTACAGCATCCACAATTCGTCCGCTGCCTGGAGCCAGGCCATTCCGACAACAGCTATTATAAAACAAATCATCATCGTACGCTTGTGCCCGAGTCTGTCGCCAAGAAAACCCATTATCAGCCTTCCGCCCATACTGACAGCGCCGTAGGTCGAAACCAGGCTGGCAGCTACCGTATTCGTAATTCCGAGACCTTCCGCATAAGGAACAATATGCGTAAGGTTGGTCATTCCACAGTAGACGATCGCCATATAGAAAGCGCATACCATCCAGAGCTGCCTGGTTTTCAACGCTTCCGGTAACGAGAGACCTTCTTCGGTCAGTGAAACGTTCGAATCCGCTGTTTTTTCATCGCCGTCGGGCAGCAGTCCCATTTCACGCGGATCTCGTTTTACAAGTTGTGAAAGCGGTACTACCGCTACGAGCACGGCGATGCCAAGTATGAGGTAGGAAGTACTCCAGCCGTATGCTTTTATCAGAAGACTGGTGATAAAGGGAACGGTCATCATTCCCAGACCGGTACCGACCTTCATTATTCCGCTGAGGGTACCGCGCTTCCTGACAAACCACCTGACCACCGTAGCCAGCGGTATTATATCGGCAGCACTCAGACCGATACCCGCCAGTGCCAGGTACAGATATATCTGCCATATGGCATTTACCTGCGACATCAGCATATAACCGGCTGCGAAAAGAATCCCGGATATAGTTAATATGAGTCTGGGGCCGATCCTGTCCGAAAGCATACCAAGCAGCATCGCTGAAACACCCATTACGATGAAGGCGACTGAATTGGCTCCCGAAAGAACAGCACGTGTGCAGTTGAACTCGGTTTCAAGGGGGGTGAAAAATACACCAAAGCTGTTGAAAGCTCCGTGCATGACCACCATTACAAGGAAGCAGGCAGCGACGACCACATACCCGTAGAAAATCCTGGGTTTCTTTGCAGCTCGTGATGTAAAATCGGTATCAGACACGGCTAATCCTGCCGCCCGACGGTTGCGAACTCCATATCTTTATGTAAAATATTTCGCAGGTAATTTCCAGTGGCGGATGATTCCACCATTGCGACTTCTTCCGGAGTACCCGAAGTTACGATCTCTCCCCCGGCTTCACCGGCACCCGGTCCTAGGTCGATTATATGATCGGCGTTCTTCATTACATCAAGGTGGTGTTCGATAACGACTACGGTATTTCCGGCATCAACCAGTCTTTGCAGTACCCTGAGGAGAGCAGCCACATCATCGAAAGATAGTCCTGTTGTCGGCTCGTCCAGGATATAGAGAGTTTTGCCGGTCGATCTCTTGGATAATTCCGTAGCCAGTTTTACTCTCTGGGCTTCTCCACCGGAAAGCGTGGTTGCCGGTTGTCCCATCCGGATATAGCCAAGACCGACATCCTTTATCGTTGCCAGCTTGTTCTTTATCTTCGGGAAGTTTTCGAAAAAGTCGAGAGCCTGATCTACCGTCATATTTAACACTTCGGCAATATTCTTGCCCCTGAACTTGATCTCAAGGGCTTCACGGTTATATCTTTTCCCTTCACATACTTCACAGGGCACGGTCACATCCGGCAGGAACTGCATTTCTATCTGGATATAACCGTCACCGCCGCAGGCTTCGCAGCGTCCGCCTTTTACATTAAAGGAGAATCTTCCTGGTGCGTAACCTCTTACACGGGATTCCGGGACGGTAGCGAAGAGTTCTCTGATAGGAGTGAAGGTACCGGTATAGGTTGCCGGATTACTTCTCGGAGTACGTCCGATTGGCGACTGGTCTATATCCACAACCTTATCTATATACTCGATCCCTGTGATTTCGTCATGATCTCCGGGAAGGTCTCTCGAGCGGTAAAGCGTGTGTGAAAGTTTCTTATAGAGGATTTCATTTATGAGGCTGCTTTTGCCGCTTCCCGAAACTCCCGATACACAGACGAACTTGCCAAGCGGGATACTGACATCAATATTTTTTAGATTGTTTTCCCTGGCGCCCTTTATCACTATTTCTTCACCGGAACCGGGGCGGCGTTTCTCCGGTGTCGGTATCTCCTTTTTCCCGCAGAGGTACTGTCCTGTAATAGAGTCTTTTTCCTTCATGATATCTTCGATAGTACCTTCGGCAACGATCTTACCGCCTAGTTCACCGGCCCCGGGGCCGATATCGATGATATGATCGGCAGCCCTCATCATGGCTTCATCATGTTCAACAATAAGCACCGTATTACCGAGATCTCTCAAGCTTAATAGAGTCTGGATAAGGCGGGAACCGTCTACCGGATGAAGGCCTACCGTTGGCTCGTCACAGATATAGAGTACACCCATCAGGCCGCTGCCTATCTGTGTTGCCAGGCGTATACGCTGAGCTTCACCACCGCTTAGGGTTGCGGTCGGCCTGTCAAGGGTAAGGTAATCCAGGCCGACATTCTGGAGAAATCCCAGGCGTGACCTGATCTCTTTTAGTATCTGGTAAGCTATGATCGACTCACGTTCGGTTAGTACCGATTCCGGGAGTTTGTCGACCCATTCAAGCAGCCGACTTACCGACATCGCGCTAACATCCATGATATTCAGATCGTCGATAGTAACCGCCAGGGATTCGGGTTTCAGTCGTTTGCCCCCACAGGTGGCGCATTCCCTGAGAACCATGTAACGTTCGATACCCATCCTGGAGTAGTCGGACGTAGTATCGCGGTACAATCGCTCAAGACGAGGAATTACTCCTTCCATGCCGGTATTGAATTCTCTCCGGCGACCAAAACGGAAGCTTTTTTTAGGGCGTGGCTGCCTGTTTTCACCGTAAAGGACCATGTCTACCTGCTCCCTGGGAAGCTCTTTTACCGGAGTATTTAATGAGAATCCTGCACTGCGAGCGATGTTTTCAAGGTGATAGTAGTACCAGGTATGCCCCCGGTACGGGTGAATGGCTCCTTCAGCGATAGAGAGTTCTTTATCCGGTATTATCAGGTCGGGATCGATCTCTTGTTTATATCCAAGGCCGGTACAGACCGGACAGGCGCCGTGAGGATTATTGAAACTGAAATTCCGGGGAGCTATTTCACCGAAACTGAGTCCGCAGTACACACAGGCGAAATGCTCCGAAAAAAGAATTTCCTCGCCGTCTATAATGGATACCAGCACGACTCCGTTGCCCAGCTTCAGGGCGGTCTCGACTGAATCAGCAATACGAGTCTGGCTGTCACTCTGGCCAATTACCAGCCTGTCTACGACAGCCTCGATAGAGTGTTTTTTATTCTTGTCCAGTTGAAATTCATCGGAAAGGTCGTGTAT
Organism: Dehalococcoidales bacterium; assembly: GCA_016932435.1. The sequence goes on along the minus strand of JAFGCW010000093.1, from coordinate 27,988 downwards.
ATCTCCGTCTACTCTCACCCTGGCGTAGCCGGACTTACGCAGGTCATCGAAAATAGCCGAATATTCACCTTTACGATCGGTTATGAGCGGTGCCATTATCATAATACGGCTGCCTTCTTCTATTCTTTGAATAGAATCGACTATCTGCTGCACTGTCTGGCTGGCTATCTCTCGACCACACTGGGGGCAGTGAGGATGACCGATACGGGCAAAGAGAAGACGAAGGTGATCATAGGTCTCCGTTATTGTTCCCATTGTAGAGCGTGGATTTTTGCTGGGACCTTTCTGGTCGATAGATATTGCCGGGCTAAGGCCTTCGATGTAATCGATATCCGGTTTTTCCATCCTGCCCAGGAACTGCCGGGCGTAGGCTGAAAGGGATTCTACATATCGTCGCTGCCCCTCGGCGTAAATCGTATCGAAAGCCAGGGAACTTTTACCCGAGCCGGAGACGCCGGTAATGACCACCAGCTTATCGCGTGGGATTATAACGTCGATATTCTTGAGATTGTGTTCGCGGGCTCCTTTTACAACGATGGAATCGAGAGGCATCAGAACATCCTTTCTAAAAATCATTGTAACATCTGCCGGAACGGCACTCAAGCAAATTTACCCAAATATTTATCGTGCTATTGACAAATTCCTGCCAAAGAAATTAAACTCTAGTCCCTACACTTTAACAATCTTTCAGAACCTGTGAATAACTCCAAAGTCTGGAGAAAAAGAAGATGGCAAGAGTACAGAGTCTGGCCTGTCAGTTATGCGGGAGTGAGGTGGACTCCCGATCAATCGAGAAGCATTATGTTGTCCCGAAAGAAATAATGGAACAGGCACGGATACGCAGGGCAAAAATTATCAGATTATGCCCGAAGTGTAATGCGGAATTGCGCAATTGGTACAATGCCAAGATTGCCACAACAACTTACGATACTCAAATAAAACAATTCAGGCAAAAATTACCGGCAGAAATGGTGAAAGAATACGAAGGAGCTTACAACAGGTTTGCCAAGTATAAGAAGACACAGCTTGTCTGATATGTGAACAGGAAAAAAGACGGCTATAAGAGACACCGTAACAATAATTGAAGATATCTACGGTGTCTCTTTATTTTTACGTAGTTTTCCAGTATCATGGGTGAACAAACAGAAATAAGGATACTTCCTGGTAAGGAGTGAGAGATATGAACGGTGAAGCTGCATTGAATTTTTCAGATCTGTGGTTGTGGTTAATATTTGTCGGTGCCGGCCTTTTATTCATCCTGCTTGAACTGATTCTAGGCATCGATACCGGGCTTGATATGGTCTTTATCGGAACGGCTTTTCTCATCGGCGGGTTGATAACATGGCCTTTCAAACTCTGGGGTGTGACGATTATCATTACTGCCGTAATATGTGTGTTATACGTCTTTCTCGGCAGGAAGTATGTTCACAAATGGATTGCAGTAAAACCGGAGAAGACGAATATCGACGCCGTTATTGGCAGCACCGGCATCGTATTAAAAGAGATTAAATTGCGAAATGTCGGACGGGTGAAAGTGGGAAATGAAAACTGGAGAGCAAAGGCGGAAGAAGATATTCCTGAGGGTAATGAAATCGTGGTAACCGGTATTTCCGGGACTACCTTAACCGTAGAAAAATCAGAAGGAGGTAACTAACATTATGTCAGCTGGTTATATTATTCTTATAATCATACTTGTGCTGGCAGTGGTCCTGCTGGCGAAATCCATTACCATAATACATCAGGCTCAAAGAGGTATTGTCGAGAGGTTTGGGAGGTATAAAGAGACGCTGGAACCCGGATTGAGGTTTCTGATACCGTTTATCGATACTCTGGTATCCAGGATAGATATGCGTGAAACAGTGATAGATATCCCGCCCCAGGCTGTAATCACTAATGACAATGTCACCGTAACAATCGACGCCGTGGTCTATTACTATGTGACAGATGCGAAGGCGGTACGGTACGAGGTGGCAAACTTCTTCGTCGCCGTCAGCAAGCTGGCGCAGACCAATATCAGGAATGTCGTGGGTGAGATGGCGCTGGATGAATCGTTGTCATCGAGAGAGCGCATAAATGCCGTGCTGACGGAAAGTCTTGACGAGGCTACAGATAAGTGGGGCGTCAAGGTGACAAGGGTAGAGGTGAAGGAAATCGAGCCCCCGCGTGATATTTCCGAGGCTATGAGTAAGCAGATGAAAGCGGAACGTGAAAAGAGGGCAACTATCCTGGAGGCAGAAGCATACAGGCAAAAACAGATTCTTGAAGCTGAGGGCGACAAGCAAAACTCGATACTGGTAGCCGAAGGCGACCGGCAAGCAGCGATACTCAGGGCGGAAGGTGAAGCCCAGGCTATTGAGAATGTGTCCAAGGCGGCAGATACTTTCTTTATCGGTAATGCCCAGCTCCTGAAACAATTACAGGTAACCCAGGCGTCGCTTGAAGACAATACAAAGCTGGTCCTGTCCGACCAGTCCAAGCTGATAAATGTCCTCGGGCTTGCTGAAGCGTTAAAGGAGGGTAACAAGAAAGCTTAGTAAAAACATGGTTTTGTAAGTGTGAAATTAGGGATTAACAGAGAAAGTTAGCTCATTGAAGATTACCGGATTCCAGCATGCGCTGGAACGACGGAATATTTCTTGAGTTGAATAAATGCCATTTTCGAACCACCCTCTATCCATTTGGAGAGAGGGTGAGTTCGTAACAGGGAGAGAGGAAAAAGATAAGATGAAGGCGAAGGAGATTCTTCGATTGCTACGCTCTCTCAGAATGACAGGTTGTGTATAACTTGACTACCCGAAAACGGCAGAACTACAATTCAGATACTCATCAGGAGGGAGAAGAAATGGATAATATTCTTAACGTTGAACCTCTGTCTATGGACAAGACGGGACTGAAAAAGGACACATTGAGAGGTGATGTGGCGGTGGTTACAGGCGGGGCCAGTAATATCGGTCTGGGAACGGCTAGGAGTCTGGCGTGGCTCGGGGCAAAGGTCGTGATAGTCGACGTTAATCCTGAGACAGGTATTGCTGCCGAGGAGTTGATAAACGAGGAAAACGGACCTGATTCCGCTCTATTTGTAGCTACCGATGTATCCGACGAGACCAGCATGAGAAACATGGCGAGAAAGTCTTTCCGTAAATTCGGCAAAGTGGATATTCTTATCAACAATGCCATGGATATGTCGCTGGGAGGTCAGATACTAAACTCCAGGATCTACCAGTTGGACAGGCAGTACGCAATCGCAGCACGCGGAACGATGATCGGGATTCAATTGTTCGTACCGGGCATGGTGAGGAGACACCACGGTGTAGTAACCTATTCGTCCACCGCTTTCCGTTACCCGGTAGGACCCAGTAATTACTGCGCAGCAAAAGCTGCCGCCACCTCAATTATGATGTCACTGGTAAACGAATTAGGGCCTGTAGAAGAGACCGGAGTTGCCGTATTCTGTTTTATTCCTGCAGGTGTCAGCGGACCACGTCCGTCGCCCGTTAAAGTGCAGCCTTCGATCTGGGAACCTGAGAGACGTGAAGAAGGAGGTGCCTTTTTCGGACGCGGAATGCCCGGCTACGAAGGAATGATTCCGCCGCAGGACTGCGGAGCAGCTCTTTCATACTCGATTACACGGGCAAAAGAGCTTCACGGCTCGGGAATACTGCTCCAGCAGGCACTCAGGCAGATGGACTGGCCGTTTCCCAAGCCCGAAACGGTCCCGACGTCGGATCTTGAGAGAATCAGCGAACACGGTCTTTCGATGATATTTTCTATCATGGGGCAAGGTTTCCCGGACCCGAAAGTGCCGCTTAACTCTATTAATATGTCGGATAAGGTACCGGACCCGTTTGAATAATATTCAGTAAATGCGTAACAGAGTATTGACGTAATTGCGTAAGTGCGTTATAATACCGGCAGAGGTAGTAACCGATGCCGGTTATCTGTATTGTCAACCAGAAAGGCGGAGTTGGTAAGACCACCACAGCGGCAGCACTTGCCGAGGGGCTTGCTGAATATAAAAAGCGGATCCTCCTCATAGACTGGGATCCTCAGGCGAGTCTGACCATCACGATGGGATTTTCCCCGGAAGAGCTGGAACTGACAGGATACACTGTTCTAAGTAATACCATCAGGGACAACGGAAATATAACTATCGATGACGTAATGATCCAAACCCGGAATCCTTATATAGACCTGGTCCCGGCGAATATCGAATTATCACAGGCTCAGCTTGATCTCGTAAGTGCTTTCACCAGGGAATCCATATTGAAACAAATGATAAAACCGGTGCGTGACAGGTATGACTATGTCCTTATCGATTGCATGCCCAGTCTGGCTTTACTGACGATTAACGCCCTGACCGCCTCTGACAGCGTATTAATACCGGTGCAAGCCGATTTTTTGGCAATGAAAGGACTTGCGTTATTGCTAGATACCGTTATCAGAGTAAAAGAGAAGCTGAATCCTCGGCTGGAAATATCCGGTATCTTATTTACCATGACTAATCTACGAACGTTACATAGCAAAGAAGTCATTGATGTTACAAAAAAGGCTTTCGGTGATCGAATAAGAGTATTCGATACCCTTATCCCGACTACTGTCCGGTTTAAAGAAGCCCCGGCTGCCGGTGAATCTATACTTAGCTATGATTCCGGTTCGGCAGGTGCTGAAGCGTATCGATTACTCACTAGAGAGGTGATGAATGAAAAGGGCTAGAGTTACCGAAGAAAATGCATATGGAAGAGCGCTGGACAGGCTGACCGGCGGTGAAAATATAACGGCAACTCCAGAACCACCACCCAAACAGGTAATACCTGATCCGCCGTCCACCACGATTAAACTTTCGGTATTTCTTAATAAGCAGGAAGATGAATACCTGGAGAATCTCTCATCTACCGCTAAATTCAGCGGGGGAAAGAAGATAAGCAAGACCCGGCTTGTGGAAAATATGGTAAAGGCGTTCAGTGATACCGAACTTGATGTACGTGGTGTGACGAGTGATGAAGAACTCCTTATCAGACTGAAGGCGCAATTGCGCAATTGAGTATATGAGTAATAAATGGACTTCCTGGTCCTTTTTTACTCAGTAATCTTACATTCGTTTTAGCGAATTGTCCCCCGGCATCTTTTATTACAGCTATCATGAGAGAGTGAATATGCCTGGATATCGGTCATCTCTACTCTTAAGAAACAATCAGTTCCGGCCGGTAGAACCAAGGAGGATCATTGGTCTCTATATAGCACCGCCGACAACTTATACTAAAAAGGACAAGGTAAAGAGTGTATTTATACGTTTTGGTATGGGGCATTACCGTAAATTCTCTCTTGTCCGGTTCCATAGATAAGCATACCGGGCTTTCGGAGACATGAAAACCCATCTAAACTGTAATACGATCGATCTAATAATCTCGTTCATTTCAGATAAACCTTTCTTATTCCATTACTATATTTACTAGTTATAACGGAAAAACTGCGCTGAGGTTAGTACCATTCTCAGATTTTACGGAATATTCTTAACTACCAGATCGATTTGGTAATTTGTAAAAGGGCATGAGTAGGAATGAGTCCTTCTTACCTGTGATTAAAAGGCAGTATATTACGTATGTTTTTACCTGATTATTCTGCGTGATTTACACGTCGTTGTACACTTGAAAACAGGTTCAATTCTGGAAGTACGCGGTAATTCTTGTCTGTTCCATAATATGGCCTTCAATCGAGGCTAGTACTGCGTTTTTCGTGGCACTATATGGTGAGAGAATGATAGTAGTGTCAACGGCATACAGCGTAAACCGATATTCGTGCTTTTGTCCTTGAGAAAGGCAGGGTCCCCCATACCCTTGATCTGCAAAGTTGTTAATCCCCTGAATACTGCCATCAGGAAGTTCAGCTGCTATCGGTGTGTTCTCCTGTAACGATCTCGTATGTGCAGGGATATTAAAAATAACCCAGTGAACAAACGTTGACTGCGGTGCATCGGGATCATCCATTATGAGGACAAATGACTTGGTTCCGAAGGGAACTCCCCACCATGAGAGTGCCGGTGAAATATCCTCACCACCGCAGGTATATAGTTCAGGTAAAGTACCTTTATTTGTAAATACCGGGCTCGAGAGCGTAAGATCTCCGGCTTCCTCAAAATATGCGACAATGGACATATCCTCATTCACGTTGAAGGATACGGTACTTTCCGAGGAAGTTACGTTTCCACCCCAGTGATGAAAGACATAACCGTCTGCTGGCATCGCAGTCAGGATTGCTTTAGCATGGGTATTATATTTACCGCCGGAGGGAGTAACTATACCTCCGTTTGCAGGTTGCACGGATGTAGCGACAGTGTATTGTTTGGGTGGATTTGTCACCTGAGTTAATTCGAAATAAACGGTGACTTCCTTGTCTTCGTTCATGGTTACAGAGACCGAATTTGATACGCTGCCGGCTACATCGCCACCCCAAATTTTAACGGAATATCCATCCTGAGGTGTGGCGATAAGATTTAATGTGGTACCTTCCTTAAATTTTCCTTCCGAGGGTGTTACCGAACCTGCATAAGAAGGGATAGATTTAACGGTGAGAGCGTAATAGACCGGTTCTGTTACCGTCTCCTCTTCGGGAGGCTCTTCTTCCGGTTCTACCAATGTAAAATGTGCGATGACGTTTTTATTGGCATTCAACAAAATTGTCTGTTCGGTAGACGAACCTGATGCGTCACCGCTCCATCGATCGAAAATATATCCTTCTTTAGGGGCGGCGGTCACTCGTATAATACTTCCTTCGTCATAAGTCCCACCAGGTGAGACTGTTCCGGAACCAGCCGGTTCTACCGACGTGGTAAGTTCATACTGAATTGGTGTACAAGCGCTTACTGTTATCAAAGATATCAGCAGAGTAAAAACAAGTACCAGCCTCAGAATAATCTTTGTCATTACATCCTCCCGGTCCAAACATCATCAGTTCAGTGAGGTAATTTTAGAAACTTGGTGGTAAGTTGTCAATTGCATATCGAATAGTATATATGAGACGAATGGATATATCACACAAGTGTTACTTTTTTGTTTCGTTTGTGATATATTATTACCCGAAACATGTTAGCAAAAGTTATAAGCTGTGCCATTATAGGGCTTGAGGGAGCCATTGTCGAGGTAGAAACGGATATATCACCCGGACTGCCTTCCTTCACGGTTGTTGGTTTGCCTGATACCGCCGTACAGGAAGCCAGAGAGAGAGTCAGGTCTGCTATACGTAATTCTGGCTGCACATTTCCCATGAGACGTATCGTGGTGAACCTGGCTCCAGCTGATTTAAAAAAAGCCGGTCCGGCCTATGATCTTCCCATAGCGCTGGGGATACTCCTCAGCTCCGAACAGGTGTTTGCCGATGTCTCGAAAACACTGATACTGGGCGAACTGTCACTCGATGGCAGCCTTCGTCATACCAACGGCGTTTTACCGATGGTGGCGATCGGTATGGAACAGGGATATTCTACGGTAATCGTTCCTGAAGTAAACGCGCGAGAAGCGTCACTCGTAGAGGGTGCCAGGATAATTGCGGTCAACTCACTCCCCCAGCTTGTCAGCTGCCTGCGGGGTGAAATTGAGGAAACGGTTTACCAGCCTGAAGAGACGCAAGAATACGAACTGCCGATATCTAATGCAACCGATCTTGCCTATATCAAGGGACAGGAACACGTAAAACGCGCCTTAGAGGTGGCGGCGGCAGGAGCGCATAATACAGTGATGATGGGACCTCCCGGCAGCGGCAAGACACTGCTGGCACGTACTCTGCCATCGATATTTCCGCCGATGACCAATGAGGAATCACTGGAAGTAACCAAAATATACAGCGTCAGTGGATTGCTGCCGTCCGATACTCCTCTCGTCAGACAGAGACCTTTCCGATCCCCGCACCACACGATATCGAATGCGGGACTCGTCGGCGGAGGGCATTTGCCGAAACCGGGTGAGATAAGCCTGAGCCATCGGGGGATTCTTTTCCTGGACGAACTTCCGGAGTTTGGGCATGCTTTACTGGAGACACTGCGCCAGCCGCTTGAGGATAAGGTAGTCACTATCAGCCGTGCCCAGGGAAGCGTCAGTTTTCCGGCTAACTTCATGCTGGTCGGGGCGATGAATCCCTGCCCCTGCGGATATTTTGGTGATCCTTTTAGACAGTGCACCTGTCCTCCGAGCGTGGTTTCACGATACCAGAGACGTATCAGCGGACCGTTCATCGACAGGGTTGATATATTTGTCGAGGTACCGCATATCGAGTACGAAAAGCTGTCCGATAACAGGCTAGGTGAAGAATCGGTAAAGGTACAGGAAAGAATAATAGCAGCCAGCGAAATTCAGCGACAGCGTTTCAACGGAACAAAACTTACATCGAATTCAGAAATGACTCCCGCTGAGGTGAGAGAATTCTGCCAGGTAGAGGATGCCGCCCAGAGTTTGCTGAAGTCGGCGATGAAGCAGTTGTATTTATCTGCACGTGCCTTTCATCGAATACTGAAACTCGCCCGGACTATTGCCGATCTTGAAAATGCTGATATAATCAAGGCTCATCATGTTGCCGAAGCGATACAGTACCGACCCAGGACACCGTTATAGTATACTGTGGTTCTATGAAAGACGAAGAGAAGTATTACCTGCGTTATGATGACCGGTACCGGCGTATGCATACCGAAGGATTTGAGAGATGGGTTTCCAGTCCTGATGAAAATGCCGGTGTACTGGACAGCATAGATAAATTCCTAGAGTATGCCGATTGCGAACCGTTGGGAACATCGATAATCGAGTTTGGCTGCGGCGAGGGATTCGTTGCGGAACATCTCCTTTCACATGGATATGATTACCTTGGTCTGGATATTTCCGAGTCCGCTATCGAGAAAGCGCGAGAACATACCGGCACTAAAGGCAGGAATTTTTTCCTGGTAGCTGACGTTCTAAACAACCTGGATCAGATACCGGACGCTTCTTTCGATATAGCCATCGATAACCAGTGCTTACACATGCTGCTAACGAATGCACACCGAAGGGGATATCTCAAGGATGTAAGAAGAACCTTGAAAAAAGACGGGAAAACGTTTTTCCGGGAATGCATTCAGGAAGAAGAATTTACACTTGAGATTTCGGATTACCAGGACTGGCTGGAGAAAACCGGTAATGAATATGACTCACTTCATGATTATCCTGCTTACAAGGAGGATAAAAGGTATACGGTAAAAGCACCCAGGGTGCCGGCAAGATTCAATAATGAAGCGGGATACCGCAGAGAACTTGAAGCAGCCGGCTTCAGAGTTGAGTATTTCGAGTCGGATGACCGGATGTGCATAATCTACGTGGGTGTTTATGGGGAGTGATGAATAGTTGAAAATATTTATATAGATTGCTACGTCATCCGCTTGGGCGGATTCCTCGTAATGACAATTGAGCGACACTAGGGTCGTCATTGTGAGGTTCGCCGTCTACAGGCGAACCGTAGCAATCTATACAAATTTTCATTAGTGATTAGCATGAATCAGCCGTAAGTTGACGAAATATTAATCTGGAAAAATGAGTAAATAATATTACATTTACATGATGACGAATACGAGTAACCAAGTGCTATATACAGGATTTACCGGTAACTTACAGCGAAGAGTTTTTGAACACAAAGAGAAAATTATCCCAGGTTTTACGAGTAAATATAACATAGACAAACTCGTATATTACGAAATTTGTGAAAGCAATGAAGGTGCAATTACGCGAGAAAAACAAATAAAGAATTACTCACGAAGAAAAAAGATCCAGCTTATTAGGTCGATGAATTCTGAGTGGAAAGATTTAGCTGATGATTTATAGAGATGCCACGGTTTCCACCGGAATTGGATTGAGGGCGAGTCTCTGCGATGACAGAGAAGAAAGAGTATATAGAATCTGAGGGAAGGTCACTGTAATGAATGATTTTGATCTTGAAAGCAACAGGGAAATGTGGGATGAGTGGGCGATGCTGCACTTAGATTCCGAACACTATGATGTTGATAGCTTTAAAAAAGGCAAGTGCTCATTATACCCGGTAGCGGTAGAGGAAATAGGTGATGTTGATGGAAAGTCTCTGCTCCATCTGATGTGCCACTTCGGCAAGGATACATTGTCGTGGGCACGGCGTGGTGCAAAGGTGACAGGAGTAGATTTTTCAGATAAGGCTATAGATATAGCCCGTTCACTGGCTGACGAACTGAAATTCGATGCGGAATTTATATGCTACAACCTGTATGACCTGCCCGATAATCTGGACAGGAAATTCGATATCGTTTTTACTTCTGCCGGGGTGTTGTGCTAGCTACCAGACCTTGAAGAATGGGGACGCGTAATTGCGCAATTCCTCAAAAGCGGAGGTCTTTTCTATATCCTAGAAGGCCACTCTTTCCTTAATATGCTGATGATTGAAGATCCGAATGCGGTCAAACCGGAGATCTTACGGTCGTATTTCTATACTCCAGAACCGGAAATATATCAATCAGAAGCTTCTTACGCCGGGTTGAAAACCCGAAAAATCCATACCGGAAAAGAATGGACTCACAGCATAGGAGATATCGTGAACTCGCTCATTTTCGCTGGACTCAGGATAGAGTTTCTCCACGAGTATCCATATATCTTTTTCAAAGCTATGCCTTATATGAATCAGGACGACCAGGGATCATGGAGGATTTCTGGAGATAAGATACCGTTGATCTTTACACTTAAGGCAACGAAGCCTTAGAAGATACAGGGAATTACCAGGTTTATGCAGGCGGTCGCGGCGGCATATCCCTTTTCTGCATCAGTTCGATTACTACACCACCGACTTTTCGAGCATCCATATACGCATAGATACCGCTGGCGTGATACATCGCGGGAACACCTCTGGCTTCGAGATCGGCTACTTCTTCATCAAGGTTTTCAACGACATAGGCAATGTGATTGGCTCCTTCGCCGTGTTCGTCCATATAGGTCTTGTTGAAATTGTCGCCTTCGACCGGTTCGGTGAGTTCTAGGGTAAGAGGGCCGAGATCAAGCATTTTAATCTTTATCTTCCATGAAGGTGCATCGTCTTTGCCGTATGTTTTCAATCCGTCGATTTTTTCACTGTCCAGAATATGGCCGGGATTATCGTCGGTAGTCCCGCCTAGTGACGTGAAGAATTTAACGGCTTCATCCATATTTTTCACAGAAAGCCCTACGTGCCTTAATGTCCAGTTTTCAGTACCCATTGAATACTCTCCTTCCGAAATTACTTATCAGTGTTCAGTTTATGATATACAAGGATAAAGTACAAAGATAGCGGTTAACTACGCTTTGTGTCCTTGAGGAAGGTAAAGCCGATAAGAGCTACGACCGCCATCCCCGACCATAGTATAAACGGATAGCGGGGATCTACATCGGCGAAGCTGTTGCCTACCGGTGGCGACACTATCTCGCCTATACGTGATATTGAGTGAATCAGACCTATTGCCGTTCCCGCATACCTTGTACCAATCTCCTTTATCTCCAGCAGCATCGTCATCTGCAATGCCATAAATCCATCGCGGACGACACCTGCAACTACCATTGCAATCCAGACATTACCTCCGCTACCAAGAGATAGAATTCCGACTCCGACCGCCGTCATCAGGGTAGTGGCGAATAGAATTATCTTCCTTGAGCCGATCTTTTCCGAAAGCAGGACGATAGGAACGGTGAATATCGTACTCAGTCCGTGAAAAGTCGCCATAGCACCGTCGGCAGTAGCAGCATTCCAACCCATATCACGCAGGTAGATAGGCAAGTAGCCAAGCATGCCCTGCACGCATCCTATCTGCCACATAACGACTGATCCGAGAATCCAGATACGTTTGATACGTATTACTTTAAAGAGTGTTTCCTTGAAAGATAGAGATGGCTCATTTTCTGATGCAATATCTCCAGATTGGGGATCGTTCTTCGTAAAGTACCAGAGGACGCTTATTAGGATAGATGCTATACCGTAGGCAACCAGGACGTTCCGCCAGCCGCCGAGGAGAGGTGACAGTATCGTGGCGCTAATCATCGAACTGAGGAGGAAACCGAGCCCCATACTCATCGAGAGGACTCCGTTCGCCAGTCCGAGGTGTTTACCGGGGAACCATATTGTTGATGCTCTGATAAGGGCAGGTGATGTAATTATCTGGAGAAGGCCGAAGAGGAACATGGTTGCTGAGAGGGTAGCGAAACTGTCGGACATTCCCCGCAAGATGCCTGCCAGTCCGGTGAGAAAACAACCAATAACGAGGACGCGTTTTGTTCCGAACCGGTCGCTGAGAAGTCCGCCGAAGAGGATAACAAACATACCGGAAAGTGGGATCATGCTCCAGATTACTCCTATCTGGACGAGGTCGAGTCCAAGGTCAGTGGATATTTCCTTGAAAAGGACCGGCATGCACATCTGGGGCATAGCGACGAATACGCAGCCTGTGAGGGCAATCATGGCCAGCATATTCCACCTGGCTTTCAAGGGTGTATTTTCATCGATGACTGTATTCATCCGGAGGTCGGTTCCTTTACACAAAAAAATGGGGCAGATTTTTCAGTCCAGCCCCATTTTCTCAGATTATAGAGAAATATGTCATTTTATTCAACAGGTATTTTAAGTTGTTTCAGTTTCTCCGGATGATTCAGTATTATCCGGTTCAGACTCCGGGGAGGTTTTTTCTTCGACTGGTTCTTCTGCTGGTTCGGGTTCCGGAGAAGTTTTTTCTTCAGTTGGTTCTACAGCGTCTTCCTGTTCTGCCTGCTGAGAACGATCCCGCAGCCAGCGGGATATCTCGTCAAGGGCAGGAGGAGCTACGCTGAACACCTCGATATCCGGCGGGAATTGAACGCGATGATTTTCCCTGATGAATAGGATAGCGGAGTTATCTTCCCCGAGAGTTTCGTTTATCCGGTTAGCGATATATTCGTATCTCTTTTTTGAAGCTTCCGCGTATAGCTCGGAGACTGTTCTGGCCACCTTGCTGCTGATAAATCCCATCATAAAATGGCGTTCCCAGTCCATGGTTTCCTCGGTTAATTCTTCATCTTCAATAATCTCGAGTTTCGCGCCTGACTGGCATCTTTCTTTCGTAATTTTACAGCTCAGGGGACTGAGTTTCTCCATAATCTCAAGTCCCTTGTCACCGGCTATCGTCACTGATTCATGATAGACAAGGTCGACGGTACCCATCCTCGACTCAAGGTTCCTGATATGTTCCTGTGCCTGTTTCCAGTACAGACTGTATTTTTCCGTGTATTCGGCGGGTGCGCCCTCATAGGTATAGACAAGAGGGACAAGGTACAATTTCCTTTTACCTTCATACTGCTTTGCTTCAGGTTTTTCAACCCTTCCCAGTTCATCTGTCATAACTAACCCCTACTGAATACTTTTCTTATATCCGGATGAAGCTTTTCACCCAGTTCTTCTACTGCTTCGAATCTAAGCTTATCCAGTTTAGCCTGCCTTTGTGCGAATTCACTGTCTGTAAACAGTTTTTCGGGATGGATAAAAATATCATCAACTACCCTGATAGCGGCCGGTATCTGAAAACCGGTGGGAGAGTCTTTCCAGTCTTCGAGACCGCCCCTGAGAAGTGAATCTAGTATACCCATGGTGTGTTCCAGCCTGATGTCATGATGATGCTCATCTTCACCAACACTGCCGGTGTTTAAAAGATAAAAATTTATTTCCGGAAGGTTTTTAACTATATCATAGAAAATATTAGCATGTTCCGTTAAGTCACCGGCAACGAACGGGTCGTAAAAAAACTCATGCCTGATAGTACCGGCCTTAGTCGGATCTCCGGCTGATGACTCCATTGCCTGACCGAGTACCATCATGGCAACCGCCTGCTCGCAGGTAAGTTTTGAGATTGCTGGAATGAGCGGACCTCTTGTGATAATTATAAAATTATCGATTTTCGGCACATCTATATATGAGCTGGCGTGCATAAAGTCTTTTCTCAGAATAACCGCTCGACCGTTGGATGTCCGCTGGAAATTGTAGAAATCGAAATCACCGTTTTCACTCACATACACGTTTTCATGTACCGTCTCGGGTTTGAGAAGACCGTAGAGAATCTCGGTCTGATCGCCGGCATTAACGGCTTCGGTCTTGACAAAGATTCCACCGGCTTCAAAGCCGTGGAAAGAACCGTCGGGCATCAGCGTTCCGCCATCATCCTGAATCAGCCAGGATTTTTCATTGCCCTTCTTTGCCAGAATCCGGCTGGTGGTTGTTGTCTTGCCGTTTGCACTGAGGGCGATAAGGAGTGTTCTGACTGTCCTGTAGTCGCCGTGTACTGATTGGAGGTAGTCTTCGCGGCAGCCGGCATGAAGGAAGATACCGCCTTTCCTGGTTTTGGCAGCCCAGTCTTCGGCGGCGAAAACGCCTTTTTTATATTCACCGATATAATTGCCGTTCCTGATTATTTTCACATATTTACCGCCAGAAAGCATTGCCAGCCTGATAGTAATATCTTTTTCGGGAAGAGGTTTTGTCCAGTTTTTTTCATACTGATCATCGAAGAAGAAGACTATACGATAATCGGGTTCCCTCACTTCGCCTTGAACCGGCCAGAAAAGATTCCCTCCGCCATAAGCGACGTGAGCAAAGCGCTCGGGGACGATTAACCTTACTACAGGTCCGGTCTCGATATTACCGACAATTCTATCAGTGCAAATAAGCCGATGTTTGGCCAGTTCTGTTTCACACTGTTCGAGTAATATGAGTTCTTCATCACCGAACGGAGTATCGACACTGTTTTTTGTGAACATAGCTGATCTCGATGTCGGCTCGCTCTCGGCTACATAGTTCCCGTAATTTGTCTTCTTGACTCCAGGTACCTTTTCAACCAGACTACGCATTTCATCAACAGGAGGATTTTCGGTAATACGCCCTTCTTCTATAGCTTTTTCTCTTATTCTTTCGAAAGTTGCTATAAATTTCGTTAGATCGAATTCAGGCATGTACTTCTCCGTTTAGTCCGATTTTATTAGTCGTTCCTCTTTAAGGAATGAGACGTTTTATTATAACATTTTTACGCATAAGTGTTATAATCCGACTTGCGACAGGAGTGATGTTCAATGATTCGAAAGTGTACAAAAGCTGATAAAGAACGGATTTATTACATCATAAACGAAGCAGCAAAGAAGTACGAAGGCGTGATACCTGAAGATAGATATCACCAGCCGTACATGCCGATGACAGAGCTGGAAGCCGAAATGACCAGAATGGAATTTACCGGCTGGGAAGAAGGCTCCGAACTTGTAGGTGTGATGGGTCTTGAGCCGGTGAAAGAAACGACTCTTATCCGCCATGCTTATGTGTTTCCGGAATACCAGGGTAAAGCCATAGGGAGTAAATTACTGGAATACCTGAAGAAGACAGTTAAAACACCGGAACTCCTGGTGGGTACCTGGGCTGATTCTTACTGGGCGATCGGATTTTATGCGAAACATGGTTTTTTATTGAGAGATGATAAAGACGAGTTATTAAGAACATACTGGGATATACCGGCGCGACAGATAGAAACGTCGGTTGTACTTGCTTTAAAGATAGAGGAGGAATGGTGACAGAGGAACAACGTATACAAGAAAAAACATCCCGTAGTCTAATCAGTGAGATAAATGAATTCATACGATCAAGCCCTCTGAATAGAATGCCCGGTAATGAAAACCTGAGGCTGTTCTGTAAACCTTTAATCAAGTTTGCCGATGGCGATGATCCTTTTTTTAATGAACTAAAGACTATAATTTCACCCAAGCATCTTACTCCAAGGGAAGCCCTGGGACTGGCATATCAGAAGAAGCCTGACGAACTGCCGGAGAAACTTTCCGTAATAAGCTGGATACTGCCGATAGTAGAAACTACCCGCAGGTCTAACCGCAATGAAACGGCTGGCCCCAGCCGTTATTGGTCGCATACCCGCTGGTTCGGCGAAAAGTTCAACAATTCACTCAGAGAGTACATAACGGATATACTTACCGAAATGGGGTATTTAGCGGCTGCGCCGACACTCCAACCTTATTACAAAATGAATTCTAATGAAAAAGGCATGTATACAAACTGGTCGGAGCGTCATATTGCCTTCGCGGCAGGGCAGGGTACGTTCGGGCTTTCGGACGGATTTATTTCAGAAAAAGGAATCGCCCATCGTTGTGGAAGTGTGGTAACGGATATGCCATTGCCGGTAAGTCCGAGGACTGCAAAAGGACCCTATGATAACTGTCTTTTTTATCATGACGGCAGCTGTAAGGTTTGCGCTGCCCGGTGCCCGGCTGGTGCGATAACATCGAAGGGGCACGATAAGAAAAAGTGCAGCGATTACCTGCGTAGTCTTGGTTATTCACCCAAAGATTTGGAAAAAGGGTATGATCTTGATTTAAGTGTCGCCGGGTGTGGTCTGTGCCAGACAAAAACACCCTGTGAGTATAGAATTCCTCTCAAGATACAGAGAAGCAGGAAAGAGAAGTAGGTAGTAATATCTCCTTACGGTATCTACTGCTGCATTGGGATTAGAGTTCGGCTTCCAGGAGAGTAGTGGTATCCTGGACGCCCTGGACACCGCGAACTTCACCGACGATTATTTTGGTCAATTCGAACATAGTCTTTGCTTCAGCTACGGCTATCGCGTCCCATTGACCAAAAACAAGAGTTACATCCACCACTCCCTGAGTAGCTCTAATCTGTGATAGTGCTTCTCCTTCAAGCCCCGGTACCAGTTTTATTAAAAGGTATCCTTTTTTCATTGTACGATATTATATTCTTTACGCCCTTCACTGGCAAGAGTTGAGGTTATATTTCTCCTTCTAACGTTCCCCACATCCCGTCTCTATAAAGATCTCCCAGCGTGACCCGGTTTATTATGTTGGTAAGATTACTTTTATTTCTTGCGTAAACTCTGATGTAGTTACCGGTGTATCCGGACCAGATGCCACCCGATTGCGTTTCCCACAGGACGTCCATAGTCCTGCCTGTAGATCCCTGCCTGTATGATTCGGCACAATACCTGGCTAGAATACCTAAATTTCGATTACGCTGTGTCTTAACACCATCCGGCACCTGTACCGGTATCATTGCGGCGGCTGTTCCCGGTCTCCGGGAATAAGGAAAAACATGTATCCTGGCAAATCCCATCTCTCGGCACATATCCAGACTTGCCTGATGTTCTTCGACTGTCTCACCTGGAAATCCGGTAATAATGTCTGTGGTAATTGCCACATCGGGAAGGCGTGATCGTATTAACGAAACTGTTTTACGGAAAATGGTGGTATCGTACCTCCTGTTCATTCTCTCGAGTACGGCGTCACTGCCACTTTGAAGAGATATGTGGAAATGAGGGCAGAGACGACGATCATTCCAGAGATCGAGAAGATCGGGAGTAATCTCATCCGGCTGTAGAGAGGAAAGTCTTAACCTTTGGACATCGACTTCAGTAAGAATCCGGGCAAGTAATTCTCGTAGTTTCACTCCGTTACTGTTATATGAACCGATCTCAGTTCCAGTAAGGACGACCTCCTTTGTTCCGCCGGATACACGGTCCTTTATCTGTTTTAGAATATTATCGACAGGCAGGCTTTTTTCTGCTCCTCTTACGAACGGAACGATACAGTATGAACAGAAATTGCTGCAACCGTCCTGTATCCTGATAAACGAACGGGTCCTGGATTCATGTATATCTTCGAAGGGTTGTTGGGGTGTTTTTGATCCTGATTTTTGAAGGAGACCGTTCTTCTTCAGTATTGCAGGTAGATTAAGCTTGTCAGCATTGCCTGCGATTAACCTTACTCCTTCTATGCGATCGAAGGTTTCGGGTGATCGTTGAACGTAACAGCCGGTGGCTACCAGTATCGCATTCGGATTCTGACGGTGAATCTTTCTCAAGAGCTGGCGTGATTTGGCATCGGCTGTATGGGTAACGGTGCATGTATTTAAGATATATATGTCAGCATTATTTTTAGAGGTGACAACAGTGTGACCCTCTTCTCTAAACCTCCGAGAAAGGAGTTCCGTTTCAGCTTGGTTGAGTTTACATCCCAACGTATCTAGAGCGATTTTCATGGTGTAAAACCGTAATAAAAAGTTCTTGTAAGAACCGGTAATCTTTTACCGGTCAGATTGACTATTTTACCTGAAATCCATTATACTAAGCCATATTTCGCACTCGCAAATCAGGAGGATAATTTGGCAGAGAACTCATATAACAGAGTAGTAATTACCGGGATTGGTTGCTTTTCACCTCTCGGTCATAATATCGATACTACGTGGCAGAATCTCATCGATGGAAAATCGGGTATTTCGGAAATAACGCTTTTCGATGCGAGTGATCTGGACACGAAGATCGCCGCGGAAGTTAAAGATTTCGATATCAATAAGTATATCGACCGCAAAGTATCGCGACGGATGGATCGTTTCTCCCAGATGTCGGTTGCTGCCAGTATGCAGGCAGTCGAGAAGTCGGGAATAGAAATAAACTCGGATAACGAAGACCAGATAGGGATAATAATCGGGAGTGGTATTGGTGGCCTGACTACCCTGTACAACCAGACGAAGGTTCTTGTCGAACAGGGGCCAAGTAGAGTCAGCCCGTTCCTTGTTCCGATGATGATTTCGGATATGGCGGCTGCCCAGGTGTCGATCACCCTTGGAATAAAAGGCGTCAACCTGTGTACAACCTCAGCTTGTTCAAGCAGCTCCGATGCTATAGGCGTAGCGTACGAATTGCTGAAACGGGGTGATGCCCAGGCGGCTATCTCCGGAGGAAGTGAAGCAATTATCAATCCTCTTGGAATCGCATCGTTCAGCGCGTTGAAGGCTTTATCAACGAGAAATGATGCTCCCTGGGAAGCCTCGCGTCCTTTCGATGCGGATCGTGATGGTTTTGTTATCGGTGAGGGTGCCTGCGCTCTTATCCTCGAAACTCTGGATCATGCACGAAATCGAGGAGCAAATATTCTCGCGGAAATAATAGCTTACGGTGCGAGTGGTGATGCTTTTCATATTACCGCCCCGGATGAGAACGGAGACGGAGCAGTCAGGGCGATGCGCCAGGCACTAAATAAAGCAGGAATCGAACCGAAAGATATCGATTATATTAATGCCCATGGTACGTCTACTCAGCTGAACGATAAAGTAGAGACCATGGCTGTTAAAAAAGCATTCGGTGAGGAAGCCTATAAGACTCCAATGAGCTCGACGAAATCCATGACAGGTCACCTGATAGGAGCTGCCGGAGCAATGGAAGCAGCAATATGTACAATGGTCATCCAGAATGGAATCATACCTCCCACGATCAACCTTCACAAACCGGATGAGGAATGTGATCTTGATTATGTACCGAATACCGCGCGAAAAGCGGATGTTGTGACAACCCTATCTAATTCGTTTGGTTTCGGTGGGCATAATTCGGTGTTGATTTTGCGAAAATACAGAGAGGGTTAGGCTTGAGCCATAACCGGTGGAATTTACTGCCATCTATTCCTGATGCGAGTGTCGGTGATACCGGTATACCCTTATTGATACATCAATTACTCCATAATCGTGGAATTACTCGGCCTTCCGATGTCGAGACTTTCCTTGCGGCCGATGAACGGCTTCGTGGTGACCCTAATATACTGCCGGGCATGCATAAAGCAGTAGCCCGACTTTACAGGGCTCTTCTTTCCAGGGAAAAAATCGCGATTTATGGTGATTTCGACGCAGATGGTATAACCGCGACAGCCCTGCTGGTCCAGGGACTGTCAATGCTGGACTGCGAAGCGATCCCGTATATTCCCGACCGCATTAGCGAAGGGTATGGTCTGAAGACATCAGCTCTAGAGACTCTACAGGAACAAGGTGTCAGCCTGGTAGTGACTGTCGATTGCGGGATTACTGCTGTGTCCGAGATCAAGAAAGCGGGTAAAGCAGGACTCGACATCATTGTTACCGATCATCATGTGCCACCTGACGATATTCCTTTGGCCGCTGCAATTATCGATCCGAAACTTCCCGGCTCGGAATACCCGACACCGGAACTCGCCGGTGTCGGTGTTGCTATGAAGTTACTCGAGGCGTTATTTTCAGGTCTTGGGAAAGCGGATAAACTGGAAGAGGTAATTGACCTCGTCGCACTTGGTACAGTTGCCGATATGGTACCACTCCTCGGAGAGAATCGATATCTGGTGAAGCAGGGACTCCGTATACTGAATAATTCTCCGCGTCTCGGCATACAGGAGATAATAAATCAGACAGGCCTGGATGCTTCTCACATAAACAGCACCAGTATATCATGGACGATTGCTCCAAGACTGAATGCCGCCGGTAGAGTAGGAGATGCAATGAACAGCTACAGGCTGCTGATAACAGACTCGATGGAAGAAGCTCGGCAGCTTGCTGAATGGCTGGAGCAGAAGAACCTGGAACGCCAGAAATTGACGACCCGGGCCCTCGAAAGAGCTAGGGAACAGGTCATAACGCAAGTAGATCAACCTCTGCTGATAGCCAGCGATCCCAGTTATTCGGCAGGAATTATAGGGCTGGTAGCAGGCAGGCTTACCGAAGAATACTATAAACCGGTAATCGTAATCAGAACCGGCGACAGGTACTGCGGAGGTAGTTCACGCAGTATTCCTGAGTTCAATATGATAGAAGCCCTGAATAAATGCAGTCATTTGCTGACCCGCTTCGGCGGACATTCGAGAGCGGCGGGATTGAGTCTATATACCAGCAACCTTCCCCAATTGAAAAAAGCCCTCCTGGAGATAGCAGCTGAGGAACTCGAAGGAGTGGACCTGCGGCCGAAAATAGATATAGACGCGGAAACGACACTTTCCGGTCTTGGGGGCGACACCTATCCGACGATTCAGGAAATGGCGCCTTTCGGCCAGGGAAATCCGGTACCGACATTTCTCACCAGGGGAGTGCAGGTTGTTTCATCGAGTACAATGGGGAGTGATAATTCTCACCTGAGAATGAAGGTGAGTCAGGGATCGATGCTCTTTGATGCTGTCGGTTTCGGATTGGGTAACTATGTTAATGAGCTTTCGAACTCCATCGATATCGTATACAATCTGGAAATGGACCACTGGAACGGGCAATCGAAACTTAGACTTAATATCCTTGATTTCGAATCGGTTTCACTATAATTGCGTAAGTAGTGTCAGAGCAACAGGGAGGTAGATCTATGAGTAATCCGAACAGCCCGTATCCCGGAAGACAGATATTTCTTGGCAGGACAAAACAGGGAAATCCATGCTTTGTTTATCTTGTTACGGGCAGAAGTCCACAGAGCCGTGAAAGAAGAGCTACGAAAACCGACCAAGGTATTATCATGGGACCTGTCGGAAATGAACCTTACGACTGGCTCAGGCATTATACCGCTGTTATAACCGATGAGAATATCGGTCTCGCAGCAGTTACCAATGGAATTCAGACCGAAGCTGTGTATGAAACATACCGCCTGCTTTATCATACCAGTGCCGTACCTGGCGCTGAATATTTGACGAATATCATGACCGGAGCCCGGTATGAACCGGACAGCCTTCATACACCCAGGATAGCCGCGGTTATAACGTTTCCTGCCGATGAAACCGAACCGGTCTATATTATGAGTATTATTACGGATAAGCCACCGGCAAACACGTGGTTTATCAAGCCTGAAAAGGCAACCCTGACAGGTATATCTACCTACAATGGTAACCTTGAAAATCCCCTGGCATTCGACGCATCCGGTGATCTGCCGGTGATAGGGAACGATTATGATAATCCCTCCGGGATTGCCGAATATATTTACGGGATATCTGCAGCTACGAACCAGGGAGATGATATCAGAGTATGCGCAATCGGGGGAGTGCTTACAGATGACAGGAAGACCTGGGGATTATCTATGATCAACAGGCATGGAGATAAATAATTCGTCTATTTCTCGGATCTACGATCCCGGATAATACCATATGCGAGGAGGGCGAAGGGACCGCCGAAAAGAGCGGCAAGTCGCCAGAACACAGGATTTATCTTCTTGTAGACTGAATCTATCGATACTACCACGAAACATCCTACCCATATGACGACAGCCAGTATTCCAAGATCACTCATTTTTCACCTCGTTTTCATCAGTTTCCGTTTCTTCCCCGGAATCATTACCGGATACTTCAGCAGTTTCATGCGAAGGCAATTCGTCATTATAAGGTGTTTCTTCAGACTGTTCCACTTCCGGTTTTCCCCACCTGGTTTTTGCTATCATTACCGGGACGATTATCAGCAACACTATTATTCCGATAATCTGTGCCTGGTGTAGACCGAAGAGGAAATCCGTGCCTTCACGCATAAAACCGATTGCGATTCGCCAGCCGGAGTACATTCCGAGGTAAGTAAAAAACAGAGAGCCTTCCGGTTTAAGACGTCTCCGCAGGAACATGATAATACTGAACGAAATCAAGAGGAATATAATCTCGTATACCTGCGTCGGGTGAACCGCAATAGTGGTAGGCCCGAAGGTTTCAGGATGGGTATAGATAATTGCCCACGGAAGATCGCATGCTTCGCCATAGCAGCATCCGTTGATCGTACAGCCGATTCTTCCAATAATCTGTGCCAGTATCAGGCCGGGGGCCAGGACATCCGCGAAGTAACCGAATTTGAATTTCGTGAACCTGCTGGTGATCCAGATTCCAAGAACACCTCCAAGGATTGCCCCCCAGATAGTCAATCCCATACCGCTGACAATTTCACCCAGATTTTGGCTGTAATAGTCCCAGAGGTCAATTACATGAATAGCCCGCGAAACAATGATTCCGGAAGGGATGCCAACAAGGGCAGCCACCATTACGGTGTCTACGGAAATTCTTTTATCTTTGTGCACATGCCAGGCTATCCAGATTACCAGTACCGCAACACCAAGGGCAACCAGGATGCCGTACCACCTGACACTAAAAAACGCAACAGGATTTACTCCGATCTCGATCATGTGTTAGTCGCTGAAAGGTCCTTTCTCATTGTAATGTGGCAATCTGGCCTGTTCTCTTCGTTTCCGCTTTTTCAGGTATGAGCCGAAATAGGTACCGATTAAGCCACCGGCGATGCACCCGGCTATCAATCCGATAAAGATCGCACTAGCACCGACCAGGTTAATCGCGATGATTACGCCCAAACCCCCACCGAGTATTATCCCGACTATCGAGGCGATGAACAGATATGAATCGCCCGGTTCCGGGGGAGGTCCCTGTTCGGGATCTTTACTGTTCCTGTTTTGTACCCGTAACTCACCGTCCGTTGCGGTCTTAAACGCGAACGGATCACCCCAGGTCAGTATTATAGAGTCATTATTAGTAATAACCATATCCTGCGTATATTCTACCATTTTCTTCAAAAGAAATACCGTTAAAGGGAAGATGAAAAGTTATTGGGGTGGAGATTTTCTTATTAGATCCGTCCCTGAACTAAGATTCCCGTAGTTAAGGTCAGATATCAAAAACTTTGTCTGTAGATAATGCTTACTAGTGGATGTTCTCTATCTTTACGGGCTTGACCCGCAATCGTTTTGATTTAAACCAATTTCGATTTAATATCTTCTATGATTTTATTAAAAACCTGCTTCCGTTCCGTAGACGTATCATAAATCGTAAAGCCGTATTTCGCTAAATGATCAGTCATAGATCGATTGAATGAAACGGCGTCTTCAGATACTTCTCTTAATTCATCATCATCATGATCATATGTCCAATCGTCTTCCGTATCGTATTTCCTGAGATCGTTGAAAAATTCATCAGCCGTTTTCTTGTTCTGCACCAACCCTATAAGAATAAATTTGTCTTTCAATTCTTCTATCCCATACGTTTTCAGAATAGGTACTATCTTATCAAAATTAAAATAACCTCCTTCCAACACAAACCTGTTTCCTTTTACAGCGTGCGCCAGCAGGATTAGCTCATATGCAACACCGTGACTGGAAGTAAATGCACCAAGAAAATGACCAAGGAACGGTGCTATATTGTCGGTGGCCTTCCTTCTATTCCAACCAAGCTTAATATTCAATTGCGGATATGCCCCTTGAAACACGGCGGCAAGTTTATCGACACTGATGACAAAGTAATTTAATTCTTCGTTTATTTTTCTCGCTAATGTTGTTTTACCGACTCTTCCCGTGCCTGCAATGATTATGTTTTTCATGCTATATTCTACCCCGCATTATATAAATTATCTGTGCATAACCATCTAAAAAACAATCCTGTGATTGTATAAACTTGCATCAAGTCTGACTTTAAGCAAACCTCACTAACCCTTTCCACGGTAAGTTTCTTTGCAGATTCTGAAAATCTTCAGTTCACGGTTTATATGCTCAATAGCAACCCTTAATTTGGAAAGCATGGTATTAAAAGCTTATTGCTCCACGGTCAGCGGATTCTTTTTTGTGATTTTGAACGGAATCAAGGCATTGGGCAGATATTCGGCTATTCACTGATACCCGCTGTCCAGCAAAGCCAAAATGTTTTCCGGTAACATATCGGCAAGGCTTTCTTTGAACATTTTAAAGTCGTGTGCCGTTTTTTTGCCGGAATACGAGCTTTCCTGTTTGTATTTTGGCCTTTTTATGGGTTGCTCTTCCACATCTGTTAGCACAATCCTTATGGGTTCTTCTTCGCCGGGCTTGAATCGTTCCTTCAATTCTTTTAGCTTAAGCTCAGATGATTTACTTAACACGTCCTCTACCCACAACACCGCCCTGCTGATTATCGTTTTAACGATTTGGTGGTCGTTTGCCATATGCCGGAACGAACGGTATTCACGCCAATGCGAGTGTTAATCTCAGCTCCACTGGCGTACCCGGTTGCCCGTCTTGGGTGTGCTCCTCGGCATATTTGCTCTTTAACACTTCCAGCATCGTATCAAAGTCTTCCCGCGTTACTCCGGTTATCAATTTGAAATCTTTGTCTGCTAATTTCACTATCTTTTCATATGCGTTCATTTTTTCAGCCCTGTTCCGTTATCACATCTTTCGGTTAAGGAACAGGGCTATTTAAAAAACGGCCCCCCGTGAATCCTTTTTCGCTTTTTCAGGTATGAGCCAATATAAGCGCCGATAATACCACCTGCGATACAACCGGCGATAAGGCCGATGACAATCGCCCGTATACCGGCTAGAGTAATAGCGATGACTACTCCCAGACCGCCACCAAGTATTATCCCGGCTATCGAGGCGATAAACAAGTATGAGTCGCCTGGTTCGGGTGGAGGTCCCTGTTCGGGATCTTTGCTGTCCCTGTTCTGTATCCGCAACTCGCCATCGACAACAGTCTTATAAGCCCAGGGATCAGTATGAAATTCAACGGATGTATATGTTCTATTTAACATATCCATTATCTTTATTACCATTTTCTTCTCAACTAATAGATGCAACGAAAAACGGATATAATTCCAAGACAAGATTGCATTATTTTATAAACGGTCCCTGTGAATCCTGGTCGGATTTTTCAGGATTAGCTTGACGGTCCAGCTTCCTGATATGCCGTCGTTTGAGAAATTCTCCCACGTAAGAACCACCGATTCCTCCGACAAGCATACCGCCTACGAGACCAACGAATACTCCACTGAAACCGGCTACACTCGCACCGATAATAACTCCGATAGTACAGCAGAGGACTATGCCTACCAGAGTGGCAATGATGACACGGGTTTCTCTGGAAGGTCGATGAGGGCCGTCTCCAGGCGAACCGCTTTTACGCTGCTTAAGCATCATTTCAGCATCGACGGTCTGCTTGTACTGGAATGGATTAATCCAGCGGTATACGAGACGAGGTGTAGTCAGGTTTATCGGGCATATTGTACATGCATTCATCTGATTACCTCTATACCTCTTTCCTCGCGCGTTGAAGGATAGACAATGATCGAAGCTTCGGTTATGGGATTTCCAGTTTATATTATATCAGTAAAGTATTATATACTATATTCTCCATCAATGGTTTGATATTGGTAGTAAGGTTCTCAGTTAAATACGGTTCCAGTATCTTTTTCATCAATGAGTCCCTTCACCGATATATGAAAATATAGATAAGCAGTTGTCTGTTACGACCGCACAATAGTCCCCATTCGGTGAAGCAGAGAAATAATAAATGCCTTCGGTAATTTCTATATAAGCGATTTCTTCACTCTGGTTGAAATATGATGTACGACCACTCGGAGGAGGTATTTCAGGGTAAAGCGACCACTGGGGATGAAGATAATAGCAGGCGGGAATATCAAGAGGAAATACTGCCCGGTCGTCATGAAAGGTATTTACATACAATTGACTGCCGTTATCGGTACTGAAGCAGCCGATATATCTGTCTGTTTCACCGGAACGGACTGTCAATAAAATCAGTTCATCATTTCCGTTTTGAATTCGTTTAAGTACCGGAGTTCCGGTAACGGGGATTATTTTCGACCATTCCAATATTCCGTTGCACGAGTATTTTCCCAGGCTGGAGGATATGGTTTTCCTTCCGTTATATATTACTATTCCTCCCTGTGTAAAACAGGCATTGCAGTATGTTGGTATCAGAGACCAGTCAAGAGTGAGTTTAAGTTGTACAGCACCGTCAAGCCCGAGGATATACAGGTCGGGTGGTTCATCTCTGTTTTTGACTGCTTTTACCAGAATGGTTTCATCGTTGAAATCAATCCCATCGATACTGACATAGTCTTCTTCCAGACTGACAATAACTTCGTTCCCGGTTTCTATATCATAGATTCCGACAAATCTTACAATACCGGGATTCGATGTCAGGGGAACAGTGTAAAATACCGCTTTTATATCAAAACAATCAGCATCGTATTCCCTGAGTATAGAAACCAGTGAGTTGTCCATTACCTCCGTTGTTTTCATGGTGGCTTTATCTATAAAATCAACAGAATATTTACCACCAACTCCAATGAAATATTTGCCTTCGCGGGACTCATACCACGCCTTTAGAATACCCAGTTGCCGAGTTTCCCGGAGACCATTCTTGTCGACCCTGATGATTTCCGGGCAATACTCTTTTTCGGCATTGACCTTTCCCAGGCGGTTTTCATTCGGTTTGATGAAGACAGCACGTCCTTCATTATTGACATACAGGCGTGCCGATGAGTCTTCCATGGGATCGTAAGGTATTCTTACACTTATTTCATGGCTGAAACCGGAAACATTAGCCACACCGATATCCGGTTTGCTACATCCCGGTAACGGCACCGTGATTATCACCAGTAGTATAATGATTAATTTTTTCATGAATTCTCTAAAGATTCTGTCAGTCTATATCCAGCAGCCGGTTTACTACTTTCAGTAAGTGAAGACGGTCATCTTTCAGGCTGGTACGACCACGTATTCGTATCATCGGGTAATCATTTAGAGTCATGTCACAAAGAAGTTTGATATCTCCCTGTGAAGCTGATTGTATTGACATGTTGAATATACCCTCGGCTGGAATTATCGGCGCGTCGGGAAGGAGGGGCAGGTCGTTAATAATACCGACGATTTTCCGAAGATCACCTCTATCTGTAATGATTTCCTGTTTCGGCGGATTACCGTTATAGCTTAAGTAGTTAATTGTAATCCGGTCTATATCCTCGGGGAGTGGAGGTTCGGGAGGATCGAACGCGCCTGTGATTTCATGATTAACGAGTATTACGAAATCCTGAGTATCAGGCAGGTCAGTGATGTGAACTTCGATACTTATCTCCGGAATTTCCGGACGATAAAATCCTATAGTATGGATTTCAAAATTATCATCGGGGAGAAGAACCTCGTTTAGACTGTTGTACACCATCTCTGTATATTTGTGATAGCCTTTTTCGGTGAGTTTGTTACGGTACCAGTTTAGAAGCTTGTTTGCATCTACCTCGACCTGATACCAGGCTGAAGCCGTTTCATATTCTACCGGAGGAGGTCTGCCTTCCACCTGTGGGGAAAGCAACTGTCTTGATTAAGCGTATTGCCATGGTTTCTCTGTCTTCATGATGGCGTTCATAATAACGAGTAGTTTTCTCATAC
>JAFGCW010000092.1 GCA_016932435.1 Dehalococcoidales bacterium | reverse complement strand
TCCCCGGATTTTCTTGCAATTAGTTTTATATTTAAGTATGATGTCGTAGGCGATATATGTATGCGATATCATAACGCAAATCAATGTATCCAACTGGTTGCGTGAATTAATAACCAGAGTATAATAACATATTGTATCAATAAAGTAAGAAATAAAAAATTTTGTTTATACAGTTACTGAAAGGAGAATTATGACCGATCTTCGTTCGAAACAAGTTCAGGAAATACGGGCTTTACGGGAACAAATCCAGCAAGAGACCGGGAAAACGCCGGAACAGCTGTATGAAGAAAGAGAAAAGAGAATAAGGGATGCCATCTTTCTTAAACAGCCGGACAGGGTACCGCTCTTTATCTTCGGTAATCCCCGGACATATGCGAAACTAGACAATGCTGCTGCCTATTACAAACCTGCAGCCTGGAGAAAAGCGTTAATTAAAGATGTCGTTAATCTTGAACCGGATATGGCAGGCGGAAGCTTCAGCACTGCGGGGGAGACTCTCACGCTCCTTGATGTTAAAAACAAAAAATGGCCGGGCGGTACACTGCCTTCCGATTATGAGTACCAGGCTATTGAAGGAGAGTGGATGAAAGCGGATGAGTACGATATGTTTTTTAACGATCCATCCGACTTTGTAATACGTTACTATCTGCCTCGGGTTTACGGGAGTTTAGCGCCGCTTGGCAAACTTCCCCCGGTCAATCTCATGATGCACGGTTTTGAGGCGATGGTTGATATGTTTTCCACTCCGGAGTTCAAGCAGCTTGCCAAAACAATAGAAAAAGCCGGCAGGGAGCTAAGAAAGTTTCGTGTGGCAATGGGTAACCTTCAGGAAGACATGGTATCACTCGGTTTCCCGCCTTTTTCATACGGTGGAGGTGCCGGGATTGCACCTTTCGATTTCCTCTCCAGCTTTTTACGCGGGATGTCAGGCTCAATGCTGGATATATACCGGCAGCCCGATAAAGTTATAAAAGCCTGTGAAGTGATTCTCGAAAGGAATTTAGCCAGGGCAATGCCTGCCAACCCTAATACAAGGGGTAATCCGAAGAGGGTGTTTATACCGTTATGGCGGGGAGATAAGTCATTCATGTCCCAGAAACATTTTGAGACATTCTACTGGCCGACTCTCAAGAAAGCGATGATGGCAGATATTGAACTTGGATATGTTCCAAATCCTGTCTTCGAAGCACATTTTGGAGATAGACTCAAATGTATGCTTGAACTGCCAAAGGGGAAAGCCGTTGCATCCGTGGAACACATGGATGCGGTTCAGGCGAAAGAAATCCTCGGCGGTCATACCTGTATCATCGCTAGTGTTCCAAAGTCTTTACGGTATGCTACTACGGATGAAGCTCTAGCTTATTACAAGGACCTGATAAAGAATTGCGGTAAGGGCGGCGGTCTTATGATAATGGTTGCGCTGCCTAATAATATTTCTGCCAGGGAACAAAAAACGATGGTTAAGAAATTAAAAGAGTATGCTACTTACTAGGAGTATTATCCGGTTAAGAATCTCTACACGAGTCCGGACCAGAATCATAAAAGTTGACATTGAAGAGCGGAGGGATAAAAAGGTATTGCATTAGAGAATTGCGGTAAATCCCTCCGCTCTTTTTTCGGTTTATTTTTACTCAGCTTTATTCGCCGGCGTTACCACTCAAGCTCAGTGTAAATTATTATAATTTATCTCGTAAGTTTAACTGATTAGCCGAATTTAATATCCCTGTCAAGTTTTGCGGGTAGAACCACCGGTCCATCAACTTTCGAGGGCAACAATACGGTCGCATGACCTGGCGCATGTACATCACCTCTCTGATTTACGCACGATATTTCGATATCTACGAGGTGCTCATTTTCCTTTACGTACTTATCAGTAACTTTGCCTTTTACCCAGGTGGTGTCTCCGTAAAAGTTGAAAATACGGAATTGTCCGTCCAGCTTTCTTAAGAAGCCTTCATCGCCCATCCAGTTGGTAATCAAGTGGGCCATGCTGCATATCCTTTCTCCACCGTAGTCGTAATAAGTCGGGAGCCCCATCTCGTGCGCCATATCATGGTCCCAGTGAATACGTCCGACATTGTCGGGGAAACCATAATGCGTTTTTGTGAAAGCCCCGGGATGAGTCTTTCTCATCTTGTGTGCTTCGGCATTAACCCCGCCTAAAAATCCGGGAGGTCCACCGATACCAACCGTGAGACAAAGAGTAGAAAAAGCGGTATAGGGGCCCTTAAGAACGGGAGTAAGTTCTTCGCCGACATTGACATCCTCCCAGTAGCGGGGGTTGGAGCCACGTATCTCCTCGGCATCGTAGTCGGCTTCAATCTGTTTCCATTCTTCATCGGTGTAGTTGTGGATGCTGAGATTGCTGTACTTGCCTTCCTGGCGGGATGCTCCTCTCTCCGCCCTGATATTGAGAGTCCTGGCAACGGCAACTATTTCATCTCTCTGGTTCTTATACACGGTCTCGTTTGTCATATGAATTGCTCGCCTGGCAAACTTGCTCTTCTTCTCTTCGAATCCGGCTTGCCCAGAAGTTGAAGTCAATACATCGCCCGGCCTGATAACCTGTAAGAAATCAATGTCGTCGCCTGAATAGAATCCGTGTATCCCGGGCAGCGCTCCTCCTTTACCGCGTTCACGCTCTTCTGCGGTTAAGGCTCTCTTTTTCTCCCTGGATTTTACCTGCATTGCGGTGGCGAACATCGGAGGGGCTATAATCCCTCCCCACCTGGTCTTTTCGGAATATTCAGCATCGAGGTCCGGACGGTAAAGGGGATTAAGGTCGCCATAACCACGCGCGAATTTCATTATATTTTCTTCCGTAGCCGGGTAAGATGTCGTGCGGGTAGGAATTTGATGTTCAATCCTGTACTTCAGCCCTTCTAACATTTCGTCAGTTATTACTGGTTCCTGTTGTGCCATTATTTCCTCCTATATTTTATTCTGCCGGACTTTGCCTTAAATTCTATCTCCGGCATGAGCCGGAGTATCTCCTCTGTATCCACTACCGGTGTCTTTTATTATGTTCATTATACCGGTAGAATACTACTCTAGCACTTTGTCTTCGGTAAGCCGGTCGATTTCATCCTGAGATAATCCCAGCAATTCTCCAAAGACATAATCGTTATGCTCCCCCAGGGACGGACAGACGCGGTGAATTTGTCCCGGTGTCTTGCTCAACTTGAAGGGAAAGCCGTAGAGCACTTCCAGCCCGACCATGGGGTGATTAACCTCTATAAAGGTTTCACGTTCCTTAAAATGGGGATCAAAATACTGGTCTTCTACGTTCATAACAGGAACGGCAGCCACACCGGCTTCCTGAAGAATTTCCATTGCCTCGTACGGAGTATAGTTTACAGTC
>JAFGCW010000091.1 GCA_016932435.1 Dehalococcoidales bacterium | reverse complement strand
TATTCTCAAACCTTTTGCACGCCTGAAGATCCTGGACTGCACCGAAAGCCACCGACTTTCCTCAAGACACCGCGGTAAGCATTTGTCTTTTACAGAAAGCCGTGAGTTATTCCCGGAACTGTCCGACGAGGAAATCCTTGAATCGGTCAAACAAGCTGGTGAAATAATAGATCAAGCAGGGACTTCTCTCCGTGAACCTGAGGTAGGAGAACCTGGTTCTCCTGATATCGATCAAGTTTCTGCCAGACGTGATTTATTGTACCGGAACATATTCGTTGGTCGTCAGACTGAATTGTCAGCATTAACAGATGCCTTCGATGCTGCTGTAGCCGGAAAAGGCAGCCTAATTATGATTGCAGGAGAACCGGGAATTGGTAAGACAGCAATCTGCGAACAGCTATCGAATTTCGTCACATCACGGGGTGGTGCAACCCTATGGGGACATTGTTACGAAGAAGGATCCTTGTCACTACCTTACCTTGCATTCGTCGAAGCCATTCGGTCGCACGTACTGGACAGAGAACCTGATGACTTGAGAAAGGAACTTGGTTCAGGAGCTTCCGATGTGGCTCGAATCGTATTAGAGATAAGAGAGAAACTGAATGTTGAACCAAGAGAAGCGCAGAATCCAGAAGAAGATCGATATCGTCTATTTCAGGCTGTTTCCTCTTTCCTGGCAAGCGTTACTTCTTTGAAACCAATGTGTGTAATCCTTGAAGACCTGCATGATGCCGATAAGGGTACTCTTGAAATACTATCCTTTGTATCCCGTAATGTTGGAAGCACAAGGCTTCTCCTGGTTGGCACCTATCGCGATGTCGAGGTGGACAGGAGTCACCCCCTGTCTGCAGCATTGGCTGAGTTAAGACGTGTTTCATCGTTTAGACGTATATTATTACGCGGATTAACTATCGATGAAGTGAGACGAATGCTGGTTGGTATTACACAGGAAGATATTTCCGTGACTGTCGCTGAAACTCTCCATCGACAGACAGAAGGCAATCCCCTCTTTGCCCAGGAAGTGATACGTTACCTCATTGAAGAGGACCTTCTTACCATAAAAGAAGGTCGCAGGCCCACTACCGAGGATACCACGCTGGAGATGAATATACCCGAAGGATTGAGGGATGTAATCGGAAAACGACTCACGCTATTAAGTGATGAATGTGATCAACTGCTTTCAACTGCTGCGGTAATCGGGAGAGAATTCCGCCTTGAACTACTTCAGAAAGTAGCCGGAATCTCTGACGATGTATTAATAAATAGTCTTGATGAAGCCAGGAAGGCGGCGGTGCTGGAAGAGCGTTCAGGACTAGGTGCAGCGGTGACCTACCGCTTCACTCACGCCTTCTTCCGCCAGACGCTCTATGAAGAAATGATCGCTCCTCGACGTATACGACTTCACCAGCAAGTAGCCAGAGTACTCGAGCAGATATATGCTAATCGTCTTCCAGAACATGCTGCTGAGTTAGCCGAGCATTTTTCACATTCTTCTGATTCTTCTGACCTTAGAAAGGCTATTGACTATGGGGAGATGGCTGCTCAAAGGGCTACAGATGTTTATGCCTACGGAGAAGCAGCAAGGTTGATGCAACAGGCACTCAGAGTACAGGAGATCCTGGAGCCTGATGACAGTACCAAACGGTGTGACCTACTTTTATCAATTGGAAATACTTTACTTCTCGCAGGTGAACCTCGACATGTCCTTGAGAATGAAGCGCCGGAAGCATTCTCTCTTGCTGAGAGCATTGGCGACAAGGAAAGCGCCGCGAGAGCGTGTATCATGGCAATATGGGCACGCGTTTGGGAGACTGCTGGGGTTTTACAAGGTACTGATGAAGAAATCTTATGGGCTGAGAGAATCAACCAATATACCGAGCCTGATACACTTACTTGCGTATGGGCTGATATTATATCGGGAAATCTGACCTATATGAAGGGTCGTGCTACCCGGGATATGACTTTGGTTACTGAAGGTGTTTCTCTCTTGACGAGAGCCGTCGATACAGCACGTCGCATCGACGACGTTGAAGCGCTTTGGGTAGTTTCTTTCTATTACATATTTTACACCTCGGCGTTAAAACACGGTGAAGAACGGGTGCGATTAGCTGAAGAAGTAGTGAATAGACCACGAACTGGTGTTAGTCTCTTTTCTCACTCCACTGGTCTTGTATTTTCGGGTTATCCTTTTCTCGAAGCAGGTAAACGAGACCGTGCCGAAGAGGTATGGCAAGAATTCCTGGATATAGCCAAGCGTACACAGCAGGCTTTTCTTGCGGTGAACGCCGCACAGGTGGAAAGCCAGTTAGCCCTTCTTGATGGGCGTTTGGATGAGGCTGTAGAGATAATCCATAACCTGCAAGCTCGTGGTGGTGAATTAGGTCTCTCATATTTTATCGCCTCGGTTGCTCACTGTATTCTCGTAAGGCCTTTGTTCCATCTTGGTATGGCTGATGAGGCACTGCAACTCGTCAAGTCGGTTTCCCCTTCTCCATGGACTGTTGCAGTTTGCCTGGCATATATGGGATGCGAAAAGGAGGCAATCGAGTCATTAGAGCGAGGCATGATTGATTATCCAATGGTAGGCACTGACCAGGATGAATCGACAGCGTTTTCGGCAATTTGCTTTCTGGAAGCCGCCGTACTGTTGAACCAAAAACAAATAGCTGAACTTCTGTTGGAACGTCTCAGGTCGACAACCGTCCGTACGACTGCGATGTGGTGGTTGACCTGCATCCCCCATCACCTTGGTGGCGCAGCCGCTCTCCTTGGCAGATGCAAAGAAGCCCAAAAACATTATCAGGAAGCAATCAAAGTCTGCACCGAGATGAGATTCCGACCCGAACTTGCATTATCAAGACTTGGACTAGCTGAGGTACTACTTGACCACTACCCGGACGAAAAAGTCGAAGCTCTCGAACACCTTGACTTCGCCATCAAGGAATTCCGCGAGATGAAGATGCAGCCCTCACTGGAGAGGGCTTTGAGACGGAAGGATATTCTGAAGGCATAATAATAAATTGACCAGTCGGTTATTTCAGAGAGCTCAGGCAATCGAATCAGTTATCCTTACCATATCGAATTTATTAACCTATCCCACAGGATAAAAAAATGTCGATCACAGGAATAAAGGCAATCGCGTTCGATACTGACGGTACACTGGTAGATTTCATCAAGGTAATCCGTCATTCGCTTGCGTGTTCTCTCACGGAACTGGAAAAACATCACTCCGGTGCGTCGACTAAAATGAATATAGATCGAATGATTGAGATCAGGGATGCCGTGGCGGAATTATCCGATAGAAATGTCGTGGATTTCAGGGCTGTCAGACTCGAGTCATTCAGGCAGATACTCGCGGTAGTCGGCAGACCGGACGAATCTCTGGCACACCACCTCTACAACCTGTATATGAAGCACCGTTACGAGTATATTGAAGTGTACGAGGATGTTATCCCGGTGCTTGAAGCGTTAAAAGGTAAATACGTCCTGGGACTGCATACCAACGGCAACAGTTACCCGGAATTATACGGCCTGGAAGGATATTTCGATTTCACGGTATTTTCTGAGGAGTGCGGTTATGAAAAACCAGATCCGGGATTCTACCGGGTCCTTCTCGAACGCGCAGGATGTACGCCTGGCGAGTTGCTGAATGTCGGTGATTCACTGCATAATGATGTTACGGCTGCCGCTTCTGAAGGGATATGCAGCATTTGGTTGAACAGGGCAGGTGAGTTAACACCACCCGATATCGATGCCGAGTTCGAAATACGTTCACTTTCGGAGCTTCCGAATCTCATCGATCCTGCAGAAAAGTGGAAAAACGCCATGGGACAACATTAAATGACTTACTCCATGTTTAAGAAGATATTCAAAGGCAACGCATTCAGGGTAGAGGACCTTTACCTCCTGGAATCATTCCAGATAAGCTACCTTCCTGATTACCTGCCCGAACGGGAATTTGCCGCAGTACTCTGGGCGTATCCGCCAATAAAGACATTCCTTGAAAAGAAATATCCGGGGATAATTTCCTTCATTGAACACGTAATGTCTGAAAACGGGCCGGCGAAGGATCAGCAGCAACTGGCTGAATTCAGTGACATAGTAGTCTGGACGATCGCCGATCTTCTTATCTATAACAAATGCCCGCAGGAATATGACAAACTGGAATTCAACAGATGGGATTTTAAAGAGGTTACATCGATAACTTCTCTGGATGGAAAAGTCATCATCGACACCGGAGCCGGAACAGGAAGGGTGACACTTGAAGCAGCTCTCACCGCGAGATACGTATTTTCAGTCGAACCGGTAACAAGACTCAGGCAGTATATTCGTGTGAAAGCTAAAGAAAAAGGGTTAAATAATGTATTCGTCCTTGAAGGATTTCAGCACAGCATACCCCTTCCCAACGAATTTGCCGAAGTTCTACTCACATCCCATGCCCTGGGATGGCATCTCGAAGAAGAATTACAGGAATTCGAACGCGTAACGCGGAAAGGCGGCTTCATCATACACTGCCCGGGCACGGCGGAAGAGTCCAGAAATGACGAAATTAAGCATCAGCGGCTGGTATCCGAGGACTGGCGGTATGAATTTTCTCGATACCAGGAAGCCGACGGCTGGAAAAGAAAATACTGGAAACAGGTAAAACAATGACGAATCCCAGGAATTATCAGACGGACGCCATCGTTATTAAGAAAACAAAGCTGGGTGAAGCTGATACCATACTCACCTTCTATACTCCCGATCGCGGGAAGATACAGGGATTTGCTAAAAGTCTTAGAAAGACTAAGAGTAAAATGGCAGGCCACCTGGAACTCATAACCCACAGCAGGGTGACATTTGCCCGTGGTCGGAACCTTGACACGATCACCGGAAGCCAGACTATCGACAGCTTTGTAGCTTTAAAAAGCGATTTCAAATTAATGTCTTATGCATTATACGTTATCGAACTCGTCAACCAGTTTACTCCCGAGCACTATGAGGACTATAAGCTATTCCAGTTACTGCTTGAAACTCTGAAAAACCTGTGCCAGACAGATGATATCGAAACCTTGTTGAGGTTTTTCGAAATCCATCTTCTAAGTGAAGTGGGATATCGTCCGCAGCTTCAGCAGTGCGTCAACTGTAGGAAGGTACTTGAACCTGTTACCAATACCTTCAGCCCCGCTTCAGGAGGAGTGCTGTGTCCCGAGTGCAGTTACAAAAGCGCTTCTATATTATTCTCGCTTTCCGTTAATGCCCTGAAAGTCCTGCGTTTTTTTCAGAATAATGATTATGATACGGCATCCCGGCTGAAGGTACCTCCCGAGTTGTCAACCGAACTTGAAAAGGTTATCAGAGGGTATATCCGGTACCTGCTTGAAAGGGATCTGAAATCGGTTGCGTGGCTGGATAGTCTGAGGTATGAGTCGGGGCTGTAGACACTAATAAACTCGATACAACCGCCTTGAGAACTCCCGAATGCTTCAGGAAACCTCTTTCTTTGTCCATTGCATGTTTGTTCCCCTTGACTAAACAATACCATCTGTAACAGCAATACAGTGCTTCTGGCTAAGCCTATAGACCATCATGACTATCCACTGAATCATTCAGTCCAGGCGTATTCTGTGAAGGTCACCCTAATCTTGACTACCCATAAAAAGTAGCCTACCATAAGATATCTATATCAGCCGAGGAGGAAGAGAGATGAGAAATACCGCTTTAATGAACGGAGCGCTTATAGGTTTCGGACTGGGTTTTATCCTCGCAAGCATAGCTTTATACAGGCTTGTCTCCGATTATGTACCCCAGTACGCAAATACGTGGTATTTCCAGGGAATCGCCATTATAGGCGGAGCAGGATTGATTGTCGGTATTATTTTTGAAATTATTGAGAGAGTAAAAGCCAGACATCAACCACAAGAAACAGAAGAAATGGAATAAACGGGGCTGAAATGACATCAAGACTTGACCAAATAAAACAGCAAAGAATCGACAAAGCAGAAAGCCTGCGTGACTCAGGTATCGACCCGTACCCGAACAGCTATCCCCGCACTCATACGGCCATACAGGCAGTAGAGTTACTTGAAGCCATAGAAAAGGGTGAGACCAAAGAGGAAAAGGTTTCTGTTGCAGGCCGCATTATGGCCCACAGATCGATGGGCAAGAGTTCTTTCATGGATATCCGGGATGCAACCGGTAAGATCCAGCTACTATTTATGAATACCAACCAGCTGGATGAACAAAAACTCAAGGTATTTAAGGACCTGGATATCGGCGATTTTATAGGAGTCGAGGGTGTAATTCTCAGGACAAAAACCGGAGAACCCACGGTAAGAGTAGAAAATTTTATCCTATTGTCAAAGTCACTCCTTCCACTGCCGGATAAATGGCATGGTCTGGTAGATGTCGAAACACGTTACCGCCAGCGCTATGTCGACCTCATTGCGAATACAGAAGTAAAAGACATGTTCAAGATACGCAGCAGGATTATTACTGCTATCAGACAATTCCTGGATAACAGGAATTTTCTTGAAGTGGAGACACCTGTTCTTCACCCTTCAGCAGGAGGTGCCCTGGCTGCGCCGTTCATCACGTATCACAATGCTCTCGACCAGAATTTCTACCTGCGTATTGCATTGGAACTTCATCTCAAGCGATTGATCGTCGGCGGTTTCGACAAAGTATATGAGATAGGGTATGTTTTCCGTAACGAAGGTATCTCCACAACCCATCATCCGGAATATACTCTTCTGGAAACATACGAAGCTTACGCTGATTACAACGACGTAATGAAAATGCAGGAAGAATTAATCTGTGAGGTCAGCCGTAAGGTACTCGGAACTGACACTATAAAGTATGCTGGAGATACTATTGATCTTACTCCACCATGGAGACGGATAACCCTGCGTGATGCCGTAAAGGAATACAGCGGCATCGACTTCGTGAAATATCCTACCGCTGCCGGTCTCATGGAAAAGATGCGTTCTGAGGGAATAGAAGCCGATCCGAATAAAAACTGGGCTAAACTGGTCGATGAGCTTCTTAAAACCTGTGTGCGTCCGAAACTGATACAGCCTACCATTGTCTACGACTATCCGGTATCCATGTCGCCCCTGGCGAAGAACAAGCCGGGTGAAGAACGCGTGGTAGAAAGATTCCAGTCGATAATTGCCGGTCTTGAAGTGGATAATGCTTACAGCGAGCTAAACGATCCACTGTTACAGCGAGAAAGGTTCGAAGAACAATTAAGAGAACGACAGGAATCCGATGATGAACGATGGACGATAGACGAAGACTATCTGACCGCGCTGGAATACGGTATGCCCCCGACCGGCGGACTTGGAATTGGGATAGACCGACTCGTTATGCTTCTCACTGATAAACAATC
This sequence comes from Dehalococcoidales bacterium, assembly GCA_016932435.1. The sequence continues at coordinate 4,615 of JAFGCW010000091.1, read as the reverse complement.
GATTCGTGAAGTAATATTATTCCCCCAGTTAAGGGAAAAGGGGTAAGGAAATGCTGGATCTGAAATATATACGAGAGAACATGGAATCGGTGAAGCAAGCTGTCAGTTCCCGGCAGGATTCCGCACCCCTGGGCGAGATAATCAAGCTTGACACGGAACGACGCAGTAAGGTTTCCGAGCTCGAAGAATACAGGCGTAAACGTAAGGAAGCCGCGCGGGAAAGAAAGCAGGACGAAGCGTCGATAGAAGAAGGCCGCAACCTGCGTAACTCGATCAACAACCTCGAAGAAGAGGTGAGAAAACTTGATGAACGACTGGAAGAATTGCTTCTCCAGATCCCGAATCTTCCTCATGAGTCTACTCCATTAGGTAAAGGAGAGGAAGATAACCCGTTCGTACGGGCCTGGGGTGAACCTCGAAAATTGGACTTCCAACCGCTGCCGCACTGGGAACTGGGCGAAAAACTTGGGATAATAGACTTCGACAGGGGCGTGAAATTATCGGGGAGCCGCTTCTACGTTCTTAAAGGTCTTGGGGCGCGTCTTCAGAGGGCAATAATCGCTTTTATGCTCGATCTTCACACCTCAAAGCACGGATACTACGAAATATATCCCCCGTGGATGGTCAAACGTGAAATCATGGTCGGCTCCGGTCAGCTGCCCAAGTTCGAAGAAAATCTTTATCACGACGAAGAAGATGATTTCTGGTTCGTCCCCACCGCCGAAGTTCCGGTGACAAACCTCCATAGCGATGAGATACTCCAGCCGGGAACGCTACCGATAAACTACGTCGCCTATACTGCCTGTTTCCGGAGAGAAAAAATGTCAGCCGGGCGTGATACTCGTGGTATAAAACGCGGTCACCAGTTCGATAAAGTGGAGATGTATAAATTTACCGAACCCGAAACCTCATATGAAGAACTGGAAAAAATGGTCGGGGATGCTGAGGATGTCTGCCGGGCGCTGGAATTACCGTACCGTATCATCGAACTCTGCACCGCCGATATCAGTTTCGGGGCGGCGAAAGGGTATGACCTCGAAATGTGGGCTCCGGGCTGCGAGGAATGGCTCGAAGTCAGTTCATGTTCAAACTGCACCGATTTCCAGGCTCGCCGGGCGAATATCCGGTACCGTCCTTCTCCCGATTCTAAACCTCGGTTCGTTCATACTCTGAACGGCTCCGGACTGGCGCTGCCCAGAGTGATGATAAGTATATTGGAAAATTACCAGCAGGCTGACGGCACGATACGCGTCCCGGATGTCCTCCAGGACTTCATGAAGACGGATATCATCAGGTAAGATACCGGACATTATCCACTGTTAACGGTGATTGAGATGAACGTCACATACTCTCTTCTTTATTCAAACTAGAATAAGTATATGAAAAAGGAGTATGTTGTACTTACCGGAATGATTCTATTCTTTGTAGGAATAGTCGCCTATATCGCTATAGCCGGAGCAGGTATATCCCCGGTCTGAGGTTTGTTCAACACCCCGTAGGGGAGTTAATTTCCCGACTTCACTGCAACAGGTATAGCCTTTTCACCTTTGGTTAATATATTCTTACCAACCCGTATTATCCATTTCCAGTGAAGTACTATGTGCACTAATACCAATGCTACCAGGGCTACCGCTACCCAGTCATGTATATCTATCCAGGTATGTTTCGTCAGTCCCCAGAAACTCAGGTTACTAACGCCTCCATAAAGACGCCCGGCACCGCTTCCACCTTCAGGAAATCCAAGCCAGAGAGCGAATCCCGTTAATGCTTCAATAAATCCGAGAATACCTAGAACAACTGTCAAAATCCAGTACTTACCTGCTTTCGTCATCTACCACATCCTCCACCCGTCAATCAACCGGGTTCGTTGTATTTCTAATAAATAGTACGAAGTAGATAACTAAATGTTACGGAAGGATTTTCTGAGATACGTACGGGTGAAGTAAAGATCTTATTTTGTATACTGGAAGATTTTTACCTGAGGTGTAAGATTGCCCGATGTGAGTTGCAGACCTTGTTCCGAAGCATGCACTAACTCGTAGTTGTCTAACTCTTCCAATGGTATACAGGAAACCATCGGATTGTTGCTTACTATCCGGTAATTTCCGGATTCCATCGAAGCCATGTACTCTTCAGCTTCTTCATAGTTAGTGAATTGCTTGGCCTCGGTAACAAGTTTTAAGATATTACCTAGATCGTCTTGAACTTGTTCATAGTCGATAACCCAGGCTACTGGATCCGCAGCCTGACAATCGAAATTATACATTCGTACTGCCATAGAACCGAAATATTCAGGATAGTATAAAACTTGATAATAGGGTCTAGTCTCATCTTCCGGATTAGGTAGCAGGTACATATCGAAGAAATCCGCTACCTGCATTCCCCCCCATGTTATAACCGCCCAGAATTTACCACTGGCATTACTGGGGTTAACATAAGCTGTTTCGTAATCGATGATTATATATTCACCATCAACTTTTTCTATCACTTTGTTGGCAGTTTCCTCATCCTGCGCAGTGAAAAATGCAGCCATATCTTTTATGGCACGCTGGTCTTGTCCCGGATTGGCAGTCGGTAAACGATGGGCCATCCTGGTTATCCAGTAACCGTAATCCCACCATGACAGAACACCGTATGCAGTATCCGGGTAAGGGTAATATACATCCAGTTCTTTGTAATAACCTGTCGTATTCGTCGTATCCGGATACCTGCTAAGAATAGATGAATAGGGTATATATGTGTCGGATTGTACCAGAGCGTAATACTCATCAGGATCATCGAAAGGCTCAGGGGTATTCTCTCGCATCCAGTCGAGTACACTGCACCAGGCATCGGAAGGAGCGTAAGGTACCTGCTTGGACGCCGCGATTGCCGGCTCTATACTCCAGAAATATCCTGTAAAAAATACGACGATTATAACCATAGCCATCACAAAATAAGGGGCAATTAATGGATTCCCTTGCTGCTTTCGGACAGCCTTCCGCTTCACATCTTTTGCTCTCGCTATTGCCTGCTTGACTTTCTCGGTGAAAATGTGTGCCCTGGCATAATCGATTACCAGCCATGTAAAATACCCAGTAAGCAAGGCAATGTTGACACTATAATAGTAACCAAAACGGCGCTGGCCAAGATTCAATATTAGTATAATGATACCCCAGACAAGAAAAAGGGTTTTTTCGAAACTTCCCTGCTTATAACAGTAATACAAGAGTAACAGCATCGAAATAATAGCTATGAAAAAGGTAGTATTATAGTTATTCCAGACAATCGCAAAAGCATTTCCGTACGAAGCACTGATCAGCGGCTGCATTTCGATTGTCGTAAGTTGCGCCCCAGCTGGTCTGAATACAGAAAAACTTCCGAGCATCGACCGAACGATATTGGGAGACACCAGGTAAAATAAACCGAAGCCTGCCGCTCCTGCAACAATCGCCGTTACGGGATAGTATATGGATTTCCAGCTCTTTTTCACCATAAACCACGATAATACCCCTAAAGCAATACAGCTGATGGAACCAATCAGCGAAGACGCAGGTATTATTGTTGACACATTACCAGGAAGAACGACCAGGAAACCGACGAAAAAAGTAATCGTTCCTACAATTGACAGGTATTCGGTAGACCTGCTTTTCAGATGGTCGATTATAAATTGTACAAGCAGGAAAACGAACAATATAAAGGCAAACATCGGAGCACCGGACCAGGTAAGGCCGAACATCCCCAGCGTGATACCGGCAAGTAAACCATAGATTAGCGGTTTCCTTATCGAAATCCAATCAAGTTGCCTGAATTGAAAGAACCTCAGATCATTGGTCCTTGCAGCTTTCAATGCCAGGATCACGAATAATATAAGAAGCGAGGTGAGAAAAACTTCAAAACAGTGATAGTCGGTGAAACCGAGTTTAGTGCGTGAAAGAAATTCTCCCGGCAGTATAGCCAGCAGGACAGCTGAAAACACTCCTCCCCACTTCCCGATTAATTCCCTGCCAATAAAATATACAATTACCACAGTTAACGCTGCTAATACCGGAGGAGTAAATACACCGACTATATCTATGGCACGCTGGCTGGGCGTAACTATCCCGAAAATGCTGCTTACGGTAGCAATCAGGTTATTAAACAGATGCGTCTGAGCGATGTTGCTTCCACCGGGAAATAGTAAGTAAGGATCAAAATTGGATCCGCTTGGGAAATTGGCTGCCAGGTTATCCGCCAACCTCATCTGATAGTAGGCGTCAGCACTGGAATATTTTATCCAATCCCCTTTGAATATCTGGCTGTATGATAGAACCGTCCTGATTATAAAAGCTATCGCGGCTATGACTGCAACAAGTATGCTGGTCAGTACCGATGACGGGAGTTTGAGTTTGTTCACAAAGGTATTCCTCTATATTTGAAAATTCAATAATAAAATAACTTGCCTTAGTATTACACACTCGGATGCCTTTGGCAAGAGTATTTAGTATCAATGATATCGTGCACATAGACTCTTTGCGTTAGCAGGCTGTTCTGGAGTAGAATTTATATCCGGGAGGGGTGTCCGAGAGGCCTAAGGAGGCGGTCTTGAAAACCGCTGTCGCCGCAAGGTGACCGTGGGTTCGAATCCCACCCCCTC
>JAFGCW010000013.1 GCA_016932435.1 Dehalococcoidales bacterium | reverse complement strand
GTATCCTGTCCGCCTATATCCAGTACCGTTCTTACCGATGGACCGTACATATTAAACGCACCACGGGCGTGGCAGGCTATCTCTGTTGCCGTATCATCGGCATATGGAGCGTTTGCTCTGCCATACCCGGTACTTACTATTTTCTGAATTTTGTTTTTATCGATGCCGGCTGCCGCAAGGGCTTTCTCCAGAGCTCTTTCACCGCTTGTCCGGCTGTCTGCGACGTTCGCCAGTATGCTGTAAGCTGCCAGCTTACCGTCGGATAAAATCGCAGCCTTAGAGCTTATCGCTCCTATATCCACTCCGGCAGTTATAACTGAAGCATTCCCGCAGTCAACGCCGGTTGATTTCCCCTCCACCTCCGGCCATTTCCAATACTCAGCTTTCATACTTTTCTATTTACCTCCAGTCTTTAGAAAAATGTAACTGTCAAGCTATCAGTACTCTCCGCTTGAAAAGAAAGTGGCACCTCCTTTCTTAAGAGATGGTCTGTACGAAGAACTCCATGTCTTGCGTCCGGTCCAGGTTGTTTCACCTCTGTTTTGATACTTTTCTATACTATGATGATCTTCATATGGTGATTTCTATCAGACTAAGAAAAAAATAGGGACAGAATTCATACATTCTGTCCCGTTCCTTTTTTATAGTTGGATTTAGCTTTCTACCACTTGCATTTTTATTTCTTATCCGCGAGTGGCTTGTTTGTAGAGTAACAGGTACACAAATAGTAAACGTCGGTGTTTTTTTCATTACTTCATCCGTAGAAGCAACGGGTATGACTCACCGGAAAAGGACAAAGTATACCAGCGGGTTGAATTCGTCTCTATACTATACCGGGGTTTCCTTTACCCGGGTTGCCAGCAGAGATGATGTTATCAAAAGTAGTATATCAAGTCAAATAAGTATAGAAATTTGATGTAGAAAAAGTCTACGGTCTATAATGTGAATATAAATCACTTATACGAGGGGGTATGTACGAGTGAAAATCCAACTCAAGACCAGCTTTGAAAACGGTAAAAGTGAGATAGAGACCAGCAGCCGCACTCTGAAAGACCTGCTCTATGAATTATCAAAACAATACCCCGCAGAAAGATTCTACAACAAGGACTGGGAAGACGTAACGATAACGTACACCGTGGAGCTCAATGGTAAATTATACGATTCTCTTCCCCGCGAACTTGATACGAAGTTAAATGATGGCGACGTTGTAGAGATTTACCAGTCCGGTGAGTTTGAAGAAGATTAAGTATTACCCTGGCTATAATGAAAAACAGAAAAGAGAACGGGTGCGGAGATTTCCGCACCCGTTTTAATTACTATTATTTTTCGAAAAATCCGATATTATCGCCAGGCATCGATGTTGTAAACTGGATCGGAACCTGGTCTACGAGCTCCTACCCACTGGGGATATTCTTCACCGCTGCCTGTAACGATAATGCAGTTCTCGTAGGGATCTCTTACAAACGAAACTCCGTCGTAATCGTCGGGCAGTTCTTTATACGGTTTGCCCGATTTTGGCTCGATACCAAGCCATGAATTAGTGTTGACATCAACCCATGAGTGAGTTCTGTAGTTCGCCATGGTCGTGAAGCTGGCCTTGTAAATCCACTCATAGACTGCATCTTTCGTCTTATAACCTGCGTCATAGAGAGCCTGTGCCATCTGCGGGAGCATGAAGAAGGTGATACCGCCTTCTCTGTCATGCCATATTCCGGGGATGAGGTACTCGAGCCAGTTTTTCGGGCCGGGAACTCCCTTAACGCCGAGTCGCCTGGCGATACCGCCGTGACCGCTCTTTACAAAGGCACGATAACCGCCGGGAGAAAATTCGGTACGATGGATATTCGTCGAGCCGCCCCTACCGAAATTGAATGTATACAGGATACTCTCGTCTTTACCGAAATCGTACTCTTCATTCAGGCCTTTCCATCCCGGTGGTAGTGAGTCCAGGTCCTCGGGGATGGCATTGAAAAGAGGTGCGCCCATGACGCCGCAATTGGTGACGTTCGGGATGTTTCCGCCGAAGTTACGCCACATCAGTTCACCGGCACGGGCAAGACTCCTGTTGGCCGGATTTCCTGGTCCCATGAGGCCGACATCAAAATTCATGCCGATTTCCTTGGCTATAGGACCGCTGACACAGAAACCGACACTGCCGCGTCCGTCTCCGCCGCCACCTCCGCCTGATTCGGCAATAGCCAGAACAACCGGGAACATATCCGGCGTGCATCCTGCCATGACCGCGTTTACTGCGACCTGTTCGACAGTAGCTTTCCGGTCGACGGGGCGGTAGACCACCGGAGTTCCCTTGGTTCTCTGCCTTCCCATAGACTGGAAAGCGAATCCTCCATGGTCGGACTGGAGAGCGATAATCTCGTCAGGTTTATGGCTGGTGCCTTTCAGCATCTCAGCGATGCGTTCTTCTGTAGGTACCACGATCGGCAGACCGTCAGTGTATTTGGCTATGGGTGCGTTTCGTAGTGCAGGATACCTTTCTGTCTCCATGTAGATTTTTTCGGCTTCTTCAAGCGTTCCTTCGAAAAGGATCCTGTCCTGGTTTACGGTATAGGTACCACTGCAAGTCTTTTCTTCTTCCGTGAGAGGTCTGGTGAGATGGTTAAAGACTTCCGGCAGGAATCTATCTACATCCTCCGGCCCTTGTAATGTCCTGGATACTGCTACGTATCTTAGAAGTGGTGAACCTTCCAGCAGGGCTGCCTGCCTGAAACATTCCGACTGATCTTCATAAATTAGAGATACAATAGGTATGCCAGACTGTTCAATATCCGCTACCTGGAACAACTGTTCCCAAATGGCGCCATGTCACCAGATGACGCCGGCGATTACCGCGTCACAGCCTTTCCTTTCTTCTTCAGTCAATTCCGCACTGAAGCCGAACTGCCTTTTTACCTTCCACTCTGTGTCCGGGTAGTCGACCGGAAGCTTTTTCAGCAGCGGAATGGTGATATCCTGGTCACCACCGGCATTGATGCACAGATAGATGGTTTTGCCTTTGATGGTATCCAAGGGCGGAGCCAGGGGATATAAATCCACCGGACCCTGAATTCCCAGGGGATTCAGACATTTATAAGTATTAGCCATTTTTCTCCTTTCAGTACTTATTTTCTTTGATTAGCCTGATTCTTACAATCAGGCTTCTGATATTATATGACCTTCATATATAAAAAGGAAAGTACACACCGGACAAGGTATTAATTGAAAGTTAGCCATAGCTGTCCGGTATCATTTCTGAATTTGTTATTTGTCCTTTATCAAAGCTCTGCCATCCGAAAAAGCAGTGCCGCATTCATCGCCGACATAGCAGTATTTTCCGCCGGAGAGGAATACCTGGTTGATTTTCTTCATATCCGGCTTGTCATCGGTAAGACAATCCTGGTTAACGTAAGTACCTACTATCTCGCCAAAGAACACGTCGTAATTCGGCAGGTCGACCACCTGGGAAACCTTGCACAATATATTAACCGGGCATTCTTCTATCATCGGCGCTTTGTCGGATTCACCGTAGAAAACGGTGAACACATCAGACTTGTCAACATCCCTGCCTGATACCAGGCCTACATAGTCCATTTTCTGGACGACTTCATCCGATGGGATATTCACGCTGAAATACCCGTTTTCTTTTATGCCGTCGTTTGTGTAATGAGCCTTGTTTATCGAGATATACATCATTGGTGGATTCATAGACAGACCGCTGCATTGACCGAGGGTAACATAGTTAGCCTTGCCGTTTACCAGGGCGCCGACGATGACCGAGGGGCTGATTCCTACCCGCATCTTTCCTATATTACTTTTTGCCATCGATATTCTCCTTTACCGTTATTGATTATAGATATATTACTCACATGCGTCTGGGATTTCCAGTCATCGGCTTCCCATGTTCACCTGTATTGCCATACGCATCATAAATGACTATAATGAAACAAGTGGAAAAACAGGAGGTAACACTGTGCCGGCTATTGCTTAGTTTTTCACGAGGTAGATAATTCATTTTCATTAACTCTGTTTCGTGAAAAAATTGAGTGAAGCGGTATTTTATAATTCAAGAAAACAACAAAGTATTAAATAAAGGACTTAAGGCACGCCGTTTTACTTTGCAGCTAGTCGGCGTGCTTTTTAATTTGAAAGGAAAAAAATAATGCAAAACGAACATTTGATTGCATATACGGATATATCCGACGAATTTATTAAGGAATATTTAGAAGCGAATCCTGAAGTGGATAAAATTACCTGCCTTGTTCCTCAAAACAACGAATCCATAGGAGATATCCTGGAGGAAAATTGTTTCAAATACATGGGTAAACGTATGGTCGAAAGAGAAGTAAGGGATATCTATAAGTGGTTCAGGAACCTGGAGAAGTATGAAGATATGGGTGCGTTCTTTGACAGGAGGGCGGATGATTATGACCTGCACATGAGTGAAAATAACAATCTCTTTGAAACAGGTTTCATATCTTTGTTGAAAGACATTTCATGTACGAGTGCCCGATTGTCGATCCTGGACCTGGGATGTGGTACCGGCGTTGAACTCAAGTATATTTTCGACAAAGCTCCGAATGCTCATATAGTCTGTGTAGATGTGTCGGAAAAAATGCTCAATATACTCCGTGAAATATACACCGAACACATCGATAATCTTGACATAATGTTTGAATCATACTTGGAGATGGAGTTTGGTAAAAACGTGTATGACTTTGTGATTGCCTGCAGCACGCTGCATCACCTGCTTGCCGAAGATAAACTGATTTTATTGAGAAAGTTGAAGCCAGCACTAAAGGAAAACGGATATTTATTGATACAGGACTACATCGCAAGTACGGAAGAAGATGAATTGGCTCAAAGAGAGAAGTACCTGGATTTGCTTAAAAAAGGAGTGATCGATAAGAACCGGATATACCATATTGATATACCGCTTACTGTGGCACATGAGGAGAAAATACTAAAGACTGCGGGATTTGAGTTGGTAAAGTCGGAAAGAACAGGAGAGAATTACACGAATATCGTTGCTAAGTTACAAGGCAGTCGGGCTATTTAGCCCGACTGCCCGTTATCTTGACTTAATACAATTTCAAACCGTTATACGCAGGTAAAGAACACTTATAACCATATTTGGTATTGAACACCGGTAATTCTACCTCTATACTGTGTCCGTAAGCTTACACATCAAAGTTACTGGAGGACACTATGAGTTCCAAAATGAGTGAACTGGACAACTGGGCTATCACGAAGATAAAAACCGAATATAAAGACGACGTACAACTCCTGATAGGGCATAATTCATACAGGTTACCGGAAGATGCCGAACTGGCTCGAATCAGCTTCTTTTTTCCAGCTACTGATAAAGCGTACGAACTGGCAAAGGCATTCATCATCGATGGTATCGGATACGACCTGTTTCCGATGTCCTGGGAGCGTATCGAAAGAATAACAGAACTTGACGAAGATAACGTTCCCTGTGTCGGTGAAGCCGATATCCTTTACTACAGGACCGAGCAGGACAAGGAGAGATTTCTGGAACTTCAGACCAGGCTGAAGAAACACCTTAACGACCCGCAGTTTACGCTGAAAAAAGCGCTTGAGAAGGTAAACATAGCTATGGAACTGTACCAGACAATGATGTTCGAGGACGAACTCTACAAGGTAAGAAAAGCGGCAGGGCATATCCTGAATTATCTTCTGAATGCAGTAGCGTACATTAATGGGACATATTTCAGCACCGGATATATGAATGCCAAGCAGGACCTGCCGGGAATGGAAGACATACCGGAACACTTGATCCGACTCCAGGAAGATATCGTCAAGGCTGGTACAACCGTTGAAATCAAACAGTTATGCCATGAGTTGATAGCAACCGCCAGACAATATTTTGCCGGGAAAAGAGGAGAGCCGGAGAAGCGTTGGATCGATCAGAATTACGCAGACCTTGCCGGCTGGTACCAGGAATTAAGCTATGCCTGGAGAGAGGTATGTCACTGGTGTGACCGGGATGAGGCGGTAAACGCCTTTATGCGGGGATGCTTTTTGCAGAGTGAACTGGATATCGTTGCCGAAGAATTCGGACTTGATGAGTTCGATTTACTGGGTTCATTCAGTTCAGGTGATCTGGCGGCATATCGCAGGCAGGCAGAGAGCCTGGAGAAAGAAATAATCTCGATAATAGAAAAGAATGGCGCATCTATAGAATCATACGATACCGTTAAAGATTTCTTAAGTGCAAATGAATAATAACCGGGTAGTAACTGATGAAATATAAAAAAGCGTCTGACATACTTCCTGATAAATTGCTTAAGGAAGTACAGGAGTATATCGAGGGAGAATCACTTTATATCCCCAAAGGTCAAAAAAAGAAAAAGTGGGGAGAGAATTCAGGCGGAAGACGTTACTACAAAGAACGGAACGAAGAGATACGGAATAAATACTTCCACAAGGTTTCTATTGAAGAGCTCGCCGAAGAATACGGGTTATCATATGAGACGGTTAGGAAGATAGTTTACAAGTAAGCCATAACGGCGTAATACCTGGATTGGAGCCGGTTCCGGATAAAGGATATAACCTTTTCCGGGAACCGGTTTTCTTTTGACTTTTATCGTGATTGAAATATACAATTAGTTGTCATTCGACGCATAATTCAGGTTATAAAAATAACATTTGAAGGATTGATTATGTTTCAAAAAGCGTATATTCCGTATAAAGGATACTGGTCGTCACCTTTTTCACGATGGCAGATGTCTTTTCAGAGCGCCAATGCAATCGAACTAGGTGCCGCAACCGCCAGGAAATTTTTCGAGTTGAGAGGTTATACCCCCGATATATTCGATGGATGTGTCCTGGGAAGTACTGTGGCGCAGCCAAAGTGGTTCCATATGACGCCGTGGTTCTGTGCAATGATGGGGAATGATAAAATAAGCGGGCCTATGATAAGCCAGGCATGCGCGACCAGCGCTACCTGCATATATACCGCCGCCGCGGGTGTGGAAACCGGTATGTATAAAACAGTCCTGGCAGCAGCCGCTGACCGTACCTCGAATTCTCCTCACTTAGCCTGGGCTAATCCTCTCGGTTCGAGCGGTGAGGTCATCAGCGAAAACTGGATGACGGATAATTTTACCGATCCTTATGCAGGTCACCTGATGGTGGAGACCGCCGAGTTCGTAGCAACGGATTTTGGTGGCGTGACTAAAGAAGAATCGGACGCTATGGCTATCCGCCGTTACGAGCAGTACGCCATGAGCCTTGAAAACGACAGGGAATTCCAGAAAGGATATATGGTCCCGGTTGAAGTGAACATAAGCAGGAAGAAGACTGTCATAGTAGATGCTGACGAGGGTGTCAGGGCGAACACTGCAGAAGGTCTGGCTCCTCTCAAGCCCACGGTCGAGGGTGGCTGTATTACCTATGGCGCTCAGACTCATCCTGCCGACGCAAATGCCGGTGTTATTGTCACGACACAGGAAAGAGCCGCGGAGTTGAGCAAGGATAAAGGAATAACCATACAGTTACTGAGTTATGGATATGCCAGGGCCAAGCCTGCCAGAATGGCGGCTGCCGTTACTCCGGCTGGTGAAATGGCTCTCAGCAATGCAGGTATAGAAGTAAAAGACCTGTCGGCGGTAAAAACCCATAATCCTTTTACCGTCAATGATATCGTCATGGGAAGTCTGATGAAAATACCGGACGATATTTTCAATAACTACGGGAGTTCGTTAATTTTCGGACACCCGCAGGGTCCTACAGGAGCCCGTTGCACGATTGAGCTTATTGAAGAGCTGGTGAAACTCGGTGGCGGATACGGTCTGTTCGCAGGCTGCGCTGCCGGTGATACCGCCGCTGCTCTGGTGGTAAAAGTGTCTTAAATTATCTGGTATCGCGCTTTGTTATGTCCGCGCATTGATCCGACTTCCAGATTGAGGATTATTGATGGGTTACGTTCACTTTGCTCTTTTCGATCTCCACACGTAGGGTGTGGTGAAGTACCGATAAGATCGGGACGGAACCCACCATAAATCCGTTCACTGCACCCATCCTACGCCTGGATCCCGATTTTCATCTGGATAGTTACAGTCATGTAGGGTGAAGCGCAGTACAACCGTCTAATAAAGCTATCAAGGGGGTTAAAAATCCCTCTCGGAGATTATTAGTGATCAAACATGTTAGCCATCTCCCTTTTGTAAAGGGAGAAAAAAGAAGGATTTGTTACCTGTCCAGCTGGTATTCGTGATTTCGTGATAATTTGCTTACGCCAAGGCTATGGTGGACAAACGAGCATCTGGTATGTTGATTGGAAGTGAATTCTGAAGATCCGTTTTATAGACTGATAACGGTCGGTTCTTTGCCGGGAGTTATTAGGTTGTTCATTACCTCTTCGTCCAGTTCCACACCGAGTCCGGGTCCATCGGGGGGATAAAGATACCCGCCTTCATAACGGACACCCTTTTTCGCAAGATCACCGGTGAGAGGTGGATTGACCGTATCCGGTCGATTGTAGAGGTTCAGGGGACCGATTGCTTCCTGTTCGACCTTTCCCATCCAGTCCATGGCTGCCAGGAAATGAGCCTCGGAAGCGGCACCGATTCCGGAGTTGATCATGCATCCGCACATGACCATGATATCAGCGCCCTGGGCGATACTAACCCATTTCTGCGACTTTAAGAGACCGCCGGCTTTCGGAACCTTGAGGAATAGACCGTCGACGGCTTCCATATTGATAAGGCGATGAACATCACTCAGTTCAACCGCCGCTTCGTCGGCGAACACCGGAATATCTATCTTGCGGCGGAGTCTGGCCATGCCTTCATAGTCCCAGCGGGGGACAGGCTGTTCGACCAGGAACAGGTTATATTTCTCCATAGCTTTCAGTGTATGCAGGGCTTGGTTGTAATGCCAGCCGCCGTTTGCATCCACCATAATACGGGCTTTGTTGCCTACGGCTTCTCTGAGAGCGGCGACGATTTCCACGTCCTCTTCAAGACTTCGCAGTCCAACCTTGAGTTTCAAACTCCGGAAACCTGCTTTAAGAAGCTTTACTCCATCGGCGGCGATTATATCGGGGGTATCCGAAGACATTACGAAGCAAAGAGGTATTTTGTCGTTGGACAGTCCACCCAGAAGGTTGTATACGGGAGTATTCAATGCTTTTCCCTTGATATCGTGCAGGCAGTAGTCAATCACCGCTTTCGACTGGTAATTCACTTTGACAGCTCTGTCCATTTTCGCGACTATCTGTTCTATCTTGAAAGGATCCTCTCCCAGGAGTATCTGCGGACCGTAAACCTTATTGATGTTGTGCATCATCGAGTCCTGGCTTTCACCCATGTACCAGGGAGACGTGCCACCGGTCTCGCAAATGCCGGTGATACCTTCATCGGTATGTAGCTTTACTACGACGACATCAGATGCTAACTCAGCTCCTCCTGCCATAATCATCGGCTTGGCAAATTTGAGTGAAACAGGTATGCACTCAATCCCTGTAATTTTCATACTTACCTCTTTAGTAATTTACATTCACACAATTCTACCGGATAGTTGCTGATATTCCAAGTGAAGTATCGATTATCTGAAAGAACCTTTATAATATATGAACGGTTGGGATATGATAGGTAGAACGAAATGAAAGAACAAAAAATCATTACACATCCCGGAAGCGCCCATTTCGATGACGTAACTGCTGTCAGCCTGTTACTCGCAGTTTATGAAAATACCGATTTTCGAATCGAACGGCGAGAACCGATGCCAGAAGAACTGGAAGATCCGGATACCTGGGTAATAGATATCGGGAACAGGTATGAACCGGAGAACCATAATTTCGACCATCACCAGTCGCTCGAGTGTCCGGCATCATTCGTCCTGGTGGCTGAATATCTGGGAATGAAGGATAAATTGTCCATTATGCCGTGGTGGGACTTCAAGGATGAAGTCGACCGTTACGGATCGCGTAATACCTCGACCAAGTTCAACGCCGGAGACGACCTGATAAACCGGAATCCTGTAGAAGACTGGCTTACGGTGTGTTTCGCATCTGATGTTGAGAAGGCTGTGCCGTTGCTGAAGAGTTACGGGAACTACCTGATCGAGGAAGCTGACAATTTAAAAAACCAGATTGATGTGTTAAAAAGCGGAACCAGAATCGATATTTCCGGAGTACCTGCCATTATCAGTGAGACCAAGGAAACAATCGGCATGGAGGAATTCCGGCGACTCGATGATAATCCTCCCGATATAGTCATATCGATGGACCGGCGCGATGACGGCTGGCGTATCTTTCGTTACGATGGTACTCCGGTCGACCTGACGCTGATAGCAGATGATGTGCGAGTGTCGTTCGCACATAAAAGCGGATTTTTGGCGAAGACCCGGGAGAGATTGCCTGTAGATGACCTTATCGATCTTGTAAGTAACGCGATTGTCAGGAAAAATGAAACAGAATAATCCATCAATCGATCCTGATAGCCTATTCCAGTTAGCACGAATGCGAATGCCCTTCGGTAAATATAAAGATCGAATTCTGTGCGAACTCCCCGAACCTTACCTGGTATGGTTTCACCGTAAAGGATTCCCATCGGGGAAACTCGGTGTACTCCTGGAAACGCTCTATGAGATAAAAGTGAACGGCCTGGAATACCTTCTGAAACCGTTTAAAGAAAAGCCGGATTAGGAATTTTTCTGGTGAAGCACAGGCGGACGCTTTTAACAGGTAGTTCTTTACTATAGTAAAATTACAGGTATAAATTATACGTTAAAAACTGAATATCTCCAATCTGCTCAGCCTAAATCCCTTGTGGTTGGGGGGTATGGCAAGTAGACAGTATCCCGGTTGTTTCGGGATCGAAGGCATTACTGAAAACGGTAATACCCCCCGTGTTTGGAAAGGAGAGTGTTGAGATTGCTGCGAGCTATTGTAAGTAAGCACCTCCTAGTGAGGTGCTTTTTTGTAAGGATTTCTGCATTATCAGGATTGTCGATGGGTGACTGTAAAAAGCTATTCTCTCCGGGTTAGCTCCATAACGGAATTATATCATTGGCATCCCCTGACAGTGCAGAAACGGGGATGTTCTCTGCGTTGTGTATGGAGCTAAACGATATGGGATAAGGACGGTTTACCATGACATTCAAGCGGGACCTGACACGGAGGGATTTTCTGAAGTTGTCAGCGGGTTCCACGGCAGCATTAGGACTGATGCTCTTTAAATTTCCTAATTTTGAGAAACTCCTGGCAGCTTCAGTGGCTGAGTATCCTGTGATCTGGATACAAGGGGGGCGGCTGCAGTGGCTGTTCGGTATCCGTACTGAATTCACTCAGTCCCAAGATCCAGGAAGTGCTGGTCAACCAGGTAGTACCCGGCAGTCATGTCAGCCTGCGTTTCCATCCGACCATAATGGCAGGAGCTGGAGAAGCCGCGATGAAGGCGCTGGATGATACGGCGATGAAGAAGGGCGGATATATCCTGGTTGTCGAAGGATCGATACCGACAAAAGATGACGGCATTTACTGTGAGATCGGTGAGGTTGATGGACATGCGAGGACGATGCTGGACAGCCTTGTTTCTCTAGGAACGGATGCCATGGCAGTCATCGCAATCGGTGCCTGTTCGACCTTTGGCGGCGTTCCTGCTGCCGAGCCGAATACGACCGGCTGCAAAGGCGTGAAAGAGATTTTTGATGAGAGAACGATTACTACCCCGGTAATGAATCTTCCCGGATGTCCGCCGCATCCCGACTGGTTTGTCGGTACGGTCGCGACCGTGTTAATCGGCGGGTTGGGCGCGCTGGACCGTGATGATCTTGGCCGACCGACCGCATTTTACGGGAAGCTGATACACGATAACTGTCCGAGGAGAGGATATTTCGATAACGGAGAATTTGCCAAGAAGTATTCCGATCCGGGATGCCTTTATGAACTTGGCTGCAAGGGACCTGTAACATATGCGGACTGCCCGGTACGGTTATGGAATAGTGGAACAAAATGGTGCGTCGGTTCGGGAGGACCGTGTGCCGGATGCTGCAATCCGGGCTTCCCCGATGAAGTAACCCCATTGAGAGAGGTGGCGCCGCTATACTCGGCGACACCACCAAGCTGGTTACCACCGATGGATAGCGAGAAGGAAGGAATCTCAACCGGGGTAGCTGCCGGGATTAGCGTGGCTGCAGGTGTTGCCGCCGGTGCCGCGGTGACAGCAGCGATCGTGAAAGGCAAATCCAAGGAGAAATCGGAGGATTAGCATGGCGGCAAGTAGAAGAGATTTTTTCAAGCTACTGGGTGCCGGAACAGGTGCTGCTCTTGTCGCCGGGATACCAACAGTCGATAAAGCATCGGCTGCCCGTATGCCTGCGATGACAGAGAGCACCGGGAAAGCGATGTTATATGATTCCGAAAAGTGCGTCGGCTGTCGTGCCTGCCAGAATGGCTGTAAGAACTGGAATGATGTACCTGCCGAGGAAGAAGATCATGGGATAGTCTATGACAATCCAAAGAATCTTTCCGCTAGGACCTGGACGATAATAAAAGCCAGGGAATATACGTTTAACGGCAAGCAATCACTTATGTTATGCCGCTACCAGTGTATGCACTGTACCGAAGCCAATTGTGAAGCGGTATGTCCGACAGGAGCTATTTCACACCAGGGAGCAGCGGTCGTTATCGACCAGGAATGGTGCATCGGCTGCGGATACTGTGTGCAGGCGTGTCCATACGGTGTACCTCACAAAGAGCACGGAACTAATTCCGGAACTGCCCGTAAATGCACGTTTTGCGTTGATAGGCAGGCAGATGGGCTGGAGCCGGCTTGTGTGGCTTCGTGTCCAGCAGAGGCCCTGGTATTCGGTGATCGTGATGATATGCTGGCATACGGAAAAGCACGGGTCCAGGAACTGAAGGCTGAAGGATACGATAAGGCGAATCTCTATGGTGAGAATGAACTTGGCGGCTTACACGCACTGTATGTGTTAACCGAAAGTCCTTCAGTGTTTAATTTACCGGAAACACCTCCTGTTGCTACAAAAAGTACGGGATACCGCTGGTTAAGTGGCGCTATCGCCGGTCTCGTTCTTGCCATTATACCGGCGTTTCTGTTTATGAAAGGGAGAAATAAGCCCACTCAGGCTAGTGATGGAAGAGGGGAGAGATAGGTCATGGCAACAATAGTAATAGATCCGCTGACCAGGATAGAAGGTCATTTAAAGATAGAGACCGTCGTAGAAAACGGTGAAATAAAGGATGCAAAGTCAAGCGGTTCGCTGTTCAGGGGATTCGAGATATTAATGAAAGGGCGGGAGCCGTTTGATGCTCGACATCTGGTACAGCGTATCTGCGGGGTATGTCCTACGGCACATGCCAGTGTAGCGGCGCTCAATCTTGAATCCGCGTTCGGGATTGTGGATAAAGTTCCGGATAACGGCAGAATAGTCAGGAATCTAATCCAGGGTGCGAACTTCATAATGTCGCACATCATCCATTTCTATCATTTGACGGCTCTTGACTATGTCGACGTCACAAAAGTAGCGAATTATGAGGGAAATGATCCGTCACTGGTTTCGGTCAAGGATTTTATCGGACGGGCACTCGATGCCGGAGATATGGGCATGCTTGGCCCATTTTATCCTCGCTATGAGGGAGATTACCGGCTGCCTGATGAGGTAGACAGGGCGGTGGTAGCGCACTATGTCGAAGCACTGAATATGCGCAGACTTGCTCATGAAACGTCGGCTATCTGGAGCGGCAGGATGCCTCACAACGTGGCGATCGTACCGGGTGGCGTTACGGCAGTGCCGACCGTTGATGAAATAGCGGACTTTATGTGGAAACTGAAGGAATTACAGAATTTCATCGATAATGTGTACATTCCGGATGTCCTGGCAGTGGCAGGAGTTTACTCAGACTACTTCGAGATAGGTAAAGGCTGTGGTAACCTCCTGAGCTTCGGAGTTTTCGATCTTGAAGGTGGAGTGGCTGACCAGGCTACCCGGAAGAGGTTGCTGACCCAGGGAACGACTTCAGCTTCTTTACTGACCTACAATCCTCTGGATCCTTTGCAGATAAAGGAGGATGTAACGAACAGCTGGTACAGTGGTCAATCAGGACTCCATCCCAGTCAGGGACAGACGGTTCCCGACCGGGAGAAACCTGAAGGCTATAGCTGGGTGAAATCTCCTCGATATAAAGGAGATGTATACGAGGTTGGACCTCTAGCACGAATGGGAGTTACTTACACTGCCGGAGAACCGACAGTACAGAAGCTGATCAATGATACGCTGGCTCATTTCGGAGCATCGCCGGCAGCACTCTTCAGTGTGCTTGGCAGACATGCTGCGAGAGTGCTTGAATGCAAATATGTTGCCGATGCGATGCCGGGGTGGCTGCTGTCCGGGTGAACCGGTATGCGTTGAATGGGAAACACCGGAAAGTGCAGAGGGAATGGGTCTCTGGGAAGCGCCGAGGGGTGTTGTAGGGCACTGGATAAACATCAAGAACAGCAAGATAGACAACTACCAGTGTGTACCGCCAACGAACTGGAATGCTTCACCGCGTGATGAAAAAGGCCAGCCCGGACCTATAGAACAGGCCCTTATCGGGACCAAGGTAAAAGACGAGAGCAATCCGTTTGAAATAGTGCGTATCGTTCGCTCCTTCGATCCCTGATTAGGCTGTGCGGTGCACGTGATTGCACCGAATGGCGACATCAAGGGCGAATTTAAGGTAATATAGAAAGCAATATGGCTGATAATACTACAGGGGGGCGGAATGCCCCCCATTCTTCTATATTGATTTTGGGTGTCGGGAACATACTCCTTGGCGATGAAGGAGTAGGAGTACGTGTCATCGAAGCGATGCAGGAAATAGATCTTCCGGATACTGTCGAATTAATAGATGGCGGCACGGCTTCAATAGATATACTCGAATTTCTCAAGAACCGTGAAAAAGTAATCGTCATCGATGCCGTACAGGGTGGTGGAGGAGAACCGGGAACGCTTTATAGATTTACTCCCGGTGATATTAAAGTGCGTAAACCGGTGTATACTTCTCTCCACCAGGTGGGTCTGCTGGAGTCTCTGACGCCCCTTGAATATACCGGAGAATCTCTTAAGAATATAATTATCTTCGGGGTTGAAGTGGAAAAACTGGGCTGGAGTCTGGAATTATCTCCCGAGATAAAGGCCGTTATACCAGTATTAATTGAAAAAGTACTGGAAGAGATCGGTGAAAAAAGCGGGTAGCTGTCAGCGACCCGCTTAATATCAGACCTTTTTTCAGCCCTGTTATTTCGGTTTTATCCTTATAGAACTTACCTTATAGCCGGGTATCTTGGCTACCGGATCGAGTGAATCGAGCGTAAGCTGGTTAATCGGCGCTTCCTTGAAGTGGAAGGTCATAAATGCTACGCCCTCGGGTGACCTGTCAGTAATCTTAACCTTCGTAACAACCTTGCCACGTCGCGATTCCAGTTCTACCAGGTCTCCCTGTTTCACATCCATTTTAGCGGCATCGGCGGGATTTATCTCTACTTCAGCTTCAGGCCTGATTGCATCCAAGCCTTTAGAGCGCCGTGTCATATTTCCGCCGTGGAAATGATACAGAATTCTTCCAGTTGATAGAATAACCGGGTAATCTATATCGGTTTTCTCAGGTGGTTCCTGGAAAGGAGTGACCTGGAATTTCCCGAGACCGCGTGAGAACTTCCCTTCGTGGAGGAACCGGGTACCCTGACTGTCCTCGGTGGGGCAGGGCCACTGCAGTCCGGCTTTTTCTATGCGTGAATAACTTATTCCTGCGTAAGACGGGGTCAGCTTTCGTATCTCTTCGAAAACGTCTTCCGGACTCTCATAGTTCATCTGATAGCCCATACGGGAGGATATCTCGGGGAATATCTGCCAATCCGGTCTTGAGTTCCCGACAGGATCGATAGCCCTTCTCACTCTCTGTACTCTGCGCTCGGTGTTGGTGTAGGTACCGTCTTTTTCTGCAAAGCTGACACCCGGCAGTACCACGTCGGCATACTTTGCCGTATTGCTCAGGAATATATCCTGGACAACCAGCAGATCCAGTTTCTTAAGCCCTTCCGCTACGTGGGTACTGTTAGGATCAGAGATGATCGGATCTTCTCCCATCACATATATTCCCCTAATAGTACCTTCTTCGGCTCCATGCATCATCTCTACAAGAGTTAAACCCGGTTTTGATGAGAGGGTTACTCCCCAGGCTTCCTCGAACTTGGCTCTGGCTTCCTCGCTGGCGACCTGCTGGTAGCCGGTATATACGTTCGGCAGGGCGCCAAGGTCACAGGCACCCTGGACGTTGTTCTGTCCTCTGAGAGGATTGACACCGGTACTCTCCCTGCCCACGTTACCGGTTACCATAGACATATTAGCTAAGTCGATGACATTGTTGGTCCCTGAAGTATGCTGGGTGATTCCCATGCAGTAGAGTATGGTCGATGCTTCAGCTCCGGCGTAGGTACGGGCTGCTTCCTGCAACTTTTCGACCGGGACTCCTGTTATCTCTCTGACTTTCTCGGGAGTGTATTCTTTTACCGCTTCTTTCAGTTCGTCGAATCCCTCGGTCCGATTTTGAACGAAGTCCTTATCATACAGATTCTCCGAGATAATGATATTCAGCAGACCGTTGATAAGAGCGACATCCGTACCGGGTTTGTGCTGAAGCCATATATCGGCAAAGTCGACCATTCGAATTTTTCTCGGATCGACGACGATCACTTTGGCTCCCCGGTAACGCGATGCTTTCATTACTTCGAGTGCGATAACCGGATGGCTTTCCGATGTGTTAGAACCGATAATGAAAATGCAGTCGGCTTTTCCAATCTCTTCAATTGAATTTGTCATTGCTCCACTGCCGAAGGTCGTGGCCAGACCGGCCACGGTAGGAGAATGTCAGAGACGTGCGCAGTGGTCGACGTTGTTGGTGCCGATCACCGCCCTTGCCATTTTCTGCAATAAGTAATTATCCTCGTTGGTGCATTTCGCGGATGACAGGAATGCCAGACTGTCAGGTCCTGATGAATCTCTGATATCTTTGAGTCTGCCTGCTACCATGTCCAGGGCTTCTTCCCAGCTAGCTTCCCTGAACTTGCCCTCTCCTCTTCCTCCAATACGGATGAGAGGAGTGGTCAGCCGTTCGGGATTATTGACAAAGTCCAGCCCGAATTTTCCTTTTACGCAAGCCTGGCCTTTATTAACTATTCCATCGGGATCAGGAGTGACCCTGATTATCTTTTCATCTTTTATATCGAGTTTAAGCTGGCATCCGATCCCGCAATACGGGCAGATCGTTGTCACCGTCCTGTCAGGTATTCCTTCAAGGTATGACATTCTTTCGGATAAAGCTCCGACCGGACAGGCATCGACGCAGGCGCCGCAGAACTGGCAGTCCGCTTCTTCAAGGACTTTATCTCCCGGCGGAGAGATAACGTAACATTTCAAGCATCTCTGAGCTTCGGCTTCCGCTACTTCCCGGGTCATCCCGTTCTCTACTTCGTTAAAGGTCCTGATTCGTTCTTCGACCGGCAAGTAGGTGAAAACAGCCTGTTCTTCTTCGGGCAGGCTTGTTTCAGGCAGTATTTCCGCTTCCTCCGGCTGAACCAGCGATTCGGAGATATCACCTTTACCGCCGAGGTAAAGATCGATCGCTTCTGCTGCTTTCCTGGCGTCGGCAATAGCTTCTATTACCGTTGCCGGTCCGCGGGAACAGTCGCCACCGGCGAAAACGCCTTCATGACTGGTCATCATGGCATCACTAACGGTAACCGTATTATTGCGTCCGGTCTCGACATTGAATTCTTCCGGTACCTGCGGTCTCTGGCCGATGGCGGCGATAAGAGTATCGAGTTCGGAAATAAAGTTGCTGCCCTCTATCGGTACAGGTCTTCTCCGACCGCTCTCGTCAGGTTCTCCAAGCTCCATTCTCTGGCAGTCGAGTTTTAATACTTTACCGTCGGCTGTGACTTTAGCCGGTGCTGACAGGTAGAGTATTTCTATTCCTTCTTCGATGGCTGCTTCTACTTCTTCAGGATTGGCCGGCATTTCAGCACGGGTACGGCGGTAGAATATGGTTACTTTCTCAGCGCCCAGGCGAAGTGAAATACGGGCGGCATCTATGGCGACATTACCGCCGCCGACAACACCGACTCTTTTCCCTGTTTCCGGATTTTCATTAAGGTTTGCTTTCCTCAGGTATTCAGCGGCGTCGATGATACCGGGCAGGTCTTCTCCTTCGACACCGAGTTTCATTCCCTGGTGGGCGCCGACACCGAGGAATACTGCATTGAATCCATCCTTGAAAAGAGATACAACCGAATCAATCCTGGTGTTGAGCTTCATCTCGACACCGGCGTTTTTAATCTCATCTATTTCACCGGAAAGTATATCTCTCGGCAGACGGTATGCCGGTATTCCTACTCTCATCATTCCACCGGGTTCCGGCAGGGCTTCGAACACGGTTACCCCATGTCCCAGTTTGGCGAGGTAATAGGCGGCGGTAAGTCCCGCCGGTCCCGAACCGATTACGGCTACTTTCTTACCGGTATCGGGCAGTTTAACCGCCGATTTCTTCCACGAATCATCGCCGTTATCGGAGGCATACCGTTTTAGCATCCTGATACTGAGAGGTTTGTCCATTTCCAGACCACGCTGGCAGGCTTCTTCACACGGGTGAACGCATACCCTTCCAAGGGCGGCGGGGAACGGTACTTTCTCACGGATAACTGCGAGAGCCGCTCCGGGGCGTCCTTTAGCAATTAATCGGATATACCGAGGAATATCTATTCCTGCAGGGCAAGCCCGGTGACAGGGATAGGCCGGTTCGATAGCTTTCACGTGTCTGACATTATCGCAAACCCTTACGCACCGTTCACACATTATGCAGAGGTTGTTATCACGAATGAAGAAGGGATTATCTTCACGCACCGGGAGATTCCGGGGAAGGTATTCGGGCATTTTTTCGATCCCGATATAGTCGACGGCGTCCTGCAGTTCACAACGGCCATTCTTGGAGCAGAGAACGCAGCGCTCGGAAACATCCACGTTACGCAGACAGATATCGAGAGGTCCGCAACGCTCCCGCCTGTCACAGATAAGACATTCATGCGGATGCCTGACAAGAATACGCCGGAGGGCTTCGCAGCGAAGTTTCTGGATCTCCGGTGTATCGGTTGTCACCGACATTCCTTCGGCAACCGGTGTGTTACAAGACAGTACCACCTTACCGTCTACTTCGACCAGGCAAAGCTGGCATGCCATATCCGGCATCACTTCAGGCAGGGGAGTAATGCCCTTGAAATGACAAAGGCTGGGAATATATATCCTGGCCTCTTTACAGGCATCCAGTATAGTCTGGTCAGTTTCAGCAGAAATTTCTTCACCGTTTACTACAATCCTGGTTGTTGCCATCCCTATTTCTCCCTTTCAAACAGGTAATAGTATGAAAAATAAAATGGTATTTACCACACAATTATATATCAAGAATTCGTATAATGGGTAAAGAAATGGGTGTTTACATCATTGGATGAGAGTGGTAATATAACACTGGTCACTAATTTATGCCTAGTCATTCCTTACCATTCTGTGGCATAATATCAGATGGCAACCTCTTTTTCAAGCTTGATTTCGAACAGACGTAGTAGTTCAATGACAGGAGATTATTGGTGGTCATCTAACCATGGTCAGGAGTCGGTTCGATTTAGTTGACTACCCGAAAAGCTATGTGATAATATGCATATAGCGTATATTTCACGCAATACTTGTTTGTTGACATATTAGAAGGTGAAATGACGGTATATACTATAACTGAAAAAGATATTCAAAATCGTTTATTACCTATCGTCACTCCTTACCAGGGTGAAAAAGGCGCACTAATCCCCGTATTACAGAAAGTACAGGAAGAATTCGGCTATCTCCCCAGGGAAGTAATCCCGGAGGTAGCCCGTATTTTATGTTTATCGGAGAGTGAGATTTACGGAGTTGCCACTTTTTATGCCCAGTTTCGATTTGAGAGGCAGGGCGAACATACCGTCAAGTGCTGCCAGGGAACGGCGTGCTACGTGCAGGGCGGAAAACGGATTCTTGACGCTATCAGGAAAGAACTTGATCTTCCGGAAGGGAAGACTACCACAGACGACTATAAGTTCAGCCTTGAGAGGGTAGCCTGTTTCGGATCCTGTGCTCTAGCCCCGGTAATGGTAATCGACAAGACGGTGTACGGCAGAATGAATCCGACCAAGGCAAGAGAAATACTCTCCCGGTATTATTAAGGTAAATGCATGTCTTTTGATGATATAAAAACACAAGCTGTAGCCGAATGGGAAGCGTTACAGAAAACCGATAAAGTCAGGATTCTCATCGGTATGGCCACCTGCGGCAGGGCGGCAGGCGCGGTTGACGTCCTGGATGCAATTGAAAAAGAACTCAAACGACTTAAAATCGGTGCTATTATAACGGAAGTGGGGTGTATCGGTCTCTGCTATGCCGAACCTCTGGTAGATATCATCAAACCGGGTCGACCCCGAATTACATACTCGGGAGTAACACCCGAGATGATCCCGGAACTTCTTGAAGATTACCTAGTAAAAGATAATCCCCGCCCCGACCTTGCTCTCGGCACCATCGGTGACGAAGAGATTGAAGGGATATCGAAGCTTTTCGAACTTCCGGTTCTTAAACCTCAGGTTCGCCTGGCCCTCCGTAATTGTGGTCACATAGATCCCTCCGATATTAAGCAGTATATAGCTAGAGATGGCTACAGCGGTTTCGCTCGTGCTTTGACGATGTCCCGCGAAGAGATTATTGCCGAGATAGGCAAATCGGGACTCCGTGGCAGGGGTGGCGCCGGTGCCTCAACCTCTTTCAAGTGGGAAAGACTTCTGGAAGCACCGGGTAATGAGAAATACATAATATGCAATGCGGATGAAGGCGACCCCGGAGCGTTCATGGACAGGTCGCTGCTGGAAGGCGATCCGCATGCTGTGCTCGAAGGTATACTTATTGGTGCCTACGCAACCGGATCGAATTATGCTTATATTTACTGCCGTGCCGAATATCCACTTGCAATCGAACGCCTGGAGACGGCGCTGGCACAGATGCGGGAAAATAACCTGCTTGGTAAAAATATTCTCGGTTCGGGATTCGATCTCGATATAGTGATCAAGGAAGGCGCAGGTGCGTTTGTCTGCGGAGAAGAGACAGCGCTTATCGCCTCTATCGAGGGTAAGAGGGGAATGCCCCGCTCAAGGCCTCCGTTCCCGGCCGTATCCGGTGTCTGGGGTAAACCGACCAACGTAAACAATGTCGAGACCTGGGGTAATGTCTCGGCTATTATGGAGAAAGGCGCCGACTGGTATGCGACGTTCGGCACCGAAAAAAGCAAGGGCACCAAGACGTTCGCTCTTGCCGGTAAAGTGAAAAGGACCGGCCTGATAGAAGTCCCGATGGGTATCAGGCTTGGTGACATTATATATGAAATCGGCGGCGGAATAGTCGACGATAAGCAGTTTAAATCGGTTCAGACCGGAGGGCCATCCGGCGGATGTCTTCCGGCCAGCCTTATGGATATCTCGGTTGACTACGAATCGCTGGCGGCTGCCGGCTCGATAGTCGGCTCCGGCGGCATGATAGTCGGTGACGAAGATACCTGCATGGTCGACCTGGCCAAGTTCTTTATCTCATTCACTCAAACCGAATCATGTGGTAAATGCCTTCCCTGTCGTGAGGGTGGTGCGGAACTGTTGAATGTACTCGAACGTATTACCAACGGTGAAGGTAAAGAAGGCGATATTGAATACATGGAGTGGCTTGCTAACCTGATGAAATCGGGTTCGCTGTGCGCTCTCGGACAGACATCACCGAATCCGGTACTGACCACAATCAAGTATTTCAGGGAAGAATACGAAGAGCATATAAAACTGGGTTACTGCCGGGCCGGTGTCTGTGCCGGGCTGGTCAAGTCGCCCTGCCAGAATACCTGCCCTGCGGGAATCGACGTTCCGCGATATATCAGGGCTATCGCCGACGGCAAATACGGTGAAGCGACGGCGATTGTTCGTGAGAAGGTTCCCTTCCCGGCAGCGCTCGGTTATGTCTGCGTTCATTACTGCGAGTCCAAGTGCCGCCGAGGCCAGCTCGATGAAGCGATAGCGATAAAGGAACTGAAGAGGTTTGCCGCAGAGAATGATGACGGCTCCTGGAAGAAGAATATTAAGAAGGCTGAACCAACGGGAAAGAAAGCAGCTGTTATCGGCTCCGGACCTGCCGGACTTACCGCAGCTTATTACCTGGCAAGGCGGGGGCACGAAGTGACCGTGTTCGAAGCCCTGCCGGTTGCCGGCGGGATGATGCGGGTAGGAATTCCGGATTACCGCCTGCCGCCGGAAATACTTGATAAGGAAATCAAAGAAATTGAAGATATCGGGGTAACGATTAAAACAAACAGCCCCGTTGAATCGATAGATGACCTGAAGAAACAGGGATATGATGCCGTATTCATCAGCGTCGGCGCCCACAAAGGCACCAAGATGGGAATAGATGGCGAAGACCTGACCGGTGTCATGGACGGAGTAGATATACTCAGGGATATCAACCTTGGAAACAAGGTAGAGGTCGGCAAACGGGTAATGGTCATCGGCGGCGGTAACGTTGCTATGGATGCAGCCCGTACCGCTGTGCGTCTTGGCGCGGATGTTACTGTGGTATACCGCCGGACGCGTAACGAGATGCCGGCAAGCGATGAAGAAATCGACGAAGCTCTTGAAGAGGGCGTAAAGATAGAATACCTGACCAATCCGACCGGTGTTGAGAAATCCGGCGGCGGACTCAAGGTTACACTGGTGAGAATGCAACTCGGTAAGGTTGATGACAGCGGAAGACGCAGACCGGAACCGATCGATGGCAGTGAATATACCCTTGAGTTCGATAACGTGATAAAAGCTCTCGGTCAGGAATCGGTGATACCGGATAAGTTTGGAGTGGAAACGGTACGCGGTGGAAGAATCGTTGCCGATAAGTACACTCTGGCTACCTCGGTAGATGGTGTCTATGCCGGTGGTGATGTAACCCGGGGACCGGCATCGGTTATTGAAGCGATTGCCGACGGCAGGCAGGCGGCAGTCTCGATGGACCTGTACCTTGGCGGTGCAGGAGTCATCGACGAAGAACTGGTGTCACCGGAAGGCGAATTGCCGCCGCCTGACCCGGATAAGATCGAATCTGATAAATACAGACCGGAGTTGAAGCTTCTGCCTGTTGAAGAAAGAATCAAGAGTTATGCGAAAGTGTTACTCGGATTCGACGCGAAATGTGCGAAAGACGAAACAAAACGATGTCTGCAGTGCGATTTGGAGGAAAGTTAGGCGTTAACCAGGAATGAGTAAGATAACACTGACAATTGACGACAAACAGGTTACCGTGGAAAGCGGCGTTACCGTTTTGAAT
Source organism: Dehalococcoidales bacterium (assembly GCA_016932435.1). Next base: position 101,486 of record JAFGCW010000013.1, on the reverse strand, counting down.
GCAGCTGAAGCCGCGGGAGTGTATATACCAACTCTATGCTACCACAAGTACCTGACTCCATACGGCGGCTGCCGTGTCTGTATAGTGGAGATAGAAGGGATGAGGGGATTCCCCACTTCCTGTACTACTCCGGCTACCGATGGCATGATTGTCCATACAAACACCGAGCAACTCCAGGAGCTGAGGCGAGGATTCCTGGAATTAATGCTGGCAAAACATCCGAATTCCTGCGTGACCTGTGACCGGAGAAACGACTGTGACCCGTACCGGAACTCGATGCGTAAGGTGGGAATGACCACCGGATGCAAGTTCTGTCCGAACAAAGGACAGTGTGAACTGCAGGAAGCTGCCGAATATGTGGGTCTGACCGAGATACGAATTCCCAACAAGTCGCGTGAGTTGTTTCCTGACAAGAGAGATCCTTTCCTGCAGCGAGACTATAATCTCTGCATTCTTTGCGGTCGCTGTGTCAGGGTCTGCCAGGAAGTCAGGGGAATCGGCGCTATTGCCTTTACCTCACGAAGCAGGGAAGCCCTGGTAGGGACGGCGTTCGGTGAAACCTTGCAGGAAGCAGACTGCCGTTTCTGCGGTGCCTGCGTCGATATCTGTCCTACCGGAGCGCTTGCTGACAGGCGGCGTAAGTGGGAAGGGCTGCCTGACGAGACGGTCGTAACCACCTGCCCTTACTGCGGCGTCGGCTGCCAGTTCGAGGTTGAAGTAAGAGAAGGCAAAGTGATCGGTTTAAAACCGGTCGCTGAGAGTGTGAACAGGGGCCAGTCATGCGTGAGAGGACGTTTCGGAATTGCTGAAATCGTGAATCATACAAAACGCCTTAAAGTTCCGCTGATGAAACGCAATAACGAGCTTGTCCAGGAAAGCTGGAATAAAGCCCTTGATGCAGTCGCTGAAAAACTCGGTAACTACAAGGGCGACGAAGTAGTAGTGATTAACTGCTCAGAGACAACGAATGAAGAAAACTACGTGCTCCAGAAACTGGCAAGGACAGTACTGGGTACGAATAATATCGACCATGCCGCCAGGCTTGGACGCGTTCCCGCGGCGGGCAGCGGAGAAACGAAAGATTATATATCGAAGATTGCCGGTATGGGCTGTATCCTTACTATCGGTACAGATCCGACCCTTTCACAACCGGTGATCGCCGTGGAGATAAAACGGGCGGTCGATAACGGCGGCAGGCTGGTTGTTGCCAGTCCTTACCGCAACGGATTATGCAAGTCGGCCGATGTATGGCTTCAGTACAAGCCAGGCACTGAACTGGTGTTGATAGGCGGTCTGATGAAAGCCGTTGAACCGGCGAAAGCGGCAAAAATTACGGGAGTTGCCGCGGAACAGATCGAGGAAGCTGCCGGACTATATAACTCAGCAAAGTCAGCCGGTATACTTTATGGCGAAGGAATACTTCAGCAATCAGGAGCGGACATCCTGATAACTGCCCTTAACGATATGGCAACAAAGGCAAAGAAAGTAAAGAAACCTTCGGTTGGAGTTAATCCTGTCAGCGGTCTGAACAATGTCCAGGGCGCCTGCGATATGGGAGTGATGCCGGATTACGGACCGGGATACCAGCCGGTAGATAATCCGGGACTGTCATTCGACGAGATGATCACAACGATTGAAAAGGGCAGGATAAAGGCAGCTTATATTATCGGCGATGATCCCAGACTGAAAGGCAGACTCGATAAGCTAAAGTTCCTGGTTGTTCAGAGTATGTTCCCGTCGTCAGTTACGCAGAATGCAGATGTTGTTCTTCCTGCGGCTGCCCTTACGGAAAAACAGGGAACCTTTACCGGTGATGATCGCGTAACAAGGAAGGTAAACAGGGCAGTAGAGCCGAGAGGCGAATCGAAGCCGGACTGGTGGATAACCTGCCAGATAGGCAAGAGGATGGGCGGCGAAGGTTTCGCCTACAGGAGCGCCGGCGGTATTACATCCGAGATTAAGAAAACGGTAGCTGTGGCTGGAGAAACTCCGGTCAGTATTACCGAAATCGATTATAAAGTATCGCCTGTGAAGGCGAGTACAGATTACCCGTTAATGATGATAACCGTACCAAGCCTGTATTATTTCAACGATGCGGCGATGGATGTGGGACTGGGAGAGTTCAGTCTTCTCGAAGGCGAACCTGAACTGGTAATCAGTCCTGAAGATGCCGTTGCGATGAAGCTGGAGAACGGCGGCGAAGTAAAAGTGGCTTCGAAATGGGGAAGCCTGCCGGTCAAGATAAAGGTGAAGAACACCGTTCCGGCCGGAGTGGTTGCATTACCGCTTCACTTTGCTTACAACATACTGAATCCGGCTGCCGATAAGGTTACCGGTTTGAAGGAATACGGTATGTGTGCTGTAAAGCTGGATAAATAGAGGACTCAGGGGTGGATTAATTGTTTAAGATTCTGTTGAAAGAAAACCTGGTACCGAATCTTCAGGTAGTGAAGATAGAAGCGCCTGAAATTGCGAAAAAAGCGCTTCCGGGCCAGTTCGTTATCATAAGAGTTGATGAATACGGCGAACGTATTCCGATGACCATCGCCGAAGCCGACCCCGAAGAAGGCAGCATCACCGTTATATTTATGGAAGTGGGTACTACGACGGGAAAGATGGCGTCGCTGAAAACAGGCGACTACATTGAGAACTTTACCGGACCTCTCGGAATACCGACGGAGATCGAAAAAGTAGGGACTGTTCTTTGCATCGGCGGCTGTTACGGCATCGGCGGCATCACGCCTATCGCCAAAGCGATGAAAGCAGCCGGCAACAAGGTTATATCCATTATCGAGGGCAGGAGCAACAGACTGCTTTACTGGCAGGACAAGCTCGAAGAAGCCTGCGACGAACTGGTAACGGTCACGGGCGATGATTCCGATTCCTACCAGGAATGGATTTCTCAGAAGATAGATAAATATATAAAGGGCAGTGAAAAACCCGACCTGGTTATTGCGATAGGTTGTACCTTCATGATGAGGAATGTTGCCGAAGCGACCAGAGACCTGGGGATAAAGACTATCGTTCACCTCAGCCCGATAATGGTAGATGGGACCGGGATGTGCGGCTGCTGCCGTGTTGAAGTCGGCGGCACGACCAAGTTCGCCTGTGTCGACGGACCGGAGTTCGATGCACACGAGGTTGAGTGGGACCTGCTGGTGGCAAGGCAGGTACAATACCTGTCCGAAGAAGTAGAATCACTGCAGATGTTCGAATGCACGAACTGGACGAAGGTGTAACGGGATAAACATATGGCAAAAGTAAATCTGAACCGCGAGGAGATGCCGAGGCAGGAGCCGGAAGTAAGGGCGAAGAACTACCGCGAGGTGGCGCTTGGGTACAGTCCCGAACAGGCGCAGGCCGAGGCTGATCGCTGTATACAGTGTAAGAAACGAAACTGCGTCGAGGGATGCCCGGTCAACGTGGACATTCCCGATTTCATACTGGCGATGCGTGAAGGCAATATGCCGGAAGCGGTCAGGATACTTAAAAGCAAGAACGCTCTGCCGGGTGTCTGCGGCAGGGTATGCCCGCAGGAATCACAGTGCGAATCCGTCTGTACGCTCAACAGGATGGGTGCTCCGATAGCTATTGGCCGACTCGAACGCTATGTCGCCGACTGGGAACGCCTGAACATGAGCGACGAGGAAAAGAAACCGGAACTACCACCATCGACAGGTAAGAAGGTAGCGGTGGTCGGGACCGGACCAGCCGGACTGACGGCTGCGGCCGATCTTGCCAGGTACGGGCACAGCGTCACCATGTTCGAAGCGCTTCATGTCGCCGGTGGTGTGCTGATGTATGGTATTCCCGAATTCAGGTTGCCCAAGGCGATTGTGCAGAAGGAAGTCGATTTTGTGAAATCGCTGGGAGTGGAACTCAAACTGGACTCGGTCGTCGGCAGGATATCGACGATAGACGAACTGCTCGGGGATGGCTACGAGGCCGTGTTCCTCGGCACCGGCGCCGGACTGCCCATGTTCATGAATGTGCCCGGCGAGAACCTGAACGGAATTTATTCGGCAAATGAATACCTCACCCGTGTCAACCTGATGAAGGCCTATATGTTCCCCGAGTATGACACACCGGTCAAACTCGGTAGAAGGGTGGCCGTTGTTGGCGGTGGCAACGTGGCGATGGACTCAGCCAGGTGTGCTCTCAGGCTGGGTTCCGAGAAAGTTTACATAATCTACAGGAGGTCAGAAGAAGAGATGCCGGCGCGGCGCGAGGAAGTGGAAAACGCCATGGAAGAAGGCATCGACTTCAGGCTGCTGACAAACCCCAAGCAGTTCATCGGCGACGATAAAAACCAGCTCGTATCGGTGGAGTGCTACCAGATGGAACTCGGCGAACCGGATGACAGCGGACGACGCCGTCCGATTGTCAAAGAGGGGAGCGAGTTTATCCTGGACGTAGATGTCGCGGTGATTGCCCTCGGCACCTCACCCAATCCGCTAATCGCCAGTACCACGAAGGGGCTGGACACCACAAACCGGGGCACGGTAATAGCCGATGAAGAGACCGGCAAGACGGTCAAGGACAGGGTCTGGGCTGGCGGTGATATCGTCACCGGTTCGGCTACCGTTATCAGCGCCATGGGCGCCGGCAAACGCGCCGCCGCCGATATGGACAAGTTCCTCAGAAGCTAGTTCGGTTTTGCTGCTTTTATTTCGACCAATCGTAATGTTCTGTTTCACTAAACTATCCGATTCTAAGTATATCCATTTGTTGTTGAATATTACCAGAATATCTGTAACAATTAGAACTTATAGTACCCTATAATGGGAGGTAATAAACATGAAACTGGCTGGTTCGGATATTATTGTCAAAATACTGGAAACTAATGATACTCGGTATGTATTCGGCGTTCCTGGAGGGCATCTGTGTAAATTCTACGACTCCATATACTATAGCGACGAAATAACTCCAATATTAACAAAACATGAAAGTGGTGCTTCTTTTATGGCTACTGGCTACGCTCAGGTAAGTCACAAATTGGGTGTCTGTACAGGCACGGTAGGTCCAGGAGCAACAAATCTTGTTACAGGAATTGCTTCTGCATATATGGATTCTATCCCGGTGCTTGTCATTACGGCGCAGGTTGGGAGTAGTGCTATAGGTAAGGGAGGTCTTCAGGAATCAACTGGGGTTGGTAGAACTGTGGATCATGTAGAACTCTTCGACGGGATGACGAAATATTCCGAGCGAATCACCAGTATTGATAAAGTAAGAGAAAACATACAGAACGCTTACAGGCTGGCCATCAATGGCCGCTCCGGTCCAGTTCACTTGGATGTGATGGCAAACGTTTTCGCAGGAGAAATCGATATTACCCAGGATGAATTGAACAGAAAGATAAAAAGAGTACCTACTGCCGCAATTTTTGAAGACGTAAACAAAGTATCGGATCTGATTCTTTCTGCGAAGAAGCCGGCGATTCTGGCGGGTGCGGGAGCATTGAACGCCTGTACGGAAATATTGTCTCTGGCTGAAATGCTAGGTATCCCGGTTGCTACAACTCTTAGAGCAAAAGGGATTATCCCTGAAGATCATGAATTGAGCCTGGGATGCGTCGGGTTATACGGTACAAATATTGCCAACAAATATCTTCGTGATGGGATAGATGTACTGATAGCCGTGGGTACAAGTTTCAGTGAGTTTACCAGTCATGCCTGGGATTCTCGATTCCAGCCTTCAGAAGCTCTTATCCAGATCGATATTGATGCCTGGGAACTTGGAAAAAATTACCCTGCAACCGTAGGGCTGATGGGTGACGCGGATATAATACTCCACCAGATTCTGGAAGCTGTAAAGAGGAAGAATCCTTCTACAAGGTTAACTGATACTTCAAATCTTAAGAAAATGAAGGAACAAAGGGAGTACTTTGCTGATCCTAAAATGCTTTCCGATGCGGTACCACTTAAACCTCAACGGTTTATGAAATTGCTGAGAGATTCTCTGGCGGATGATACCATCGTATTTGGTGATATTGGGAATACATTACCCTGGCTTGAGAACTTTTTCCTTTCAAAAATGTCGAATACCTTCTTTATATGCTCCAGCCTGGCATCAATGGGATATGGTGTTTCAGCCTCAATAGGCGGCCAGATAGCTGCTACTGACAGGCGAGTAATATGCGTATGTGGAGATGGTGATTTCCAGATGCAGGGGATGGAGGTTGCTACGGCGGTTAATTACAATATCCCGGTTATATGGTTTGTATTGAATAATCAATCGCTTGCTATGATATCCGATTTGCAGAACCTGATGTTCGGGGGAAGAAGAGTATCCAGTGAATTCATTAATCCTGATTTCGTGAAATTTGCAGAGGCGATGGGAGCGGTGGGATTAAGAATTACAAGACCGGATGAAGTGGAAACTGTAGTCAAAGAAGCTCTCGAAAAAAAACGACCAACGGTTGTTGATGTGCTGATAGATGCTGATGAAGCTCCATCTTTTGACGCGAGAGCTGAAGCAATGACAAGGGCATGGGGAACTTCGGCGCCTATCCTGAAAAAACTAAAATTGGTACCCCAATTGATCAAACGGATGTAGAAGAAAAGCCGCGACGAATACGTTGAATTCAACACACAATTCAATAATTCGGGTGGAGGTAGTGCAGTATCTTTCACCTGACCCGATCATCGACAGCACAGATGAGTGGTCCTGAAGACCAATAAATACTTCAAGTATTGACATTTGAGATTAGCTGGTGATAGCATGGGGCTCGATTTTGAGCGGTAATCAATGGAGATAATATGGCGTGAAAAGGGTTTACTGGTACATTATATTCACCGCTGGGGTTTTACTGGGGATACTGTTACTGGCATCACCGGCGCTGTCATCGTGGCTCTATAAGGATTCGGACACAGGTGAGATAGCAGACATCGATTATGCCGATTTTAATGATCCGACCCTGCCTAAATATGGCGGAATACACAACAGGCTGCGTATTGCTAACTGGTATACCTGGGATTACGCAAATCCGGCTCCCTCGGATATGACCATTATCGCAATGATGGGCGAAGAACTGCTTGGTGGAGACTGGGCAAAAGGCCCGGCCGGTACGAATGAGAATGACTGGACGAGTGGTTATGGCGGTTTCACGGATACACTGACAGGAAGACTGGCGGAAAGCTGGGAAATGCCTGATAACGAGACTATCATCTATCATATCCGCCAGGGAGTTCACTGGTGGAATAAGGAGCCGGCAAACGGCAGGGAACTGACCGCGGAAGATGTTGCCTGGAATATAAACAGGCATTTCTCTTCCCCGGATTCTATTAATTATGCGCAGTACACCAAAACAGGAATGGCCCCGCTTGAGGTTCAGGCTCCTGACAGGTATACGGTTGAAGTCACGGTTAATATGACATGGCAGGGCGTCATGGCGTCTGTTATCGGCGACCATTTATGGATGCTGTGCCCCGATGCGGTAGAAGCGAACGGCGGCGAACCTCTCACAGACTGGCAGCAGTTTATCGGGACGGGGCCCTTTATGATAGGGAACTATGCCGTGAACAGACAGATCGAATATGTCAGAAATCCTGATTACTGGCAGACGGATCCTCTTCATCCCGAGAACCGGTTACCATATGCAGATGGTGTGAAAGAGGTGATTCTTTTCAATATGGAACAACAACAGGCTGCGTTTAGAACCGGACAGATAGATACCGCGTCTACTGTCTCGATGACGATCACCGACTGGGATGAAGCCGATTTTTTGCTGAGTAAACACCCGCAACTGGAAGTGAAGGAATATGCGGGTAAATCTGTCTTTATGATATGGCCGCGTATTGATGATGAATCCCTTCCTTTCAGAGATATCAGGATTCGTCAGGCGATGAACATGGCGGTTAACCAGCAGGAACTGGTGGTCGATTACTATAACGGCCATGCAGAACTCCTGACCTGGCCGTATCCTGATCTGCCTGTATTCGACAGGATATTTACTTCCCTTGAAGAGCAGTCCCAGATAGTCCGGAACCTGTTCGGTACTGACGTAGAGAGAGCCAGGCAGATGGTGATCGATGCCGGCTACCCGAACGGTATTAACTTTACCCTGTATGCCGCTGCTCAGCATACAGATTTCCTCTCGATAATCAAGGAATACCTCAGAGAGATCAACATCGACATGGAAATAGCCTATCTGACGGAGTGGCTGGGAGCAACCTCACAGTCGGTGGTGTATGCTCCTGACTCTCTTCTCACCCCCCAGGCGATGATGTCCATGATAGAGGGAGGTTTTAGTAATTACAGCCGGGTAAGGGATTCCCGCATCCAGGAAGCCTATATGAGTATCTCCCGGTACAGGGGTATCGATGATACCGAAGTTGCCCGGATACTGAAGGAGATCGGTCCCTACCAGATCGAACTGGCAGTGCCGATTTATCTACCAACTCCTCATTCATTCGTAGTGTGGTGGCCCTGGCTCCAGAATTACTACGGGGCTGTCGGCGGCGGGGGTAATGACAACATCGACGAATACCTCATGTACTTCTGGATAGACAGCGAAATGAAGGCGGCAATGGGGGATTAGGATATAATTCGGACTGAAAAGTTGACCCTATTCATCAAGATTGATGATACCTCTCTCAAATAAATAGGCGCCGTTACCCGTTGTAGTATAACCAATTTTGGCAATACGTCCGAGTATATCATGTAATTCATTTATATTATCTTTTCCCGTTTCGTAATATTCAGCAAAGTCAGAAGCAATTTGTGCTAATCCATCAAAAAAAACTTTGGCATTAAAAGGAATAATAGATGCATTTGGGCTCTGTATTAATGCACGGGCGTTATTATAAATATAATGTGTCGCCATATGTATTAGTGCCAAATCTGCATCCCATTGGAAGTTTAGCACACGTTGGGCTTCTCCATAATAAATACTAAAATAATATAAGATTCTATTCGGATCCTTTGATTCACTGATTTTGTTAGCAGCATACCTGTATTCTTCAGCAAGCCGTCGCTGTAATTCAACCTTTACCATTAGATTGTTCCTCCTTCTGAGGTACTCACGGATAACAAATTATTGTTATCTTTAGATTCAGTAATTTCGTTGGCATCGGTAATATAGACATTTTCTAGGGATTTATCAAGCATTCTTGATACTTGATTGAAATAACTAATACCGGATTGTTCCTCTGTAAAACTAGCAGGTGCAATTGCTTCTTCAGTTAAATTTACAGTCCAATCAATCATTTTACTGAAAGGGACAAAGCGTACCAACAATCCTACATCAAGCGCTTTTGCCAAGTCCTTTAGCGTGTTTAATGTATATCTTCCATAGTTTGGATTTTCCCAAGAGGATATCAATGGTTGCTTTTTAATGTCTCCTAATAATTGAGCGAGATCTTTTTGTGTGAGTTTTTGTCGTTGTCTAATTCCGTTAATCTGGAATGCGATGCCAACGTTAATATGTTCGTCAATTAACTGTTTACGGTATTCTGGATCCTGTAAACTTCCCCACATTTGATCATATCTGTTATCTATAGTCATGATATCTCCTATATTTACTAGGATTTACAACCATTTGTTTCACTCTTTCTATGGCGAGTCTCGCAGAGACCGTAGTATAGAAATATTGGTCTTTATGAATTGCACAAGCAACTAGATATATATTTCTACCAATCATTTTACCAATCAATCTATATTGAATGCTGCCTGTTTTCCGTACTTCAATAAATCCTTTCCAGTCATCATGCATCATTTTGGTATATTTTGACATCCAAGGTGGAGGAGACGCTTCTAAGTGAAGAATTACTTGATCAAAAAATGCTTTTGAATCTTTACCATCGGTATGAAGCCAATTGTTAATCGCATTGCTTCCATTGCCATCAGCATCAATATAATCGTAGAATGTATATTCTGTACCCATATTATCATTATTTTCTTATATAGTCAATATAGATGTCAAGAATCATATAATTAAATTATTATATGATTCTATATGAATAGTCGCGGAGAGTGTAAATATGATTATAAGTCACATAAGAATAAGAAAACAAGAGTTCAATATCATTCCTCTCAAGATAATCCAAACTAGTACTTGAACATTCATTATTAATAGGTTTACTATTTTAGAAAATGCAAAATGTAAGAGGAGAAAGAGTATGTTTACTGAAGGGTTATGCAAGTTCATTATAAATACGAATTACGAAGATATTCCGCAGGAAGTAATCAAGGCGGCGAAAGACGCCATACTGGACAACCTGGCAGTGACGATGTCCGGCAGCCAGGAACCATCCGGCCAGATGATGATCGAGATGGTCAGGGAAGCACAGTCACCGCCTGAAGCAACGGTCATCGGCGCAAGGTTCAAGGCAAGCGCTGCCCTGGCCGCCCTGGCAAACGGTACCTCAGCCCATACCCAGGACTATGATGACTGCCTTGATTATCCCGCTGCCGGACTGGCGCACCCCACCGCCGGAACGTTCTCGGGACTGCTGACGGTCGGCGAAAAAAACCACATGTCGGGAAAGGACCTGATAACGGCGTACTGCCTCGGTGTCGAAGCCTTCGGTAAAACGGGCCTGTTCCTGATAAAAACCGGCGGTGCCGGGAGTCGCGGCTGGGAATGGACCGGAACACTCGGAGTCATTGGCGGCACCATCGGTCTGTCCAAGATGTTCAGGCTTAACGAGCAGCAGATGATAAATGCCCTGGGGGTAGCCTCCACCATGGCATGCAGCCTGATACGCAACTTCGGTTCGTTTGCAGGGCATGTTCACGGCGGCGTCGGCGCAAGGAACGCTATCGAAGCAGTAACCCTTGCCATGAAAGGATATGACGCTACCGGCCCCGATGTCATCGAGGGACGGGGCGGTTTCTATAACGCGTTTTCCGACAAACCCGAAGTACCAATCACGGAAGAAGACCAGAAGGAGAAACTGGAGGCTCTCGGCAACCCGTGGGCTCTCATTGTGCCGGGACTGATGTTCAAGTACTACCCCTGCGCCCATATCTCCCACTTCGGCGTCTACGCCGCCCAGCTTATCAGACAACAGACCGATGTAGACTGGAAGCAGATAGAGTCGATTGAGTTTCGTTCGCCGTTCGGCATGGGGCACGACTCTCCGCCGCTTCCCAAGACCGGGGTGCAGGGACGATTCAACCTTGGGTACTGCATGTGCCGGGCATTGATCCACGGCGAAATGGAGTTCGAGTTTTTCAAGGATGAAACAGTCGGGGATCCGGATACCATGGAATTGATGAGTAAGACGAAATTCAACGTCATCAAGAGAGAGGATGCTGTCGGGCCGTTCGGCTACCAGGAATTAATCGTGAAAATGAAGGACGGTAATGTTTACAGCCAGAAAGTAGAACATCCCAAGGGCGAGCCGCAGAATCCGCAGTCGCCCGAAGAACTGGAAGCCAAGTTCAGGAAATGCGCAGCTTACGGCAGCTATAAGGAACCGGCGATATCCCGAATAAAGGATATGGTAGCGGATTTTGAAAACATCAAGGATATCACCGAACTTACCGAACTGTTAGGACAGTAAGGACTGGAGGATTCATATGAGTAATTCAGATAAAGGCATATACCTGGATAAACTGATAGAAAATATAATGAACACGAAGCTGGAGAATATACCTGCTTCTTCGGTCGACCATGCCAAGAACCGGCTGTTCGATGTGATAGGGTGCATGATAAGCGGGGCGTATGATTACGGAAATCCCGAACTCCTCGGCATCATTCGCGAATGGGGGGGTAAACCCGAGGCGAGGATATTCGTCCATGGTGACAAAGTGCCCGCTCCGATGGCGGCGCTGGTCAACTGCGTGATGGCACGTTCTTTCGATTACGAGCCGGTGAGTCCCCTGGTGGACGGACAGTCGATACCGGGGCATATTTCCGGTACTACCACGATGGCGGCATTAACCATAGGTGATATGCAGAACGTGACCGGTAAAGAACTGCTGACGGCGATGCTGGTAGGGGATGATATGGCTACCCGGGTACTGCTGGCAGGAGAAGCCGGCGGGACACGCCGGGGTCTCGACCATGTCGGGCAGGCGAACTCGTTCGGGGCAACCGCCATCACCGGAAGGATGATGGCATTGAATCACGAGCAGTTCAGCGATGCCTTCGGCCTGGTAGTAGACCACCTCGGGGGCATCCAGAAGCAGATCAGCGATACGGCCGTCGGGTTTAAACTTTCACAGGGCAATGCCGCCAGGGATGCTATTTTCTCCGTGAATCTGGCGAAAGCAGGCTGGTCCGGGATAGATGACGCGCTGCTCGGCCAGGGCGGTTACTATGATATATTTACCGAGGGTATCAAAGATCCTGAGCTCCTGATAAAAGATCTGGGTAAGCAATACTACAGCGATGGGACGTTCAAACCCTATCCCAACTGCCGCATGAACCATTCAGCAGTCGACTGCGCGGTTGATATAGTGAATGAGCATGGAGTATCCGATGATGATATAGAGAAAGTTATCATGTACGTGTCGCCCGGCGCCATGCACGACATAATCGGAGCGCCTTTCAGGATCAAGAATTCTCCTCACGCCAGCGCCGGTTTCAGTATCCAGTACAGTGTGGCGAATGTCCTGGTACGCGGAAGTTCGAAGCCGGATCATTATACCGAGGAAGCAATACGGGACACCGCTATCAGTGATTTCATTACCAACAAGATAACCATGGCTGAGCTGACGCAAGGGGGCATGGAAAGCGGTCGGGTCAAGGTAATAATGAAAGACGGACAGGAGTACGATGTTTTTACCGAGATAGCCAGGGGAGACCCGCGAAGACCGGTCTCCAGGGAAGACCTGCTGGCCAAGTTCCGCGGGAATATCGAGTTTTCCAACACAGTATCGATTGAGAAGGGAGAAAAGATACTTGAAATGGTGGAAGACCTGGAGAATCTCGATAGTGCTCAGAAACTGGTAGACCTCCTGATAGCGTAACACTCCCGAGTATTTTTATAGAGTACAGATAAAGAGGTTACTAAAGAGAAATGAGAGTGATTTCACTCTCATTTCTCTTTTTTCTTAAACTGTAAATCGTGGTTAGTACCCCATAGTGGTTTTCATTTTCTGGTCGATCCAGACGGCTTTCGTCCAGTCCCAGCTTCCGGCTCCGCCGGTCCAGTTGATGCCATAGTAGTTCCGTACCCATGGATACCATGCTTTGTATTCATGTGCTGATGGCATGAATACTCCCCAGGCTTGCTGGAGTTCCCATATTGCATATTCTTTCTTGGCTGCCAGCATTTTATCGGGATCATCAAGAATATACTTGGCAAGTTCGTTTTTGAACTCCTGGGTATGTGGATCGTCAATTTCGGAAATGTTGGCAAAAAAGCCTGCTCTGGTCATCATGTCCTGCTCGACTCCTGCCCAGCAGCCCAGACCTGGGGCATAAATCATATCTTCATATCCGTGAGACATCCAGACACCGCTCCATGCACTACCTTCCAGCACTTCCATTTCTAATTCAACGCCGACGTCAGCCCAGTATTCTTTGACCAGCGAGAGTTCATCGGATGTTGCGGTCGTGCAGGTAATTTTTACTTTAAACCCATCAGGATAACCGGCATCCGTCAACAGCTGCTTTGCCTTTTCCGGATCATAGGTGAATATTTCCTGTACCTCTGCCGGTTGCTCTTCCAACGGGGTGTATACTTTATCCCATGATGCACCCGGAGGGAACGGATATCCGATAAGAGCGGCTTCACCATCGTAATAGGCGTCTACCATCTCCTGCTTGTTGATGGCCATGTTCAGCGCCCGTCTGACCCTGATATCATCGTAAGGTGGTTGGGTTATCTTGCCGGCGGCAATGTTCGGTGACATCACAAATCCCTGCTTCCACTGAAGGTCAGACACGTCCCTCTTCAGTAAGGTTGCATCATCATGATTAACTCCCGATAAAAAGTCAAGTTCGGCGGTTCGCAGAGCCGCAATCCTGGTCGAAGCATCGGCAATAACCAAAAACTTGAAGGTATCGAGATAAGGCCACTGGTAACTTTCTCCCCCTCCTTCGTAAATCGGGTCGGTCTCGAAATAATCAGGATTCTTGGTATAGGTTATTGAGCTGCTAACAACATAGTCAGTCAGTATCCACGGCCCCGAGCCGATAGCCTTTGACCAGTCATTCATATCTCCGCCTGACGTCCATACTTCCGGAGGACTGACATATATATTATCACCCATTTCGGGTAACATCAGGCTCTGAGCATCCTTAGACTGAAATTTTACTTCTATCGTATAATTGTCAAGCGCCTGCCACGATGTTGGTCTCAGGGGATGTCCCTCAGGATACTCCATCGCCTGCCAGCATCCCTGGTTGTTGAATTGATAATTTATATTGAAGACGATATCATCGGCGGTCATCTCGCGACCGTTTGCCGGTTCCTTATTCTGGAACTTGATCCCTTCCTTAAGATGCCATAGTATCGTCGTATCATCAGGCAGTTCCCAGTCACATAATTCAGGGGCTTCCAGTTTCATGTCACCAAGGTAGCCGTATGCCCAGTCCGTATCATTGGTGCCTTGAGGTCCTAAAGTCCAGTCTCCACCGATAAGTTCGTTGCTGGTTAATTGCATATGACCTACCTGGATGGTTTGTGTGTTGTATGGATCCCATTGCGAATAGTCCGATGTTAAAGCAGTGGTCATGGATCCACCATATATCGGTTTTTCAACCGTTCTCGTCATGGAGGTTCCATCTCTCCTGGTTAGTGTTACAGAAATTGTCTCACCCTCATCGACTTCATCCTCGTCTACAGTCTCCTCTTCTTCACCACCACACGATGTCATGATGAGTGTAATAATCATCAGACAACTTATCACCAACCATATGATCTTCTTCATTCTTCTTCCTTTCTGTACAGTATATCTGTGATGGTCTCGAATTACCTCTCACTGCGAAAGGTGATTCTCGTCCTTAAATGGTCTATGTTTCACCTCCTTACCGACCTATCGGTCTGAAAAAGACTTTACATACATAAGGTTTGAAAAATAAAAGGCAGCACACATCCCATAATAAAAGCTGCTTCTACTGCCTTTGTTATTCTAAAGTTACCCCCTTAGTGTTTGATGTTGAGGTGGTGTGTTGTGAAAGTATACGGGTGAGATGAAGTTTAGTAGTTTCTTTATATATTGTCAATGAGATTATTAAGAATACGTTACATTTCAGATATCTGTTTTTCCTTGACTTACCGAAGCCGATTTTATAATATCTGACAGGATTATCTTAAGTTGAAAGACATCAACAATCTAGAAGGAGTTATTAATGGGTAAACTGGATAAAAAAGTTGCTCTGGTAACCGGTTCGGCACATTCAATCGGTAAGGCTATCTCAATCGGATTAGCTCGTGAGGGTGCTGACATGGTGATTGCAGACATGGAAGTCGAAGGCTTAAACAAAACCGCCGAAGAAATAACAGCCCTCGGAGTCCAGGTGCTGCCGGTGGAAACAAATGTATTGCAGGCAGAGCAGATAGAATCCCTCTTCGCGAAGGCAATGGAGAAATACGGACGCGTCGACATCCTGGTGAACTGCGCAGGTATCTTTAACGGCGGTCCTGTCGATGAACTGGAAGTAGAAACATGGGACGCCGTCATCGGGACCAATCTGCGGGCACCCTTCCTGTGCACTCGCCAGGCGTTTCCTATTATGAAAAAACAGGGCGGTGGACGGATAATTAACATCGGGAGTATATCGGCACAGAGACCAAGGATGTTCAGTACTCCTTACAGTACGGCAAAATCGGGACTGGTCGGTCTGACGAACGCTGTTGCTCTCGAAGGACGGGAACACGGTATCAACTGCGGGATACTTCATCCGGGAGAGGTAACCAGAGACAGGCAGCCTGTAATGCCTCCGGGATTCACCCCACCTCCGGGTTTTAATCCGCCGGGACCGATGGAGACCATGTCAACTGAAGAGATAGCGGCGGCCGCGGTTTATATGGCGATCTGCCCTCCGAATGTTAACGTTCTCGAACTGATACAGCTTCCTATCCAGCAGCCATATCTCGGGCGCGGATAACATACATCCGGTAAAAAAAGCCCCGGAATTTCCGGGGCTTTTTTGTTGGTCAGTGCTATTCGAGCGTCTGCAGGTATCTCTGGGCAGACATTCCTGCCGCCGCGCCGTCACCGACCGCTGCCGATACCTGCCTGGGAGAGTTACTCCTGATATCGCCTGCGGCAAACACTCCGGATATCTCCGTTTCCATCCATCCGTTCACGATTATCTGACCGCCTTCATCCAGCGGCACTATGTCCTGGAGATAATCTGTATTCGGATCGATACCGACATGGACGAGTACGCCATCGACCTTCATCGTCTCTTTCTGACCCGTTTCCTCAGAAATTACTTCGATCCCTTCGACCGTACTTCCGCCGGTGATAGCCTGTACCTTCATCCCTGTATGGACCTCCAGTTTGGGATTTTGGGCTACTCTGTCCTGGAGAATGGCAGTGGCATTAAGCTTCGGCATGGCTTCGATAACTATTACTTTGGATGCTATTTTCGATAAATACAGGGCTTCCGTAATGCCGGAATCACCTCCTCCGCAGACCGCGACCACCTGTTCGGCAAACTGACCACCGTCACAGAAAGCACAGCCGATAACGCCCCTGTCCCGAAACTCTTCTTCACCCGGAACGCCAAGCTTCTTCGGCACCGAACCTCCGGCGAAAATAATAGAGGATGAAGTATGTGTAGTACCATCGGCACAGGTAACCCACTTGTTACCGGATGATACCTGCACCGAGTTTACGGTGGTGCGTTTCATCTCCACACCATACTTTCTTGCCTGCCCCATCATCTCCATACCGAGTTGAGATCCAATCACTCCTTCCGAGAAACCAGGGTAATTCTCTATCATCTCGATGTTCATAATATATCCGCCGTATCCTTCCTTTTCCAGCAGGAGGGTACGCCAGTTACCGCGGCTGAGGTAGATTCCTGCCGTGAGTCCGGCAGGTCCGCCGCCGATTATTATCGCATCCCAGTCAGGCATAATTGACTCCTTTCATGAGGGTGATTTTATTCAGAACCGGCTTGAGTCAGTGTCGCCCCGGTTATTCTACGGGTCATTAACGCCGTATGATTATACGGAGGGAGACGGTAGTAACTGAAGGAGAAAGCACATCCCGGCGCTCCGCCACTGACGAACAGGTGGACATTATGGGGTGATATCATGACCGGTACCTTACCGCCGGGATTCAAGGCAGCTTCGAAAAACTCCTTCCTTTCCGGCGGCACGATTCCCAGGTCAATTGCCATTTTTATCGAGGTGACTTCTTCGTCTTTCAGTTCCTCGTACTCGAAGGCAGCACGGGAGTATATCTCTTCCTGGAGTTTTTCCTGGTCGTACCCCATCTTGTTGAATTCAGAAACAAGTTCGGGGAAGAGTATTATGAGGTGGTTCTGACTTCCCTGCCCGGAGCCCGGGATAGGGCCGACCCCTTTATTCCTCCACTCCATGAACAGACGCCTGTCCCTGTTTTTTATGTCGTTGCCTATCCTGTCCAGTATTTCTTCTGCATTCCAGGTGCCTATCAGACCGCCGTAAAAATGCTGCATCGGGCTGGCGCTGTGAATCGATGCTACCGTTACACAACTGTCTTTCGATTTAAAACCCCGGTTCACGTGGTATGGTTCCCACCGACTCATCTCGGAATTCTCCGCAATGGTGAAAAAGGTATGGGGTGAGATGCGTCCGGTAAGACTCATATCGTTCATTGCCGGCCAGATATGACCGATATTCAGGGTGGCCAGCCGGACAGCGCGGCCAATGGTATTATTCGCTCTCCAGCCCTGCCCCATAAAACCGATTCCTGCCTGCATTCCTATTTCTTTCGCGACGGGTCCGCTGACTATTATCAGGAGGTTAAACGAACCGGCGGACAGGAGAACGTGCCTGTCATCAAACGTGTCATCGGTAAGGGCTTCCATGATGGCGATAATCACCGGCAGGTATTCCGGCCTGGCACCTGCCATAACCGCGTTTACGGCTATTTTTTCGATAGTGGCAACACCGAGTTTCGGACTAACCTTCCCAAGTACTTCATCAGGTGAACGGCTTGTTCCTGACAGCATCCACCTGATACGTTCTTCGGTAGGAGGAACCATTGGAAGACCGTCACCCCACAGGTTATCGAGATAAAGCTGGTTATACTTTTCTGCGGTTATCTCATAAGACTCACCGGTAACTGTTACCTGTTTTGACTCTTCAGATTCTTTTTTCTCCGGTCTTGAGGACTCCTCCTGTGTCAGAGGAGTAGTTAAAGCGTCTATTATTCCATCGATAATACCTTCTGCAACCGGTCGAACCTCTTCGACACTTGCTCTCAACCGGTAAAATTCTGTGGATGTAACGATGCGGTACCTGACAGCCGGCATTGCGTTATCTTCCGCGGCGGATATAGCAGCTTCTCTGAAGGTATCGCACGGAATGAAAACGCCGGGAATTCCCCGTTTTTCCAGTTTTACGGTACCGGCGACGCCGGCGAAAGTACAGGAACCTCAGTCGCCTATCGCGTAGATAAACGCGTCGATATCTGAAATGAAGTCATCAACCTCATCGTCTCGTATCTCGAAGGCTCCTGTCAGTCGTTTTGTAGTAATGTCCGGGTGTCTCTGTTTTAACAGTTCTTCTATTGCGGTAAAAAAGTGGTCCACACCCTGTTTGGAATTCGAATACATACCGATTTTCTTACCTTCGAGCCCTGACAGACGTGGAGAAGGTATGTATACCGGAGGTACTTCGATTTCTCCACGTGGATTCATTAGTTGCAGACTGATGATGTTTTGACTCATATTGTGGCTCCTTGAGAGAGTTCTATTCAGCGGTAAACTGACAAGGGCATACTCCTATCATTATGGCTTCACGCCTGTAGTATGTCAATGAATCCTGCCTGGCGATGATTTACAAAACAGTATTTTTCATTACCCTCTTGACAAAGTTACAGTATATTATTACAATATATCAAGATATATCTTGATAGTACTAGATATATCTATTAAAAGGATTTTCGGAGGAATGATGTTTAGAGAGAAAAGGAACAGGCGGGAAAGGTTTTTCGGAAGCCGCCCCAGGGAGAGTTCATTCCAGAAGGGGGATCTTAAATATGTGATCCTTGATCTACTGAAAGATAAACCACGACACGGTTATGAGATTATCCGGGAGCTTGAGGAAGCGTCTCACGGACTGTATAAACCGAGTCCGGGAGCCGTGTATCCTACGCTTCAGATGCTCGAAGACCTTGAGTATGCCGTATCTACCAGTCAGGATGGTAAAAAGGTATATTCAATCACTGAATCAGGTAAAAGTTTCCTGGAAGAGCGGAAAGATCAGACGAACGGAGTCAAAAACCAGATGAAGAACCGGTGGGGCTTCAGGAACATTGGTAGAATGGCGATGATTATGAAGGAATATCATGCTCTGGAGAATCTGATTGGAAGTGCGATACGCCAGCTTGATGAAGAAAAGGCTAACGAAATCAGGAGTGTACTTACCAGGGCATATGATGAGATTGAAGATATCATCCAGTAGAAAGAACAATGAAAAACGAAAACAGAGATTTACAGATTGATTATGATACGGTTTCGAACACCTATTACGTAGTATGGCAACCAATGGTGGTCGTTGGTGCCGGTCCTACGAAAAAAGCAGCCTTGGATGACCTGAAAACAGCAGCACATTTCGGGATAGATACCATTCTTAATGATATTGAGTTGGAGAAAGCAGGATGAAATGTCTCGAATCTTAATTGAGACCGAAAAGCCAGGAGATGTTTATGTGCAAGTATAATTTCGGTCCACGTGATTTCGATAATCCCTCATTTCTTTTTTTACTGGAAGATGTCTTTAACAACCTGTTCGGCGGAAAATTTATCTATTCTCCATATTTCAAATCATTTGTACTAAACGGCTCAGAGAATATACTGGATTTCGGCTGTGGCGGTGGTGTAAGTTCTCAAGTTCTGGCTAATCAACTTGATGAGACGGGCAGTCTTACCTGTGTCGATTTATCCGATTATTGGGTAAAGAAGGCTAAAAAAAGGTTAATGCGCTATCCCAAGGTGACAATCCGTCAGGGCGATATCAGGGAGATGGATATACCGGATTCTTCTTTCGATGTTATTACCATCCATTATGTATTGCACGATATTTTATCCGAGATCAGGCAGGCAATAGCGAGTAGATTATCGGATTTATTAAAGCCTGACGGAAGGTTGTTTATTAAAGAGCCGACCAAACTGTCTCATGGAATACCGGTAGAGGAAATCCGGGTCCTTTTTCATAACTCCGGGTTGAAAGAATTCGGGTTCAGCGAAAAAAAATCGTATTATTCAGGAATATATATAAAAGCGTAAGCCTCAATTCGACAAACTAACAAGCGGCCGGTGAGAAAACGGTCGCTTTTCCTTTTCCAACATATGCAACCTGGTTTTGTAAGTTGATATTTACAATATTGTAATGTTTTTGTAATGAACACTGGCCTTATTTAATATCGTTTTTATAGTGGAAGTGTAAGCTGGATACGGAGAGGTTGAGAAGAAGACGATGGCAAAAAAGATATTCGGTCTGATGATTGTTCTCCTGTTGATGGCAGGTATGACAGGTATCAGCACCTGGGCTTTTTTTACTGATGTGGAAACTTCCTTCGGCAATGTACTTGCAGCAGGTACACTCGACCTCAAAACCGATGACCAGGATGGAGTGACCCAGACATTAATAGCTACCAATATGAGACGTGGAGATATTGTAGGTCCGGAGGTAATAATCCTGAAGAACTCTGGCAGCCTGGATAGTTCGACTATCGACATTTCTTTCTCGTATATCGAAGATGATTCTAGCCCTAATCCTATCGACATGAGCGCTGATGATACTGCCTCTCTTATTATAGTCACCGTCCTTAACTATGACGAAACCAGCATTCTTACAAGTATAAGCGACCATAATTCTAACGGATTTATTGATGTCTATGACCTGGCAACTGCCTCAAGCTTAACCGGCCTGCCCGGTATCGCTTCCGAAGCGACCAAGAATTTCGAGATTGCGGTTCAGTTGAGCGAGACAGTGACGGGACAGTACCAGGCGGACGGAATCGATATTACTATGACCTTTTCCCTGAAACAGTAAGGATATGTCATGAAGAAAGCAGCAGCATATAGTATCTTTAGCTTATCACTGTTATCCATCGTTATAACGGTGTTTGTCTATGTTGCTCCGCATCTAGGATGGTCGGTTAACTCAGTCGTCTCAGGCAGTATGGAGCCGGCCCTGGGGAAAGGTTCGTTAATAGTGACCAGACCCGTTGATCCAAAAGAACTCGAAGCAGGCGATATAATACTCTTTTCCTCACCGATATCAAGTAAGACGATGATAACTCACAGGATTATTGATGTTGATTACAATTCTCTATTGAGTTTACGTACACAGGGCGATGCGAATTTAAATCCTGATCCATATAGAGTGCCTGGACAGAACGTGATAGGAAAAGTTGTGTTGCACGTTCCGTCAATCGGCTATTTCACCGAATTCGTAAAGAAACCGGCTGGTTTTATTACCTTGAGCGTAGTACCGAGTGTAATAATTTTTGCTTTGTATGCAATGATTATCTGGCGTGAAATAGCCAAGAACAAGAGTCAAAGAGTTGAAGTGAAGGTGCAGGGATAATGATAAAGAGAACGTGGTTGATATTAGCATTAGCGGTAATAACCGTAATGTCCCTGGTAACCTATGCAGGAGTTACCCAGAGCTTTTTCTCTGATAATGAAAACAGTTCGGATGACAGATTAGGAATCAGGTGGGGGCATTACACCATCAATGATGGTTTTGAAAATACCGGGAGCCCTCCCTGGGATGATAAATGGGACGATAACGGTGTTACGGATTGGCGCCAGGATACAAGAAGGACCCATACCGGTACCTTTGATGCTAGCAGTAACCGGAATAATAACGGGTATCTTACCTCTGATGACCTGGATGCTTCGACAGCAGATAATATCACCGTGCTGTTTTATTACAATCTGAGTTGGCTAGAAGCAGGTGATATCTATGTCCAGACCTTTAACGGTACTCATTATATTAACTGGTTCGACTTACATACCTATAATCCCCGGTATAGAAGTGGAAGATGGTACCAGTTCAGGGAAATTATTACAGACCCACAATATTTTATTGCCGGTTTCAGACTGCGTTTCGATACTACAGGATTAACTGAACGGTTTGAAGAAGCGAACATCGATGATGTAATTATCACAACGGATACCATTCCTCCGAATAATCCTACCGGATTAATTGCCAGTGGCGGTCCGGAACAAATCAGCCTCGACTGGAATGATAGTACCGATGAAGATATCTGGACCTATAATGTTTATCGTAGTCTTACCAGTAGTGTGAATTTTACCAAAATCAACTCGAGCCCTGTCTATGGTAGTTACTACGTGGACAGTAATCTTTACGGTGGTGGGCAATACTTCTATATGGTAACCGCTCTGGATTATGGTAATAACGAAAGTGGTTTCTCGAATGAGGATAATGATACTGCGATAAATGCTGCTCCGCAGGCTCCGACAGGCCTGGCAGTGTCAGGAGGTGGAGAAGCAGCCGACATAAGCTGGAATCCGAATGTCGAAACCGATATATCTTATTATGATGTTTACCGGGATACCGGAAATGGTTCCGGGTATGTGAAGATAAATACGGGCGGACCGGTGTATGCTACAAACTTCACCGATATTCTGCTATATGGTGGCGGTACCTTCTCCTATAGGATTAAAGCAACAGACAATGGAAGCCTGACCAGCGGTTTCTCCGATGTTGCGATAGCGGATGTGTCGAACGCCCCGCCTTCTGCCCCTACAGGCCTCGCGGCTACTGGTTTTGGTGAGTATATCGATTTAAGCTGGAGCGCTAATATTGAAACGGATGTGACCGCTTATAAGGTATTTTATGGTACTTCGCCAAGCGGACCTTATCCTAATGACCTTACCCCGACACCGATAAGTTCAACAGAGTACACACACTCGCAGATATACGGTGGGGGAACACGGTACTATGTAATAAAGGCGGTCGATACCGGAGGTCTGCTCAGTGAAAACTCCGATGAAGCTGGCGCAACGGCTACCAATGTAGCACCGTCACCACCGAGTAATCTGAGTGCTGTCGGCGGCGCCGAATACATCGATGTTTCATGGACTCCGGGACCCGAAACGGATGTTGTCGGATGGGATATTTACCGGAAGCCTGATGGCGGCAGTTACAGCCTGTTAGTTAGTTCCTGGGGCGCCCCAACATATACGGACAGCCAGTTATTTGGTGGCGGCACATACTTTTATAAGGTGCAGGCTGTCGATACCGGTTCGCTGAGAAGCGGCGACTCGAACGAAGGCGATGCAACGGCTACCGATGCTCTTCCTTCTAAACCGATAGCCAACTCCGCCAGCGGTGGTAGTGAGAATATCACTGTATACTGGACGGCCAATATTGACACAGATATCGCCGGTTACAATGTCTACAGGTCTGATGAAACCGGCGGGCCATATACTACCAAGGTTAATACTATCCTGCTTACCGGAAATGCAACTACCGATATTAATCTGTATGGCGGCGGCACTTATTACTATGTAGTCCAGGCTGTCGATACCGGAAACCTCTCGAGTGTCTATTCCAATGAAGTATCGGCTACGGCAATCGATGTGGCGCCTTCGATGCCGAGTAATCTGTCCGCTACTGCTCTCGGCGGTGAGGCACAGATTTTCCTGGACTGGGATGCTAATATCGAGACCGATGGTATTTACTATAATGTCTACCGTTCTACCAGCACCAGCGGCAACTATACACAAATAGCCAGTCCGATATATACGAGTAATTATACCGATTTCGAGGCGTATGGCGGTATTGAGTACTTTTACCTGGTTTCAGCCGCAGACAGTGCCAATAACACGAGTGGATTTTCCAACACGGATAGCGCTATACCCAATGACCTGGTCCCGCCGGCAACGACCGGACTGGTTGCCACTCCTGGTGACTGTCTGGCGTACTTATCCTGGGATCCGACCTCCATCAATGATTTTGCCGGGTATAATATATACCGGAGGACACAGAGCGGTAACTTCACGAAGATAGAAAGTCTCTGGTTGACTCCCAATTATACTGGTACTAATTTAATCGGTGGACAGACCTATTACTTTACCGTAACCGTGGTAGATATTGGCAGTAATGAGAGTGCTAATTCAAACGAAGCCAGCGTTACGCCGGTAGATAATCCTCCTGCTGCGCCTACAGGCTTGACAGCCGTCAGAGGTGGCCAGAAGATATATCTTGATTGGGATGATAATACGGAAAGTGATCTTGCGGGATACAATCTTTATCGTGGTGAAACCGATGGCGGACCTTATCCGGTAAAGGTTAACGGTGCTACCCTGATACCGGCTGGAACCAGTGAATACCTTGATACCGGTCTTACCGCAGATATTACCTATTACTATGTGGTTAAGGCGGTAGATGCCGGTACCAACACCAGCCCTGTATCCAGCCAGGCTTCGGCGACTCCCTGGGCTCCTTATGAATGGCGGATTACCGACCAGGCAGAGTTTGAAAACGGTGTCTATACAAATGTCAGTACATCACTGTTTCCGGGTAGTGTTGTCCTGGATGTAGCCGGCAGCGCCGGAAGCGCCAGCATGATATTACTCTGGGATGGCGGTACGGCTCCTGCAGGCTGGACCATCGTATCAGGTCCCGGCGACGATTTTTACCAGAGATTCCCGCGTGGCTCGGACACGTATGGCGCCACAGGCGGTTTCGCTACCCATACTCATAATCCTTCATTCAGCATAACCTCAGCCTGCAACGAAACAGTGGATATCGTAGCTTGGATGAAGGCTGCAGCCGGCCCTGCTCATACTCATACTATAGCTACAGGTGATGTAAGTGAAGAATCACATTTGCCTCTCTATCGAGATTTGCAGGTTATCAGGTATGACAACGGCGTACCGACAACGATTCCGGCAGGGGCTATTGCGATCTTCGATACTACTCCCCCGTCCGGATGGACTCAGTATTCAGACCAGGACGGGTATTTTGTCCGTGCGGATGCAGCTGCCGGGGTTACAGGCGGCAACCCGACACACAGTCATGTTGTAAACATCGTTACCGATTCGCCGACTGATATAGTGTATTTGAGAAGGGGAGGTAATGCCGAATACGCGACCGATACCCACACTCATTCTGCTGTAGCCAGCACCGATACTGTCAACAATGATCCTCCTTACATAACGGTAATACTGGCAAAAGCGGATGTCGATACACCGGTACCGGCAGGTATGATAGCGATGTTCAATGCTACTCCTTCCGGTAACTGGGATGTGGTCAGCGGAAGCGGCGAACCTTTCTATGAGAGTTTTATCAAGGGAAGCAGCAGCTATGGTACGACCGGCGGTTCGGCAATTCACAGTCATGGAGACCAGGTAGTAAATCTACCTGAAACCTCCGATACCACTAGAAACGGAAGAGACGGGATGTTCTTCTCGCCGTTTGCCAGTCATACCCATACCCATACTGTGGACGTCACTTCATATGACAGTGTCAGTAACCTGCCACCTTACATCGATGTTATCTTCGCCAAAGTTCTTTATTACGCTTCAGGTGTTATTGCTTCGGATGTTGAAGATACCGGATACGCTGGTTCTGAATGGACTGAACTGCAGTGGGATGCGGTGATGCCAGCCGGTACGAACATCACCTTTGAAGTACGGGCATCCGATACTTCCTTCACAAAAGATGACTCTGTTATCCCATGGTTATCGGTTGGAGGTATATCACCGGTTACATCCGGACTTCCTTCAGGCAGATACAAACAATGGAGGGCCATTTTGACTCCGAACGGGACACATACCGAAACACCGATCCTGCAAGAGGTCAGAGCTTACCTGCAATACTACTAATGATTTTAAAAGACTGCCCCGATACACCGGGGTAGTCGATTAATCTCAGAACTCGTTATTACGTGAAATTTGTTTTACAAAACTTTTACGAAACCTTTATGAAATATTTATCAAATTTATACACTCTTTTATAAGAGTATTGTATATTGAAAATGCCACCAAAGGAATATTGCATGGAGTTACGGGATGGATCAAATTAGCGTTTTTTTAGCTGACTGGCAGGTATTATTTAGAGAAGGAATCCACTTCACTCTTTCTGGAGAGGAAGATTTGGTGGTTACCGGTGAGGCTACGAGTAATGAGGAAGCACTCGATTTAATAATAAAGAATCCCCCGCAAATAGCGATTATTAATATAAACCACGGTAGTTTATCCGGAGTTAACCTGACCCTCAGTGTCAGGCAGAATTTGCCCTCAGTTTCAGTCATACTGGTAATGGATACCGATGATATCAACTATCTCTATTCAGCTGTAAAATGCGGAGCAGCAGCGTGCATAACCAAGGACATAGGTCCTGAAGAACTCGTAAGCCTGGTCAGGAAGATTGCAACCGGTACTGACCTCATGAGTCAGATAATTCTGACCCCGGAGATAGCTGACCGGATATTAGAAGAGTTTAGTAGTCTTAGCCAGATGAACAGTGAGGTTCATAGTCTACTGGCCAGTCTCTCTACGAGTGAAAGTGAGATGTTGTCTCATATATCAGCTGGTGATACTCCGGATGAAATTGCATCGGCACTCGGAATTAAAGATAAATCACTAGCAAAATCTCTCGGTATAATCCGGCAAAAACTGGAAACAAATGAACGCAGTCGTGCCATCCTTGAAGCTTCACAGAAAGCCTTGACTTCTGTAGTGGAGAATATCCAAAGCGATGCGTCTTCTGGAGAATACATCACCAGAGATGAGTTCAATGCATTCAAAGAGAGTCTGAAGGAACACTTCAGAACTTTTACAGACAATTATATGGATTTTAAAACGGATTAATATTGAAAGTAACTTGCCAAGCGTTTATTCGCTTTTAATATATCGTTCATTATTAATAGGGGATAACCAAATTTGTTAATAACCTTAGCTGCAATTATCGGTTTATTTACGGGCAGTTTCCTTAACGTATGTATTGACCGACTGCCCAGGGGAGAATCTATAGTATTTCCTCCTTCGCATTGCGAGTCATGTAATCATAAACTTGGAGTTTTCGACCTGATTCCGGTTTTCAGCTATATTTTTCTACGTGGAGGTTGCCGTTATTGCAGAGTCAAGATCCCGATTAGGCTAATGATTGTGGAATTAGTGACGGGAGTTCTTTTCGGCTTCTTCTTCTGGAAATATGGTTTTTCTCTGGAACTCCTGGTATTTATCATATATGGCAGCATACTGATAGTTATTTTTGTGATCGATCTTGAACACCAGTTGGTTCTTGACATAATTACATTTCCAGCGATGATTATAGCGTTTGTTATTGCCTTCTTTCGCCCGGAAATTACATCAGTTACTTCGCTGGGAAGTGGCTCTATCGACCAGGCTGTAAGCCAGGCTGCCAGTAATGCTGCAGGACAGGCCATAATTGCCTTGCTGGGCGGAATAACGGGGCTTGTAGCTATGTCGATACCATTCATTATATATCCAAGCGGAATGGGAATGGGCGATATCAAACTGGCAGCGCTTGTTGGTTTGATGACGGGATATCCACTTGTAATACTGGCTTTAATAGTTTCATGGATTTCAGGCGGTATTATAGCCGGAATATTACTTGCTTTAAAAATCAAAGGACGGAAAGATCCGATTCCAGCGGCTGTGTTTATGGTTGTAGCAGCGCTTGTTACGCTGCTCTGGGGGCAGGAAATCTGGAATTGGTATTTTTAGGTTTAGTGCCGTTACGCAGTATATTTTCTGCAAACATTCTTAGTATACCGGAGTAACCTATGTTCGATAGATATGAAAAGGATGCATACCAGTTTTTAGCGATTTATCGCTTCCTTTCGTATGCTCTCTCGGTTATGTTTACCCAGGTTGGTTCGACTATGATACCCACAGTGATGTCAGAGGTGCAGACATATATCATACTGGGCGTACTTGGTGTATATACGGTACTAAGGGTATTTTCACCTCTACGCTGGCGTGAAAGAGGTTTGATAACGTACCTCATATTATTTGGTGACTTTGTCCTGTGTATCATCCTGGTTGTTTACACCAATGGATTGAACAGCCCCTTCCTCCTTTACTCACTGACACCAATAATGACGGCGGCTCTTCTTTTCGAGGAAAGGGTAGCATTATCACTGGCTGCAACTTCATCGATAATGCTTTCTATAACGCACCTTGCATTAAGCCAGATCGCCGTCAGGTGGACCTGGATAATGCAAGGAAATAACCTTACGCTGCTGGTGGTTTATACCCTTTTCAGCCTGGTTACTGCCATTGTTCCCTATCGTATTAATCTGAATATCAGGAGACGCATCGAAAGGGAAGCGATAATAGAGGAACGCCGGAGAATAGCGCGGGAGATACATGATGGTGTCGCTCAATCTCTTGGCTACCTGAACATGAAAACAAAACTAGTCAGCGATTCTGTTTCTCTGGATAATACCGGACAGGCTTTTAAAGAATTAAGTGAGATCCGGAAGGTAGTACAGGGTACCTATGATGATATCAGGGAATCTATCGACCAGTTAAGTCGTGAGATAAGAAATGTACCTATTATTTCTGCTCTCAGCACTTATATCACCGAATTCGGAACCAATAACGGAATTCAGGTTGATTTCGACTATCCGAAGCCGTTTCCAGGCATTTCACCCGTAGCTGAATTGCAATTGTTTCGTATCGCCCAGGAAGCCCTGACTAATATCAGGAGACATGCTCTTGCTACCGAGGTTAAGATTAAGCTTGAAGGCAGCGATGAAACCGTAAATATGATAATTAAAGATAACGGTAAGGGGTTTACCCTGGAAAAACTTGAAGATTCACCTCCCGGTTATCACGGATTGAATATTATCAAGGAAAGAGCAGAGACACTGGGTGGTGAACTGGACATTTCTACATCTCCGGGACAAGGGACCGAGTTGACGGTAACGTTACCTCTGGAAAAAGTGAGGATGTAAAGTGGAGACAGTAAAAGTATTGATTGTGGATGATCATTCACTCTTCCGACGGGGTATCGCGGACGTGCTGTCATCCGCCAACGATCTCGAAGTGGTAGGAGAAGCGGTAGACGGCCTGGAGGGAATAGAAAAAGCCCGGCAACTAACCCCTGACGTAATATTGATGGACCTGAACATGCCGAATTGCTCCGGCCTGGAAGCGATACAGGCTCTCCAGGTAGAAATTCCGGAGATCAATGTGCTTATCCTGACAGTGTCTGAGATGGAAGAAGACTTGTTCAGTTCGATAAAGTATGGCGCCAAGGGATATCTTTTAAAGAACGCAGAGCCGGACGAGTTAATCCAGGCTATCTATCATGTAGCCAGGGGAGAGTCTATCATTTTACCGCTGATGGCCACCAAGTTACTGACTGAGTTCCAGAATCTCTCTTCCGGTAAAAAGAAGAAGCCCGATGATGATTCAACTGGACTCAGCCCGAGAGAAAAGGAAGTATTGCAACTGGTAGCAAAAGGGGCTACCAATCGGGAAATAGCCGATTCGCTGTTTATTTCCGAGAATACGGTAAAAACCCACCTTCAGAATATCATGGAAAAACTTCACCTCGCCAACCGCAGCCAGGCCGCAGCATACGCTATCCAAAAAGGTCTGGTATCACAGAAAGATTAGTACCTGATTTCGACGGCGAATCTTGCGGTGATGAGACTCGGTTTAAAAAATACTAAATCCTACATAATGGTGGGTTACGTCCCGACATTTTCCCTTGCACTTAATGAATAGGTCATCGGGACTCCACCCACCCTACAATTAAGTTATTAACCTCGCGTAGGGTGGGTGAAGCGAAGCGTAACCCGCCGGTAAACTTACTAATGATCAAAAATCTTCTATTTTGGACCAGGGCAGTCTGTTTTATATTTTGAAATTCGATATTGTTCAGGATTTCGAATTTAGCTATTAGTATTTTCCCCATGATGACTATATCGGACCATGAGTGAGTGTCCGGTAGAACCCTATCCAGCGAACTTGTGAGACAGGATACCAGAATCGTTCATCGCGGGTAATGAGCCGTTAGTCTCTTCCAGATTGGACTAACGGCTCATTTTTTATCACCCGAAAGAATGAGAGTAATCTCGAAATGAAATCACCCGGTTGCGGGATAGTAAGTATCTCTATGCTGAATTATAGTGGATATAAAGATATAAAAAAGGAGGACTGAGTAATGAAGATACCAATGAAGAGAGGCGAAAAGGGTTTTACACTCATCGAGTTATTGATTGTCGTGGCGATCCTGGGCGTACTGGCGGCTGTCGTTATACCCAACGTAGGCCGGTTCCTGGGGAAAGGTGAAGAGGAAGCCGCGGACACTGAATTTGCCACACTCCAAGCAGCGCTTCACGCCATGATGATCGATAATGACTTAAGCGAACTACCAACGGGGCAATATGTTGAACAGGCTGGCGCTACAAATGTTATGAGTGCATTCCCTTGTCCAAGTAGTACTCCTACGTATGTACTGTATGGCCATACCATCAATGCCACAGGTCAGGTCGTCAACTACTTGGCTACCGAGAACTCCTCATACCTGTACTGGACCAATGAACTTGGCACGCTTTTCCAGGGCGCTAAGTACGAGTAAGAAATTGTAGGTATCAATTTAATCCTGGTTCGGGATGTTAGGGTGGAAGAGTCCGCTTCATGTGAAGCGGACTCTTTTATTATTGGACGTAGTCCGGGAAAACGGGTGAAGTCCACTCTCCGGTCGGATGTAATACGTCGAATGAATCATAATCGATCATGAAGATTACTTCACCCCGATTTTATCCAGATTTACAATGACATTACGAATAGAACCATTCTCACCATACCGTTGAAAAACGGTATCCAGTAGATTTCTGGATTCCGGCTTCCGCCGGAATGGTTTACCTGCGGGACGTAGATAACGTGGTAATCTCCTGGATTAGGGGCTAAAAATCCTTCTCAATGATTACAAATCTCAAATCTGTTAGCTATCTCCCTTTTTTAAAGAGCCTGTCCCGTACTTGATACGGGAGAAAATAAAGAGGGATAAACTCCGGCGGGTTTCCATACCACCTTATCATTCCCGCGAAGGCGGGAATCCATACCATGATCGATTTATCCGTTCATAACTTTTATGGATTCCCCTCTCCAGGGGAATGGCAAGGTAGTTTCGTAATGACACGTTTTCTGTTCAGAGTAGCTTTTATCCCGGATATGCCGTATCAATTCGGG
This sequence comes from Dehalococcoidales bacterium, assembly GCA_016932435.1. The sequence continues at coordinate 70,211 of JAFGCW010000013.1, read as the reverse complement.
CTTCGTTTGATTTATTTTCGAGCTTTTTAGCTCGTATCACTATACGTTTGTAACTGTTGCTTTATTTTGTGTTTCTTTATAATCCGGTGCATATACATGAGAGAGATTGATACATTAATTAGTAACAAGGAGTTGTTCAACAAGGGAAACAGGATTAATCGGGAATTGATTTGGAGTTGATTTGTATGTAGTACATGAACACTCCTTTCCCAACTTCCCTCATATGATTCATGGATATTAACTGAAAACGCGTATTATCTCAATAAAACTATCCGAACGTACCATACAAATGATTCTTTATGAAACATTTATAAAACCTTTACGAAACGTTTAGTATCTTTACACTTGTCTTTATGGCTATCTGTTAGATTAGTTATAGAACCAAATGATGAAGAAGGGAACACAGGGTACAGGATAAGTGGATAGTTTAAGCATGGTACCGCTTGTTTGCGGGGTAATTTACGGAACTCTCACGATAGTTACTTTACTTCGTTTTACGCGAGTAAGGTTACTTTTTGCTCTGTATCTTTTTGTCGCTGCGTTATGGAGTGTTAGTTCGGCTATCACCCATCTTGATATCAACCACCAACAGACATATTTCTGGGCGAAAATGATTGTTATGACCGGCAGCCCGATGGTTATTTTCTTCTACCAGTTTATTAGAAGTTACGTAAAAAAGCCCGTCAATTTCTGGACATATTTCGGCTATACGTTAGCGATTGTGATCATTGCACTTGGTATGTCCGGTGTCCTGCTTCGAGATGCTGATTTCATAGACGGGCAATTATCCTTAGTTTATCTTCCATATATAAGCCTTATTCTAAATATTATTACCTTCGGTTATTTATTGGCAGCCGGATATACCCTTTTCAATTATTATCGCTCTCCGATCGATGCGATGAGCAGAAAACGGACAATGTACCTTATGACAGGATTAGTCGCTTTTTCGATATTCTGGTTGGTCAAGGTACATCCGTCTTTGAACGAATATCCCCTGGATTATACAGGTGGCGTACTGAATGCCCTGCTTATCACCTATGCAATTATAAAATTACAGGTACTTGATATTAAGGTGGTATTGCATAAAGGCCTCGCTTATTCCGGTCTGACGATTCTTCTCAGTATAATTTACCTTCTCTCTCTTTATGCTATCCAACTTTTCATTCAGGATAAACTGGGATCTGCAAGCCTTGCCCTGGTTGTAGCGACTACCTTGATAATAGCGTTACTCTTCAGCCCGTTAAGAGATACCTTCCAGCGATGGATCGATAAGATTTTTTATCATGATACTTATGACTACAGGCAGGTGCTGCTGGATTTCTCAAACAAGGTTAATAACGTGCTTGATCTTAATGAACTCCAGCAAACCATACTGTACCCAATAATCGAATCAATGCATGTAAAACGAGCCGCATTACTGTTTCCCGAAGTAGGGACCGGCGACTTTAGCGTACGCTTTGTCGATCAATCCAGTGATGAAGGGCCGTTTTCTAAATTAAGGTTTTTAAATGATAATCCTATTATTACCTGGTTGAGTGATAGAGGAGATGTACTAAGACGAAACTTAATAGACATAATGCCGCAATTTAAAGGGATGTGGGAAGTAGAAAAGACCACCCTTGATGCTCTTGGAGTTGAGCTTCTCTGTCCTGTAAAAAGTCACGGAAAGCTGATAGGGGTTCTTGCACTTGGTGAAAAGCAATCAGGAGCTTCATATTCCGATGAAGAAGCGGATATCCTGAAAACAATGTCCAATGAAGCGGCTGTCGCTATCGAGAATGCCAGAATGCTTGATAATTTGAAGATCCAGCAACTACAGGTAGAACAACTTCTTGGGCAAGTAGTATTAGCGCAGGAAGAAGAAAGAAACCGGATATCGATTGAGCTTCACGATAGCGTTGCTCAGTGGCTGGTTGCAGTATCCTATGGAATTCAGTCATTCAGACATGCATTACCGGGTAAAGAAGTAGAACAAGTTGGCAGTGAACTTAGTGATATGGAAGGTACCGTTACCAAAAGTCTAAAGGAACTACGCAGGGTGGTAGTAGGTCTCCGCCCACCTGCCCTGGATGAATTAGGTCTTACAAATGCTATCAAGCAGAGTCTTGATGATCTGGCATCGGACGGAATAGAAGGTAACTATAATCAGGCCGGAACACCATGCAGACTACCTTCCAGTATAGAGATAGCTGTGTACCGGGTTGTCCAGGAATCGTTGATAAATATCAGGAAACATGCGAGAGCAACGAAAGTAGCTTTAAATCTCGATTTTAGTTCCGATGAGATGAACCTTGAAATAAGCGATAACGGTCAGGGATTTAATCTTACACAAACACTTGGCAACGCCATATCCGTCGGGCATCTCGGTCTATTGGGCATGAAACAAAGGGCAGAAATGCTTGGCGGAAATATGAATATTAAGACAGGTGAAGGAACCGGAACAACAGTTTCGTTTAACTTTCCGGTAAACTCTCGAATCAAGGAGGATTCAGATGGAGGAAATTAAAATTCTATTGGTCGATGATCAGCAGGTAGTACGAGAAGGACTCAGGCGGATGCTGGAACTAGAAAACGATTTGAATGTCGTAGGAGAAGCATCTGATGCCAGTGAAACATTACCACAGGTTGAATCACTTTCGCCTGAAATCGTACTGATGGACATCAAGATGGGTGGGGTAGATGGCATAGAACTTACTCGCAGGCTCAGGCAGAAACATCCGGATATTAACGTAATCATGCTTACGTTATATGATGAATACCTGACCCAGGCTATCGAAGCCGGCGCGGTGGGATACCTTCTCAAAGATATCAAGCGTGAGGAACTCGTACGGGCAATTCGATCGGTTCGAGATGGGCGTTCACCGCTGGCATTATCTCTCACTCGCGACCACCTGAACGAACTGACATCCGCAACAGATGGTAAACGTAAGTTCTCTCTTTCTGACCGTGAGTCAACCATACTCCACCTGATAGCTGATGGAGTTACTACAGCCGAAATATCAGACCAGATGTTCCTAAGTCAGGCTTCCGTTAAAAGGAGTATCAGTCTTATATTTGAAAAACTGGGTGTGCGGAATCGATCAGAAGCAGTATCGGAAGCTTATAAGAGAAAGCTGATCAATTAGTGTGTATGCTGAGACGATCCTCGGGTGTGTCTATTTGCCAGGTATGCGTATATAATATGTATGCCGGTAAATTATCAGGATCGTTGTGAAAGGAATTTAGGAAATGGTGATAGAATCAAAAGCGAAAGAGAGTATTCGGGTTCTACTGGTTGATGACCACCAGGTGGTACGTGACGGACTTCAGCACATGCTTGAACAGGAAGATGATCTTGAAGTAATTGGCCAGGGAGCCGATAGTGAGGAAACATTCAGGCAGATTGTGAAACTCAAGCCTGATGTAATTCTGATGGACATAAAAATGCCTGGTGTCGACGGAATCGAACTTACGCGTCAGGTCAAGCGGCAATTTCCTGCCTGTAATATTATAATGTTAACTTTGTTTGACCAGTATTTTAACCAAGCTATGGAGGCAGGCGCGAGCGGATATCTATTAAAGGATATAAAGTCAAAGGAACTGGCAAACGCGATAAGGCAGGTCAACAACGGGCAAGTAGTGACCAGCAACAGTATGAATCAAAAAGATCGGTTTTTACCAGAGGCAGAGCGTGTTCATATTGAGGAAAAGAATCCTGATGTAATAGAAGAACTGCAAATAATAATACCGCCACCGGTGGAGGCTAACCAGTCAATGAGACTTTCTGGAAGAGTCGAATCTTCGTTGAATTCAAAGGTGCTTCAGGTCATTGGTTCCTGGGAAGAAGGAACAATAATGACTATAGCCCTGGACCAGACATCGACACTTCCTGATATACTGGAGATACTGAAAAGTATTCCAGAGGTTCAGCGAGCCAGTAACGAGCTGCCTGAGTCTGAAATAAGTCCCAAACTTCTCGAGAGAGCACAAGCAGTTCCCAGAGTGAATAACAGGATCAGGAAAGCTGTTTATCTTACACTCGGAAAAAATTAGCAGCAAAAAAACGAGAGGTTAACTCATCCTGGGATACGAGCCAAGTATTTTCAGATACAAAGCATTGTTTTCCAGGGATTCCAGGGTTTGTCTTACGTCCTCGTCGTCACGATGACCTTCGAAGTCCAGGTACATGTTATAGTCCCATGGTTTCTTTCTGGTTGGCCTGGATTCGATCTTAGTCATATTCAGATTTCCCATCGTAAGTATCTTAAGGAACTCGAATAATGCTCCCGGCTTATGTTTAACCGAAAAAACAATTGATGTTTTATCTTTTCCTGATGGGGGAGATACCTGTTTGGATAGTATGAAAAATCGGGTGAAATTATCAAGGTTGTCTTCAATCTCTGTTGCGAGAATCTGCATACCATAGATTTCAGCCGCCCTGGCACTGGCGATGGCAGCTCCATCTTTTATTCCCTTTTCTTTAATCATTTTTACACTACCGGCGGTGTCGTAAGCGGGTATTTGTTCACAATTAAGATGTTTCAAATATGTCCGACATTGACCGAGAGCCTGCGGATGGGAATAGACTTTTTTTACGGAATCCAGACTAATTCCGGGATGGGCTATCAGGCAGTGTACCACTCGCAGTTCCGTTTCTCCACACACGTTCAAGCTTGAATCCAGGAGCAGGTCATACGACTGTCCGACATTGCCTTCCAGAGAATTTTCTATCGGTATGATACCGTTTTGTGCTTCATCACTCTCTACTGACTTAAAGACGCCATCCAGATTTTCACACGGCTTTACCAGAACCGAAGAGCTGAAGTAATTATAAGCGGCTTCTTCACTGTATGCACCGGCTTCGCCCTGGAATGCGATTACCGTTCCTTCGATGCTTTTTGCCATCGACATTATCTGACGGTATATCCTGGAAATATCTTCGGGATTCAAACCTTCTTTGCCGGCAATATCGGTGATATGTTGAAGTACTACCTGTTCACGGGTAGAGTCCTCTATCTGTTTCCCCTGTTCTTTTTTTAGTTCGCCGATTTCTTCAGCTACCCGTATTCTCTCTGCTATTAACCTGACAATCTGCTTATCGGCATCATCGATTTTTCCCCTTAGTTCTTCAAGATTCATCCGATTACCTCCGGGATAATTCCTGCCCTTCTGGCAAAATCACATAGCGTTACGGCCATCATAGCTTCGACGACCGGTACGGCGCGGGGAACAATGCAGGCGTCATGTCTGCCGGATATTTCTACAGTTGAGTCCGTCATTGTCTCCAGGTCTACGGTATTCTGTTTCTTAGAGATCGACGGGGTAGGTTTTATAGCTACTCTCAGAACAACCGGCATACCATTACTTATGCCGCCAAGTATGCCACCGGCATTGTTGGTTGTCGTAATGACTTTTCCTTTTTCAATTCTGAAAGGATCATTGTTTTCAGAACCTTTCTTTCTTGCTGATGAAAAACCCACTCCGAATTCAATTCCCTTGACTGCCGGAATCGAGAACATTGCTTTTGCAAGATCTCCTTCCAGAGTATCGAAAACCGGCTCTCCCAGTCCGGCAGGAACATTTAACGCGATACCTTCAATGATTCCTCCGACACTGTCGCCTTCCGACTGTGCTTTCTCGATTATCTTCATCATCTGTTCGGCGGCTTCCGTATCGGCGCACCGTACAACATTGTTATCAACGATTTTCTTTATCTCTCTATATTCTTTTTCGACCGCTTTTATTCCGCCGATCTCTATAGTATGAGCCAATATCTCGATGCCGATGGAATCCAGAAGCTTTATCGCTATTGCACCGGCCATTACGTAACCGGCGGTAATCCTACCCGAAGAACTTCCGCCTCCCCTGTGGTCGTTAAATCCGCCGTATTTTATAAAGTTGGTGTAATCAGCGTGACCGGGCCTTGGTAGTGCCTTGATTTTCTCGTACACCGATGAATCGGCATCGGTATTCCAAACAAGGAGGCATATCGGCGCCCCGGTGGTGTGTCCATCGTATATTCCGGAAAGGATTTCTACGGTTTCCGATTCATTCCTGGACGTGGAAATACTGCTTTTCGGTTTTCTCCTGTCTACTTCTCTCTGGATATCATCTTTGGTTACGGCAAGACCGGCCGGGCAGCCGTCGATTATAACTCCGACACATCTGCCGTGACTCTCACCGAAGCTGGTAATGGTGAATAACCTGCCAATACTATTACCCATCTGTCTTTACCTTGCCCCCAATATGTTTCAGTATATCCCAGAATTCAGGATATGTCTTCGAGACACATTCGGCATTCTCTATTTCAATGTTTTCTTCTTTCAGACCCAGAAGGCTGAAAGCCATTGCAATGCGGTGATCGTTGTTAGAGTCTATTACAGCACTAACTGTTTCACCGCCTGTAATTATCAGTTTATCTTTTCCTTCAATTACCTTGATACCTGCTTTTTCAAGTCCGGCTTTTACTGCTGAAACACGGTTGGATTCCTTGATTCTCGCTCGTGCTATACCGGTGAATTTACTGGTTCCTTCAGCCATTGCGGCCAGAACAGCCGTCGTCGGGAGCAGGTCGATACAGTCGGTAAGATCAGCCTGTATAGCTTTCAACGCCGATTTCTTAACTGTTATACCGTCATTACTAATCTCGACCGAGACTCCCATGTCTTCAAGAATGTCCAGCATTACTTTATCTCCCTGAAGGCTGTCAGGATTAAGGTTCTTTACGATAATATCTCCGGCAATGGCTCCTGCCGCGAGAAGATATGATGCCGATGACCAGTCTCCCTCAACCGTATATTTCGCCGGTTTATAAGTTTGCCGGGCAGTCCTGTACTCCCTCATTTCATCGAATGTTTCAATCTCTATTCCGAATTCTTTAAGACAGCTCAGGGTCATCGATACGTACGGTTTCGATTCAAGAGGAGTGGTCAATTTGACTGTCATGCCTTCGCCTGCATATGGTGAGATGAACAAGAGAGCTGACACATACTGCGAACTGATATCACCGGGAAGCTCTGCCAGTCCTCCTTTCAGGTTACCTCCGTTGACCATTATCGTCGAATCGGCTTCATAATAATTACAATCCACGCCGAGTTGATGTAACGGTTGTATAAGCGGTTGAACAGGTCTTCGTGCCAGTGACGGGGCTGATGTCAGGCGGCACATCCCCGGTACTATCGAACACACTGCTGTCATGAATCGTTGCGTGGCGGCCGACTCACGGCAGTAGAGTTCTCTATCCGGTTGATGCAGAGTACCACCGTTAACCAGCCATGAAGTATCATCCTGTTCTATCCGTACTCCCAGCGCATTCAGGATATCCTGGCATGCTTCGGTATCATCCGAACCCAGCGGATTTATGATTTCGCTCTTACCCTCGGAAAGGGCGGCACAGACTAATGCCCGGATAGTGTAGCTTTTCGATGACGGGGCGATAACACTGCCCTTGATTATACTCTTAGATATTGAAGCCTTCATATTCTTTCAGTCTGGAGATTATCGTTGCAGTAACTGCATCAACAGTGAGTCGGGAGGTATTCACGGTTATGCCGGCAGCCCGTTCGTAATATGGCCCCCTGTATTTCAGCATCTCCTTTATCGTTTTCAACTGGTCTTCAACCTCCAGCAGCGGTCTCTGTCCGGCTTCACCGGACACGCGTTTCAGGATAGTCCCGGGTGAAGCCGTGAGATAAACGATTACCGAGCTTTCCTTGAGCCTGTCTATATTTATCTTATTTAGGACTATACCGCCGCCACAGGCAATAACGCATTTCGTTTCTCCAGCTATCTTTTTCGTGGCGTCTATTTCATGCTCCCTGAAGCCGATTTCACCTTCTTTACTGAATATTTCCGGTATACTCATACCAGCTTCCTGCTCGATAAACCAGTCCATCTCGACCAGGTTCATATCCAGTTTTTCGGCAAGCGCCTGACCGACGATGGTCTTACCGGTTCCCATATAACCTATCAACGCAATATTTGTTTTCATAGTTCCTCGCAGACTAAAGGAATTTCATCGCCTGACTTTTCATCAGGTCGAACGGCGGTTTCTGTCCGGTCCATTTTTCGAATGCCATGATTCCCTGCCATACCAGCATATCGATTCCGCCTATAGTCGTTGCCCCGGCAGCTTCGGCGTCTTTCAACAGCCTGGTCTGAATGGGATTATAAATAACGTCATACACTGTCAGATCGGCTTTCAATAATTCAGCCGGTGCAGGCGAAACATTATCGTTCGGACTCATTCCGACACTGGTAGCATTGACAAGGATATCGGCATCCTCCAGGACTTTACCGAGATTTTCTTTCGTTAATTCCTTTGCCGGTACTTCGATGTCGAATTCTCTGGAGATCATTGCGGCCAGGTTTTCAGCCCAGTCAAGTTCTTCGATCCGGTTGAGGATCACGGGATGTGCGCCGCGATCCGCCAGGATAAAAGACACAGCCCTGGCCGCTCCTCCGGCACCCATTATCGCTATATTCTTACCTTTTGGTTCGACACCTTTCTCAAGCATTGCCTGGAGAAACCCGGTAGCGTCCGTATTATGACCGGTCAGTATGCCGTTATCATTGACTACTGTATTGACGGCGCCTATTTTTTCTGCCAGCGGATCGAGCTTATCCAGCAGGGGAATTACATTTACCTTATGTGGTATCGTTACGTTCCAGCCCGGCATTCCCAGAGATTTCATTCCATTGATTGCACCGGCAAGTTCATCGGGTTTCACTCCGAAAGCAACATATACGTAATCGAGTCCAAGTTCGCTAAAGGCTGCGTTATGCATTGCCGGAGACATGGTGTGCTCTATAGGATCGCCAATCAAGGCGCATACTTTCGTCTTTCCTGATATATCTTTCATCTCTTTTTCCTGCCCTTCTGTTTTTCAATAATCGCTGCGTAATGAGAATCACCAGCATCTATATACCTGGTTACTCTCCGGGCTGTTCCATCCATTATAGTTTCCATTTCATCTTTCGAGACCATCAGGTAATCGAACCAGGGAGTGGCGTATTTTTGATATCGTACTTTTACCTTTAGTTGACCACCCATTCTGTCATGATTCCTGTTGAATTCATGGTAACTCAAGTGGTCGGGATTTTCAGTTTGATACATATCGTTCGTCGTTGCTATTATCCTGGCTTGTCCGGATGTTATCTCGTCCAGTTTCTTGACTATTCGCCTGGTGTTTTTAAAGCTGCCGAACAGTCCGAAGTTATGACCAAGCATCAATACCGTATCAAATATCCCAAGGTCGGGAGAAATGTCATTCAATGCAAGAACAACGGTGTTCTTTAGTCCTCTCTGTTTGCAAACCTCAATTGAAAGCGGAGAGTTATCGATCCCGGTTACCTCAAGTCCCTTATTCTGCAGGTATAAACTATGCTTGCCGGCACCGCATCCAATATCCAGGACTCTACCTCTCGCCAGTCGCAGGGCTTTTCTCTCAATGAGCGGCCAGTCTTTATACTCGCTGAAGTAAGTGGCAGTTGAACCGGCATCGGTAATATACCCGTCATATCTCTCGAGAATCCCGGGCAGCCGGCTGTCAGTAATCCCTTTTACATAGTAATCATACAGCAGGTGACCGAACGCATCCTGGTTGTCTCTAAATATTGCCATTTTACCGACTAATCTCCTATTCCCAGTAATCGGTATGTATCGATCATCTGTTTTACCGTTACCTGCCCCGGTGCTGATTCTTTACCTTCTTCGATCGAACCGTAGGTGAACTCAGCCCCGACCAGTGGAGAAAGAATCCGGCTGGTCTGACCGGTTTGACCCATAGCAAAAGATACTATCCTGCTGTTATGGTACATTCGTACAAGTTCCAGTACCGTCAGGTTGTCCCGATATTCTCTTGCGGTAGTTACGACTTTACATAAATCAGCTCCGGCTTTGATCTGGCCATCGACGATATTTTTCAGTTCGGTTAACGGTGGGGTTTTCTCTGTATCATGGAATGATAGTATACACTTGACTCTTTTCTTCACCAGCGGCACTATATTTTTAAGGTTCTTTGTCCTGAATTCAACGTCGACCATCTCTGCGCCCAGTTCAATCGCCTGCAGTAGTTTCTCTATTCGACGCGCTTCGTTTCCATTCCATTTACCACCTTCGTCAATTGTCCGGTTCGTGGCTATCCAGGGTCTTTTGATAGTCTTGGCAACCTTCTCCCACGTATCACCGATAAGGTCGATTCTCACCTCGAACAGGTCTACCATCGGTTCCACGTCCCTGATTTTCACCAGATCATCATTTATAATTGCTGCGCAGATTTTTGGCCTGTCCATTTCAATTCACCAGCGCTTTTTCGATTACAGAAACACTCACACCATCGGTAATGAATGCTTCGCCTATTTTTCTTGGTAAAGCCAGCCGGACCTTACCTTCAACTACCTTTTTATCATGCTTCATAGCTTCCAGTAACTTGTCCGGTGCAAGTGCCGGCATTTTGGTCGGAAGTCCTGCTTTTTCCAGAATAGCCTCAAGCCGTTGTAGCTCGTTATCTTTCATCATTCCCAGTTCGTTCGAAATCCTTGCTTCCACCACCAAGCCGATCGATACTGCTTCACCATGCCATGTCTTGAGACTGGAAACCGATTCGATTGCGTGTCCGACCGTATGTCCACTATTCAGTATATTCCGTAAACCGAGGTCAAGTTCATCTTGCTCTACCACCCCGGCCTTTATTTCTGCCGAACGCGCGACAATATTTTCAAGTACGTTTTTATCCAGAGACTTGATCTTATCCATGTTGTTCTCTAGATATGCGAAAAAGTCGGCATCCAGTATCAACCCATGCTTTATTATCTCGGACAGTCCATTGCTTAACTCCCTGGTATTCAGAGTGCCGAGTGTTGAAATATCGGAAATTGTCAGCCGGGGATGATAGAATGCCCCTATCTTGTTTTTCACCTGCCCGTGGTTTACTGCTGTCTTTCCGCCTATGCTGCTGTCGCCCTGTGAAAGCAGGGTAGTGGGTATCTGGACAAGGGGTACTCCCCGCATATAGGTAGCGGCAATGAATCCGGTAAGGTCCCCGATCACACCTCCACCCAGTGCCAGCAGGGGTGTACTGCGTTCGGCGTAAAATACAGTTAACTTCTCATACAGTCTTCCGGCTGTCTCGAGTGATTTCTGGTCTTCACCTTCGGGGATGTCTATTACCAGGACATCAAACCCAGAGTCCTTGAGGTTTTTCTCCAGAGTATTACAGTGCAGTTTTCTTATCCTGGAATCGGTTACCACCACAATTTTTCCAGCGGTGAGTCCCCTGTCTTTTAGCAGGATACCTGCCTGAGAGAGAAGCCCGTCTCCGACAAGGATATCATAGCTTGTATTAGCTGTTTTTAGCGTTATTGTTTTCATTTATATTCCCTGAATTATGCTCATTATATACTATAGCGTTGTATAAACTCTTCCTGTATATACAAAAACCCTCCGCCAGGGAGGGTTTTCTTTATCCGTTTATATTCCTTATTCAGATATTATCAGGACAAAATCTCCCTTACATTTTCGGAGTATGAAAACGTAAAGTAATAATTCTTAGTCTTAAAGGTTTTGTTTTGTCCTGTATTCATAATGTATTACCTATGTGTCACTTTAACATAACGTTAGCAGTGTGTCAATCAGGAATCAGTCACCGGCTCCGTTGATTCGCTGGATTTGTAGTTTTCGAGGTTCATTATCGATGGGATAACGATACAGAATATACCAATTGCGATGACGGCGGCTCCCGCCATATACAGCAGAAAACGAGTACCTATGGCGTCCGCTACCGGACCGGCGACTGCCAATCCTAAAGCTTGTGTAATACCGTTGATAGAGCCGATTAATGAAAAAATACGGCCCTGCATATCTTTATCGATAACCGATTGAAAAATAGCTATCAGTGGCGCATCACGGAAAGTGAATCCCAGCGCTATCAGGAAGGCAGCGGCAATTCCGAAGAAGAAGAGATTTACTGTAGTGAAGCCCAGCCCTATTATCGATATTCCTGATATAAAAAGTCCTGCCAGGCTGGTTATAATACGTCGTTTGAAACCTCCCCAAACACCGATGATTAATCCGCCGGCAATCGTACCGAAACCGAAAGCAGAATCCAACCATCCCAGTTTCAGCACATCACTATCAAGGCGTTCGGTAACGAAGACAGGTAATAGGACGATAGCCGGTGTAGTGAAAATGCGAAGCAGGGCGATGAGGCCCAGCAGTAAAGTGAAACCTCGCCATGACCATATATAACGGAAGCCCTGTACCATATCGGTGATTACAGAGGTTGTCGAGGTAAGAGTCGTTCGAACGGGTTGAGGAATCGATATGAGGGCAATACATCCGACAGCTACTACAGCGGTAGCAATATCTACAGACAGTACGCCGTATACGGGAAGTGTTTCCATCATTACAGCGCCCATAGGCGGACCGATAATATCCGTAACACCCTCGAGTATCTGGTTCAACCCGGCTACGCGGGTGAGGTGCTTTTCAGGGACTATGAGAGGAATCGTAGCTTTCATTGCCGGAAAGTGGAAAGTATCTCCTATTGATCTGAGAATCATGGCTACGTAAATATGCCAGATTTCAATTGCTTCAGTGAAAAAGAGTAATACCAGACCGGCAGTGATCAGAGCAACAAGTGAATCGGAGATTATTATTATCTTTTTACGATCCCATCGGTCAATATACGGTCCGATAAACGGACCGAGAAAGATTCGAGGAAGAAGCGATACCGATACGGCAGTGGCGAGTATGGTTGCTGAGCCGGTCTCTATTGTCAGATACCATGCCAATGCAAAATTAACTACGGAACTGCCGAGATACGAAACAACCTGACTTATCCAGATTACAACGAATTTTTTCATCTAAGTTCTTTGGTGGGTATTTGGTCTTGCTTCGGCAGCTCCGTATCTGTCTTGTATAATACAGTAACGATTTATTCAGTTTATCACGTATTCTTTACCTGAAAAACAGATTTATCAAAATATTATTCCTTGCTGAGCCTCGCGGCACCGGAAGTCCTGATATCTCCCATCACCGGCTCGCCGCGCCAGCCGAAATATGAAGCACCACTGAGTCGAGCATCCAGTCTTCCTGAGACGTTTGCAGAGAGACGGCTGGCGCCACTTAGTTTGACAGCAGCGTTCATTACTGTAAATTCATGAAGATCGATGCGGTTCGCTCCGGAGGCTCTTATAACAGCATCTCTGGATGAGCCGTACAGTCGTATCCGACTCGCTCCCGAAACATCAAAGTCAGCATTGCCGGCAGTTATTTCACCTTCCAGTGAACTGGCGCCGGACATCTCCAGTTTGAACGATTCACTAGAATTGAATCCTGATATTTTTACGCTGGCAGCGCCTGAAAGACGGAGTTCATTTAAGACAGGCAGAATTAACTCGACTCTGGGTTTTACTAACGCGGCTCTCCAGCCGATATGTCTGCTATGCCGGATCCGTAGAGTATCTCCTTCTTTCGATACATCAAGGTTTTTAAAGAAATTATGATTAGCATCTACGTTCACTTTGTACGTATCGGATTGAGTAATGTCCACATCGAAAATCCCGCTGATATGGACTTTATTGAAATCTGAGATATCGAATCCGTTAGTCTCCCTGTCATCATCGCTAGCTATAAAGCCGGGTGGACTAAAGTCATCGAAAGTTTGATGAGGAAACGGACTATCCGGAGGGAATGGTGTGTCAGGAGGAGACGGTTTTCCTGACCTGATATCATCGATCTCATCTTTTAAGGTCGACCGAATGTTATCCAGTTCTGTTTTCAGGTCTTCTTTAATTTCAGACTTGATAGTTTCCAGTTCGTCTTTTAGACCTTCCATTATGGTTTTGATAATGTCGCTTGTTTCATTCGAATCTTTATTTTCCATATTAACCTCCATTGAAAATTGGTTCGAATATTAAACTATAAATCAAAATAATAATTAAACAAGAAATTAAAACATAAATTAAATCATTAAGTCAATACCTGGAACGTCATTTTACCTTGGACCTCCAGGTTTTTCAAGAATTACTCAGAAGCGCTGGGAGTTATAGACATTCCTGATAGCAGTAATCGAATATGTAATACAGGAAAGCCCGGTAATTCACAGGCATGATCGTGAGATACCTGTACAGTTCTTTATATTAATCAAGAAGTTTGATACAAGGGAATAATGACTGAAGAAAAATGAACGGCCATGCAAAGAGAATGAAACGGAACGTAATAATCAAAGCGCTGAAAGACATGCAGGAGTTAAAAAGTACACTGACTGGGAATGTCTACATAGGAACGGGTAATCAAGGGGAAAGCGCCAATTATTGTATCAATTTAAAGCATGTAGTCTGATAAAACAAGCTTATCGGGGTTGTAAAGTGGTGTAACCTGTAATGAGTGTGCAGCAAGTCTTTATTCTAATTACTGTCAGCGTATCAGATAACTTATGCTTCGACCGGTCGTCGATTCACTTCGGAATGAAAGAATGATATAGACAAGGTTCCAAATGTCATAATTGGTTAAGATGTCTATCCGGGCTGATGTATCTCCTGGCTCAAGCAATCCTTCACTCCAGGCAATGTTAAAGGTATCTACATCGACGCCTTCAGCACTCATACCGACTGACTCACCGTTCCAGCAGTTATTCGGACCACTTTCAGTGTTGCCATTAGTAGTCGTGCCATCCCAGAGCCTGTCACCATTGAATTGAAGATAATCACCGGAGTACCATATATCACCCTCACCGACGAAGGCTGTTATCCTGGCTGCGTTTACTTCACCACTCATCGGTTCGGGGATAATAAATCCACTGATAATACCTCCTTCATTGCCGTCCTGGTCAAAATCAAGATATGTGCCATCGTGATCTTTGTAAAGGAAATCATCATAGAGATAGAGCCGGTGCCCTACTGTATCTACGCTGGAATAGACTATAATCAGCGACCAGCCTGCGTAAGCCCACTCATCATCCGCATCACAGGTAGCCTCCACACTGCCTACAGTGTAGTCAGCGTTACCGCAGTCACTATATTCCCTGACAAGTGCGGTAACATCTTTACGGGAGGAGTAAGAATAGCCATGAGGATTACCGTGGCTCGTGTTGTCGATAACCTGCACTCTGTCACCCAGATTAGCCGGATCGACAATAATCTCCTGGTTACCCTTCTGAGGAATGCCATTAGAATCAAAGTAAACCTGCTGACCATCTATCTTGAAGATAGCGGAGGTATCGGCAGGTAGCCATCTAATCTCAATATTGTCGATATAAGCAATTTCTCCCGGGCTATCGAAGCCTTCCAGGTAGAACCTTATTTTAAAATTACCGGTTAGGTACTGATCAGGAATAGTAAATGCGAAGGTTTCCGGTGTGCTTCCAATATTCCCGGAGAACGCAGTTATAAGACTGCTCCACGTAGCACCACCATTCCCCGAGAACTGAAACTCAAGAGCGTCATCGGGATTAAGGCCTCCCTCTTCCCATTGTTGCCAGGAAATCTTTATTATTTCTCCTGCATAGCCACTCAGGTCAACGGTAGAGTCCATGGTAAGATATCTACCGGGACTACTTTTACCGTAAGTGTATCCTCGGAATCTGGACGAATCAACATCCCAAGCGTTATCGGCGTTCCAGTTCATAATCGGTGCCGTGAAATTTGAACAGTCATCCGGGCCCCATACAGTGGTAATATCTTTAAACCAGCCCGACCAGTAAAGATAAGCCTTAGCCACATAGGCACCAGATGGTATATCGTCAACGGTGGTGCTGGTCTCAGTAAGGAGGATATCCCGGTATTTATACGTATTATTACTACGTGCCATCAGGCTGTTGCCTATAGCCCGGTAGTCACCTCCGATGGCAGCCCCAAGTTCTCGTAATTCACTCTTCGGGAAATAGGCTTCTATCTCAGTATCACCAGCCACAGCGGTAATCTTGTAAACTTTAATATCTGCATCCCAGGCGTAGGTTATAAATTCGGTTCCTCCCCGGGTCAAGTCCAGGTTTGTGTCTACCCAGGAGATGGCTTCAAGGTCCTGAGACGGGCCGGTGAACTGGAAGGTCATAGTACTGACCATGGGGGTGTCTGCAGGATCAGCTCCGGGGAAGGGATCAAAAAATGCATCACCAGCGAAAGGATAGGAACCACAACTCCAGAGAACAACCTGCCCGCCAGCCCAGGATTCAACATCCGGCGTGAAGTGGTAGGGAGATGCTTCAAGACTGCCTGATCCGTTGACGTAATTGAAGCCGGCAGGCAGCCACACTCCGATAGTCTCTATTCTCAGATCCTCTCCGGCATCGGGATAGTATTGTAGCTTTATCTGGAAGGTTGATACGTCTGAAACGGTTCCGGTTATTATTACCTTCGGCGGGTTACTCTGATCACCCATGAGTATACGCTTTACGTCACTCTCGTCCGGGGGTGGCATGTTTTTAGGAATCCAGGAATTTTGTAGAGTGGTATTGACCGTGAAGGTATTTACCTGTTCCGGCAGGTTATAACTCCAGGACGAGATGTAGTCATACGGGCTGTAGTCAACGAAGGTATCACTCAAATGATTGAACCTTATCTGCCACTGACCATCCTGTATACCGGAATCTGCCGCATAAAACTCATGCGTTTTCCTTTCGAATTCCAGACTGGTTCTGGTACCTGTGGTTAAGTGACTTAGAAAAGGGGTTATTATCAGACTGCCCAGGAGTAGCAGAATTAGCACCATAATCAGGGTATGTCCTCTTTGACCGGTTTTCCTGTTTGACACTATTCTTTTCTGCTTTACCATTAACTACTCACCTCAATCGGCAGGTCTGGCGGCAATTTCAACTAACCTGGTTTCAATGGAGGGCCAAAATCCCGTAACGTTAGACGTTATTTTAAAAGAAAGGACACTACCAACTATCTGGCAGCTGGTCATTCCAGAGTCGCTGTCGATATGTTCAGCCACAATTTGAGTCCGATTATCTGTTAAGTCGCCTTCTGCATCATAAGTGACATATCCTCGTTGAAGCCTGTCATTTTGCAGGCTGTAAGTGACTTCATTTTTAATGTTGTTCCAATCGGTCCATGTCAGTTTCAGAGGAAAACCTGAACTTACACCAGGTTCTATAATTTGAGCCTGTATGACATCACGCCTCATCCAGTGGATGGCATTCTCAACCTGTTTTACAGCGGTCATGTGATTGCTGCTTTGAGCCGGATTGACCAGCACCTGAAAGATGGTCATAGTAATCGTACCGATAATTAAGCCGGCTATACACATTGCTACGAGCAGTTCAATCAGCGTGAAGCCGTGTTGATTTCTAACTGTCAGATATAATTTTCTGAACGTCATAACCTTGTCTTGAATCCTTCTAATCGTGTTATCTCTTCTCCATGACGTATTACTATCACTATTATCCTCTGGATATTACTATCCCTTGAAGTGATACTCGTGGTGGAAATATTGGCAGAATATCCGGGATAATCAGCTCCAATCGGGGCTGCGGAATAGGCAGAAGCGAAGGGTTGCTTCTGGACATACTCCATCTGACTCTCAGCCACGTTCTTCGCTGTCTCCTGCTCATCGGTCAAAATGAGTACTTTAGAGCCACTGCTGAAAGTAGACAAAAAGACGATTGCCAGTATGCCGAGAAGTGCTAAAGACAGCAGTATCTCGATTAGATTGAATCCTCTCTCGATTTTCAATGGATTCTTTTCCTTCAGTGCTTTCTAGTTGGACTTTCCGGAAGAACGAAAAGAGAAAACCGTAATCCTCCCATTCTTCCACACTGTCTCAAGCGTATAGCACCCTATTATTAGTGTCAATGACTGAACAGGTTATGGTAGCGTTCGAATTGGGTTGGATTTGGTAGGGAGTGGTGGTAGATTATTCATTTAATACCGGATGCTTTATCAGTGGGAGTGTTACCGGTATTTTCACCTGATAATTTTCACTGCGTCATAAAAAAAAGCAAACTGTATTAATCGCAGTCACAATTCTTCAAAGGATACACGGATATATAAAACCGGAGACAAAGCCTGTCACAGAGCTCGACGGCACCGACTTAAAAAGCAAGTGGCTGACGTATGTATTCATCGCAAATTCCGAAACAGGGGAGACGAACATAATGCGGTAAGAATCCGATTCATACAAACTAACACAAGTAGCTAATACTATTATTAATTTTGTAATGGTTTTGTAATGATTTTGTAAGATTGCCTGACACTTATTAACGAATATTTAAGCTTGGCGGTGTAGATTGAGTAAGTAAAAAAGTATTTCTTCTATTTATCTGGAATGGTGGGTAAAGAAAATTCACCCCTGTAGGATAATCTACTGTTGGCAATAGGTTAATACCGGTAATGGTATGAGCTAAAAGTTATAAATAATGTAGCCAATTGAACATTGAAATGGGACAATATTTCATTTATATTTGAAAATATTAGTTCATATAAAAACATTAAGAACCACAAAGGATTAATTAAAATATCCTATGAGAGCTTTTAAGTTCATTCATCCCAATCAATCCGGATTTACGTTAATAGAGTCACTGGTAGCTGTAGCTATCGTAGGCTTTATAGCTGTGTTTTTTGTTAACAGCTTGGGTACCTCGACTAGTCTTGGCGCTTCGATAGATGAAGATGAAACAGCGAAGAATCTAGCTGAATATCAGATGGAATATATTAAAAACCAGGCTTACATGGTTTCTTATGAACCGGCTCCGATTCCTGAAGCTTATAGTAATTACACTGCAAATATCACCACTAGTATGGTAAATCTACGTGATGGCAACATCCAGAAAATTACAGTGAAAATCGTACACCACGGGATAAATGTAACAAGTCTGGAAGGCTATAAATTGAATTGATATGTGTAAATTATTGAAAACCAGACCAGTTAATAAGAAGGGCTTTACTCTTGTAGAGATGCTTGTGAGTGTGGCCATAATAGGCATTCTTGCTCCGGTTATTAACCTGTTAATAATCCACATCCAGGACATCAACTCATCTGAAAGTAATCATTTGCTTGCTATAAAGCAGATAGAAAAAGCGCTTTACTGGATTAGCATGGACACGCAGATGGCGCAAAGTGTTCAAACTGACGCAGGCGCCTCGGGATTCCCCCTCTCTCTCTATTGGGTTGGGTGGGACAACACGACATCTAATATTACCTATACAGTCCAGAATAACGAACTCCTCCGTTCTTGCTCTAAAAATGGCAATACACCTGTTGTTACGGTCGCTGCTCAATATGTTAACGAGGCTTCAACCGCAACGAATTGTACATATAGTGGTAGCGCACTTACCTTTGTGATTACCATCTCGACAGGTGGGTACAAACCGGTAAATGAAACAAGAGAGGTTATCATTATACCTAAATCACAGTAGTTGAGGATTGAAGGATGTTTAACTCATTTCAATATCTGAAAAAAAGTAAAGGTCGCAGACAAAAGGGCAGTGTACTGGTCCTGGTACTGGTAATGTTCCTGGTGGGCAGCTCTCTTTGTGTTATCCTGCTTCAATCCTCAATATCGGGGATGCTGACCGGTCAGGTTTATGAAAATAAGGCAGCCGAACTGTATGCTGCTGATGCCGGTATCGAAGATGCCAGATGGATAATCAAATACGATTATCTGGATACATTCTTAACCAGTCCAACGTATGAATATTATAAATTTTCCAATGACTGGACCTATAGTACTTCTGAATTAATTAATGGTGAAAACGTTACCATAACGATCGAGAACGTCTGGATTCCTGTTGACATTCCCGCACCAAGCGATTCAGTAGCCAGAGCGATAGTCGAGGAGGAAAAATTAATAATTACCAGCGCAAACGGCTCTTCAAGTTATAATATAATAATTACCTATTTCCCCGAGGTAGGAGATGATCTAAAAGTTGAAAGTATAGGTGTGTGGCTCCCGAGAGGTTTCCGTTATGTTTCAGGGAGTTCCAATATGGAACCTCCTTTTACGGATAATATCACGGTCGTGTCGCATGCCGGCAATGAAGCCGTAATCTGGAATTTCACTTCCGAGGATTTTGACAACCTGCCGGGAGTAAATCCTGCGAATTCCCCCAGAGTCGCTGAGATTACCTTCCAACTCGACTCGGAACTATCCGATACTGATCCTGATACAGTTGCTTGGATATCAACCAGTAACGTTGCCGATATACCTTTCTCTTGGGAATCGGATGTTAAGGTATATAAAGCTACTTCTATTGCGGGAACAACCGCAATAGAAGCCTGGATGGC
The DNA here is from genome assembly GCA_016932435.1 of Dehalococcoidales bacterium. Next base: position 50,005 of record JAFGCW010000013.1, on the reverse strand, counting down.
GAAAAGCGAGACACGCCTGTTAAGCGGAGGTATCGCTGGAGATTATATAGCATCTGGAAATTCATTAATGATAGACGCAGACCATGATGGTCAATTTCGTGATACGTTGCTTTCCGAGAGCAGCGCGAATGTCAGTGAGATTCCAGTCGATGCTACCGTGAGAGCCGCTTATCTTTACTGGACAGGCTGGAGGAACGGAGTAGAGTTTTACGATACCTGTAATAATTTTGATAACTGGAATAATGGCAGTGCCTGGAGTATTTCGAGTAGTAGATTCAGGGGACATTACAGTTCCGGGATCGTTCCTGCTGCAAGAACTGTCACTCTAAATGAAAGCGTTAACCTGAGCGGTTTCATTGAAGGCGATGTGAAAGTAATGTGGAACCAGTCTGAATATGGAACACTGGAATCAGGCGATAAGCTATGGTTCGCATTTTCTTCAGATAATGGGAGTAGTTGGGGAGGAAATATAAAGGCATTTGAAAATGATAATCCGGCTTCAACCTTCGAATATGATATTCCTCAAGCCTGTTTAACCGAAAATTTCTCAATGAGGTTTTACATCGAGGGTTTTGATGGTTATTATGAATACTGTTACATCGATACTATTACGGTAACAACTTCGGAAATGATCCCTGATACTTCGATAGAATTTAAGATAGATGGAAACCAGGTGTATTTCGCAGGCGATGGAACTCCTACAATGGGTGCCGAAAAAATCGTCGCAGGCTGGTCAGACAGTATGGAAAACTTCATAGGTGCTACTCCAGAAGGATATTCATATGTCTGTTTTAAAGACGTAACTGCCCTGGTGAAGGCTTTCAGCCCAAAGGCACCTGATCCAGCTATCAACCACCCGGGTAACGCTGTTTATACGGTCGGGGATGTAGCTGCGGATACTATAAGCACCGGTTACACCTCCGGAAGTGAAAGCTACCTTGCATATGCCGGATGGTCTATGGTAATTATCTACTCAAGCGCAGAGACACAAGGACACAGTCTTTACCTTTATGATACGTTTTTACATTGCGATGGAAATCAAAATTTCGATTTCGACCAGGATGGTTCACCGGGAGGAACAATTACCAAGTTTTTAGTTCCCGAACCAGTCGCAGGTGAGGTTAATGCAGCCAAGATGACCGTGTTCGTCGGTGAAGGTGATGATGGCTGGACTGGTGACTACCTGAAATTCAATGGTACCAAATTCTGGGACGGCACGAACTCCAACCAAAACAATGCAGGTAATCCCAATAACTGCTGGAATGGTATGTCTCTAGGAATGACTGCCGATGGAGTGGATGTCGATACTTTTTATGTTACCTGGGCAAGCGGACTACTCATGCCCGGTCATACCACTGCTCAAATCGATTTAGAAACTGGTACGGATGAATGGAGTCTGATATATATAATCCTTTCTTTCCGCGACGAAACCAGGACCGGCGATGCCCTCAGTTACCTGATAAACGAGTAATTATTATTAACCTGATAAATATATATTAAAGCCAGACGATGTTTCTTTGATCTGTCACAGGCTGACAATAACTGTATTGGTTAAGTAAAGAAATAATCAGGACGATGCTAAGACAAGCTAACGATTCTGCAAACGAAAAGTGAAGCTGTCTGTCTACCCCAGATACAAAAAATCCTCCTTGCATTTCTTCCTATTGTCTATTTGTACATAATCCGGCAGTATTTTGAGTACCCGTTTTGGGTTTTGCTTATATTTTAACAGATTTTTTCGTCTTGTTTAAATCAAATGCGGTATACTCAATGATTCGGTAGTTAATTATCGTTACAGCGGCCTGTGTTTGGCGGTATTATTTATGTTTACTGTAGAAACCAATAATCAGGATTCTATTGGATTTTGGAGAGATAATCTGTTAGTTTATTATAGATGACATTGAGAGAGAATTTGTTGCGTTTAGTTATGTTATCGAAGATCAGAATACTTCTGGTCGTTCTTTTTTTTGCATTCGGTCTATTAATCTGCATTTCAAATCCGGTTCATGCTGCTGATTATGATATCGATCTTCATAACGCCATGACCGGGGGTATGTCAGGCCTTGACGTACAGGTAAGAGGTTCGGGTGGCGGATGGTATGGCGATTCGATGAGGGTATATTTCAATAATAATACCGGGAGTACTATCAAGGTGAGAGTTCCGATAGGACTTCGTTTGGCTCCCGATAATATCAGCGTGCAGACGATGGTAACCGCCGGTAATGAGATATTTACAATTCCTCCGGGACAAAGTGATTTTGTCTTCAAAGCCTTTTGCGGTGAGAAGCATGATTCCGCTCCCGGATCAAGTAATGTTTTCCGTCCGGATGGATTCGTAGATTCGGACCTCCTGAAGGTGCTGCAACGGATTAACAAATCGAACACTTTTAATAGCGATGCCCAGGATGCGGTCTGGAATAAGACGGACAACCTGGATATATCCAGCAACGAAAGAGCGCAAGAACTCTCCGGCGGCAGCGGCCCGAGTAGCGAAGAGGCTGCCGGAGCCGCGGCGATACTCACCGCATTAATACTTGCGTGGGCGTTGTCTAATGGGACTGGTCCGGCTTTCATGGAATTTGTGAAAGGTCTTTTACGGATATTTACCGGGGATGGTGGTACCGATACAAATTCAGAAGTTCTTGAAGAAACCGGAGAAGAAAAACCTCCTGAAGAAAAATCCGAAGATACGAAAACGCCAGAGGATGATCAAAAGAAGGATGATAAAAAATCTGAAAAACAAACGAACAAAACCCGGTCACCTGCGTGGAGCCTGGCAAACAGACCTTCGCCTGATCATGAGTGGGATCCGAAAACCGGGAAGTGGGTCCACAGGGATGAGCTTAAAAAGCAGAAGATGAAGGAAGAAGGCTATGTTTTCGACGGTAAGAACTGGGTAAAACCTGAAATCAAGGTAGAGCCTTTGAATCATATAGCCTTGAGGTTAGAAACTGAATCATCTGCAAAAAACAGGATGAGTGAAAAGTGGGCGGAGAGTGAAGCGAAGAGGGACGATTTTGCTTCTGGTTATATAGCCCCGGTGGCAAAAGTTGTCAGTGCTGTCGATGAGTATAACTACCAGAAAAAGCGTATGGATGTACTCCTGGAGTTACAGAAAGGCGTCATCGGTGAAATGAATAAGATACGAGACGCCATGGACGAAGCCGAACGAGCCGGAAATACCGATATAGCTGAATACCTCAAAGAGCAATTGGATTTAGCGCGCGAAAATTTGAAATGGGTCAACGCTGCCAAGGATAATTGTTCTAAGCGCATGCAAAAAGCTGCTGACCGGATAATGATGCGTGGTATCGGAGCATCGATGAAACTGGGACACAGAGGCGCTTCAGATGCGATAGGACTGAGTAGAACGACCTTGACTGCCGGTAGAATGACCAATAATTTACTGGATCAGGCAAGGCGGGGCAGTCTTCCGGGGCAGAGAGGTGTTTTTAAGACCGGTGAAAGCCCACCGGCCGGTGATGCTGCCAAGGGATTACCCAAGTTAAAGTTAAACCGTGGAGATAAATTATTCAGTTCACCTTCATTCCAAACAAAACCTGTGCCGGTTGAAGGACTAAGTTCCATGAAACTGAATCCTGGCGATCCACTCCTCAGGAAAGGACTGCAGGACCAGGTACTTAACGAGAATACATTATTACGAGAAAATCTTGCATCGAAATGGAAGGGCGAGACATACAAAGGAATGAGGGTTATCCGTGACGATGGGTTAAAAAAACTGGGAGAGAATAACCGGCTTGCTCCTGATTACATGCGGATAAATCCAAACGAGATACGAAATACCGCTGCAAAATATGGCGGCAACCCGCAGGCATTCGAAGAACTGACGAAAGGCCATGAATATTACCACTCCAAGGCAAACCTGCGGTACAGCCCTCTTGTGGAAAATCCTACGGCTCCAAAAGCTGATGTGAAAGTAATTGTGAAAATTGCGCCAAGGGAAAGCATTAATATCGACAAGTTGAAATTACAAACAATAGCAAACAAGATACGTGTTGAAGAAGGTGTCCAGCAGCATCTGCGAATGGACTTCCAGGCAGGTAAAATTCCGAACGTTACGAACCAGGATTTCGCAGCCTGGGAGAAATTTAATACAACCAGACTCGATGACTTGCGCTTACAAAGAGACTTACTGAAGAGCCAGTTAAAACTAAAACCATAGCATCAGGAATCAGGCAGGAGGTGAACATGGAAATACCCGTAAAAGAAAAGATAAAGCAGTGGTGTCAGGAAGTACAGCTTTTCAAAGAAGAGATTGTTGATGAACGCACCTCATTTCATTTCCGTGTTCTTGCTCCTAATAAAGGCTCTCTGGACGTTACCTCGTTCGATTTCAGTACGATTGATATCATCCAGCCTGCAGGAGAAAACGATGTAGTGATAGTCCAGGCAGGGATATCATTCGACGAGGACTTCATGGCATATATGAAGACATTACAGGAAAGTGAACAGTTAATTTTCGACCTCCATATGACCCTGGAAAGCAGGCCCGAGTCATATCTGCTGGATCATACCGACAACGTCATCAAAACTCTGGTGGTATTTGAAGAGATATTCTTTGACGGACTTACCAAAGACAGGCTGATAACCGCGATCAAGGGCGTGAACAAGAGTTTAATACTAGCTCTGTGGATATTGCGGCCAACGCTGGAAGTATTGTCCGGTGTTTCGGACTCAGGTTCACTAATGGACAGTGACGATAATGATGTTGATATCAGCGCGGATGATACGGTTGATATAGCGGTGACTGCTAAAGAAAGTGCAGGTTTTTGCCCGGAATGCGGAAAAGAGAATAAAAAGAAAGCGAAATTCTGTACGAAGTGCGGGGCTTCACTCGAAGAGGAGAATTAAGCCGTGCAGGTATTAGGAGTAGTACTCACCATACTATCATATGTATTAATCGCAATAATGATCTTGACGTTTCGTCGGATACGTTCGGTATCCATTAAGGGTCCATTGATAGCGATTGCCATCAGCACGATAGCTATTATTGTTTACGCGGCTATAGTCGGAACCAGTCTGCCTTTTTATATTGTTATGATAATCATGGTATTCGGTCTATTACTGGGATTGGGGCAGGGCAACAAGACAAAGGTATGGCTCGAGAAGGATAATCGGAAGAAAGCACAGAACACAATATGGTTTCTCGTTATCTGGGCGTTGTGTTACGGTGTAAATCAGACACTTGTTGTTCTGGGGCAATCGCTTAGCCTGAGTATCGGATTCGGAGGGATGAGCCTCGGAACCGGAGTAACATTAGGGACACAGGCGATAATACTCTACAAGTTAATAAAGTTGAACGGTGATATAGTATGTCCTAATTGCGGAGAGCGTAATGCAAAAGGCTTGCTTTTTTGTGTGCACTGCGGGAAAGCTTTAGCAGCACCTGTGGAAACCGCTGATAGACCTATCGGACCAGATTCTATGGTTTGTCCTAATTGTAATACGCAGAACGCTAAAGGTATGAAATTTTGCATACATTGCGGGAAACCATTGAAAAGCCGGTGAGGGAATTATTATGAGATGTAGTCGGTGTAATTTTGTAAACGAGGAAGGAGCTGCCTTTTGTGGAAATTGCGGCACGGAACTTGTTATAGATGAACCAGTCGATTCGATTTCAGAAATCCCGACCCATGTAGACGAGATCATATGCTCACGCTGTAATGCACCTAATACCAGGGACAGTGTTTTCTGTAAAAACTGCGGATCAAGATTATCTCCAGAGATTCAGCAACAACCTGATATCAAGGCTACGACGCAAGTAAAAACTTCTGCTGCCTGGTGGCTTTTACCGATATTCATGGCCTGGATAGGGGGATTGATTGCATTTCTGGTTGTGAAGGATAGCGACAGGAATAAAGCGGTTAAGTTATTATGGACGGGGATAGGCTTGACGATTTTTTGGATAATAGTGAGTGTAGCCGTGTCGGTAATACCCTATTTAATAATAGGGTACTAACCACCGCCTGCATGGTATTGTTGTGTTTTCTTACCATAAGATATTGCGCTTGCAGGCTGTCACTGGTATAATAAAACAAGTTTGGGGATTCGTATACTCCGACTCATTTTTCTTTAGTGAGCGATTGATAATACTTTATTTAGTCCCGAGAAACTGGAATGAGCCTCTCATCCCTGAATCGGATGAGAGGTTTTTAATTGGTAATCATGGCAAGCGAAGATAAGGTTAGAGAAAAAGAAGAAAAACTGGAAACCATGAGGCATTCGGCGTCTCATATTATGGCCGAAGCCGTGTTATCGATGTTTCCGAACGCAAAATTCGGTATCGGTCCGGCAATAGAGAATGGTTTTTATTACGATTTTGAACTACCACGTTCACTCACCCCGGACGATCTTCCGGTTATCGAAGAGAAGATGAACGAGATAGTAAAATCGAATTCTCCCTTTGAAAAAGATGAGATATCAAAGGAAGAAGCCCGTAAACTGTTTGCCGATCAGCCGTATAAACTCGAGCTTATCGATGAACTGGAAGATGAGAAAGTTGGGATTTACCGACAGGGGGATTTTACCGACTTGTGCCGGGGCCCTCATGTTGAGACAACCGGTCAGGCGAAAGCGTTCAAACTTACCAGTATAGCCGGTGCATACTGGCGAGGTTCGGAAAAAAATCCTATGCTCCAGAGAATATACGGAGTAGCATTCGAATCGCCGAAAGAATTAAGACAATATCTCCAACAGCTGGAAGAAGCTGCACGGAGAGATCATCGTAAACTGGGTAAGGAACTAGAATTGTTTATCCTTCCGGAAGAGATAGGCGGTGGTCTGGCTATATTGCCACCAAAGGGCGGACGTATCCGGTCGATCGTAGAGGATTTCTGGAAAAAAGAACATTTCGCTAACGGCTATGAGATTCTCTATACACCGCATATCGGCCTGTCAAAATTATGGGACATCAGCGGTCACCTCGATCATTACAAAGAGAATATGTATGCACCATTAACTATCGAGGAACAGGAATTTTACCTGAAACCGATGAATTGTCCCTTCCACATACTTGCGTATAAGTCCAGGATACGTTCGTACCGGGAACTTCCACTGAGGTGGGCAGAGCAGGGGACAGTGTACCGATATGAGAAAAGCGGTGTTCTCCATGGGTTACTCAGAGTTCGGGGATTTACCCAGGACGATGCGCATATTTTTTGTACGCCTGCACAGATGGATGATGAAATTTCCGAGGTATTACGCTTTTCTCTCTCAATACTGAAGACTTTCGGATTTGAAAAATACAAGATTTATCTCTCCACCCGTCCAGATGACTCGGTAGGTGAAGAACAGCGATGGCTGGATGCTGAAGCAGCCCTTCGCCGGGTAATCGACGAATCAGGTCTACCATTCCAGGTCGACGAAGGCGGCGGTGCTTTCTACGGACCGAAAATAGACTTGAAGGTGGAAGACGCGATGGGGCGGGAGTGGCAGCTTTCGACGATACAATTCGATTTTAACTTACCCGAACGGTTTGATATGACCTATATCGGGGATGATGGCCAGGAACACCGGCCGTATATGGTTCACCGTGCTTTACTCGGTGCCTGGGAACGTTTCTTCGGTCTGCTTATAGAACATTACGCCGGAGCTTTCCCGGTATGGCTGGCACCGGTACAGGTCCAAATAATACCGGTGGCTGACAGGCATAATGATTACTGCCGTGAGATAGAGAAAGAACTTCGAGCGGATGATATCCGAGTTGAAGTTGATGACCGTTCGGAACGCATGAACCAGAAAATCAGGCAGGCACAATTAGAAAAAATTCCGTACATGCTGATCATCGGTGATAAGGAAGTAGAATCATCCATCGTTTCTGTCAGACTACGGACCGGTGAACAGACAACACAATCACTCGAGGAATTTCGTTCATCTGTCAAGGAAGCTATCGATACCAAGGCGACCGGTCTCAAATGAAATAATACCGGTTGCATATGAGTCTGAAATTTGATTATCAGTCTGAAATGTGATATAGTTCTATCTCGAAGCAATGTTTAATGACAGGAGGATAAACTAAACATAGCAAAGAAGCTACGAGTTAATAGAGAAATAAGAGCTTCAGAGGTTCGCCTTGTTGGAGAGAAAGGCGAACAACTTGGGGTGATGCCTCTGGATCAGGCAAGAGAAATGGCAAGAAATCGAGGTCTTGACCTGGTTGAGGTTGCGGCTACTGCCGTACCGCCGGTATGCCGTTTACTCGATTACGGGAAATATAAATACGAACAGGCAAAAAAAGAGAAGGAAGCCAAAAAGGGACAAAAGATCGTCTCACTCAGGGAAGTCAGATTGCGGCCTAAGATTGGCGACCATGATTTTGATGCCAAGGCGAGATTAGCCCGGAAGTTGATTAATGGCGGAGATAAGGTAAAAGTCACTATAATGTTCAGGGGACGTGAAGTAACTCATCCTGAACTAGCATGGAAATTACTGCAGAGAATGGCGGAATCGCTGAAAGATATAGCTGCTGTTGAAGGACAACCGCTCATGGAAGGAAGAAGAATGCATGTAGTGATGACTCCCGGAGCAGCACAGAAAGCGAAAACCGAAAAAGTTAAGGAAGAGGTTAATTAGAGATCGATGCCAAAAATGAAAACACACAAAGGGGCTAAGAGCCGTTTCCATATTACCGGCACCGGTAAGATTATGCGTGTCAAAGGACCGAAGAGTCATCTGCGCATGAAAAAAGCGAAACGTGTGAAAAGGCTTTTTAATGAGAAAATCGAACTGCATCCTGCCGACAGAAAAAGAATTAGCAGATTAATACCCTATGGGGTGAAATAAGAGGAGAACGAACCTTGCCACGAGTGAAAAGAGGTTTTACAGGACATCACCGACATAAGAAAGTACTTGCCCTTACCAGGGGGCAAAGAGCCTCCCGTCATAAACTTTACCGGCGAGCGCACGAGGCGATGCTTCACTCATTAAGTTATGCCTTTGCGCACCGCCGCGAGCGCAAAGGTGATATGCGGCGTCTCTGGATCACCCGCATAAACGCAGCCAGCCGGAATAACGGACTTAATTACGGGCGTTTTATGGAAGGTCTGAAGAAGTCGGGAATCGAGATCAACCGCAAAATGCTTGCCGATATGGCGGTCAGGGAACCGGAAGCTTTCGCCCAGCTGGTTACGACGGCAAAAAGTCAGGTAGAAGATTAAGACAGGAATATCTGTCTAAAACGTTCAAACATTATTATTATCCTCCTGGATTTCAGGGGGATATTTTTATGCGGAAACTCTTATTCCAGGAATCCCTGAAACGTTGAATCCGGATATTTCACAGGATGACGAAGGCGGTTAACCAGTGTGGTTTTTCGGCTGTCTTAGTTGACAATAACTTAGGCGATATGATACACTTTTGCCGGAAGTTGAATATGGAAATGATATACAATACTTGCTTTCGGTTTAACTTTAACTTCATGTTTACCGGGCGCTAAACGCGCGTGGGAAGGTAGTATTGTAGTGTAATCATTAGCTGGTTATTGCGGACACAGATATGCCCTCCCGAGTGGAGGGTTTTTTAGTAATATGAAATTAAAATATAAGGATATAGACAGATGGCAGAGAATCCGGAACAACTGAAACAGGAAGCGCTTGACGAACTGAAAACCATAAGTGCTGAAGAAAACCTTGAAGCCTGGCGAATCCGTTATCTTGGCAGGAAGGGCGAACTGACTGCGATACTCCGTGGCCTGGTGAGTCTTCCCCCTGAAGAGAGAAAGAGTGTAGGCGCGACTGCAAACAAGGTGAAGGCCAGCCTGGAAAAAAGCCTGAAAGAAAAAGAACGGGAGATAAAAGAATCACTCCTTTCTTCCGTGGATAGCGACGCGATAGATATCACGCTACCAGGGAAACCTCTTCCGAAAGGCAGAATTCACCCGATAACCCAGGCGATAAACGAAGTATGCGATATCTTCAAGTCGATGGGTTTCCAGATAGCACAGGGTCCGGATGTGGAATGGGAGCATTATAATTTCGAAGCTCTTAATATACCGGAAGAACATCCTTCCCGTGATAACATGTCTACCTACTGGATAGACTATGTGAATACCAGGGGAGAAAGTCCGATGATGCTGCGTACGCATGGTACGGCGATCAGCGCCAGGATGGTTGAGGAAAGGGAACCACCGATAAGAACAATCGAACCCGCCAGGGTCTATCGCTATGAAGCAACCGACGCTACTCATCTAAACATCTATCACAACATAGACGGTATTGCGGTGGACAAGGGCATAACTATGGCCGATCTCAAGGGCACGCTTTACGAATTCGCCCGGCGTTACTTCGGTAAAGACAGGAAAGTACGGTTCAGGGTCGATTTCTTCCCCTTCGTCGAGCCGGGCGTGGAGATGGCGATTGACTGCGCGGTGTGTCACGGGGACGGATGCCGATTCTGCGGAAACAGCGGATGGCTGGAGATACTCGGGGCGGGGATGACTCATCCGAACGTACTTCGCATGGGCGGAATCGATCCTGATGAATATACAAGCTTCGCCTTCGGTATGGGCCTGGAACGACTTCCCATGCTGAAATACGGAATAGATGATATCAGGTTATTCTATAATTCCGACCTGAGATTTTTAAGGCAGTTCTAGAATAGATAAATTTGAAACAATAAAAAAAATAAAGAGTAGATAAAAATGAAAGTACCGATTAGCTGGCTAAAGGAATATGTCGATATCACGATACCGGTGGAAGATATTGCCGAAAAGTTAACTATGGCCGGATTCGAGGTGGAGGAGATAATCAGAACAGGCAGCGGCTGGGATAAAGTGGTCGTTGGCCAGATAAAGGCGGTGAATCCCCATCCCAACGCCGACCGTTTGACCCTGCCTACACTCGACCTGGGTAGTGAGGAAGCGACCGTCGTCTGCGGAGCGCCTAACCTGAAGGTAGGCGATAAAGTACCGTTCGCCTATGTCGGAGCCGAACTCATCGATGGACATACCGGGAAACTGGAAGTGCTCAAGCCGGCAAAGATACGCGGGGTCAAATCCTCGGGTATGGTCTGCTCCGAGAAGGAACTCGGTATATCGGACAGGCATGAAGGGATCATGGTATTACCCGACGACGCTCCGGTGGGAACGCCGCTGGCTGACTACATGGGCGATGTCGTTTTCAATATAGATATCACGCCGAACCGAGCGGACTGCCTTTCGGTAACAGGGATTGCCAGGGAAGTGGCGGCGCTGACCGGGCGGAAAACGCATATCCAGGATGTTGTTTACGAAGAAACAGGCGATCCACTCGAAGACCAGATAACGATAGAGATAAATGCACCGGACCTGTGTCCCCGCTATGCAGTGACGCTGATTAAGAACGTAACTATTGGCGAATCACCCCCCTGGATGCAGCAGAGACTGCTTGCTGCCGGAATGAGACCAATTAATAATCTGGTAGATGTCACCAACTACGTGATGCTCGAGTACGGACAGCCGCTTCATTCCTTCGATTATGAGAAGATAAGGGGAAAAAAGATAATTGTACGCCGGGCTTCCGATTATGAGCCAATGATCACGCTGGACGACAATGAGAGAGAACTCGATTCCGGCATGCTGGTAATTTCGGATCCTATGGGCGCGGTGGCTATCGCCGGTGTCATGGGGGGCGCCAACAGCGAAGTAACTGAAAATACTACTTCCATATTGCTTGAAGCAGCCAGTTTCAATGCCAGGAGTATTCATTATACCGGACGATCTCTCGGTATTCCCAGCGAAGCCTGTATGCGCTTTGAGCGGGGTATCAGCCGGGAGTTGACTCTTCCTGCCCTGAAACGGGCGACACAGCTTCTTGCCGAACTGGGTGGTGGAGAAGTGGCTAAGGGTATCGTGGACATATACCCCGAAAAGCTTGTCCAGGAACCGGTCACTTTATCCATTAAAGCGGTCAAACGCTGCATAGGAAGAGAGTATAGTCTCGATGAAATCGCAAACTCACTCGAACTACTTGGATTTGACATAAAGAGAGATGATACAGCCGGTGAAGTCACGGCGACAGCGCCGTACTGGCGTACTGACGTCAGTATCAGAGAAGACCTTATCGAAGAAGTAGCGCGTGTTGTCGGTTACAATGAAATCCCGACGACGATGATAAGCGAACCGATACCCAGGCATGACGCGCCACCGGTAGTTGAATTGAAGCGGGAGATAACCCGGCTCCTGGCGGGATTCGGATTGCAGGAAGTGATGACCTATACCATGACCAGCCGTGATTTGATAGACCGGATTTCGACCGGACCAGAAGCGGACGAATCTTCACTTATCAGGGTGTCCAATCCGATGACAGCCGACCAGGAATATATGCGTCCAAGTCTCAGGATGAATTTACTAATCGCCCTCGAGTCGAACCGGAGATATCAGGACGGGGGTATCAGGATATTCGAGGTCGGGAAAGTGTTCATTCCGCAACAGAATGACCTGCCGGAAGAACGTGAGATGCTGTGCGGCCTGATAGCAGGGATCGACACCGAAAATTCCTGGCATGGTGAAGGCCGACAGTCGGATTTCTACGACGCCAAGGGCATTATCGAGACTCTCCTGGCGAAACTCGGTATAAAAACTGTCTATGTTCCGGGGAAAGACGCCGGACTGCATGCTTCCAGGCAAGCTTCCGTGACGGTGGATGGAAACGAAATCGGCGTTATCGGGGAAATCCATCCGTCGGTTCTGGAGAAATTCGATATCGATGAGCCTGTTTACCTGTTCGAGATAGTCCTGCCGGCTCTGCTTGAACACACTCTTTCCGACAGGACGTTTACGGCGTTACCAAGGTTCCCGTCTGTCGTAAGGGACATGGCGCTTATTGTCGACTCCGGTGTTATTCATACGCAGGTAGTCGAGATAATCAGGGGATTTTCTCTGGTTGTGGCGGTGGATATCTTCGATGTTTACTCGGGCGAACAGGTACCGCCGGGCAAGAAATCACTGGCGTACCGGCTTACCTACCAGTCGCCCGGTCACACACTCACGGATAAGGAAGTGAACAAGGTCCAGGAACAGATACTGAAGAGACTCGAGAAAGAGCTTGGGGCTGTATTGAGGGCATAGAGAATACGGCTTTCAATAATAAATTTAAGAGGGGCTTTAAAGCCCCTCTCTTTTTCATCATTTTTCTATTTCTTTCCTCTACCCCGGTTATGTGCCAGAGGTGGACATTCTTTCGAAGATCTCCTGGCATTCCAGTGTTAATAATTTGTTATTCTCGCGGAGGCAGGAATCTATACCTTCACCATATACCAGTGAATAATACGGAAAAGCACACTTTACGGAAATTACTGGATTCCCGCTCAACAGATTTGTAAACATAAATTAAGGAAGGGTGGGAATGACAAAAAAGGATACGTCATCTCTGAGAAGGCGGGGAACTGTATTGCCGTCGTCATCAGCATGACAGCCTGGAATGGAGTGTTAATAAAAAATAATGCCCACGGGACACCGGTTTTACCGACGCCTGGTTTCTCACCGCCGGTCTCATAGAATAATCACCTATTTAATAGAGATATAAGAAGAAGGGAGTCTCTTAAGAGACTCCCTTTTGTACTGGTAAAAAACAAAAGTAAACAGTATGGTCTACGGCTGCTTTACGAAAGATATATCGTCGATACAGAAGTCGTCACCATACATTATGTGGCGTGTATCTCTGATTATTATGTCAGCCGAATCCGCTGATCCTGCGTCCCAAGTAGCACTGAACTCCATCCAGCCAGGGGTTGGAGCGGTCGGATCGGTATAAGCCAAAGCAAGTGTTCCAACATCATCACCATTGATTGTGACCTCTAATATTGCCGGTTGTGCAGGGTATGCTACACTTCCTGGATATGAGTTTGCTGCCCAGAACTTAAGGAGGTACTCAGTGGAACATTCAACAGGTTCATATTCACAGATCAACCTTGCCCAGTTTTTACCACTGAAGTCGCATAAGCCTCCCCAGGCGGTTTCATCGTAAGTATTGCATTCATATAATGCATCCCAGTTTACATCAAGGTAGAATACCACGCCGCCCGGATTTTTACCGTTCTCTACGGTAGCCAGAGGATTAAACCCTCCCTTGCCATTCGGATCATCGGTATCGCAGTATTCGTTTACGCCTAAGATTGTTAGTTTATTATCACCTGTCTGAAGATAAGCGGCAGGGATGGTAAATGTTTTTTCGTCTTGCCATGTATCTGTATCAACATAATCCTGGGTCAATGCAACGAGTGCGGCGCGTAGTTCAACCTCTGTCTCCGGAACCGGTCCACCAAACCCTTCCAGCAGATTATCCGAGCCGATAAAGTTACCATTTACCCACACCGCATACCCATTATCTACGGCAATTTTTAATGTACTGTCAGCCGGATCACCAGGGATATTAAAGGTCTTTTCAAACGTTACTATAGCCCCATCTCTAGGATAGGTTTCCGGGTCGGATTCCCAAATCCAACTAGGCGACGGAGTAGCCCAGCTATTAGAACCGGTTGGGGTTGTCCATGTAGTGGCCGAATACCCAGGAGTGGGAGAAGCCAGTACCGCAGCATGTGGTTCTGTTCCCAGGTTCCCAGTGGTTACTATGGTGCTGGTATCGCTAATTATGTCAGCGGAACCTGCCTCAGCAACCATGATACATTCAGTCTTCTCAATCACCGCATGTGCCGCGACTGCATATGGGGTTACCCAACCCGCTCCTATAGATAGACAGTACGGTCCAGCTTCTGTCTGTCCCGGATCAAGCGTTTCACCTCCCGGGAATTTTCCAGGAATCGGGTTGCCGTTCTTTTGCGGAATATCACCTTCAACATTTCCGATGGCAACATGGGTCTCTGTTATGAGCCAGCCGGCAGCGATGGCGTCCGCATTGAGTACAAATTTGACGCAGATATCACCATTTTCGCTCTCTACAAGAACATCGCCGACAAGCATTGTTTGCCCCGCATAGAGGGGATAGGTAGACACGGGGTCACACACGGGTAATGTCACTTCCTGCTCCCACACAATTGCGTCATAACCAGGGCTCGTATCCTCCCAGGTCCCGTTCACTATCATCATTTGTCCAGAGCCTGTGGTATGATCCCCGAAAGAAGTCCAGGCTGAGTGGTACAGACTCGGATCCGTGGATACAGTGTACATATACTCTGGTCCCAGTGTCCAGGTTCCTGTATTTGAAGGATTGAGGTAGGTGTACTCGGTAGTAAAGCCGGTGTTACCAGCCTCGAAGTCGCCGTTAACGATAAGATTACCTCCATTAGCACCCGCCGGGATTGCCGAGGTAAACAGCAGACCGGTTAACACAGCCAGTGTTAAAAGTATGCTTAAAAATCCTTTTCTTTTCACTTTTTCTCCTTTTATATTCATTTATTGCCTTTCTGGTTTCATTATGACCCTCTTTCTTTCCTCTATCTGCCACCTCCTTCCAGTATTCCTCCTCCTAATAAGCACTTGATCGGAATTACTATGTTATTAATTGATAGAGATTGCCACGGTTCACCTGTTGACGGTGAATCTTGCAATGACAGGGTATATTCGTTTCTCCTTTAATCTAGTTCTTTACATGGTTTATTATCTTGTCAATACTGTTACCTTTATCAGGATAATCCGGATAACGGCGTAACAGGTTGCGTACTATGGCAATGAATTCTGCCATGTCCATGGGTTTTGAAATAAACCGGTCTGCACCAAGTTCCAGCATGTATACCAGTTCTTCCCGGTGTCCGATTACCAGGATGGGTACATTAGTCAGCCTGCGAAAAAGCGTCAAAGGAAGTTCTCCGTTTATCATCGGTACCTCGGTATCCATGACAATCAGGTCAGGATTTATCTGGTCCAGTCTTCCGAGAACATCACTTGCATCGGAACTGCTGATTACAGCTACACCGTCCTCTTCAAGGAGCTTCGTTTTTATTGAAATCAGCTCCTCATCCATATCGAGTATTAAAACTTTAGGGATTTCGCGCATACCTTCTCCACCAGTTAAATGACGCGTAAGTTACATTTTACGATGGGAAGGTAATAATTCCGGTAACCATTGTTACTTTTCGGTCACGCCATGGTAACTTTTAGGTCACAATTGAGCCTTATGGCTCATATGATGTGAACCATTGGGGTCATTATACCAGTGAAAGGTGAGAAGCTTTTACTGCAAAATCCTTATACTCTCTCATCATTCCCGCGAAGCCGGGAATCCAGTAAATTCTCGAATGTCTCGATTCTTGTCTATTTGAATAATTACTCAGTTTTTCTTTTTGATCTCTTCCCCGGTTACGAAAATCCCCTTCTCTTATAGATAAAAGACGGGGATTTTCGAAAATAGCATGTCGGCATTCGTTGTATTATTTTTAATGGTGTAAAGCGCTTGCTTATGTGAATAAGGGGTCGAGGGAGGGAAATGGGGATTGGTATAAATTGATTCAACCTTTAATTCTACTCACGGACAAAAACATAACCGAGTCCGCGGTGGTTCACGATAATTTTAGGATTACGGGGATTTTCCTCAATCTTTGTACGTAACCGGTAGATATGTTGCTTTAAAATATGACTGTCACCAAGGTAATCCTCACCCCAAACCTTTCGCATCAATGTTTCCCGTGTCACTACGCGGTTCGCGTTACTGATCATTGCTGAAAGCAGCCTTATCTCGTAGGGGGTCAGTGAGACCGTTTCGCCGTTACGTACCAGAATTCCCGTATCCAGGTCGATAACCAGCTTATCGTTAACTGATATTTCGTGGTTTTTAGCTGAACTCTTTTCCCGGGAGGCTTTCCTGAGTAAAGCCCCTGTTCTGGCCAGAAACTCCATGGGTTTCAGGGGAAGACTCATGCAGTCATCGACTCCCATTTCTATCACCTGGGCTCTCTCGATCTCACTGTCTTCTCTTGTCAGGAAGTACAACGGGCAAAGGCAGAATTCCTTTACGCTGGTAATGAACTCCTGTATGTCAAAATAATCATCGAATAATGACATATCGACGATGATAAGGTCTGGTTTCTCGTCTCCAATTGTTACCATGCATTCACTGCTGCCTTCGAACGTAACAAATTCCGCCTGGGGATACTTTTCCTTTAACCAGAGGAGAAGTATCCTGAGTGTCCTTTCATCATTTTCTATAAGCACTATTTTCATTTATTAGCTGTATCCTGTATCTATCATATTATACCGTACGTTGCAGCCATCTTTTTTAAGGATGGATCATACTTATTAATACGTACAGACTGTCCCGGTTGTTACACTGTTGTTACCTTACTGTTACCGTGACGTTACTCTGTGTCACTTATGAAAAAATACAGGAATATCTTTGTTGACGCTCTGGGAAAGGAGATAATTAACGAGAAAAAGTACGAACTATGAAGAATACCAAGGTTGCCAGGAACAGATACTGAAGAAACTTGAGAAAGAGCTTGGGGCGACACTAAGGGCATAGAGAATACGGTTTATAAAAGAAAAAGAGGAGCTGGGTGAAGTGCGGAGAAGCTCCTCTTTTGATTCCTGATTACTTATTTTTCTTTAGTCCAGTACCTGCCATGACATTACATATACTGTACCACCTACAAGAACGAGATCGGCTTCAATTATACTGTCCACTGTCGCGGGTCCAATAGCAGTACCAGTAACGGTTTTCCTCTCGCCAGTAATTTCTCCAACCAGTCCGATATCGTTGCTCTGTACCTCCACCCAGGTGTAATCGTCTACGAGTGACCCTGTTCCCAAATCTACTATCATGAATGTCTGGTTCACCGTCGGATTAGCCTGGTCTATCACGGGGCCTGCCCCAGGATTCCAGAGCCATTTTATCCACTCACCTCCCGAACACTGACCCGTCTCATCTGGATCATAGAGTGCAACATTATCAGTAAAATTAGCCGAACCAGGAACATATCCATAGCCATTCGGTAACTTGGCTCCCAGTTCTACTATTTTTCTCTGGTTTGCATCACCAGTGTAGTATACTGATATAGTATAGTTGCAGGTAGATCCAGGTCCAGTGCCGTCGCATACTGCAGACCCGTTAGTCGTTAACCAGTCGTAATGTGACGGGAGGCTACCGACATACATAAGGTCACCGCAATACAACGTAAATATACCATTATCCTCAATATCGATTGAAATGGATTTCCCGTTCACATTATCCGACAAGTATACTGGAATAGCTTCATTATTCTCTAATGCCCAGATAGCATATTCCACCCCGGCGCCGGCTGAGTACATACAATCCATTGCCCAACCTGAAATCTGGTTATCATATATTAAAGTACTAACATAATTCAGACTGGTTGCTATAGTCAGTCCTCCCAGTGCAAGGAGAACTAGCACGAGTATCAAAGCCATCCCGCTCTCTTTGTAATTATGTCTTTTCAATCGCGTAATCATGATATAGTATTCTTACTTATAAGCCTGCTCTACGTTTTATCCGGTATTCTCTGGATTCCCTGGTTTCATCGTATATCGAGGTAATATTGACGTTTATATTTGTGTTATTGGACGACGTGTTACTGCTATACTCAGTTCCAGATTGGTAGAAAATATAATCGGCAACCATTACCTCTTCTGTTGAACCACCGATAACCGTATGCATTCGTTTCAAAGAATAGAGGTTATTGGAGCCGTTCTCCAGGGTATAGTTGATCAAATGATAGGTAGGAGTTCCTGCGTCGTCCCATTCCGTCCATCCTATATGCAGGAAGTCAGGAAAAGTCAGGGTATCGGTAGTATTTACACTTATCGCCATCTGGGTATCTCGACTTATCCAGTATCCGGCATTCTGTACCTGATGCAAGGCCGTCATACGGTCATTATTACCTTCAGTACCGCCGAAGACCTGGTATATAGCCATGCCTGCTGCTACACTTGCCAGAGCCATGATTGAAATGGCTATCATTAACTCGATAAGAGTAAATCCAAGCTCTTTTTTTCTCATTTATTTACGCTTATATCCCTCTATCGACATTACCCAGTTACCATTGTGGAAAACGGTAATGGTAACCTTTTGTATACCATCATCAGGTGAATGGAGAGGTTCGGCGGAGATATTTGCCGAGTATCCCACGTAATCGTTAAAATTATCTAAATTCATAGGAATATATTGTGTTGCATTATCAACGTAGGTCGATCCCTGCACCCATTCCATCTGACACCGGGCAACGCTTTCCGCCGTTGCCTGTTCATCAGACTCAAGAGTTCCTTTTGAACTCACAACCAATCCGCCGAGAAACACCACACTGATCGCCGATAGAATAGCGATAGCTACAATTGACTCGATGAGTGTCATCCCTGATTGGCTGTTCTTTAGTAGGCTTTTTCTACATCGCATAACTCACAACACCACCGGTATATCCGCTGTTATGAATGGTTGAATCAGGCTTATTGTGGCGTGCATTCTGTCTTCTGCTTCGGTTTCAAAACTGTTAGCCACAGCCAAAAGTGTCTTATCAAAGCGGCCAGATTCTTCCCCAACCTCAGTCATCTGTACCATCACCGGTAAAAGTAGCTCCTTCTAACGATTTCTCTTATACAGTTAGGTTAAGATAAGAGAACATGCGCTAGACAAATTCTAAAAGGGTGTTGTAAGGATAATCTATCGCTAAAAGTATCAAAAACCCAGACTGAAAGTATAACTTATCGAGTAGTCCTGGCATTAACCTGTATCGACGGAAAATGAATCGTGTTTATGTATTGACTACAGCTAACTGTGTCAATGTGGAAATTCACTGAGCGGTTTCGATTTCCGAATTTTAACTTTGCCTGGGTCACAACAACATGGCAGGACAGTGATTATCAGCGTAATGTACATAGCTCAATATCCCGGGATGGGAACCATGAAGTATAGTGTAAACCGAATTTAACCGGTTACTATCTTAACAAGCTTCTCGACTGCGTTTTCGAGTGGGATGAGTTCGGAGTCTTTTTCAGCCCGTTGTTTTATCTCAACGCTACCTTTTTCGAGCGAACGAGGACTAACGGTTATCCTGACAGGTATTCCCAGCAGGTCTGCATCATTGAATTTTACACCGGGTGATTCGGCGCGGTCATCAATGAGTACCTCGATACCGTTTTCACTTAATTCAGCATAGAGCTTTTCAGCGGTAGCGGAGACTTCCGTGCCTTCGCGATACAACGGGCAAAGGTAAATCTGGTAGGGTGCGATTGCCATCGGCCAGATAATACCCTTGTCATCATGATTCTGTTCGATTGCGGCGGCCATAAGTCTGCCAAGGCCGATGCCATAGCAGCCCATTACCAGTAGCTGGCTGTTTCCATCTTTGTCGATGTATTTCGTGTCGAAGGCTTCGCTGTATAGAGTGCCCAGTTTGAAATTATGACCTACCTCGATACCCCTGCTGGAACTCAGAGTCTTGCCGCACCTGGGGCAGGTATCTCCGGCACTTGCCTTGGCTAAATCGGCTACGATATCAGCAGTGAAATCGCGCGGATAATTTACGTTCTTGATGTGTGTTTCCGGTTTGTTGGCGCCGGCGACGAAATTGCTGCCGGATGAAACCGAGTCGTCGGCGATTATGGTTATTCCGGTGATACCGACCGGAGAAGCGGCGCCGGGTACGATCCCCGCTTCAATTACTTCTTCTTCGGTAGCCATTCTGAGGTCCATACATTTCAGGGCGTTCTGAAGCTTGATCTCATTCACATCGAGATCACCCCTGATCACACCGAAAACGAATTTGCCGTCGGCGATGTAGAATACTGCT
Organism: Dehalococcoidales bacterium; assembly: GCA_016932435.1. The sequence goes on along the minus strand of JAFGCW010000013.1, from coordinate 29,317 downwards.
TTGAGGGTGTGATTCTCCGGGATGCTGAAAAATCCGGCTACGTCTTCGATAGAGAATTTGCCTGGGGTAGGAACTTCTTCTACCGGCAGCGGTTCACCGCCTCCAACCTCTCCCTTATCCAGTTCGGCTTTCTCCTGATTGGCGGCGTAACCGCAGTCGCAGTGGATAATCTCGTCTTCTCCACTATCCGTAATAAGGATGAATTCATGTGATTCCTTACCGCCGATGGCGCCACTGTCGGCTTCCACCATCATGGTGGGGAGACCGCATCGTTCGTACAGGTTTTTATACGCCTGAAGCATTGTCTGGTAACTCTTGTCCAGCCCTTCTTCATCGGCGTCGAAACTGTACATATCCATCATCAGAAACTCACGTACCCGTATAAGACCGGCTCGAGGTCGGGGTTCGTCTCTGAATTTTACCTGTATCTGGTACGGTCTTTGAGGGAGGTCGCGGAAACTCTGTACGTAACGCCCTGCAAGGAGGGTAATAACTTCCTCGTGGGTCGGACCCAAAGCCAGTTTACGCTCACGGCGATCATAGAGAGTGAAAAGAGCTTTGCCAATCACGTCGTCCCGTCCGCTCTGTTCCCAGATATCATATGGTTGTATCACCGGCATGTTAACTTCCTGCCCTCCGGCACGATCCATTTCCTCGCGGGTAATATTCTCGATTTTTCTCAACACCCTATACCCGAGGGGCAGATATGAATAGGCTCCGGTAACAAGCTGGTTTATCATACCGGCTCTAAGCAGTAGCTGGTGACTTATTGTATCCGCGTCTGCCGGTATTTCTCTCTGGGTTTTGCTGAACAGTTTTGATACGCGCACCTTCTCACTCCGTTGATTATTCTTATCTATATTACACTTTTATGCCTGAATTTGTAACCCCGGTCTATACTAAGGCTCCGACGGGTAAAAATAAGGATATGGATTCCCGTTCAACGGATTTATAAACATAAATTAAGGAACGGTGGGAATGATGAAAAAGGAAGATTTGTTAACATAGTTTAGGAAGCGAATGAAAAAAAGGCAGGCTGCGATATTCGTAATGACATCAGCATCAATCAGATTTAACCAAAACCCTACGGACTGTCAGGTCGAATTGCCTGGCTGAGCCGGTAGTTGCGGATGGTTGGAGACAGAAGGAATATGACTATTACCACTACTGCGGCCAGCCCTGCCATCACTATCGTTATCATTTTCGGACCTCCCAGGAGATCGGAACCTATTCCGGCGATTAGTCCTCCGAGCGGTTGCAGTGCCATATTCAGGTTCACGACACTGGTTACCCGGCCACGCAGGTCATCCGGTATCGAAAGCTGGAGTAATGTCTGGTTTGTCGTGAGGAAGATAATCTCAAAAAATCCTGAAAGAACCAGGAACAGCAGTGAAACAATCAGAATATTACTGAATGCGAATCCCACCAGGGAAAGGCTGAGAAGGAACAGCGAACCAAGCTGGAGTAAACCTCTTCTCTCCATATTTCCGAGAGAAGCAACAACAAAACCACCGAATATCCCACCGAGACCTACCGATGCCATAAGGAACCCCAGTATCTTTCCAGATTCGTCTCCGAAAATCTCCACAGCATAGATTGCCGGTAAAATTGTGAAGATAGGAATTATCAATAACGGTAAAGCGAATCCCAACATCATGATCGCCCGGGTAACGCGTTCGTTCCTGATATACCGGATACCTTCTTTAATATTCGATATAGGAGAACTTTTTACCGTGGTAGCGGTCTTTCTTTCCGGAAAACGAATTTTGATTATTGTGAAAATGATCAGGGCGTAGGCACCGGCCTGTACCATGAAGTTCCCTCCGGCACCGAGCCATAGAATGAGGAAGCTGCCTATAGTCGGGCCGAAAGAACGCATCAGGCTCCATCCTGTCTGTATTAACGCCATCCCGTTGGGAGTAAGATGACGCGGCAAAAGATCGAACACAATTACCTGACGAAGCGTGTTATCGGTCGTTCCGACAATACCCCCGAGAATAGCAAATATAAATACATATACCATCTGATCGAAGCCCATCAACAGGATGAGACCGAAACCGGCTGTAATAATAAGCAGCCAGGTATTATTTATCATCATCAGCCTGCGACGTTTCAGACTGTCGATCAGAATTCCGGCCACCGGTATCATCGCCAGAGATGCTGCCGACCGGACGAGATTTACCGTTCCCAGGATAGTCCCTGAACCCGTTATGTCATAGATAAGCCAGCTTAACGCTATTTGCTGTATCCACTGGGCCGCGTTGGACAGCGTAGTTCCTGCAAAGAGCATGCGGAAATTATGAATACGCAGCGAAGCGAAAGTACCTATTTTCTCTGAAGAACTCATTTCAGTAGAATACCATTTCTATCCATGAAGGAACCGAAAAAATGTCTGGAGAGAGGAACCGAATCGATAATATATAAATCCGGTTTATACCGGCCTAAACTCTTACCGAAAAAGTAATCTGACTCTTCCCGTTACTTATTGTAACTGTATTTTGTTGATATTGGAAGTATTCACACTCGGCAGGTGCTATTTCAGGGAAGAGTGATGATATACCTTTGAAAATCCGGTAGTATATTCCTGATGCTGCAGAGAAACATTCCGGAGGAAAACAATGGCCGCACATTTTCCGAATTTATTCACTCCAATAAAGATCGGTTCGAAGACTGCCAGGAACCGGATCGTCTTCCCGGCGCACGGCGTGCCGTCACTTCCGTTTATGGATGACAGCGCTGACGGGAGTGCCTTTATCGAGTACCAGGCTGCCCGTGCAAGGGGCGGCTGCGGATTGACCGTTGTCGGTAATCTCGGCTGTTACGATAAACCGATACGCCTGGGTCCGACTCCTTCGTACCCTCCGACTCCTGAAATCCTGATCCCAAAACTCCAGAGACTGGCGGACAGGCTGCACGAATACGATACATTATGCCTAATCCAGCTTTACATATTCAGCGACGCATTTCTTTCGATCCCTTCCAACGGGACGCTTGGATATACGGGACTGGCTGCCCGGATGGAGAGTATTGCCGAATGGCAGAACATGGACGAAGCGGACCTGGAAAAACACGTGGAATTATTCGCCAAATATACGAATCTGTGCGAACGGGGAGGTGTCGACGGCATTCAGATCCATGCCTGTCACGGCGACCTGGTCCAGCAGTCCTGGAGTAAGTGGTCGAACCAGAGCGATGACAGGTAGGGAGAACCGGCGTTTTTTGCCACAGAGATACTCTTGGCGGTACGGTCGGCTGTCGGGAAAGATTTCATCGTCAGTATCCGGATGTCCGTTGACGATTACAGCCACGGAGGAATGGGAATCGATGATACCGTTAAGATTGCCGGTGCGCTGGCTGGCACCGGGAATGTCGACCTGCTGGGAGTAAGCCTGGGATGTGAAGGACCTTCGAATGCGTATACTATCGGTTCCATGTACATTCCGGCCGGATCGATCAGTATACCGCTGGCTTCTAAGATCAGGCAGGCGGTCGGCTCTGTGCCCATAGTAGCGACAAGCCGGATAAATACTCCGGAACTGGCGGAATAAGCCATAGCCGGGGGGCATACCGATATGGTGGGGCTGGTTCGCGGACAGATTGCCGATCCTGAATTCGGCAACAAAGCCCTTGAAGGGAGAGTTGATGATATCCGGTTGTGCGTCGGGTGCAACCAGGGGTGCTGGGAATCCGAAGTCGAAGCAACCTGTCTCCAGAATGCCGTTGCCAATAAAGAATCGATGGAATACGCGGTTATCAAACCGGCAGCGGTGAAGAAGAAGGTAATAGTCGTCGGCGCAGGCCCGGGCGGAATGGAAGCGGCAAGGGTGGCTGCCATTAAGGGTCATAATATTATCCTGTATGAAAAGAGCGGCAGGCTGGGAGGTCAGGTCAACATCTTAAGCAGGGCTCCGGGTCGAAAGGAATTCAGCCAGGCAACAAGGTATCTGGAAAACCAGATATGCAAGCTGGGAGTGGAAGTTAAGCTGAATACCGAAGTAACTCCTGACTTTATTACCAGCGAAAATCCTGATGCGGTTATCGTTGCTACCGGAGCAAATCCGTATATACTGCCTGTGCCCGGCAGTGAGCAGGATAATGTTGTCAGTCCTTCACAGGTGCTGGCAGACCATGTAGTAACAGGCGACAAGGTACTCGTGTTCGAGACTACCGGAATGCCAGAAGGACCGACAACGGCGGATTACCTGGCGGAACAGGGCAAGTCGGTCGAACTGGTAACGGAGTTTCCGGCAATCTGCGCTCACTGGGGACTGAAATCGTTGGCGTATGGCACGCATATTCCGGTTATCTGGAAACGCCTGAAAAGCAATGGAGTAACCATAATCCCATATACGACCATTAAAGAGATATCAGAAAAGACAGTCACGGTCTCGGACGTCATATCCGGTGAAGATCGCATTATTCAGGATATCAATACGGTGGTAATGGCGACCGGCTATCGTTCGGAAAACCGGCTTTTTAAAGCACTTAAAAACAGGCTGGTTGAAGTCTACGAGATAGGAGACTGCAAACTCCCGCGACGATCTCTCGACGCTATCCACGAAGGGTATATGACAGCGTTCGGTATTTAGGAAACCTCTGGAAAAGTAGTTTCTCCCTTTCAAAAAGGGAGATGTTCTCTATTGTAAAACAATAACACTTGTTGATACCTTTCGTTGTTACAACCAGGAAAGGTCTGCATCAATTTACACAATCATGCAGCCGCCGTCGATTATCAGTTCCGAGCCTGTTACATAGCTGGACTCATCGGACGCGAGGTAGAGTATACCGTTGGCGATATCGTCCGGCATTCCCATCCTGCCCATCGGGATCATCATACTCTCCCTGGAAACCGATTCTTCGAAGCTGTCTTTCTCAGCCGCCAGTTTCTTGAATAGCGGGGTGACTATGTATCCGGGATGCACCGAGTTGAAGCGTATATTATCTTTCGCGTAGATATAGGCGTCATTCTTTGTCATATGCCGAACGCCGCTTTTCGAGGTGTTGTAAACCATGGTGGGACCGGCAAGCATTCCCATAATCGATGAAACGTTGACTACGCTGCCGCCGCCGGTTTTTTTCAGGTACGGCACAGCGTATTTCGTGCAGAAGAATGGCCCTTTCAGGTTGGTATTCATCACGGTATCCCACTGCTCGTTCGTTATCTCATGCGGCGGAGCGTCGCTTCCGACTATCCCGGCGCAGTTTACCAGTACATCCAGTTTTCCATATTTCTCGCATATTTCGGTAATAACCTTCTCTACGTCCTTTTCTTTGGACACGTCAAGGTGATAGAAACCGGCCTTGCCTCCGGTGCGATTTATCTCTCCGGCCACCCTGTTGCCGCCTTCGCCGTCAATATCAACGATTGCGACAGTCGCGCCTTCCCTGGCTAACAGCTTAGCGGTCGCTTCTCCGATACCCGAGCCACCTCCGGTGATTATAATTATCTTGTGCTTTACTCTATTCATACCTGCCTCGCGTGATTTTTCAGTTATCTTATCTTACACATTACTGTGTCGGAATGTAAGCCTTTTCTTTAACGTGATGAAATCTGACAGTATATATTCCTGACTTATCTCATTAGATAAATCCGATGTGATATATTTTTAATTTTCCTGTATAATGTTCACCGGTATTTAGTCCGATAAACGGGAAATGAATACTGAGATACAGGAAGCGATGGAAAACAAAACGGGCACTGATGAAAAACCGGTATTCCTTACGGTACTGCAGAAGATAGCCTTCACCGGACTGGTAATTCTGATAGCCTGGCTGGCATTGCTGGCGCTCAGAGGGGCTATACCGGACCAAATTATCGACCTGATGAACGAGGAAGGTCAGAATGAAATAATTGTTTCCCACGATTCCTGGGACTGGGACTGGGATACATCAATATCAAAGGGCGAGCCGGTATCAACGATGGTCGGAGAGAGATTGGGCAACACACTGGGATCAATCGCACTGACCGGTCTTTTCAGCCTGGTTATCGCCGCGATATTACTTTTTCTCGGCACACTTATCAACAAGGTGACACCACGTCCCGGCTGGCTGGCGAAACTGAGAAGTATATTGCGACTGGTACTTATCTCCTGCGGAGCCAGTACCCCCGTTTCTCTCGTCGGTATGGTCCTCGCTCTTTTTCTCATGACAACCGGCTGGAGCTGGTCGACAACCTTAGGTTCGGCAGCATCAACAAAATATTCCGTATTCTTCGCTTCACTCTTACCTGCCTGGCTTCTGGTACAGGCAGGTCATGGGGAGATAGCGAACCTGAATAACACTATTCCGGTGGGTATGGCGATACGGCACCTGGCGGTGAAAATGATTATCAGGCTGTTCCGGCTGATCGGAATAGTAATCATCGTCACTATCACCTCCAGTATGGTGATTCCGCAGGGATTCGGAACGTTGTTGAGACAAAGCTTATCGACCAGAGATTTTCCGGTAATCTTCAGTATTGTCTGGATATTCGTTCTTATCGTAGTGCTGGTAAAGTTGATTGCCGACCTGATAGAGATTGCCTATCATCGCTCGGATATATCTGTTACTGCGAATACATCAGACGAAGAATCTCCCCTCAAATTCGCTTTACCGAAAGGGTGGTTGATAGCCTGTATGGTACTGGTAGGAATAGTCCTGCTGGTGGCGATATTCGGACCGATGCTGGCTCCATACGGGTATAACGCGATTTTCCTGGATGACAGGCTTACCGGACCTTCATCGACATATCTGCTTGGTACGGATAATCTCGGGCGCGACATATTGAGCAGACTGCTTTACGCGACACGGCTGGATATCTTCGCCGGTCTCACCTGTGCCGGAATACTGGCAGTGCTTGCCACCGCCTGGGCGATGCTGGCGGGTTATTTCGGAAAGAAAAACAGCCGGTGGAAGGGCTTTTTAGAAAAGCTGATATTGCTGCCCGGCAACGTGATAACCGCTGTTCCCTGGCTGGTGCTGGTCTGGCTGATGATGAGTATGATAAATCGCGACATCGACCATCACACGATACTGGCGACTCTGGTGGTCAGCCTTGTGCTGCTGCCACGCGGCGTGGCGATGGTAAGAGAGGCCTATCTGACCATGCCCGAGGAAGAAGGCTGGCTGAGAAGACTGCTGCGTGCTGTACCGGTGATGTGTATATTCACCGTTGGCGGTAGTATTCTCTACCTTGCATCAACCGGTTACTATGGCTTCGGTATCAATCCACCGGTCCCGGAACTGGGTATTCTGCTAACGGGAACAGGCAGACAATACATGCATCAAGCTCCCTGGATGGCGCAATGGCCTTCTCTGTGGCTAGTATTGATATTGCTGATATGGGTAATGGCAGGTGATGCTCTACTGGAAAGGCTAGGATTCCGATCCAAGGCGGTTTGGGCTAAAGTTATGGAGTAACACGCTCCGGGATTTACTCTTCATTCAGGAAATTCAGTACAGTATTCTGGAAATCCTTTTTCATCATGGCGGTGTGACCGGCGTTTTCGTAGAGGATAAGCCTGGCATCAGGAATTCCTTCGGCGGTCTCTCTTATCAGGTATAAAGGATCTTCAGCTCCTCCGATAACCAGCGTGGGGACCTTGATTTCAGGAAGCCGTTCCTTGAAATTAAACTTATCTTCGGCATCCAGTTCCGCTATACCATCGGACATGTCACTCCCATAAATCATTGGACCCATCAGCCAGAACAGGCCTGACACTAACCTCCCCGTAAGACCTTTTAATATCAAACCTATCATCGAGGCAGCGGTAGTCCTCCTGCTGCCAGTCCGGGCAGCTTCCAGCATCTTCAACTGTGCCTGCTTTCCAAAATCACTCAAGCGGTACCCGGTCGAGATTAGTACCAGCTTTCGGACCAGTTCGGGATGGTCGACGGTGAACCACTGCGCTATCGGCCCTCCGGTAGAGACGCCGGAGATATTTACTATGGTGCCGATATCATGGCGTATCATTTCCGCGTAATCATTGGACATATCCCGCATTGTATAACCTTCGGGAAGACCGGGTTTCCTTCCGACCATGTATACGGTGTAGTCTTGAACGATTACCTTAAACATCATCGAGTTCATCCGTAGAGCCATACCTGCAGGCGGTTTATGATTGAAATTCAAGCCTTCGAAGACAACGAGGATTCGGGGGCTGTCACCCATTTTCATATAGGGAAGATTATTACTCGAGTAGCCGGTTGTTATTTTAAGCTTTGACATTTGATACCGCTTGGTAAGAAGGATATTACAGCTTCCCCACCTCTTCCATAAGGGCTTTAACGAAATCTTTTTCTTCGATGGTCTTTATTTGTTCGCCTTTTCTAAAGAGGACTGCCCGGCCTTTGCCGCAGGCGATGCCGACGTCGGCGTCCTTGGCTTCACCCGGTCCGTTTACGATGCAGCCCATTACGGCTACCTTGACCGGCTTGGCTATTTTCAGAAGCTCTTTCTCTACGGCTTCGGCTATTTTAACCAGTTCAACCTCTGTGCGACCACAAGTCGGACAACTCACCAATACCGGGCCATGCTGCCTGAGGTTAAGGCTTTTCAGTATTTCATATCCGGCTATCACTTCTTCACGCGGATGCGTGGTCAGCGAGACACGTATGGTATCGCCGATACCCAGATACAGCAGCGTGCTGATGCCTACCGCACTGCGTATTACTCCGGTCCGGGGTGGTCCGGCTTCAGTGATCCCAATATGCAGTGGATAGGGGATTTTCCCGGCGATCTCCTGGTATGCTTCGATGGTGGTGGGTACATCGAACGCTTTCAAAGAAACCTTTATCAGACCAAAATCAAGGCTCTCCAGTATATTGATGTGTTCCATCGCCGCTTCCACCATACGCTGTGGCACGGTCAAACCGGGAGTAACTTTTTTCGGCAGGCTCCCGGCATTCACGCCGATGCGTATTGGGACGCTTCTCTCGGCGGCGGCTTTCACCACTGCTTTCACGTTTTCCGGTTCACCGATGTTTCCCGGATTCAATCGCAAACCGTCCACTCCGGCTTCAAGCGCAGCCAGCGCCAGCTGGTGATCGAAGTGTATATCGGCGATCAGCGGTATAGAGATACCTTTTTTGATTCCTTTCAAAGCTTCCGCTGCCTGTATGTCAGGCACGGCGACCCGGATTATCTCGCAATCGTATTCTTCCAGTTCCTTAATCTGGCTGATTGTTGACATAACATCATGGGTATCCGTGTTAGTCATCGACTGGACAACTACCGGGGCGTTGCCACCGATTATAACATTACCGATCTGTATGGGTATCGATTTTCTACGTGGATTCATTTTTTTATTTATCGGATAAGATTCTTCACTTCGTTCAGAATGACAAAGCGAAGAGTGACATATATACTTACGGCAGCAGGCTGTCGCCCCTGATAATTCGGATGATGTCCTGGAAGGTAACGGCAAGGAAAAAGACCATCAGGAGAGCGAAGCCGATAACATGTACCCAACCTTCCTTTTGAGGAGATATTCGTTTACCTCTACGGATCCACTGGAGAAGGACAAAGACTATCCGTCCGCCGTCAAGCGCCGGCAGGGGGAACAGGTTAACTATAGCAAGGTTCATACTGAGAAAGGCAGCGAATTCCAGCAGAGGACTCATTCCTGCCTGGATAAACTCACCGGTTACCGCGGCGATGCCTACAGGACCGGCAACCTGGAAAGGTACGGCACCGATAATCATACTGATTATCCCGTTCTTGAACAATACGAACGTATCGATACAGGAGCCGAATCCTTTCGGAACAGCTTTCCAGAACGGGTAACTTACTTCTTCGACAACCGGGTCTTCAGTGGCAGTCAGGATACCGACGGATCCCTCCCCTTCAGGTGGCTTCCATCGCGGTACCACAGATACAGTGTCAGTAGTGCCGTTTTCGTGCAGTACCGTCATTTCCATATCGGTACCGAGATTCATCTGGATATACCGGCTGACATCGTTGTTGCTGGAGACGTTCTTTCCGTTCACACTGATAATCGTATCGCCGGGTACCATAACTGTCAGTGCCGCCGGGGAGTTATCAGAAACATCAAGTATTTTCACATTACCATCTGTAACCTCGTTATGGGGTATCATATACGCTATCGAGAAAAGAAGTATCGGGAGGAGGAAGTTCATCAGAGAACCCGCACCGAGTGCCCACAGTTTGACTGCGGTGTTTTTACTGGCAAGGCTTCCCGGCACATCCGGGTCTTCTTCTCCCGCCATTTTACAGAATCCGCCGAGAGGTATTGCGTTTATTGAATATAATGTTCCACGCCATTTATAGGAAAACAGCCGTGGTGGATAGAACAGGCCGAATTCTTCAACGGTAATGCCGGTCGATTTTGCTGCAACCAGGTGGCCGATCTCGTGGGCGAGAATCAGCACAATAATGATGACCAGAAAGGTTAATATCGAAACAAGAACATCCATTAGCCTGCGATACCTGCCATCTGTATTACTCTTTCTCTAGCCTGCGCATCGGTCGCCAGGATATCATCCAGTGCAGGATTGGTTACTGATTTGTGTTCATCCAGTACCTGTTCTATCAATCCGGGAATATCCATAAAGCCTATCTGATTCCTGAGGAATAACTCTACAGCAGCTTCATCTGCCGCGCATAACGCAGCCGGGTATGTTCCTCCCTGTCTGAGGGCTTCGATTGCCAGTTTCAGGCAGGGGAAGGTATCGTAATCAGGCTTCTCGAAAGTAAAATCTCTTATATTGTCCCAGTTCATCTTGCTAAAGTTTTCGTTGGGAAGACGTTCCGGATACATAAGTGCGTACTGGATAGGCAATCGCATATCCGGGTAACTGAGCTGTGCTTTCGTAGAACCGTCTGCGAATTCAACCATTGAATGTATTATACTCTGGGGATGTATGACCACGCTAATTTTTTCTACGGGCATATCGAATAGCCAGCGGGCTTCGATTATCTCCAGTCCCTTGTTCATCAGCGTAGCTGAATCGATGGTTACCTTTTCACCCATCTGCCAGGAAGGGTGTTTGAGTGCCTGGTCGGCAGTTACCTTTTCGAGTTGATTCCGAGTATATCCCCTGAACGGGCCGCCGGATGCTGTCAGGATAATCCTTTCCGGTGCTGTCTCACCTCTGAGACATTGCCAGATAGCGCTGTGTTCGCTGTCAATGGGTAGAATCTCGGCATTACTATGCTGCGCTTCGGTAATAATAAATTGTCCGGCCATGACAAGTGATTCTTTATTAGCCAGGGCTATATTTTTTCCTGCTTTCGCAGCAGCCAGCGTTGCCTTTAACCCTGCTGTACCTGAAGTTGCGATGACGACGATATCTGCATCCGGTAAAAGAGCAATGTCTTCCAGTGGCAGGAAGCCGTAATCGATACCGGTTTTTTCGAGGGGAGATTTATCTCCTTGGCAGAATACTACTTCAGGTTTGAATTCACTTATTTGTTCTGCAAGGAGAGTAGTGTTATTCCCGGCAGCCAGAGCAATGATCTTGAAATGGTCGGGAAGGGCACGCACTACCTCGAGAGTCTGCCGCCCGATCGAACCCGTGGAACCAAGGACGGCTATTTTCTTTACTGAATCACCCATATAACATAATAGTATACTACCAGGCCGCTAAAGACAATGCTGTCCAGCCTGTCCAGGAAACCGCCGTGACCGGGAAGAGTATTTCCGGAATCTTTCACACTGGTATAACGCTTGAATGCCGATTCCAGAAGGTCACCGATCTGGCCGAAGAAACTCACCAGCAGACCGAGGACAACCGCATGTCCCCAGTTAATCGGTAATCCCAGCGGAGTATCAAGAGTAAAGAAAAGACTGAGAAGAACAGCCCCTACGACTCCGCCTGCTGCTCCTTCCCATGTCTTGCCCGGGCTGATTCGCGGAGCCATCTTGTGCCTGCCGATCGATCTTCCTGTAAAATAGGCTGCCGTGTCATAGGCGAAGGTGACGAAAAGCGCCAGGAATACCCAGTTCCTTCCGTCTTCTATACCCCTGAGTGCTACCAGGTGCCCAAGCGTCCAGCCCAGATAGATGATCCCGATAATCGTCCATACTCCACCTTTCCAGGTCGAACCTTCACCCCTGAATCGTACAGGCAGCCATGACCACAGTAAAGGCAGAACAAGGGCTGCCAGCAGTAAAGGGAGAATATAAGCCGTACTGAACGCGGTATCGATAATCTCAAGGAGGTTCACATCACGGAGCAGTATAAAAAAGAAGGTCATGCAGGCTCCGTAGAACGCGAAGGTCTGTGCCCTGGAAGCGTTTACCAGCCGTGAGAATTCCAGGGATGCCAGCACTCCCAGCAATGCTGCCAGCATTGTGAACCAGGGCAGAAATTCCTCGAACCATACGGCGGCAATCAGTACCGGGATACCCAGGATTGATGTTATCACTCGTTTTTTAAGCATAATAAATGAATTCTATAACCCGCCAAAACGTCTTTTTCTTCGCCTGTAAAACTCCAGGGCTTTATCGATATCTTTTTTCCGGAAATCCGGCCAGAGGACCCTGGTGAAGTAATATTCGCTGTAGGAAGTTTGCCATATCAGGAAGTTGCTGAGACGTCTTTCGTTACTGGTACGTATCAGGAGGTCGACACTTGGCATTCCGGCGGTATAGAGATAGTTTTCTATCATAACCTCGGTTACTTTCTCCGAAGGAATACCGTCATCAATAATTCTACGTATGGCGTCGGTTATTTCAGCACGACCTCCATAGTTAAAAGCGATGTTCAGAGTCATTCCGGTATTATTTTCTGTTAATATTACCGCATCTTTTATAGATTGGCGGAATTCTTCCGGAAGTTCGGAGAGTCTGCCGATATGGTTTATCTTGATCCCGCGACGGTGAATATCGGGCGAGGTTCTCTTGATGAATTCTGTAAGTGATGAAAACAGTCCGAGTACTTCTTCTTCAGGCCGATTCCAGTTTTCCGTGGAGAATCCATACAGTGTAAGGTAGGGTATATTATATTCATCCACGTATTCTACCAGGCGATACATGTTTTCCATGCCTTCCCGGTGACCTTCGAGTCGGGATAAACCACGCTTTTCAGCCCATCTACCGTTACCGTCCGGTACTATGGCGATGTGGGTAGGGAGTAGAGAATGTTTACCGGATGTAGACGATGAGGAAGCCGTCATAATTTCTACTCCGCTCTGGTGGATTATACTTGTTTGAGTTCTTCTTCTTTGTCCTGGCCTGTTTTTTCTACGACCGCAATAAAACCATCGGTAAGATGCTGGAGTTGATCCTGTGCGCGTTTATTTTCATCCTGAGATATTTCTTTATCCTTTTCCAGCTCTTTCAATTCGTTAAGAGCATCCCGTCTCAGGTTTCTGATGGTTACTTTTCTTTCTTCCACTCTCTTATGCACTACCTTGATCATTTCCTGCCTGCGTTCCTCGGAAAGAGGGGGGATAGTTATCCTGATCACTTTACCGTCGCTGGTCGGGTTTAGCCCCAGGTCGGAAGACAGGATGGCTTTTTCTATGTCCCGGATGCTGTTTCTATCCCATGGCTGAATCACGAGAAGCCGGGCGTCCGGGACGGATATTCCTGCCAGGTGATTAAGTGGCGTCGACACACCGGCGTAATCTACTTTTACATTATCCAGGATATTCGGCGTAGCTCTACCGGTACGGATGGTAGCCAGATCTTTTACCAGACCATCACTGGCCTTGTGCATTTTTTCTTCAATGGATTTCAGTGTATCGCTAGACATCTTCCTTCTCGCTGGTAACTATTGTGCCGATGTGTTCTCCTTTAATGACTCGCTCCAGGCTGTTTTCTTCCTGGAGATCGAAGACTATTATCGGCAGTTTATTTTCAAGGCACAGCGAAAGAGCCGTGGCGTCCATTACATCAAGTCGAAGATTCAGAGCTTCGAGGTGAGTCAGCCTGTCGAATTTTTTCGCTTGTGGATTCTTGTGTGGATCTTCGCTGTATATGCCATCGACCTCGTTTTTGGTCATAAGCAGGACTTCTGCTTCGATTTCTATAGCCCTGAGGGCAGCCGCAGTATCCGTCGTCATATATGGATTACCCGTACCCGCGGCAAAGATTACCAGTCTGTCTTTCTCCAGATGGCGTATAGCCCTGCGTCTGATATAAGGTTCGGCTACCTGCTGAATATCGATTGCGGTTTGTGTTCTGGTGGTCACTCCCTCCCGTTCGAGTATATCCTGAAGAGCGAGGGCATTAATCACTGTTGCCAGCATTCCGGCATAGTCTGCGGTAACCCGGTCAATGCCGTCTTTTTCTGCCTGGGCGCCACGCCATATGTTACCGCCGCCTACCACAATAGCTACGTTAACACCCATTTCCATAACGTGCTTAATCTGGATGGCGGCTTTTCTTAACGTGGGAATATCAATACCGAAGTCCGAATCACCGCTAAAAGCCTCACCGCTGAGCTTGAGTAAGACACGCTTGTACTTGGTAGTAGCCATATCGCTAACGCCTTCTTAGCAGTATTACTATAATCCTAGCTCGAACCTGGCAATTTTACTTACTCTGATATTTTCTCCCACTTTACCGATGGCTTCTGTAATAAGGTCCTGGATAGTAACGGCAGGGTCCTTGATACAGGCCTGGGTTAACAGGCATATTTCTTCAACGCTTTGCTCAAGTTCTGCATCTTCAGGTACCGCGTCCTGTGAAATATACTGCGGGTCCATCGCTGCTACCTGCATTGCTATCAGGTGGGCGAGTTCTTTGAATTCATCGGTACGAGCAACGAAATCGGTCTCACAATTTACTTCTACCATGGCGCCGATACGCCCGCCGGCATGAATATAGGCTTCCACTATTCCCTGCGAAGTGGAACGTTCTTTTTTCTTTTCCGCTATATATAAATTCTGCTCTTTGAGTAGTTCCAGAGCTTTACCCATATCTTCGCTTGCTTCTATATAAGCATTTCGGCAAGCCATGATACCCGCTCCAGACTGCTCTCTGAGCTCCTTGAGTTTATCAGTAGAGATACTCAAACTTTCCTCCTTGGTCTACTCGTCATCCGGGGTTAAGACTAGAGTTTCATCTTCTTCCGTTGCTTTGGTCTCAACCGTATCTACGGGACTTTTTTCTTCTTCTGTCTGTATCATTTCCTGGCCGGGGGTACCTTCAAGTACTGCGTCAGCTATCTTATTGCATATCAGCCTGATTGCTCTGATAGCGTCGTCATTTGCCGGGACAGGGTAATCTATCTCATCAGGATTGCAGCTCGTGTCTGCGATGGCAACGACAGGTATTCCTACCCGTTTGGCTTCAGCCAGTGCGATTTTCTCCTTTGGCGGGTCAACGATAAATAACGCTGCCGGAATACTGGTCATTTCCTTGAAACCACCCATCTGTCTATTAAGCTTGGCGATTTCCTTTTCAAGCTTTAAGGCTTCCTTCTTCGGAAGACGGCTGAATTCACCCCTGGCCTGCTGATCTTCCAGCCGAACCAGATAGTCGATTCTTGCCTGGATGGTAGCAAAATTGGTAAGTACTCCACCGATCCATCTCTGATTAACATAATACATGTTGCAGCGTGTAGCTGCTTCCTCTATGGCTTCCTGAGCCTGCTTCTTGGTACCTACGAAGAGTACCTTTCCTCCATCAGCTACAACCTGGGTGATAAACTCACATGCTTTGGCAAGCATGGTTGTGGTTTGTTCAAGGTCGATAATATGGATTCCCTCGCGTTTTGTGAAGATGTATTTCTTCATGCGAGGGTGCCATCGGCTTGTCTGATGTCCGAAATGAGCCCCGGCTTCCAGAAGCTGTTTTACTGAAACAATTTCTGGCAAATTTTTTCCCCTTTCTCCTAATAAACTAGCATAAAGTATATCATATCATTGTGCAGGCGGCAATAATTCGAGGGTAAGACCTGATTATTTTCACCAATCCGGAAAGGATTCGCGAGTATATAGAGCTGCCAGCGCTTCGTCATAAGTGAAAGCTCTGGAATAAAGCAAGGTACCAGACTTAGATCTAATTTCTAATAATACATCCGTCTCAGGATGAACAAGAAGACTAACTTCATCAGTCGGATAGATTTTCTTACTGTCCCCGGGATTTGATTGATCTGAATGTTCTACCTGGTTGTATTTATAGATATCCACCTCTGGGCGATGGTAACTCCCAGTATTCATCTTTGGATTCAATGAGACTTATGATAAGACCTGTCAGCCATCTTAATTTGTCAGCTTCTTCATTCTTATTTGTTATCTTATCCTCCCACCGTAATACCTTTACTTTATTGTCGCACTCTACCATGAAGTAATATCCCTGATAGGGAGTTCCCATACCGACAATCCCTTCTTCGGGTAAAGGAATGGCAAATTCGTCAGGATAACAGAAGAAATCTATCTCCACCATCTTTTGATAGATCCTGTCCATGTCTTCATCAGATAAACTGAAATCTATCGTGATGGGCGGATCGACTACCATATCCCATGTGTAGGTCCCGTTGAATGTATTTAATACGTTTTTATTGATAGTGCCATACCCATATTTGAAAACAAGATTGAAATCGGCAGGTCGTGATTCCGAAAGAGTTTCGGACCACTCGCATCCATGTTCGATAACGGACTCCGGAGATTTTGTGTTGGTAAGAGTATCGGGATTAGCACAACCGGCTCCGGTCACGATGACCACGAACAGAATTCCTAATGTGCTGATGTGAATAAACTTTTGCATGCTTCTTTGTCTATATTACCCCTCATCGTTGATTGATGCTTAAGTGACATATATGTAAGAATTATAGTTCTTGAATGATATGATTTCAATATATGAAAATAAAAATTAATGGGATAATATGCGATCAGCCTGATCGATTGGTATACGGGACAGCTCCGTAAACGATCCAAGGAGTTTTTAATCTGCCTGCAAACCTTACAGGTTTGGATGGTTAACACAAGTATTCGTAAATTTATCTTACTTCGATGCCTCTCTCTTTCATTTGTTCAATTGTAGCCAGGGATTCTACACTGAGTGGATTGCCGTCTAGAATACGTAACGATCTAAGCTTTGGCGGTCCGGAAAACGGGGGAACATCCGTTATCATATTGCCTTCAAGGAACAAGGTTGTCAGGTTTTCTAAGGACTCAGAATCAAGGGGAAAGACATCGATGATCCGGTTATCCGTTAATCCCAGCGTTTCAAGTAAGCTCATTCCGATTAACGGCGAGATATCATTTATTCGGTTGCCACCTAGTGAAAGATGATGAAGATTACCAAGAGAAGCCAATGGTGAAATATCGACGATCTGGTTTTTAGCCAGATCCAGTTGTTCCAGAGTCGTCAGGTTTTTCAGCGTACTGATATCAACCAGCGAGCTCTCCCTGAAACTTAATTTTATCAAATTATTCAGATGCGAAATCGGAGAAATGTCATAGACAGGATTATTGCCGATAATAAGGAATTCCAGGTTGGTTAACGTTGACAGAGGCGTTATATCCCTTATTTCGCAACTACGAATATCCAGGTAACGGAGATTAGTCAGGGAAAAAATCGGAGAAATATCGGGTAAATGATTGGAACTCAACATGAGAATTTCAAGGTTTATCAAGTTCGTTAACGGAGATATATCGAATATCTGGTTCTGAGAGAGGGTGAGTCCGTACAGATTAACAAGCCCAGATAATGAAGAGATATCGGTTATCATATTATTTTTAAGAAACAGTTTTTCCAGATTTGCCAGTCCTGAAAGAGGAGAAAGGTCTATAATTCTGTTTCCGCTTACATCCAGATATGTTAAATTGGAGCAGTATTCCAGACCCTCCAGGCTAACTGCACCGCCGTCAAAGTATAATTTTGTTATAGGCTCCAGGTCAGAAATTAAAAGCGGTCCTTTTGGTTTACCGGTAACTTCTCTGATCGCTGCCTCTACTATAGAGTCCGGAATATCTACTTCTTCACTTGACACTGGAAACGCGGTATCTATATCACGATCACAAGATAGGACGGAAATTATTAGCAGAAATGAAATAATTGATAGAGTGAGTTTTTTGGTTGTGAAATTCATTTTCCATCCATTTCATAAGTGTTGTAATCTCTGTACGTATTATACTACACTTGACACAGGTTCCAGTGAATTCATATTATGTTCTTCTTTCACTGGAACCTGTGTTATACCATGTCCGATATACAGTGGCATCAATAAGAAATTACTCTACGATAGGAAGCTCATCCAAATGTATATATGCAGTCCCAAAATACAGAAGTGATCCGGTTATTTCATCGGTTGCTGAATAGACATTTTCGTCACTATCTATTATTAATTTTGATTCATACAGCCAGTAAGAATTTGAATCATTTCTTCTCTCCCGTGCCCACTTGATTTCGAGAGGATTAACATCAAATCCATCGTACCAATCTGATCCAGTATTTGCGTTTTCAAAAAATACACTTGTGTTAGTATCATAGACGAAATATTCTCCAGCCGTACCCGTACTTTCTGTATACACGGTGTCGTGACCACCAGTATCAAGATTATTGCCATATGCATACCAGTAATTCCCTGCTAACCCGACTTCAAATTTGTAGGTATCTCCAGAATAATAAGGTAATTCATATGTGTCGAATTCAGTGGGTACTGGTGATCCCGCACCAAACTGATCAGCCCACACATTTAAGCAAGAACCATTACCAAGATACTTTTGACCAGCTTGGATAAAATACTCCTCATCGGTAAGACCATTTACCATCCAAAAACTGAATACATCTTGATCATAAGATTCTGAAGGTGCTTCGTCTATGGTTGCTGAGATTAAGTCTACAGTATAATATAGTGGTCCATTGTTTCGAATTATAGTGAAAGTTTTATCATCTTGGGCCCTAGTAGATTCCATTGCTATTTCTTCTGAATAAGCTTTCATTTTTAGCTGATTTTGTTCATGGACTTCTTTAATTTTTTCCTTTGTCATACCAGGCCCACCGACAACTTCTATCCTCCAGCTTTTTGGTAATGTATTTTCACGTAAAAACATACCTACAACCCTACGAGAAGGTGGTTGTGTCTCTTGGTCATATATTGGTGTTTTGTCATAGAGAACCAAGGTTACTTCGCCTTCCTCCAGTCCAACAGTATTTTCTTGTGTTTTTACGTAGATCACCGGATAACCAGCAATAGAATTAGGATATATTTGGTTTTCTCCAGCAGCCTGGACTGAATAAGGAATCACTAGTGACATAACTAGAACGAGTAAAATAACAAATCGTAACTTGGTTAGTATTTTCATAATATTGTCCTCCCATGAATTGAGATAATTTACTCTTTTTTTACAGTAATTACGATACGTTACCTATCTCCTGTACAAAATAGATAATTTATTCAATTGTGCTGTTCCATAGGCATTACCTCACCATATTTTCACACTTTATTTCATCAGCGAGGTATGATACCACAAAAATTCTTCAAAAGTTCTTGAATATTTCTTGTTTTTTTCTTGAATTTTTCTTTAAAACGTACCGCCGGCTGGTTATTGAAAGTAGTTCATACAATATTCCTTGAACAAAGACGGAGAAGCATCAGTCTTTTTCTCTGAAAATATAGTCTTCCTGATAAATGGTGTGTATGTACACAGGATTACGCGGGTCCGGCTCTATCTTTTTCTTTAAACGGCAGATATGCTGGTGAACGTATTGCCTTTCGTCGGTATATTCATTCCCCCAGATCGTATGCAGAAGGTGGCGATAGCTGAGCACAGCTCCCGCGTTTTTTGTCAGTTCTGTAAGCAGACCGTATTCCTCGTGCGTTAGGGTGACTTTTTCACCCTTCACCGTTACCAGCCTCCTGTGATAGTCGATGCGCAGGTCGCCTGAAACGAATACAGCTTTATCGGGATGGAGTTCACCGGAGCCGACCTTTCGACGCAGCGCTTTTATCTGAGCGAGTAGTTCGTCTGTGTTAATCGGCACTTCGATGCAGATATCCGCGCCTGAATCCGGATATTCTCTTTCTCAAGCGCTTTTTGACACATTAACGCAATGTCAGAATCATGGGAAACGAGGATAATTCTGTTACCGTACATGACCACACCTCTTCTATCACGCACTTTTCTTACGGTAGTTGCAGGTCATCTTCCGATGTGCTCATCCTTCGATGTGTTCATCCTTCGACAGGCTCAGGATGAACGGGATTATGAGATTCAGTATGAGTAGTTTTAAGGTTCAGAGGAGTGGTCTATAAAATATTCACCGGTGAGTTTTTTGGTAATGATGATTATGAACAGGTACGAATAACATGTCAATAGACTTTCAGCGAAAAAAATGATACCCAAGGATACAGCCATTCTATTATCAATACTTGATAAATATTTTATTAATCATTTTCGCCGTTCTGTTCACTGGAATAGAGAAATTTACTTATGTAAATTTTTATGAAAAATCAGTACTTGACACCTATTTTAGTCTCAAATATAATAGGAAAACGGTTACCGGTGTCGGTATGTTTTTCAAAAGATACCGGATAAAGGAATATCATGATAGGTGCCGATAATAAGATAGTAGAACGCAAGGTAATATCGATCCTGAGAATACTTAAGGAATCACCGCAGCCACTTGGTGCCAGGTTGTTATCCATCAAGCTGAGAGATTATGGGATAGAACTTGGTGAAAGGGCGGTACGATACCATCTCAAGATGATGGATGAACGGGGACTTACCTTACCCCTGGAGCGGAGAGACGGCAGGGTGATAACCCCGCTCGGTGTCGACGAACTGAACAACGCCCTGGTGTCCGATAAAGTAGGCTTCGTACTCGAAAAAATAGAACTCCTTTCTTTCCGTACCACTTTCGATGTTAATACGGCCACCGGGATGGTCCCGGTAAATGTATCTTTATTCCAGAAAACGAAATTCAACACCGCTATCGGGAAAATGAAAAAAGCCTTTTCAGAAGGTTTCTGTGTCAGTGATCGTGTGGCGGTGGCGAATGAGGGTGAAAAACTGGGCGACGTTCTGATTCCTCCAGGCAGGATCGGATTAGCTACCATATGCAGCCTGATAATCAACGGCTGTCTCCTTAAGGCAGGGGTACCGATAGATTCAAAGTTCGGAGGAGTTCTCCAGATGCGGAATAACCTTCCCTTGAGATTTGTTGATCTGATTCAATATTCAGGCTCTACGGTCGATCCTTCCGAAGTTTTCATCCGCGCGGGGATGACAAGCGTTCGTAATATTATCTCTGGTGGCGAAGGAAAGGTCCTGGCGAATTTCCGGGAGATGCCGACTCATTGTCTTGCATTGACCGAGGACATTATCGAAAGATTACAGAAAGCCGGTATTAACGGACTGATTCTTTTAGGAAATCCGAGTGAAGCTACATGCGGTATTTCCGTTGGTTTGAACAGGGTTGGAATGATACTGCTTGGCGGTTTGACACCGGTGGCGGCCGCCGTTGAATCAGGAATAGAGGTTGAAAACAAGGCGATGAGTACTTTACTTGATTATGGCGATATGGTCAGTTTCGATTCTATTCTTTAAATTAAATATCCGTAGTATGAAAACTTATTTAAAGGGGTAATTTGCCCTTGAAATATAAGATAAATTAATAAACAGGAGGAAAAATTAATGAACCTAAGATCCCCGAATGCCAATGAAGCAACCAGAACTGCCAATCGTTCAAGGAGTGTCGTCCCTTCAAGCGGATTATGCTCACGCTGTATCGACGGCTGTACCGGAAATTGCGAAGTTTTTAAAGCCACGTTCCGAGGCCGCGAATTAATTTACCCGGGACCTTTCGGTGACGTGACCGCCGGCGGCGACAAGGATTATCCCATTGATTATTCTCACCTGAATATCCAGGGATATGCTCTTGGAGCGGAAGGCCTGCCGGAAGGAGTGGTGGGAGGTCCGGATACTGCTACCTTCCCAGCAGTAAACACCGAGACAGAATACGGCTGGGACAAGAAAGTAAAAATGAAAGTCCCCATCTTTACCGGCGCTCTCGGTTCGACTGAAATCGCCCGTAAGAACTGGGAACATTTCGCTGTTGGCGCTGCAATCAGCGGTGTTACACTGGTCTGCGGCGAGAATGTATGCGGTATCGATCCTCAGCTGGAACTGGACTCGAACGGTAAGGTAACCAACGCTCCGGATATGGACCGCAGGATAGAGACTTACCGTCGCTATCACCAGGGATACGGCGAAATCCTTGTCCAGATGAACGTAGAGGATACACGCCTTGGTGTGGCCGAGTACGTCTGCAAGAAACATGGTCTTGATACAATTGAATTAAAATGGGGACAGGGCGCTAAATGCATCGGTGGTGAAATCAAGGTTGGAAGCCTGGAGAGAGCCCTGGAACTCCAAAAACGCGGCTACATTGTCACTCCCGATCCGTCCGATCCTTTGGCACAGGCAGCTTTCAAGGACGGTTCTCTGAAAGAGTTTGAACGGCACAGCCGTCTTGGATTTATCGGCGAGGATGCATTCTACAATGAAGTTCAGCGCCTTAGAGATATCGGTTTCAAGCGTGTTACCCTGAAAACCGGGGCTTACAGTATGCGTGAACTGGCTATGGCCATTAAGTGGAGTTCGAATGCCAAGATCGACCTTCTTACCTTTGACGGAGCCAGTGGTGGTACGGGGATGAGCCCGTGGAGAATGATGGAAGAATGGGGTATTCCCAGTCTTTACCTGCATTCACTGGCTTATGAATTCCTGAAGAAACTCGCCGACCGGGGAGAAAAGGTTCCGGATATAGCCTTTGCCGGTGGTTTCAGCAGTGAAGACGGCGTGTTTAAAGCTCTTGCACTCGGTGCGCCTTTCACCAAGGCCGTATGCATGGGACGCGCTTTGATGATTCCGGGTATGGTAGGCAAGAATATTAACCAGTGGATTAGCGATGGCAAGCTGCCTAATACGGTCAGCCAGTACGGTTCTACTCCTGAAGAAATCTTTGTCTGCTACGAGGACGTCAAAGATATAGTCGGCGCCGACGAGATGAAGAATATCCCGCTGGGTGCTATTGGTATATACAGCTACTCGGAGAAGATCAAGGTCGGTCTCCAGCAGCTTATGGCCGGTGCCAGGAGTTTCAATATTTCCGCATTATCAAGGAAACATCTCATGTCCCTGACCGAAGAGTGTGCGCAAGTCACCGGCATTCCTTACCTGATGGATGCATATCGAGAAGAAGCTATGAAGATACTCGGTTAATTACTTATTTTATACTCAGAGTCGGAGGCTCCGACCGGTATCGGTCGGAGCCTCCGTAATATTAGTTCATAAGTAGAGTGATGATAAGCTCCGACAGGTTCAGGGTATGTTGTTTATTTGCCTGTTGTGTGGTATAATGCTCCAGAGTATTTTTTAGAAGAGGGAATGTGTCTGACAATACAACAACACAAGAAGAACTGGGACTACGCGACTACGAATTAACCATTGTAATCGCTCCGGAAACACCCGAAGAAAAGCTGGAAGCATCGATTGAGAGTATCAGCCGCTACATCACCGACAGGGGAGGTGCGGTTTCCGATGTGCAAAGGTGGGGCAAGAGAAAACTGGCTTATCCCATTAAGCATTTTGTAGAAGGATACTATGTCTTACTCCAGTTCAAGATGAAACCTTTGGATGGGAGAGAACTGGAGAATAACCTGCGGATTTCTGAAGAAGTTCTACGGCATCTGCTGATAAGCATTGAATAGATAATCGGGAGAAAGTCCGTTTCTCCCGTGTGCTTGGGGAGAGTTAAAGGAGCTTTGAAAGAATGGTTAGCGTAAACAGAATAATAATCATCGGTAACCTCGGCAGTGAGCCTGAGATGCGTTTCACTCCTAACGGCAGACCGGTAACTTCGTTCAGCGCCGCCACAAATAGAAGGTACACCACGTCCGAAGGTGAACGAAGAGAAGAAACGGAATGGTTTACTGTAGTAACATGGGGAAGGCTTGCCGAGCAATGTAACCAGTTCTTATCCAAAGGAAGACTGGTCTACGTTGAAGGCAGATTAAGGACTCATAGCTGGGAAGGCCAGGACGGACAGAAACGATATCGAAATGAAATAGTTGCCGATAGAGTAAGTTTCCTGGACAGGCAGGCTTCAGCTCCTCTTAATGAGGATAAAGGTGCCGAGACCAGCATAGATGATATTGAACCGGAAGATATTCCCTTTTAGGGATATAAATAACCTTGAAGTATGGAGATATAACAAGTGGCAAGAAGAAAACCGAGTGGGGAAAAAAGTAAAACTACAAGATGGAGCAGACCACGATACGCACCAAAACGAAAAGTATGTGTTTTCTGTGCTGATAAATCAGCGGTGATAAATTACAAAGATCCTGATAGATTGCGCAGTTTTGTATCCGATAGAGCCAAGATCGTACCGCGTCGGAGAACCGGTACCTGCGCCAAACATCAGCGTCGCCTGGCTGTAGCGATAAAACGGGCCCGGCACTTGGCACTATTACCTTATGTGCCGGCTCATATGCGGAAAGTTGGTGCTGCAGCGACGATATCATCAAAAGCGGCGACGGCAGAGTAATTGTACTCTTCCTCTCGATTTTGCCATTTATTTATAATAAGGGGTTAGAATGCCAAAAAGAACCTATCAACCGAAGAAGATACCACGAAAGCGTGAACATGGCTTTCTTAAAAGGATGAGTTCCAAGGGTGGCCGGGCTGTACTTGCTGCCAGGCGATTGAAGGGTCGTAAGCGACTGACCGTAGTTTGATGCGAACATTACTCTTACATCGATACCCGAGGGAGGGAATGATGAAGAGAGAAGAACGCATAACCAAACCCCGGCAATATGCGGAAGTCTACGGAAAAGGCAAGTCGTATCCTTCTAAACTCATCGTACTGAGAACCTTACCAAATAATCTCGATTATTCTCGTTACGGTTTATCAGTCAGTAAGAAAGTCGGTAATGCGGTAACGAGAAACAAACTCAAACGGCAGTTGAGAGAAATAAACAGGATAGAGTCTATTAAGTCGGGTTGGGATATGGTATATATACTCCGACCGTCTGCGGCTAAAGCCAGTTTCACCAATCTGAAAGAAACAGTCGAACTTTTATTAACGAAAGCTGATATACTAAAAAGGGTATAAGGTAAAACGGTCGTAGCCCGGCTATTAATAGAACCGGAATATTGTAACAGGAACAATAAGGCTATTTAGGGTATGAAGATAATTGGCATGGGTATGATAAGGATTTACCAGATGACCATTTCCCGTGTGATGCCATCTTCCTGTCGGTTTATTCCTACCTGTTCACAATATACCTATGAAGCAATAGAAAAATATGGGCTGTTTAAAGGAGTGTGGTTAGGTTGCAGAAGGATTTCCCATTGCCATCCTTTTCATCCCGGCGGTTACGATCCTATACCATAGCCCACACTCCAGGCAGTAGAAATATATGCATGAACTAAAAAAAATAAGACCGTTATATAAGATAGCGTTATTAGCGCTTGTTCTTTTCGCTGTGGTACTAACTCTTCCGGGATGCGCCGCCACCCGTGGGGCCGTTGCCCGAGGATGGGCTGGTGGTGTAATGGAAGGCGGCGTTATCTATACAGGATCGATGGAAGGCAACCTTGTATCTGTTAATGCTACGGATGGTCGCCTGATACTATCGATCCCTCTTGAAACACAGCAACCTACCAGCGGATTTCTCAGTTGTGCGCAGGGTTCATCTGCGGTCGCTATATATAGTTCTCCCATGATAGCAGATGATCTAGTCTGTATCGGCGGTTATAACGGAAAGATCTATGCTTTTGGTCGAAATGAAATAAGACAGGAGCCAAGATGGGTTTATCCCCGGCAGGATAATGTTGGAGGATCGATCATCGGCGGTATTATCTATAACCAGGGTAAGTTATACTTTGGTTCGGCAAATAATAAGGTATTTGCACTGGATGCAGCCGATGGCTACAAGGAATGGGAAATCGAGCTTCCTGATAAAATATGGTCGACTCCCGTAATATCGAATGACATGCTTTTTATCGGGTGCTTCGATAAAAAGTTCTACGCACTTGATACCGCAGACGGCAGTATCGAGTGGGAATATGAGACTGAAGGTGCTATAGTATCCACTCCAGTCGTTAGCGGCAATACGGTTTATTTCAGTTCTTTCGACAGGAATCTATACGCGATTAATGCAGATACCGGAAGCCTGAAGTGGAAATATCTGGCTGATAACTGGTTCTGGGCTACTCCTGTAATTTACGGCAGTACGATATATGCTCCCTGTCTTGACGGTAAAATATACGTAATCGACACCTCGAATGGTGAAAAGATAACTGACTATGACCTGGAAAGTCCGGTATCATCATCACCGGTTCTTATCGATGATGTGATTGTCGTAGCTACACAAGATGGTATGATATATGGGATCGACGTTACCGGTACGGGATATGAGAAGTTAGCCGCTCTCGAAGAAACGATATTCGCTCCTCTTATCGCTGGAGACGGGAAAGTGTATGTTCATACTAATCTCGATACACTTCACGAAGTAGACGCGATGACAGGAGCAAAACGCGAAATATATATGAAGTAAGTGAGGTAGATACCCTTGGAATGGGTCGGGACCGTCTGGGACCTTATAATACTTAACCCGATAATTAATGTACTCATTATGCTGTCCGACTACCTTGTTGGTAGTTTCGGCCTGGCGATAATGGTTCTCACTGTTGTTGTCAACCTGCTTATGTATCCGCTTACCCAGAGGCAGCTAAAGGCAACGAAAGCCATGCAGGCTATGCAGGCTGAAATTGCCGAAGTACGGAAAAAATACGCAAAAGATAAGCAGAAGGCTGCCCAGGAACAGATGAGGTTAATGAAGGAATCCGGGGTAAGCCCTGCGGGATGCCTGCTGCCGATGCTGGTACAGATGCCGGTGTGGATAGCCCTCTACCAGTCCGTGATACGGTTGCTGGCCACGGCACCCGAAGGATTCATGGATCTGTCCCAGAGACTGTACACGTCCTGGCCGGTGTTCTCACAGATACCGCTTAACAGCCAATTCCTGTGGCTTAACCTAGCTGCTCCTGATATGTTTATGGCGATTCTCGTTGGTGTTGCCATGTGGGTCCAGCAGAAGATGACAACGAATCCCAACGCCGATCCTCAGCAGGCGGCACAGGGACAGATGATGCTCTGGATGATGCCGCTGATGTTCGGATTCCTGTGTATGTCACTTCCCAGCGGCCTGGCAGTGTACTGGGTGACTTCGACGATAATCCGGATTATAATGCAGTATTTCAGCACCGGCTGGGGAGGACTTACCTTGCCATTCCGTGGTGGTGGTACCAGCGGTAAAGGTCCTGATATAAAGAAAAACCAGGGGCGGGAACCCAAGCAGAAAAGAGTATTATCGGCAGACGATACGAGTGCCGATATAGTAATCGAATCAAGTCCCGCCCGGGAAGAAGGAATAGAAGATGGAGAGTCTGGAAGCGAGAGCGAAGACAGTGGAGGAGGCTATTCAACAAGCTATCAGTCAATTAGGCGTAAGTCGGGAGGAGGTAGAAGTAGACGTAATAAGCGAAGGTAAATCCGGTATACTCGGATTGGGCAGCGATGAGGCAGTTGTCAGGGTAACTCCGATTACTTCTGATCCGGATGAAGATATTACTGAATATGTACAGAACACGACCAATGAACTTCTCGGTTTACTGGGGGTGGATGGTTCGGCTGTTCTCCAGCCGCCACCTGTCGTAGAAGGTGAAGAACCTACCGAGTCGATTTCGCTTAATATAGAAGGTGATGATCTCGGAATCCTAATTGGCCGGAGAGGTCAGACTCTATCCTGTCTCCAGTATATAGTAAGGTTGATCATAGGGCACCAGAAGAAAAGCTGGCTGCCTGTAATAATAGATGTCGAAGGTTATAAACAACGCCGGTATCAGGCGCTCCAGGTATTTGCTCGTCAGATGGCTGAGCAGGTAAATGCCAAAAATATGTCATTTACACTCGAACCGATGTCGGCATATGAGCGAAGAATAATTCATCTGGCTCTGGCTGAACATCAGGACGTGATAACCGAGAGTATCGGCCAGGGTGAATCACGCAGGGTAGTTATTCTTCCTAAAGAAGAATAACCGAATTGACAAAAACAGGCAGATACGATACTATTTTACTGAAAAAGGCAGTGACGGAGAAGAGTACGGGAGATAACAGACACTTAGCGAGTCTGGTTTGGTGAAAGCAGATGTGGATGCCTTCCGGAAAATCACTCCTGAGCCGTCAACCGAATGTTCCGATGAGGGACTTGTAGGCTTGGCCGGGTTCGTCAACCGTTACCAGTGACGGGGCATTTTTATGTGCCATTAATGAGTGTCTTCCGATGTAGTCGGGAGAAATTAGGGTGGTACCGCGGGTAATATTTTTCCCGTCCCTTGAGAGGGGCGGGATTTTTTTGTGGAGAGGTATAACATGTTCAAACCGGTAAACAGCAGAGTAAATTTTCCCCAGGTCGAGGAAACGATCCTTGAGCTCTGGAGAGACGGGAATATTTTCCAGAAGAGTGTAGACAAACGAGAGGGAAAACCTGCCTTTATCATGTATGAAGGACCACCGACAACCAATGCCAGCCCCGGACTCCACTTCGCCATGCCAAGGGCAATCAAGGATATATTTCCACGCTACAAGGCGATGAAAGGTTATCATACCCCGCGTATCGGTGGATGGGATACTCACGGACTGCCGGTCGAACTCGAAGTGGAGAAGAAACTGGGATTTTCAGGAAAAGCCCAGATAGAAGAATACGGGATTAAGGAATTTAACGCTCTCTGCCGTGAAAGTGTTCTCGGGTATATAAAAGAATTCGAGGAGATGACGGAGCGTATCGGCTACTGGGTCGACATGAAAAACGCCTATGTCACGATGAAAAACAGTTATATGGAGACCTGCTGGTGGGCTCTCAAACAGATGTGGGATAAAGGCCTTATCTACCAGGGTCACAGAGTCACTCCTCACTGCCCAAGGTGCGAGACGTCTCTCAGTTCTCACGAGGTTGCCCAGGGTTATAAAGACGATACCGAAGATCCATCGATTTACATAAAGTTCAGAATCGTCCAGTCTTCTCTGGGGGAAAGCAGGCTTGCCGAATTGTTGAGATCGTCCGATAAACCGGGCTATTTCCTTGCCTGGACGACTACTCCCTGGACGCTGCCCGGTAATGTGGCTCTGGCGGTGTCGCCCGATGCTGAATATGCCGTAGCCGAGCTTGAAAATGAATATCTTGTTATGGCTTCATCGTTGCTGGGCGTTTCGGTTACTGACGAATACACGATTTTAGAAAAACTTCAAGGTAAGGAACTGGTAGGAATACATTACACCCCGTTATTCGAGGTAAATATCCAGTATGCCCCCGATGACGTTAAGGCTTATCGTATCGTCGCCGGTGATTTTGT
>JAFGCW010000090.1 GCA_016932435.1 Dehalococcoidales bacterium | reverse complement strand
GGGAGAAGGTAAATGTCCGGTAGCGGAAGAGATACCGGCAGCGCCTGAAGAAAGAGATACAAGAAAGGCGCTGCCGGTTTTTCATTTTCTCATTGGGCATTACTTTTTATATTTCGAGAGTATTTGCGAATAAGTAAATATTCTTTTTTTATTTTAATCCTCTCCTCCGGTTACGAACTTACCTCCTCTCCAAAAGGAAAGGAGGTGGTTCGAAAATAGGATTGGTAGTGATTTAGAATTAATTTATAACCGGCTTGGGAAGGTTACTTGAGTGATTAAAGGGCGGGGGAAGGAAAAGGATCAGGAGATTAATACAAATTTTTCCTTTATATGCTGACCGAGTATTTTTCATAATGATTTCATCTACTTCTCATTCCGTATTCCTTTTTGTCATTCCCGCGAACGCGGGAATCCAGGAAATTTATGAATAAATACACTTTAAGGTGCAATCGAAAGGATTCGTCTTCTATGGGCATGTGCTGGAACATGTATCAAGTACGAGATGAAAGCCAGGATACAGGTAGAAAGGAGTAAGGTAATACTAATAAACTGATATTTCGTATATAATCGGGTTATGAGTGAAAAAGAGGATTTACTAAGAATACTTACAGGAGCTGGTGCGGGATCGAGGAGGAAGGTTGCCGCCGCGATAATGGAGGGCAGGGTGACAGTAAACGGCAAGGTTGCGGAAAACCTGCGCCAGACGGTGCATAGTTGGAAAGATCGTATAGTGGTCGATGGCGTTGAGATAAAGCTGACGAAGGAAAAACATGTATACCTTGTACTGAACAAGCCGCCGGACGTGCTGTCTACGGTGAGTGACGACCGCGGCAGGAAGACAACGATCGATTTTATTCCTGAAAAGTACAGGCACCTGAGGTTATATCCTGCAGGCAGGCTGGACAAGGACAGTACTGGCCTGCTGCTGATGACGAATGATGGAGAACTGACGAATCGGATGACGCATCCGCGGTACAAGCATGACAAGGAATACCTGGTAACACTGGACCGGGAAATAACACCGGATGAGAAAAACAGGCTGGAGAAGGGGATAGTACTGGAGGACGGGAAAACAGCTCCGGCGAAGGTTTCGAAAATTGGGGCTGACCTGGAGCATACTTACTCCGTTATTATCCATGAAGGCAGAAAGCGGCAGGTACGCCGGATGTTCGAGTCGCTGGGATGTAGAGTTTTTAGCCTGCAGAGAATACGAATCGGTAAACTTACACTCGGTGAGTTAAAAGAGGGTAAAGTAAGAGAGATTCCGGTAGAAGAGATGAGGAAATTATTTGACCTAAAATGATACTCAGGCTTTTAAGTATAAGCTTACTATGCGGGCTGCTTGTATATGTTTCCGGTTGTAACGGTCATCCTCAAGGTATGAAGGAATTCAGGAAGCTGACTGAAGAAGAAAAAGACAGGCTGGTTGAAATTGCGTTGGATACCGAGGAGGCAAAACGGGCGCTGGAAAGACATCATACCTATAGAGTATTGTTCGGTTGGGCTGAGATAACCTGGCAGAAACCCGAGAGGGAGTACATTCCAAGAGAGATCCACATAACCGATGAAGGCGAGTTGGATGAGAATCAGGTTCAGAACCTGGGAAAGAACGGTGAATTATACGCAGATGTCACTTTCTATTTCGGCGAACCGTCACGCGTGAGACTCGACGTTATCATCAATCCGGATACCCGCGAAATTATTCATGTCGAGTGGATGGGGCTAAAACCAATTCCAACAGATGCATGAGAGTCTGATAATGATTAGAGACGGCCACAGAGAATCCAGACTGAATCCGTAAGCTGTTCGCCGTTGAAATCAAAACTTTTCTTTTGGAAAACTTGTCCTATATCTTCGAAAATAGCGGGATATTCATCTTCATCGATCGTGTCGCCCAGTACAGAATTAAATAAAGCGAGATTTATACGTTCTTCTTCTATAGTGTTTTTGAACATAAGATCGGCGATGACAATTCGGCCTTTCGGTTTGAGGAGTTTTTCCATCAGGGAGATAGAAATTTCTTTTTCGTCAGGTGTCAGGTGGTGAAAGGCGTAGGATGAGACGATGATGTCAATACTCTCCGGAGGAAGCGGGATATCCAGGAAATCACCTCGCAGTACTTTCAGGTCCGGGTACTTGCTTTGGCAGATTTCCCTCATTTTCTTAGATGGATCGATAGCCTTTACCATCAGCCCTATATCGAGAAATTTTACCGAAAGGTTGCCGGTCCCGGCGCCGATGTCAAGCATCAGTGGATTTTCATATTTTTCAAGCTCACAATACTCAACAACCTTGTTTAGAACACCGTAATAACCGCCGAACATCCAGTCATTGGAATCATTTGCCATCTCCATGTCTTTATCATAGGTGAGAGCCCACCGGTCGAAGGAGTTAAAATTACCTGACATTATTACTCTATCTCGATGTTATCGGTATTTATCTCTTCGGCGAAGTTGATGCGTTTGACGGAGAGCGGGAGGTAGTTGACCATCTTGCACTCGATGAGGTCTTTCAGCTTGAGTTCATCCTCGGTGAAACGGGCGCGGCCGGTCTTGACCTCGATGAAGTCGATCCCCTCGTCGTACCTGATGCCAACGAAGTCGATAGGATCGCCGAGGTAGAAAAGTCGGTCGTACTTGGTGAGTTCCAGGGTTGCGAGGAGTTCGTTCAGCTTGCCGGAACGGGTCCCCTGGCTGCGGGTGATAGATGTCAGGACGTCGCGCGGCATATCTTCCAGCAGATCGTGGATTTCCTTCACGGAATCGGCCGATGCCAGAGCGTACCTGAGCTTGGCTTCTAGTTCCGCTATATCCGGCATCTCTATCTTTCGAGGCCGCATCACGAGGAAGACTACCAGTACCAGCAGAATAAATATGATTACATAGAGAGCTATTTCCATGATTTCTACCTCACCATTACAT
Source organism: Dehalococcoidales bacterium (assembly GCA_016932435.1). The sequence continues at coordinate 52,257 of JAFGCW010000090.1, read as the reverse complement.
TAAATACTAATTTCTAAACTCTAAATCCTAACTAGTGTAATTAAGACAAGATTTACACAATCTTACAATAATAGAGGATTGAGGGAAAGAGAGGGTATCAGTGTTGGAAATTTTTAGATCTTGAAATCGTCTTTTATAGATTATACAATATCGAGTATGAACTACCTGAGAAACACATATATTAAGCTCCAAAACCGTTTCCGTAGATCAGTATCGATGAAAGGTGTTGTGAGTATTTCACTTACACTACTGGCAGTTGTTTTAGCAGCGCTCGGGGCAATGTCCTGTATGCCATCCATGACAAAGGATTTGCGGGATACATCCGTACAGGTATGGGTAGATGGCTATCCGGAGGGGACCGGTATTATTATCGTTGATGGAACGGAAGCGTTGACAATCATGGATTATCACATGAGTCCTCTACCGGATAATGTATACGTTGTTTACGACTCGCGTGAAAAGTATGAAGCTGCCATACAGAGGGTGGATTTCAGGACGGGAGCTACCCTGCTTACAATATCGGGTGGCCCGTTACCCGTAGCAAAGACCGGCAGTGCATTGAATATTAAACAGGACGACAAGGTTCTCGTTTACGGCTGGTCGTTCTCGATAAAGGATTACGAAGAGACGGAAGAAGGGAAGAAGCCGGTATTCGATAAGGTGGAATTTAGTAAAGCAGGAGTCACGGTTACAGCAGGAATAAGTGAAGTTCCTCTGTCTTTTCAGATCAAATACAATAACGAGATGTCCCCAAAAAACCGAGGGAATATCAGTCAGGCTGATATAGTAACTGATGGAAATGGGATAATACTGGGGCTTGTAAGCAGTTGGAACTGGGGAATAGAACCGATATCATTAGTGGGATATCTGCCTCCGGTGGTCAGTATTGACAGTATGCTGGAATTAAGGACAGAGTATGCCGAACAGAAAGTATGGACAAAAGGCCCGTCAGGATACAGTTTCATTAAACCTGGAGGGACATATACGGCATATGGAATAGCACCACCGAATTATGAAGCGGTAGCTACTAGAATTCTGATTCTCCTGGGCACCCTCGGAGAACCGATGGAAACAGACGGACTGCTGAAAAACTATTTCGCTCCGCCTTTCGGTGTTGAGACAGGTTATGCCCTGGTGGCTGTTTACGCATCACCGATCGAAATCACCCCTCCGGGTGAGGACGCGTTCAACGCACGATGGGTCATACTACGATGGAGTGTTCCGGGAGAAAGTAACAGTGTTATTTACGGTATGGAACCATATGAACCGGAGGGCGCGTTCGAAATGACCGGTGATATAAGTATCCTTGAATCACTGATTGATCCGGAACCTTAATCCGTATCGATAATGTGTGTATGACCGAGTTATCCTTTGAATGCAGTCCGAATTGTAGTATGACTCATTTCTTATTATAATGAGAGTATTATAATCATTTTTATAATAAATAAATCCAGCGGAGGAATAAGTGGACGCAAAAGCATTTTTAAAGATGGGTCTTGACGGCCTGAACAGAAATCTCGGCAGGGTAACCGACGGACTTAAACAGGAAGAACTGGCATGGCGACCGACATATGGCGCTAACTCGATCGGTCTTATCCTGTTTCATGTCTTCAAATCAGAAGATTCCTTTATACAGGAGCGGCTGCAGGAAAAGCAGTCGATCTGGGAATCCGGCAAATGGTATGAGAAACTGAATATGCCGAAGGATGAAGACGGTGCTCATTATACCGCCGAACAGGTGAACGCGTTCCCGGTACCGAAACTCGATGACCTGTTAGCCTACGGCGAAGCTGTGAGAAATGAGACGAAGGCTTATATAGATTCTATTTCGGTGGATGATTTCGATGAGATAATATCGATGCAGCTTTTCGGGGATATGCCGAAGGCATTCCTGCTTTCACTTACCGTAAGTCATGCCGCCGGACACCTGGGTGAGATGTCGTATATTCGCGGTCTGCAGCGTGGCCTTGACGGCTAGGAATTATTTCGTATTCCTGATACAGAGAGTTATCCCGTGAGTTAACAAACTCACGGGATAAACAATGTTCATGGCATTGATATATATATCGATATAGTTATTAATTTGACATAACAGAAGAGAGTTGTATGGAAAAACAAAGGAAACTTGTATACTTCGGCGCTCATCCGGACGATGAAAGCTTCGGAATGGGAGCCACGCTGGCACAGTACGCTGATCGCGGCGCACAGGTCTACTACGTTTGTTCCACCGGTGGAGAACTGGGAACTGTTGCCCCGAAATTCCTGGAGGGGTATGAGTCTATCGCAGAATTAAGGGTGGACGAACTTACTAAAGCTTCAAAAATACTTGGGCTGACCGATTTTTATTATCTCGGTTACCGTGACTCGGGGATGCAGGGGGCGCCGGACAATAAGCATCCCGAAGCAATGGCGGCGGCACCTGTTGATGAAATAGCCGGTCGGGTAGTGAAGTACCTCCGCCAGATCAAGCCCGACGTAGTTATCACCCACGATGAAGGGGGAGGATACGGACATCCCGATCACCTGGCCACGCATTATGGAGTTGTCAAAGCTTTTCATGCAGCTGGGGATCCCGAGCAGTATCCGGATGCTGGACAGCCATTCCAGCCGGCGAAGCTGTATTTCCTGCTGCATCCGCGAAGACTGATGAGAGTGCTGATAAAGCTGATGCCGCTGTTCGGACAGGACCCGCACCATTTCGGCAGGAACAAAGATGTGGACCTTACAGAGATTACCAACATCTCTTACCCGATCCACGCCGTTGTAAAACTTGATAAGAAGTATGTCGAGATTCGAAACCAGGCCGTTGCCTGTCATGCCAGCCAGAGTGACGGAAGGACTCGCCCGTTTTTATTCCAGGTTATTGATCTATTCAGCAGATTGCAGGGCCCGAGAGAATATTTTATGAAGGCTTACCCACCGCATGGGCGGAGAAAAGAAAAGAACCTGTTCGAGGGACTGGACTAGAAAAAAGTCCGGCTGTGTACTCAGCCGGACTTATCGTTTATATTTCTAGGATCTGTTTAGAACTTGATCACTTTCGGTTCGCCGGTAAAAGAGGAGATGGTGGCGACAGCATCCTTTAGATACAGTACCTGACAATTATCATCATCAGCGGAGTACCTGTCTTTCAGGTTAGGATAAGCGTCAAGCATACTCGTCTTTGCTTCGATGCGGTCATCTTCAATAGCATTAGCCTGGATGCGAATCCAGGAGCCTTCACTCATAGCACAAATCTCAACCTTGGGATTTGCTCCCATTTGTTTCGAGACGTCTTTTACTTTGCCTGTCTGTATATAGAGCTTGTCCTCGAAAATGTGATAGGTCCCGAAAGGACGCACCCTCGGCTGATCTCCCTCCACGGTTGCCAGGTAATAGACTCCGGCTTTCTTTAAGAATTCGTAGACTTCCTGCATGCAAAACTCCCTTCAATATTTTTTGGATACTAGGATTTTACCACGTTCGGTTATAAATACAAAGGCTTAGGGGTATTATTAAAGTATATTTTTAGAGAATGGGCAAATTAGAGTGTGACGTTATTTGTAGCTTCATTTCTTTTATACTAAGATACAAGTATCGATATGAAATACAAAGTTATCATTTTCGACCTGTTCGGTACGCTGGTTAAAAACGTACTTTCATCCGAATACAGGGAGATGCTGGTTGAGATCACGGATATCCTTTCGGTAGAACAGGACGAGTTCATAAATCTCTGGCTGGAGAATTCTGATGACCATATGACGGGAAGGATAAACAATGCTGATTGCCTGAGTCTGGTTTGTCGTAAAATTGGTATAGAAATGAAAGAGGAACTATCCGGAAAATGCCTGGAGGTATTTACCGATCATGTCAGGCTCAAGCTGGAACCTCCGGCTTCTACACTCACCACTCTCTCAGACCTGCGTGAAAGAGGATATGACATCGGACTGATCAGTAACTGCTCCGATGAGGTTTCATTGCTTTGGAACGATTCACCGCTGTCATCACTAATCAAAGATCCGGTATTCTCCTGTTCGGTCGGCATGAAGAAACCGGATATCGATATTTACCTTTTAGCTGCAGATAAAATGAGAATTAGTCCCGGAGAATGTTTATTCGTCGATGACAGCGTGGAGTACCTGAGAGGAGCCAGGCAAGCCGGTATGACGGGAGTACTGATCCAGGACAGGACACTGAATTCTTCCTTTAGTAATCCGGAGGACTGGGATGGATATGCAATCAATTCGATCAGGGAAATGGAAACCTTATTAAATAACCTTGAGTAAAACTTACCATCCGCATCAACAGGCTCCTAATTCACAGCAGCCTGTTGATTGTTATCTGGTGAGAGATTGTATTATCAAATCTCAGTATTCAACTTATTGCGGTGTTAATTGAGAGGTGCAATTAGGACACCGGGTAGCGTTAATAGATATACTGGTGAAGCAATAAGGGCACTCTATTGTATTGGGTGCCGGGGCTTCCTCCTTCGCTTTCTGTCGTTCATGCATTTTTGCTATTGGTCGGACGATAAAGAAAAAGACAACAGCGGCAAGGATAAGAAAATTGATTATGGTATTGATGAATACACCGTAGTTTATCGAGATCGCACCGGCTTCCTGAGCCGCAGCCAGAGAAGCATAAGGTCCTGCTACTGTTCCTTCTTTCAATACCACGAACAGGTTAGTGAAATCCGCATCACCTAATGCGAGCCCTATCGGAGGCATTATGATATCTTTGACAAATGAACTGACGATTGCCCCGAACGCTACACCGATAACGATACCGACAGCCAGATCAACAACATTCCCGCGAGTGATAAAAGTCTTGAAATCCTTAAGCATATCCCCACCTCGATAATAAAGTGGATATATTATTCACCTTGTTGAAAATATTGTCAATCCTTTTTGCTATTATGTGTATTATTTTTAGACTCCGTAGCGTGATAGTCCGTGTGGTTTGACTTGCCGATACGGTCACTATAGACTTGAATCACCTTTGATTACAGTTTGACATATAAAAAGTATTTAATAGGAGTTCTATAATGTCCTATGGTTTTGATAAACCTGCCGAACCTGTTGAGTTTAGACTCGATCATACAGCGATAAGTGTTTCCAATCTAAATGTCAGTATCCCTTTCTACACGGAAATACTCGGTTTCACCTGTGAAAGGATCTTCGATATACCGGATGGAAACGGCAGGATCGCTCTCCTGAAGAAAGCGGATTTTACTATAGAGATGTTCCAGTTTATAGATGCCGTACCTCTTGCGGATAATGGCGGAATACTGGTTAACGATCTTAAGAAAATCGGTGTCAAGCATATAGCTTTGAGAGTGAAGGATATCTGGGCAGCGGCTACTTTCCTGAAAGAGCGTGGGGTCGAGTTTATAAATGAGCCGGTCAAGGGCGCGCGGGGTTTCTACCGGTTCTTCATCAAGGATCCTGATGGAATACCACTGGAATTGACCGAAGGTCCAGACGCAATTTAGCAGAGACAACCAGGTATATTCAGTCAACGTATCAGACACGGATTTGCCATGAATTCGGATTACTGTTTCGAGCTATTTTGTCTCCGTTGAACGAACTTCATAGTCTTAGTTTTCCTTTTGTATAACTATTTGATGTTGTCTGGAGTTTACACATATATCAGGTATTTTCCCCGGATCTCAATCATTTCATTAATCGATCACTAAACGCTTTTTTTTGTAGTTTATAGTCCGAATGCATGAAAAGAAAATCATCCTTGTGAACGTTACCCGCATGTATTGAACGGATATATCATGAAAATGAAATTGGTACACTGGCAACGGCAGAGAGAGGTAACGATAGCAGTACATCAATGTACCATAAATATAGTAAAGGTTTGATGATATGAATATGAATTATGAGAAGAACCTGAGTGACGCTTTGTTAAAGTTGCAGGAGTCCTTAAACGATATAGTAACGAATACCTATCTCTTAGGAGTTAATGATGGGTACAAGTTAGGACTCAAAGGAACCTGGGAAGACGGAAGCAAGCCGGGTGAAGAAATAATAACTAAATCTACAAGTGAATCGGACTCACAACAATCGAGTATCTTGCTGGAAGCCGAAAAAATACTCCGTGAATATTTATAAGTAAATAGCTTGTCGGTACTCAAACAGCCTTTTTATAGGCTGTTTTTCTCTTTACCTTATATTCAAGTATAATGATATCAGTTACCGCTTAAATAAAATATTCTAAGTCAACGAGGTACGATTTCTCAGTCTTCTTCTTGGATTTTTATCGGTAATTCAAAATGAAATGTTGAACCTTCTCCTTCTTCACTCTCCACCCAGATCCTGCCTTTATGTAATTCGACGAAATTCTTGGCCAGAGCAAGTCCCAGTCCGAGTCCGCTTAATCTCTCCCGGTCGGTAGCACGCCTGAAATATGGTTCGAATAACCTTTCAAGGTCTTCCTGGTTTATACCGGGTCCGGTATCCTCAACTTCAATATGGATGTGTTCGCTGTCGCTACTTGCCCTCAGAGTTACGGTTCCTCCCTGGGGAGTGAATTTGAAGGCGTTGTTCAGGAGATTCATTATTATCTGACGTAATCGACCTCTGTCCGCTTCGATACTTGGCAATAATTCCGGCAGTTCGAAGTTCAGAACCTGCTTGTTCCGAAGCGCTAAGGGAATCATTTCGTAGCCGACATCATTCAACAGCGCCAGCGTATCGACAATCTCCATGTCTATCTGTAGCATATCTGTTTCACCCCTGGCGAGGTCAAGAAGCTCGTCGATTCTCAGGTTGAGATTGTTTGCGCTGCGATTAATGCTTTCTACCAGTCTCATAAGGCGCTTGTCGTCCATTTCTTCCATCAGCAGTTCTACAGCCGCCAGCACCGGAGTGATCGGTGTTTTCAGTTCGTGCACAAGAGCTCGCGTAAACTCTATTCTCTTCTCTATTTCCGTTTCAAGTTCTTTCCTCAAAGTGGTTTCTTTCCGGTAAAGTTCAAGGATATTTTTTCAGCCTGTTTGCGCTCAGTAACATCTCTTTCAATGCTTAGATTATATTTCGTATCCCCTACCTCTATTTCGGTGGAGTGAACTTCCAGTTCGATTGGTGTGCCATCTTTGTGATAATGAGTTGATTCAAAAACCACCATATTTTTCTGTTGCAGTTCTCTCTCCAGCCTGTCAAACCATTCCTCTGTAGCAGCAGTATACATCTGGGGTATATTCTTTCCTATTAGCTCTTCTTTCATATAACCATGAGATTTACAATACATCTCATTAACGTATACGTATTCGCCATTAAGGTTAAATAGGCAGATACCGTCACTGGCATTATCCAGAAGTTGAGCTTCCTACCGATTCAGCGGCAGCTTTATTAACCCACAAGACTGTCATATCGGTGTTAGGATAGGCTACTAGATCATCGATGCTATCCAGAATCAACGTTTTTTCTTTCTCGCTTTGACTATAGTTTTCTTTGATTGGATTACGTTCTGCTTTCGATAGATCCAGTTCGGCAATACGTCGGCGCAGTTCCACCAAATCAACTATCAGTTGTTCCTTTGTTTTTTCTTCATCATTCATTCAGCACATCCTAAAAGACAATTTCTCATCCTTAACAAACTGAATCCGTGAATTTTGTTGTTAGTCGAGTTGTTCTTTTTTGTTATTGTCAATTTTTAGTTTTAAGATCTTTACTCTTCCACTATCTATAGGAAATTTCACACTGACTACTTTTGAGATGGTTTACATTACGCCTGGCTATCCGGTGCCGATTAGCTGCAATATTGAGAAGAAAGCTGATATTGTCGCCGGTTATATAGTAAAAACCAGGCTGTTTAGTGGACTAGAAAGACAATCGATGTAAAGTCAGTCGAAAATATGCTGTTTACGTTAAGCAAATTTCATAATTCTATTTTAATTTATCCAAATTCATTATGAAAAATTAATGAAATATTTACATGATATTTATGTTCTTTATACAGGAGTTTATTCTAGTTTGATATGTTTGATATATCTGAATGTATGTAAAAAGACCATGAATCATCACGTGGAGGCTTAAGTATCCAGAGGGTGCGGGTGACTAAAATGTGATTCAGGCTGCTTAGATTTTTATTTCGAAGATTTCTTACAGTTTGGTGATTATCATTTTTCATCGATCAGAATTACAGGTATTTGTATTAGGTACATGTCTCATTAGATATGCTTTTTTCTTTATTGTCCCGGAGATGATATGAACTGGCAATGGTCAACCCTTGTATTAATTGAATATGTAATGGCGGGTCTGCTATTAGTCGGTGTTGTTTATTTTATAAAGAAATCGACAATGAAACGTGATATAACGTTTTGGGCTAGCGTCGTTGTAGCTACGGCTGCCATTTGGATGTCAGCACATGCGGCTGAGATAAGCAGTGACTCACTACTAATAAAAAGCATATTTAGTAATATCCAGTTCAGTCTTTCAATCACCCTGGCCACAGCATGGATAATATTTGTTTTACTCTATCTTGGACTACAGAAATGGCTCAGAATCAGTATAATATCGTTACTAATTACCGGTTGCTTGAGTATATTCATTTTAACGTTCACAAATGATATCCACCACTTTGTCTGGTCGTCTGTTTCACTCGATGACACAAACTTATTCGCAGCATTAATGTCCACAAAACATACGGGAGCGTGGATATACATGTCTTACGCATATTGCTTAGGGGTGGTTGGTGGTGGGTTGCTCTTCCAGCGTTTCTCCAGAGTACAAAATATATATAAAACACAGACAAAAGTTATGATAATTGCTGCAATTTTTGTAATAACTCTAGCGTTACTGGATGCCCTGGATGTGGCATCTCGTTTGCAGTTAAACATATCCAGCACAGCGTGGGTATTGGGAATAGGCAGTTTAGTGGTATTGGCGAATCTTTCCCAGGTGCGAATGAGGGATATACTACCGATTGCGCGTGACAGCATCGTTAAAAACCTGCGGGAAGTGTTGATAGTTACTGATGAAAACACGAATATAATCGATATGAATCCGGCAGCACAATCGATAACAGACCACACTCTCCAACAGAGCTACGGAATGCCCCTCGCCCAACTTTTACCGGATCTATCCAGGTATCTCGATACTAACTTCGGAAAAGAAAGTTACCATTTTGAGACAACAATAGATACAGGTGAACAGACCACGACCCTGTACATTGAAGTTACATCAATTAAAGACATTAGCGAAAGTATAACATCGTTTATCTTTTTAGGGCATGACATTTCCGAGATAGTAGGTTTAAACCAACAAATGACTCTGTTATATGAAGGAGAGAAGACATTACGACAAGAACTGGAAGAGGAAATTGAAAAAAGGATTGAATTCTCACGGGTACTAGTGCATGAACTGAAAACGCCGTTAACTTCTGTAGTAGGTATGGCTGAACTTCTATTAGAAAGTAATCCTCAACCTCCATATGACAGGGCAATTAGTAGTATAAACAGGAGTACTCTTGAACTTAACAACCGAATAAGCGAATTACTTGACTTAACGAGAGCTGAAGTTGGTACATTGAGTATAGAATCATGCGAGATTAATCCTTCTACTGTGGTATCGGAAGTTATCAAAGATATGGAGACGAATATTTCCAGCCAGGATTTGATACTTCGTACGGAAATTGACTCTGAACTACCTTGTATTAATGCGGATGAGAAACGAATAAGACAGGTAATACAAAATCTACTTACGAATGCTGTCAAAGCAAGTGAAACCGGTGGTGAAATTCTGGTTTCCGCTATTCTACAAGATGAGTGTTTCAAGGTAACGGTGCGTGATAACGGACAGGGAATCAGTGAGGATGACCTCCCTCACATATTTGAACCATATTACAGGGCGAAAGGCGTTGTTGAAAAATATGAAGGGCTGGGATTAGGATTGACGCTATCGAAAAAGATAATAGAATTACATGGTGGCAGGATATGGGTTGAAAGTGAATTGGAAGAAGGCAGCACCTTCAGTTTTACCATCCCTGTAGTGAGTGAGTAATAATACTATTACCTGACTCTTGTCCCCCTCTTTTCTTCAGCATATCAGTCACTAATCAAAGATCATTAATTCAGGACTTTCATGCTACACCATTTTTTCTATAACTATCAACGAACAATCTTTGTTATTACTTTCAATCCAACACTCCTTTTACCGTGATAACAGAATATAGAAATATTAAGGTTTTCTAATCTGATGTTGCTTAAAATGAGCTCCTAAGACGCTATACGTTGACAGTGTATTTCTCTTTCGTCATTGAATAAATATCATGCGTGTTGTATATTTGATATCTATTTAAGACATTCTGCAACATGGATGGCTGAAAACATGAAATTTAAATATTTATCCGCGATAATGATGATTGCTTTCTTACTGCCCATATTCATACCAGGTTATAGTTCCACCGACACGAGTGATAGAAATACCGTTGTCTTTAATGACAGCGCGTTAGAACGTCTGATCCGGGAAGCTATTAACCAGCCGGAAGGTTCTGTACAACGAGATAGCTTAACGAACCTGATTCGCCTGGATTTTAACGGGTGGTTTATCCGAGACCTCACTGGTCTCGAATATTGTCATAATCTCACTTATCTGGACTTAAGTGAGAATAAGATTACGGATATATCTGCTCTCGACGGAATGATTAATATGAGAGAACTGTACTTATCAAATAACGATATACATGACATCAGCCCCCTGTCCTTTATGACAGAACTCGATACACTGAGCTTGATGGGTAATCCGGTTTCTGATATATCTCCACTTGCCGGATGTACCAGCATCACAAAATTCTATCTATTGGATAATCAGGTTTCTGATATATCACCTTTGGCAGGAATGACTGGGATGACCGGACTTTCTCTTTCAATGAACCAGATAGAAGACATTTCGTCACTATCATCCCTTGTTAACTTGAAGGAACTTAGTTTGAGATGGAACTCCATAAGTAGTCTTTCCGGGCTTGAAACAATGGTCAATCTGACGCGTCTTGATGCTGCAGAAAATCAAATTACTGATATTTCACCTCTTACTAACCTCAATAATCTCATCTGGATAGATTTATCTTCTAATGAGATAAGTGACCTGGAAGCATGGTCACATTTTATTCCTGCTGAAGGTCAGTCATTAAATATTATTATTAGAGATAATTCATTAAGTGATATATCTGTGTCTACCTATATACCGGCAATGCAGGATAATGGACTCAGGGTCGAATGGCAGTCTCTGGAAGATTTATTAAAATAGTATTCAGTGTAATTACCCGAGTAATATTTATCCAATTATGATATCGGTTTTTTTTCTGATATCCGTACCGCCGGGTACATCAAGTTTAGCCTGCAGGTACCATTTTATTCGGACTCTTCTCGCTCTTCCGGTAAGTGTCGCTGCCGTCTCAACCAGTTTCAGGGCGCCACCTGCAACACTCGGTAGTTCAGGCATTTGTGGTGTAAGATTGAGAATATCATCAGGGATTTTAATCTCAAAATCATATTCCTGACCTGAGAGATATTCCTTTTCACCATCCAACTCCTGTTTGAAATCATATATCTTTCGCTGGCTGGATGAGCTGGATACTCCCTTTCCCATCCCTACCGATGTACTCGTTGAACGCTCTTGTCCGATCATGGAAATACTGATTCCTCTTGCCTGGACAGGTTTTTTTAGATCTATAGTGATCCTCCCTTTAATCAGGTCGCCAGGTTCGAAGCGTGAACGGTCAAGTGCAACTTTGATTTTTCCTTTACCAAACATAATTATAATCTCCCTTTATAGTCGATTATCCGTATACTCCATATTCCTTTGTGAATTCGATCATGGCCTTGAGATTCCGGGGATTCACTTCTTCCACGGACGTGCTTGGCGAGAGGATGAATCCACCGTCTTTCCCGACATTATCGATAAGATTTTTGCAGTAGGCAATCACATCATCTTCGGTGCCTACCTGGAGCAGGGAGACGGGAACATTACCCGATATGCAGCAGTGATCCTTAAGGATTTCCTTAGCTCGAATTATGTCAGAGGCTTCGAAACCGGCAGTAAATTTACCTTTCGGAAGTTCCAGCAGGTACTCAATACGGCTGTCGAAATGACCTTCGATGAAAAAGTTAGGCATAGCACCCCTTTCGCAGAGGGTAGTTATCAGCTTTTTACAGGTTGGCCAGTAGAATCTGTCGAACTGCTCCTTCGAAAGGAATTCATCGATACCGCGTGTATTGGTCATAAAAATCCTTATATCGCCATTTTCATCCGGAATCAATGGTGTTTTTGCAAGCTGCTCACTGAGTATAAATTCGCAGAGTTTAATGAGCTTATCAGGCTGGCGGAACATAGCCAGCATAGTGTTACGCATACCGGAAAGTGAATGAGAGACAATATCGAACGGAGGGAGAGCGCCTACCATAGGGGTGGAGTAGTAACCATAGCTTTCCATCAGTTTCTGGAATTTCACCTGTTTATCCCTTTCTTGTCTCGTTTTTCGGCCTGATTCCCTGAGCAGGTCCAGGGCTTCCTCTACTTCAGGATCGGAGAGAACCATAGCCAGTCCTTGAGCAGCACCGGGACCACTAAAGATTTGGTAAAGAGGTGGAATATTCCTAAGGCCTTGAAGTTTTTCACTTATACGGGGAAGCTGAATACGCAGCATGTAATCAGAAGGATCTTTCATATACAGGTCGAATTCATCGGCCTTCAAACCGTCGATCTCTATAGACTGGTGACCGTGGTAAGGATTGACACCGAAACCAGGTAATTTCATAGTTTTCAGTTCGAGCATTGCCTGGGCTTCACCACACTGGTAGTTGGTGGCTCCGAAGGAATCCGGATGGAAGTCCTGGAGAGTTTTTTCGCAGGCTGCATACCATGCATCGAAGTCATTGTAAGCTGCAGCGAAGGGTATGCCGGCGTAACGGCCGGGGAAATAGCCCATCGGGCAGTTTACCGGTACCCTGTCGGGAACTCCTAAGGTCCAGGCGGTGTGGATTCTTTCATATCTTTCTTTGCGGAGCTGTTCCGCCGGTTTACCGATATCAGGATCTTTGAACATAGGTACATATCCTCCAAGACTGTTTTTATTATGAAATGAGTGTATAAATCAGATTTATATAATGTTACATGAGTTGTTTCTTAGATACAATAGTTTTGTATTACCTTCGTTTAACCTAATATACTTTTTTACCTCACCTCCTCATTCGTTCACCTCAGGTGAACTGCGGCGGACTTGCAGCCTGTTACGAATACTTCCCTCCTCAAATGGAAAGGGGATTATCGAAAATTACATTGATTGTGACCAAGAGTCGTTTCGGATAAGTTCAACGACAATTACACTTATCGGTAATGGGTGGGGGAAGGAGGTGAGGATCGATTATCGTCGAGTGTTCTCAGTATTCACTATTCGGGATTCCTTGTAACTACCTGAACACTACATCAGCTGGTGAAGTACTGGAGGGCGAGTTTGATTTTTTCTTCAAGTGATATATCGGATTCCGGAAGTGTGGCTACAGCCCGACTGGCTTCGGCTATCGAATATCCTAGTGAAGTAAGGGCAGCGACAACCTCGGCGTTTTCTTCGGCAAGCTGGGCTGCCGGGACGGAGATCAGTCCGGTGCTGATTTTATCCTTAAGCTCAAGTACCAGCCTGTTTGCCATTTTCTTGCCAATACCGGGAATAGCGGTCAACAGATTGATATTTTCTGTAGCTATCGCTGTGCTGACCTGTTCGACACTCATCGTAGAAAGCATGGCAAGGGCGAGTTTCGGGCCAAGACCGGAAACTCCGGTCAGCACCTGGAATAATTCGAGTTCGCCGTCGGTAGCGAATCCATAGAGGGTCATACTGTCCTCTCTCACGACCAGACTGGTCTGGAGATGGGCTTCCTGCCCGACACGGCCAAGAGTGGTAATAGTCGACGTGGGCATATGGACAAGGAAGCCGATTCCGTTGACATTGACTATCGCGGAATCGGTGCTTATCGATTCAAGTTTACCGTGAAGGCTTGCTATCATCTCAATCTCTCAATCACTGCCGCAGCAGGTTATTTACATGGGCTTCACCCATGTGACACAAAGCTACTGCCAGTGCGTCGGCGGCATCGTTCGGTTCGGGTACATAGTCGAGTCCAAGCTGGAGTCTTACCATTTCCTGCACCTGCTCCTTGGAACTGGCACCATAGGTAGTAACTCGCTGCTTAATCTGGGCCGGTGTATATTCAAAGGAAGGTATGTCACAGTTGGCGGCTGAAAGGATGGCAACTGCCTGGGCACGACCGATGGCAAGGGCTGTCCTGGCGTTCTTGGCGACGAACGGTTCTTCTATCGCAATAACATCCGGGCGGGAAGCGGTAATTATTTCCATCAGGTTTTTATACAGGAAACTCAAACGTTCCCCTATGGAGGAGCGTGCCGGTGGTTTTATTACACCACAGTCGATAAATTCCGGTTCACCATCGCTGGTTTCGATGATACCGTATCCCATTGCGATGGTTCCGGGATCAATACCTAATATTCTCATAATTTTCTTTTATACTGATGAACGTGTTACGATTCGTACTTTTCTAGGATGTCGTCGGTGAAATTCACATTACTTACTACGAGCTGGACGTCATCAAGTTCCTCCAGCTTGTTCAGCAATCTTAGATTCTGAAGAGCAGGTTTTTCTTCAAGATCGAGGCTAGTTTGTGGAATCATCGAAACCTCGGAGGAATCTATAGTGATTCCAACCTCTTCAAGTTTTTGTCTCACGGTCATAAAATCTTCAGGAGTTGTATAAATTTCTATGTAGCCGCCTTCTATATTTACATCTTCTGCTCCGGAGTCTATTGCCTGGAGAGCCAGTTCCTCGGGGTCGCTATCACCTGCTCTTACCGCGATAAGTCCCTTGGACTCGAATAGCCAGGCTACGCAACCGCTTTCTCCAAGGTTGCCGCCATTACGGGTAAACAGATTGCGCACTTCCTGGACAGTACGGTTCTTGTTATCGCTGAGTGCCTGTACCAGTATAGCGGCGCCGCTGGGACCATATCCTTCCAGGACCATCTCAATAAGAGCAGCCCCGTCTGTCTCACCGGCACCCCGCTTGATGGCGCGTTCGATGTTGTCCAGGGGCATGTTAGCATCCCGAGCTTTCTGGACGGCTAAACGCAGTCGGAAGTTCATATCCGGGTCTGATCCACCCTGCCTTACCGCGACAATAATTTCACGGGTAAGTTTTGTAAAGAGCTGCCCTCTCCGTGCGTCGGCAACTCCTTTCTGGTGTTTGATTGACGCCCATTTCGAATGTCCTGACATAGCTAAAACTCCTCAGCCAGACAGTTAACTTGATTGTTAATTCTATCATTTATAGGTTTAAGGGTAAAGAGTGTTAGGCCATGATATGGTAATATATTTCTTAATTGACTTAGTAGCTGATTATGACTAAAATCACTTCAAACGGAGGAAGAGAGAATGGCAATTAAGGCAGTGATAATAGCCGCAGGTGAAGGGAAACGGATGCGACCGCTTACCTATAACAAGCCTAAGGTAATGCTGCCTGTCGCCATTAAACCGATCCTGGAGCACCTGCTGGTTCAAATGAAACAGGCAGGGGTTAAGGAATTTGCCTTTGTAACAGGATATCATGAAGAGAAGGTAAGAGAGTATTTTGGCTCCGGTGAAAAATGGGGAGTGAACATACAGTATGTGACTCAGGTTGAACAGGCAGGTACTGCTGATGCCGTTCGAACCGTCGAAAAAATTGTCGAAGACAGGTTCCTGGTTGCAAACGGCGATATTATTATCGATTCCAAAGATATCAAAGCTATTGCTGAGTGCCCCGGCACTACCATGAGTCTGTATAAGGTCGATAATCCAAAGGGACTGGGTACGGTGGAAGTTGAGGGTGGTTTCATAAAACATATACACGAGAAAATCGAGAACCCTCCTTCAAACCTGGCTAATGCCGCTCTCTATCTTTTCACCAGGGATATATTCAAAGCGATTGCCCGGACACCGCTGTCACAAAGGGATGAATACGAGCTGACCGATTCTATACAGTGGCTCGCTGACAATAATATAAAGGTAGCTTATCGAGAACTTGATCGATGGATGGACACCAGCTACCCGTGGGACCTGTTAACGGCAAATGAAAATCTACTGGCTGATATTAACTCCGATATTCAAGGCGAGGTGGAAGAGAACGCGGTTCTCAAAGGTACTGTAAGTGTAGGGAAGGGCAGTGTGATAAGATCGGGTTCCTATATTTCCGGTCCGGTTATCATCGGAGAAGATTGCGCGATTGGCCCGAACTGTTATATCAGGCCAAGTACAGCGATAGGTAATGGATGCCATGTTGGCGCTGCAGTGGAGATCAAGAACTCTATAATAATGAACGGAAGTAAAGTCCCTCATTTAAGTTATGTCGGGGACAGCGTTATCGGTGAAGATTGTAATCTAGGAGCGGGAACAAAAATTGCGAATCTTAAATTGAATAATAAAGAGGTGACTATCGAGGGAACGGATACGGGGAGGCGTAAGCTGGGAGTAATTATGGGCGATGGAGTGGAAACAGGTATTAATTCATCCATTAACGTTGGGACCGTTATAGGCAGCAATTCCAGAATTGGTCCGGGAACCTTCATCAGCGGAAACTTACCTCCGAAATCCAGGATATTTATCAGTAAAAGTAATTAACCAGCAGAAATAGTATGATTTCACGCCTGTTTTCATAGTCATTATTATCAATCAGTTGACAGTATGTTTTTGAACATGTTAAACATAGGAGCTTTAATATCGGTCATAATAAGCAACATCCGCGAGTCAAGTGACATATACTATATATAAAAAGCGGTGATACCGATAAAAAACGGAGAAAAATAATTGGGAATTATTACCGATTTATTTGACTTCTCCTTAACTGTAAGATATACTGTTGACGGTGCGCAGAGGTCATGTTTCAGGCTGAGTTTAATATCCGTTTTTACCTCAGCTTTTATTATGTCTGACAGGTAGTAAATGAAGATTGCCATAAGCGGAAAAGGTGGAGTAGGCAAAACCTTATTAGCTTCTCTTCTAGCGAAAATATTCGCTCAGTCCGGATATTCAGTTATTGCTATCGATGCTGATCCCGATGCCAACCTGGCGGCAACTCTGGGTTTTCCTGACCCGGAAAAAATTACGCCAATCTCCGAAATGGCAGATCTTATCGAAGAAAGAACCGGGGCGCGACCCGGCCAGTCAGCTCCTTATTTTAAACTGAATCCGAAAGTCGATGATATTCCGGAAAAGTATGCCATGAAGATGGATGGCATCAGGCTGATGCTGATGGGCAGGGTAAAAAGGGGCGGCGCCGGATGCTACTGCCCGGAAAGTGCGTTACTCCAGACCCTGATGTCTCACTTGCTTCTGGCTAGAAATGAAGTAGTAATAATGGATATGGAAGCCGGGATTGAACATCTTGGGAGAGGGACCGCAAGGGCAGTCGATATGCTGATTATCGTGGTGGAACCCGGCAGGCGAAGTATTGAGACTGCGAACAGTATCAAGGGACTTGCATCCGAGATCGGGCTGGGACACCTTGCTGTTGTAGGCAATAAAGTAAGAAATGAATCGGACAGGGAATTTCTGGTATCTAACCTACCCGATTTAAATTTTCTGGGATTTATACCGTATGACCAGGCAGTGATCGACGCTGATCATGCTAATTTGTCACCGCTGGAGTCGAGCGAACAGGTCAGGAATTCAGTATTAGAGATTTACGCTAAACTGCTTGCTGATACTGAGAAAACAATGGAAAAGGTATAAAATACGGAGGCGTTATAGCTGCCTCTTTATAATACCCGGGATAGGGAGTTAAATAATATAAATTTAGGGAGGTTTTATGGCTTACGATGCTGTAAAAATGAAGGACTGGGAAATTTCTGAAGCGGCTGAAGAAAATATGCCTACACCGGATGAATGGCGAGTTCGGCTTGGACTGGAAAAAGATGAGCTGCTTCCTTACGGAAGAATCGCAAAACTGGACTTCTTAAAGTTAATCGATCGTCTTAAGGACAGACCTGATGGCAAGTATATTGAAGTAACCGCTATCACTCCGACGCCTTTGGGCGAAGGGAAAAGTACGACCTCCTGTGGTCTGATGGAAGGCTTGGGTAAGCGTGGCTTGAACGTGGGTGGCGCCCTCAGGCAGCCCTCAGGCGGTCCTACCATGAATATTAAAGGAACCGCCGCCGGCGGTGGTAATTCTCTGCTGATTCCCATGACAGAGTACTCACTGGGACTTACCGGCGATATCAATGATATTATGAACGCGCATAACCTCGCGATGGTTGCACTTACCGCGAGGATGCAGCATGAACGGAATTACGACGATGAGAGATTGCAGAAACTGACCAGGATGCGTCGTCTCGACGTAGATCCGACCAGGGTAGAGATGGGCTGGATTATGGATTTCTGCGCTCAGAGTCTCCGTAATATTATTATCGGGCTGGGTGGCCGCATGAATGGCTACACTATGGAGTCTAGCTTCGGCATCGCTGTCGGCTCAGAGTTGATGGCCATGCTCTCTATCGTCAACGACCTTGCTGACCTTCGCGAAAGAATGGATAATATCACCGTAGCTTATGATAAAAAAGGAAATCCGGTAACCACCGGCGACCTCGAAGTAGGCGGAGCGATGACAGCATGGATGCGCAATGCCGTTAATCCTACCCTGATGTGCACTGCTGAGTACAACCCCTGCCTGGTTCATGCCGGACCTTTTGCAAATATAGCAGTCGGTCAGTCATCCATTATCGCTGACCGTATTGGTTTGAAGATGTTCGACTACCACGTAACAGAAAGCGGATTTGCCGCAGATATCGGCTTCGAGAAATTCTGGAACGTTAAGTGCCGCTACAGCGGACTTAAACCTCATGTTTCGGTGTTGACTACCACTGTTCGCGCCCTGAAGATGCACGGCGGTGGACCCAGAGTAGTAGCCGGAT
Source organism: Dehalococcoidales bacterium (assembly GCA_016932435.1). The sequence goes on along the minus strand of JAFGCW010000090.1, from coordinate 33,314 downwards.
TAAAACTCCCTGAAGAATATACCAAAGAGAATGTGGGACTAGTGGAAGCAGGTCTGGAAAATATGCTGCACCTTATCAAAGTCATCCGCAAGTCCGGGATTAATCCGGTCGTTTGTATCAACGCCTTCTACACCGATACCGATGCTGAGCACGCTGTTATCCGTAAAGCCGCTGAAGCTGCCGGTGCCCGTTGTGCCGTGTCCAAACACTGGGAGCAAGGTGGTGACGGCGCGCTGGAACTAGCCGATGTGGTCAAGGAAGCCTGTGAAGAAGAGAATGAATTCAACTTCCTGTATCCGAATGAAATGAAACTACGTGAGAGAGTAGACAAGATAGCCAAGGAAGTATACGGTGCCAATGGAGTATCATGGACCGTTGAAGCTGAAGCAAAAGCCAAGAAATTCGAGGAAGACCCGAAATACGATGAGTATGCCACGATGATGGTCAAGACTCACCTGAGTCTGTCACATGACCCGGCTCTCAAGGGTGTCCCTAAGGGATGGACATTGCCGGTACGTGATGTTCTTATCTACTCGGGAGCCAAGTTCCTTTGCCCGATGGCCGGCACCATTACACTTATGCCGGGAACCAGTTCGGATCCTGCTCTGAGAAGAGTAGACGTCGATGTGAAGACTGGAAAAGTACAGGGCTTATTCTAGCAAGGGTATCTACTTTATTTAGAAATCGGAGGAATGTTGATTGAGTTTTTCAATCGCTGTCGCCGGTAAAGGCGGCACTGGTAAGACATCGTTATCGAGTCTTATAATTCGCTATCTGCAGAAAAAGGGGCCGGGGCCGATCTTGGCGATCGATGCCGATCCGAACGCGAACCTGGCGGATAGCCTCGGTCTCGGTGTTGACATAACTATTGGTTCAATTATTGCTTCGTTCAATGGCGAGAAGATTAATATTCCGCCTGGAATGACCAAGGAAGCGTACCTTGATATTAAAATGAACGGAGCAATCACAGAAAGTAAGGGGCTGGATCTTATCACAATGGGAAGAGGTGAAGGACCCGAGTGTTACTGTTATCCAAACGCTTTATTGAGAAAATTCGCTGATGATCTCTCAGGGAATTACGCCTATGTCGTGATGGATAACGAAGCAGGTATGGAACACCTGAGTCGGAGGACCACTCAGAACATCGATGTTTTATTTATAGTATCCGATCACTCCGTAAAAGGCGTACGTACCATTGCCCGTATTATGGACCTTGTATCCGAACTTAAGCTGGTAGTCGGCAGGCAAGTCGTAATAATCAATTCAGTCCAGGATGAACTGGCTCCACGAGTGAAAGAAGAACTCGAGTTGATTGGAATCGAATCTCCGGTGGTTATCCCCAGAGACGAGGATATTTACCAGTTCGACCTTGAAGGCAGACCACTGGTCGAATTGCCGGACGATTCGAAAGCAGTAACGGCTATCAATAATTTAATGGATGAAATTCTCTCTGCCGGTAAGGTTGGAGTCTAGTAAACAGGAGGAGGATACGCATGACAGCAGAATTAATCAAAGGGGCTCAGGTAGCCAAGGAAATAAGGGAAGAACTGAAGCAGGAGATAGCTGAATTAAAAGAGAAACATAACGTGGTACCCGGTCTGGTCACCGTGCTGGTGGGAGCTGATCCTGCCTCTCAGGTATATGTAGGCGCAAAAGAAAAGACATCCCAGGAATTGGGCATCTATTCGGAGAGGTACGACCTTCCTGAGGAAACGACTCAGGAAGAGCTTATGGCTCTGATAGACAAACTCAATAAAGACCCCAAGATAAACGGTATCCTAGTGCAGCTGCCGCTACCGAAACACCTGAATGAGGACGAGGTACTCTATGCAATCGATCCTGATAAAGATGTCGATGGTTTTCACCCGGTAAATGTAGGTAAGCTGATGATAGGCGAACCCAATTATCTTCCGTGCACACCGGCAGGTATACAGCAGTTGTTAATGCGTTCGGGGACTCAGATCGAAGGGGCTGAAGTGGTCGTGGTAGGCAGAAGTAACATCGTTGGCAAACCTATAGCGAATATACTGTTGCAGAAAGCTCCCGGAGCGAACGCAACGGTTACCGTTGTCCATACCAGGACAAAGGATATGGCTTTCCATACAAAACGCGCCGATATTCTCATAGTAGCCGCCGGCGTAGCAAATTACATCACTGCCGATATGGTCAAGGAAGGAGCAGTGGTAATCGATGTCGGTGTTAATGAGATCGGTAAAACGGCGGAAGGTAAGAGAATTCTTGCCGGTGATGTGGACTTTGAAACAGTAAAAGAAAAGGCAAGTAAAATTACACCGGTCCCTGGTGGTGTAGGGCCGATGACTATTACTATGCTTATGATGAACACCGTAAGAGCGGCAAAATTAGCTGCCGGAATACAATAGAAAGGAGGGAACTCTTATGGACTACAAAGTCACGAAAGTGAAGGCTCCCGGAAGAGATGAAGTGGAGCTTCTGGGTGAAACATTCGAAGAGGGAATGCCGGAAAGTGTCGAACTCGGATACTGGAGACAGAAACTGGAGTCCAGGGCAGATAAGCTGAAATACCTGAAGACCGGCGAAAGATACTGGTACAGTGATGAATGGTACGGGAGTGAGAAAAGAAAAAACCCGGCGTAATAACTCCCCGTTAACTTCGTAATAAAGCAGTTCCTTTAAGGGAGGTAAATATGGCAGTAGAGATTCCTAAAACCTCGTATAGCGGAAAAATTAAACCGGTGACTCTGGGAAAGGGTGGTAAGGCTATCACCGTGGGAGGTGAGACTTCCTATCCATTTTACCTTTACGAAGGTGAGATGCCCAATCTACCCAGAATAGCGATGGAAGTCTGGGACTGTCCACCGGATGACTGGGCGGAGGCAGCTCGGGAACCGTTCGCCGGTGTTACCGATGATCCCGTTGCCTGGGCAAAGAAATGTATCGACGACTATGGTGCCGAGATGATAGCCCTCCAGATGATAAGCACAGATCCTAATGGAATGGATCGTGCTCCCGAAGAAGCCGCGGCAATGATTAAACAGGTATCGGATGCTATCGATGTACCTTTGATTGTATGGGGTACGGCCGATCATGATAAGGATACCGAAGTATTAAGGCAGGCGGCGGAACTGGTACAGGATAAGCGTCTAATTATGGGTCCTGTGGAGGAAGGAGATTATAAACGGATTGGTGCAGCAGCACTCGCTTATAATCATACTGTGATTTCCTCCAGTCCGATTGATATTAATCTTGCGAAACAATTAAACATACTCTTGGGTAATCTGGGAGTACCTGACACCTCTATTATCGTCGACCCGACTGTGAGTGGTATCGGTTATGGTATCGAGTACTGCTATTCCGTAATGGAAAGAATGAGAATGGCAGGGCTGACCCAGCAAGATGATAAACTACAATTCCCTATAATCTGTAACATTTCCAAAGAGGTGTGGAAAACAAAAGAGGCAAAACAGCCGGAGTCTGAAGATCCAACTCTCGGTGATGCCGGGAAGAGGGGGATACTGATGGAAGCGATATCAGCGACTGCGTTGTTACTGGCAGGAGCCGATGTCCTTATCATGAGACATCCGGAAGCAATAAAACTAGTAAACGAAATGATTGCCGATTTATCGGCTTCATAGAATATTGGGAGGTTGGTGTTATATGGCAGAAAATGATGCAAAAAGTATTGATAAGGGAACTCTTGAACTATTAGAGAAGGCGGCCGCGGATGGAGTCAATACCGCATTTGATAGAGCTGATGCAATGAAACCGTGCCCGATAGGTGCGGTCGGCAGTTGCTGCAAGCATTGTGGTATGGGTCCGTGTCGTGTCCCCCTGGCTAAAGGTAAAGAAGAGACCCCTGAAGAAAAACAGAAAAGACGAGGTATTTGCGGAGCTACCGCTGAAACAATCGCGGCTCGTAATTTCATCCGGATGGTGGCCGGAGGAGCAGCTGCACATTCCGATCATGGACGCGGTGTAGCCGAGTTGTTTATCGCGGTTGCGAGAGGTGAAGCTCCAGGATATGAAATTAAAGACGAACAGAAACTACTCCAGGTAGCCCTGGACTGGGGCGTAGAAATTGGTGAACGTACCAATAATGAGATTGCCGAAGACATCGGCAGAATTGCCCTCGAAGAATTTGGCAAGCAGGAAGGCGAAATCATTACAACCAACAAAGCTCCTTTGAAACGCCAGGAAATCTGGAGAAAACAGGGCGTAATGCCGAGAGGTATTGATAGAGAGATTGTTGAAATTATGCACCGTACTCATATCGGTGTTGACCAGGATTATGAAAACCTGCTTAAACAGGGAGTACGAGCATCTATTGCTGATGGATGGGGTGGAAGTATGATTGCCACCGAACTCCAGGATATACTTTTCGGCACTCCGTCACCTGTACTCGGTACAGCAAACCTTGGTGTTCTGAAAGAGGACGAGGTTAACGTTATCATTCATGGTCATGAACCACTGTTGTCGGAAATGATCGTTTCGGTTGCACAGGAACCGGAAATGCTGGAACTTGCGAAATCAAAAGGCGCGAACGGTATCAATCTATCAGGTATGTGCTGCACCGCCAATGAAATCTTGATGCGGCATGGTGTCGGGATAGCCGGTAACTTCCTCCAGCAGGAACTGGCTATAGTAACCGGCGCAGTCGATGCGATGGTAGTCGACGTTCAGTGTATCTTCCAGTCAATCGCCACCGTAGCCGAGTGCTACCATACAAAGATAATTACCACTTCTCCAAAAGCGAAGATACCGGGAGCAGAACATATCGAATTTAACGAACACGATGCTCTAACATCGGCACGCGCAATCGTGAAAGCAGCGATTGATAACTATCCGAACCGTAAAGGAAACATTCATATACCTGACAATAAGACGGAACAGATAGCCGGATTCAGTCATGAGACTATAAATTACCAGCTCGGAGGTATGTTCAGGGCTTCGTACCGGCCGCTTAACGATAATATTATTAATGGTAGAATCAGGGGAGTTGCCGGTGTCGTAGGCTGTAATAATGCCCGGACCAAGCACAACGAAGGGCATATAGAGATGGTAAAGGAACTTATTAAGAATGATGTTCTCGTCATCACTACAGGCTGCAATGCAATAGCCTGTGCAGAAGCCGGATTAATGGTTCCTGAAGCGGCAAGAGAATATGCCGGTGAAGGACTTGCCGAGGTATGCGAGACAGTGGGTCTTCCCCCTGTAATTCACATGGGTTCATGCGTGGATAACAGCCGGATTCTTATAGCAGCGACCGCCATGGTAAAGGATGGCGGACTGGGTGATGATATCAGTGAATTACCGGTAGCCGGCGCAGCTCCTGAGTGGATGAGCGAAAAAGCTATATCTATCGGTCAATATTTTGTAGCTTCGGGTGTTTACACGGTGTTTGGTGTAACCTGGCCGACCTCCGGTAGTAAAGAAGTGACAGACTTCCTGTTCAAAGATATGGAAGAGCTTTACGGAGGAATGTGGGACTTTGAACCCGACCCGGTTAAAGCGGCTCAAATGATGATTGCGCACATTGATAAAAAGCGTGCTGCTCTGGGAATCGATAAAGCCAGGGAAAGAGTACTTTATGACATGGAAATGCGCCGTGAACTGGATAAGGTGTAAGTGTCATGAAAGATATTGAAATTACAGGAGGGCTAAGGTATGTCTAAAATAATAGCCTCAGCAGCAATCAGGGGAGCTCATAAAATAGTGAGTGAAGCTGATGAAAAATGGAAGCAAACAATGGAGAAATACGGGGCGAATGAGCCGGTCGGTTTCCCCAATACTGCATATTACTTACCAGTAATCTATGGAATGCTGGGTATTCCGGTAGAAAAACTTGGCGACATGGAACAGGTCCTGAACAAGTGCAAGGCGATTCTGCCGCCGCCGGTAAGAGAAATACACCCGCTCCCTTATCTTGGTCCGACCCTGGACGCGGGAATGGCGACATTGTTCGCCGAGGAGCTGGCGGAGGCGATTCGCTATCTGGAGGAACCGAATTTCTACACCAAGACAGAAGATATCACCGATGATAATATCTGGCTTGGCGCTGCCGACGATATTATTCTCAGGAAGAGAGGTATCGAGTTCGTCGACGGCACGGCGCCGGGATTTGCGGCTATTCTAGGAGCTGCACCTAGCAGCGAGATAGCAAAACAGATTGCCGAAGAACTGCAGCAGAAAAACCTTTACGTGTTTATGGGTGGAGAATACAACGGAGTGAGATTCTCGGAACAGTTGGTGGAAGCCGGCGTACAGATAGGATGGCCGACAAGGCTGGTATCCTTCGGACCCGATGTCAGCGCCGTAGTGTTTGCCGCTGGTTTTGCTACCCGTGCTGCGATGTCATTCGGAGGTATCGAACCGGGCGATTACAGGAAGATACTTATATACAACAAAGACCGAGTTTTTGCGTTTGCTCTACCTCTGGGTTATGTGACCGATGAGTGGTATGCAAATGCTGCCGGAGCAATAAATTATGGATTCCCGGTAATTGCGGATACACCTATACCGGAAATATTGCCGACCGGAATATGTACATACGAGCATGTTGTCTCTAATATTCCCCACGATGAACTCGTCGCGAAAGCAGTTGAAGTCAGGGGTCTTAAAGTTGCCGTAGCCGATGTTCCGATACCAGTAGCGTTCGGAGCTGCCTTTGAGGGTGAAAGAGTCCGGGGTGAGGACATTTACCTGGAATGCGGTGGGGGCAGGACCCAGATGGTGGAATGGGTCACCAGCAAGGCCATGGATGAAGTAGAAGATGGCCACGTCGAGGTAATCGGTAAGGATATAGGAGATATTGAACCCGGCTCCAAGCTTCCGATGGCTATATGTGTCGAAGTAGCCGGCAGAGAGATGCAGGAAGATTACGAACCGATTCTCGAAAGACAGATTCACCATCTGCTTAACTATGCCCAGGGTGTAATGCATATCGGTCAGCGTGATATCGCTTGGATACGTATTGCCAAGCAGGCTATCGAGAAAGGCTTCGACCTCTCTCACATCGGTACTATTCTCCATGCCAAACTTCACCAGGACTTCGGCAGGATATTCGATAAGATCCAGGTAAAAATATACACTGGTGAAGACGAGGTGAAAAAGATAGTAGAGACCGCGCGTGATGTGTATAATACACGGGATGCCAGGATCGAGGGTATGACTGATGAAACGGTAGATACCTATTATTCCTGCACATTATGCCAGTCATTCGCTCCGAGTCATGTATGTACAATCAGCCCTGAAAGGACGGGACTTTGTGGTTCCTACAACTGGATGGACTGTAAAGCATCATATGAAATTAATCCCACCGGGCCAAACCAGCCGGTTGAAAAAGGTGAAGTTATCGATCCGGTAATGGGACAGTGGAAAGGCGTAAACGAATTTATTTACCAGGCTTCACGCGGTAAGATCGACCACTATAACTTCTACAGCATAATGAATGATCCGATGACTACCTGCGGATGCTGTGAATGTATCGCAGCGGTACTGCCGCTCTGTAACGGAGTAATGACGGTCAGCCGAGAATATACCGGTGAAACACCCTGCGGAATGAAGTTTACCACACTTGCCGGTACTATCGGCGGCGGTCTGAGTACTCCGGGCTTCGTGGGACACGGTAAATATAATACAACCCAGAGGAAATTCATCAGCGGTGACGGTGGTCTTTTAAGAATGGTATGGATGCCCCAGGCTCTGAAAGAGGAGATCGGTGATCGTATAAATGCAAGGGGTGAAGAAATGGGTGTGTCCAATTTCCTTGATATGATTGCCGATGAAACGGTTGGAGTCACCGAAGAGGAAATTCTTCCTTTCCTGGAAGAGAAAGGTCATCCGGCTCTTACAATGGAGTCAATGCTGGGTTAACGAAAAATATACTTGGAGGTGTTTGATTATGCGAACACCTCCAGACGTGAATATACCTGGGAAGGAGTAAGATTTATGGCACTTACCGGAATTGAAATCTTCAAACTATTACCTAAGACTAACTGTAAAGAATGTGGAGTGCCGACCTGTCTTGCCTTTGCAATGGCTTTAGCTGCAGGCAAAGCCGAACTCTCAGCCTGCCCATACGTTTCTGACGAGGCTAAAGAATCACTTTCAGAAGCATCGGCTCCTCCTATCAGGCCGGTCACCATCGGCGTAGGTGATAACGCCGTAAAAGTAGGCGGAGAGACCGTGATGTTCCGCCACGAAAAAAGGTTCGAGAATCCTCCCGGAATAGCGATCATGATAAAAACAGGGATGGATGACGCCGAAATAGACGCCAGGTTGAAGAAATTTAAGGAACTTCAGTATGAGAGAGTTGGCCTTCACCTTCGTGCTGAACTTGTTGCGATAAAAGACGAATCAGGAGATGCAGCCGGGTTTGAAGCTGTTATTGGTAAGGTTCTGCAGGGCAGCGATGCCGCTCTTATACTGATGAGTGACAGTGCTGATGTTCTTGCCGCTGGCGTTAAGGCCTGCGCCGATAAGAAACCGCTTATTTACGCGGCGACAGGTGGCAACCTGGACCAGGTGATTGCCCTGGCAAAGGATAATTCCTGCCCATTAGCCGTGAAGGGCGCTAATCTGGATGAGGCTGCCGAACTAGCCGAAAAAGCGGCTGCCGCCGGATTTAACGATCTCGTGATAGATTCCGGAGTGAGGACGGTCAAGCAGGCATTCCAGGATGAGTTAATTATAAGAGGAGCGGCGCTGGTCAATAAATATAAGCCGCTCGGTTATCCTACGATAGCCATTCCTGCCGAGATGACGGATGATCCGATGAAAGAGGCTGTGATAGCTGGAATGTTGATAGCCAAATATGCCGGTATCATTGTGCTCTCGGACTTCCAGGGAGAAAGTCTTTTCCCTCTGCTGGTGGAAAGAATGAATGTGTATACAGACCCGCAACGGCCGCTGGCTACCACGGAAGGGATATATGAGATTGGGAATGTTACCGATCAATCCCCTGTCCTCCTCACCACTAATTTCTCACTTACCTACTTCATAGTATCGGGTGAAATCGAGAGCAGCAAGGTGCCAAGCTATCTGCTCGTTATGGATACTGAAGGACTTTCAGTTATGACCGCCTGGGCGGCGGGTAAATTCGTTGCAGATGCCATAGGTCCATTTGTCAAGAAGAGTGGCATTGCAGACAAGGTAAAGCACCGGAAGCTGATAATACCCGGTTATGCTGCAGCGGAGAGTGGCGGACTGGAAGAGGAACTACCTGGCTGGGAGGTTCTGGTCGGACCCCGGGAAGGGGCCCATATAACCGCATATCTAAAAGCATGGACGCCTTAGGAGGATAAAAATATGATCCTTGTTGCAGAAAGTCTAAATATAATGTCGCAGACGATAGGTCCGGCAATACGCGAACGGAATGCCGGACCCGTCCAGGAGATAGCGAAAGCTCAGGTTTCGCATGGTGCCGATTATCTGGATATAAACATCGGTCCCGCAAGGAAAAACGGCGATGAAATGATGGAGTGGGTCGTCAACACCGTGCAAGAAGTAACCGATCTCCCGCTATCACTGGATACTACCAATCCTGTTGCGATGGAAGCAGGGCTAAAGGCATGTAATAAACCTGCACTGATTAATTCTATTTCATTACAACCGGACAGACTGGAGTCGGAATTACCTTTGGTTTCAAAGTATAACGCTGACATGATAGGATTATTGTGGGGCGTCGACGGAATGCCCCGCGATGCTAATGAACGATGTATGCACGCCGTGGACATTGTTTACCGAGCGAGTGAACTTGGTACAGAACCGGAAAGAATCTGGATCGATCCGATTGCCAGTCCTATATCGGTTGAAATCAATCAGGTGAAAGCATGCGTTGAATTCATGGCAATGCTGGCCGATGTTGCTCCTGGATGCAAATCGATAGTCGGTCTGTCAAACGTTTCAAATGGTACTCCGGCAGATTTAAGAGGTATTCTGAATCGTACTTACATGGTGATGCTGGGTAGGTACGGCCTGTATTCAGCTATCGTCGACGTATTCGATGAAGAACTTGTGAAAATAGCCAGAGGTCAGATGCCTGAAATCGTCGAGATTATATATAAAGCGATGGACGGTGAGATAGAGGATCTCTCGTCAATCAATGAAAAAGAAATGCAGTATGCGAAGACGGTAAGAGTTCTAAAGGGAGAATCCCTCTATTCGCATTCATGGCTTGAAATCTAATACCGGTATTTTCAGATAATTAGCCGACAGATAATTACCCGCCGGGGTTATAAAGTCCGGCGGGTAAGCTTGAGTACGTGTGCAAAGGAGCAAGCAGAGAAATAATGGCGGAGAATGTAAAAGAATGTCGCAAACTGGGGCCAAGGATAGCATACAATATTTATATTCTGGTCCATGTAATCATGTTCGAGGAGAATATCCTTGTCAAGGCTCTCAGACCTATAATGCGTTTTATCGATAAAAAACGCAGATTAAAACACGGATGGCATTTTCTTGAAAAAATGGCGAAAGAACCGCTTTTCGACTGCTTGAACTGTGGGGACTGTGCTTTATACGATGTGGGATATCATTGCCCAATGTCACAATGTCCGAAAAACCAGAGAAATGGCCCGTGTGGCGGAAGTATGAACGACTGGTGTGAGGTATATCCGGAAGAGAGAAAATGTGTATGGGTCAGGGCTTGCGAAAGATACAGCGGCGATCTTAGTAAGATAAAGCCGCATATAGTGCTTCCTCAGGATTGGCAATTGTGGCAGACAGCTTCATGGTTGAACTTCAGCCTTGGACGAGACCATTTTTCTAAAAATGCATACATAGAATATAAGAAATAATTCCATACTATAATTGTTTCCCGGATATTCTTCCAGGAAATGATTGGCATGTAGATTTTGAAAGGAGAATACACAGAATGAGCTTGCGAACAGCCCTCGAGAGAGGGGAATTTGTAATAAGCTGTGAGGTAGGGCCACTCAAGGGTACCGATACCACGGAAATACTTGAGAATGCGGAATTACTGAAAGGCAAGGTCCATGCGGCTAATGTTACCGATCAGCAAAGCGCAGTGATGAGACTAGGTTCGCTAGCTACAAGTTACCTGATAAAGGAAAAAGGGCTTGACCCTATATTCCAGGTGACCTGCCGGGACAGAAACCGGATAGCCCTGCAGTCGGACTTGCTGAGCGCCAGCGCTCTCGGTATAGAAAATGTTCTGGCACTAACCGGTGATTTTCCGACTTTCGGCGATCATCCTCAGGCAAAGCCTGTATATGACCTGGATTCGGTACAGTTATTATGGGTAATAGAACAGCTTAACAAAGGATATGATATGGTGGGAAACGAACTCCAGGGAAAAACAAATTTCTTCCCGGGAGCCGTCGTAAATCCAGGAGCTGATACACCGGCTGCCCTTGAACTGCAAATTATGAAGCTTGAGAAAAAGATTGCCGCCGGAGCTAAATTTATCCAGACTCAGGCGATATATGACGTAGATGCCTTTGCCAGTTTCATGAAGAGAATCGAAGGATATAAAGTGCCTGTCCTGGCTGGTGTGATTCCCCTGAAATCGGTAGGTATGGCAAGGTTTATGAACAAGAGTGTTGCGGGTGTTTTTGTGCCGGACCATTTGATTAAAAGGATGTCCGATGCCGAGAAGAAGGCGGAAACCGGTATACAGATAACGGCTGAGATAATCAATGGCCTCCGGGGTATATGCCAGGGCGTCCATATTATGGCTATCGGCTGGGAGAAAAGGGTTCCTCAAATAATCGAAGCTGCCGGACTATAATAGTATACTCATGTTTAGTCACAATTAAAGTTACAATATAAAAACCCTCCGAATTTAAGTCCCGGAGGGTTGCTGTTTTCATGCCGCGACTTTATTATAGAAAAACAAACATATTACAATAGTACTGATTTGATTTAGGGATTGGATGTATGGATAACAGACGGATCGATGTGCCGGACAACAAGAATTACGAGTATTCACTTGAGCAAGCGTATACACTGGTACGTGAAAAACTGCTGAAAATTGAGTATCTCGAACGGCACTGCGACAACAGTGACAGCAAGTACAGTGAGAAAGATGGTAAGAAAAATATCAAGGTTCTCTACCTGTGCGAGGAATACACAGTAGTACTTCCGGAAATGGAGGTACTTAAAGAGAACGATAAGAACGAGATTCCCTTTAGAGAAAAAGTGCTCATTCTGCATTACCTGGCGCAGGCAAAAGGAACACCGCTGTCGGGTAAGTACATCACTTTCAGAGAGTTACCGGAAGGCCCGGTTTATTTTCGAACATTCTCCAAGAGGACTATTCAACCTCTGGTGAAGAACTTTGGGGATAATCCTGCCAGGCTACTGGATGTCGGAAAAGATTTTGGGGGAGTACCATCTGAGTTAGGTGACTCTTCCATAGTCATCCCTGCTTTCAACCGTGTACCGGTGACAATCGTTTTCTGGAAAGGCGATGAGGAGTTTCTGCCTGAAGGCAGCGTGATGTACGATGCCAATATCCAGGATTATCTTACCACTGAAGACGTAACCGTTTTATCTGAAGTTATTACCTGGAACCTGGTAGGTAAGCTGTATCAAAAATAAAATGTTTTTTTAGGTGTGCTTTACCACCTTCATCCTTAAGATTTCTTATGAGTAATGAGTTAATTATTTTTTCCTCTTTCCCGGTTTCGAATCACCCCACCTCCAAATGGAAAGAGGAGGATTCGAAATTGGATTATACAGGATCAACCGTTGTCGCTCTATATACCAAAATGGTTCACTATAGTGGACGAAACTCAGTACTTCACCTGGTAACTTAGATTAGTCTGATTTTGCCGAAATCATGTAAAATCAAATGAGTGTATAACTAAACTGGAGAGAGTTGTTTCATTATGCCCAAGGATGTTACATCCATAATACTTGCCGGAGGGAAAAACCTTCGTCTCGGGCGTAACAAGGCTTTTGAAGTGATCAGAGGTAAAACTATCATCGACCGAGTATTCGAGCGACTCGAACCCATTTCAAGTCAAATAGTTGTTGTTACATCGTGGGAGCAGTTCGATATCCAACTGAATCTTAATGCTGATATTGTCGCAGATATTTACCCGGAGATGGGACCTCTCGGAGGTATCTATACCGGTCTGACGGCATCAACATCGGATGTAAACATCCTTGCTGCTTGTGATATGCCTTTTTTAAATACCGAACTTATAAAACACATGGTTGAATTATTGGCGGATTATGATGCGGTAGTCCCACGGTTAGCGAATAAGATGATCGAACCCCTGCATGCGGTTTACTCGAAGAATTGTTTATCACGAATCGATGCACGACTGGCCGCGAAAAAACTGAGTATCCATGCTTTTCTCGATGAGATGAATGTCAGATACCTGGAAGAGGAGGAAAGCAGGAGAATCGATCCCGAGCATATCTCTTTCTTTAATATAAATTACCAGACGGATCTGGATAAAGCAGTCAAGATGGCCGAGGAGTATGGTTTATAATAGATGGTAGATATATTATTTGTCGGTAGAAGGGCAGTATTGGTGACTTTTATCCTTTAATATCTGTGTCCTTAAGAGTTATTATATACCGAGGAGATTTTCCTGATGATAGAGGAAGCTTCATTGTGGGGTGCGACTGGTATTGCTTTCGTTGCGGGGCTGGCGAGCTTCCTGTCTCCGTGCGTACTGCCTCTCGCGCCAGTATATCTTGCCAGTCTTGCCGGGCCTGGCATACTTGACGAAGGGAATAAAAAAAAGCGGCTTCCGATATTTCTGCATTCTTTAAGTTTTGTTATTGGATTTTCCGCTATCTTCAGTCTATGGGGCGCCGGAGCCGGTCTGATAGGTTCGGCTCTTATCGCCTATACCTATACGATACAGAAAGCCGTAGGTATTATTCTTATCGTGTTCGGACTTCTTATGCTGGTCGCGTTAAAGGTGCCATGGCTGAATTATGAAAGGCGACTGACACCATCGCTTGGATCTACAACAGGCTACCTGAGATCTTTTCTGACAGGGGCGATTTTCTGTTTGGCCTGGACTCCCTGCCTGGGCTGGCAGATAACCGGGATATTATCACTGGCGGGAAGTTCGGGAACGGTGGCGCGCGGTACGTATCTGCTGGCTATATATTCTCTTGGACTCGGTTTGCCTTTCCTGGTACTCGGCGCCGCGTTCGATTTTATCAACCCACTATTGAGAAAAATTAACCGGTATTCAAAATGGATATATATTGTAGCCGGCTTGATGCTTATCACGGTAGGCATTCTAGTATTAACCGACAATATGAACTGGTTTCTGGGAGGTTTTTAGGTGAGTATTATAAAGACACTGTACCAAGCCGGTCTGTTTAAAGCAGTACCGGTACTCATATTGCTTTCAACCTTAATCGTTTCCGCAGGTTGTGCTGGAGAGAATACGTCCGATCTATCAATTGGAAGTAAAGCACCGGATTTCGAACTGTACGACCTTGATGAAGGTGTCCATAAACTCAGTGATTACAAAGGTGCTCCCGTTCTCCTTAACTTCTGGGCTACATGGTGTGGTCCCTGCCGAAACGAGATGCCGCACCTTGAGGAAGTTTATGAAGAATGGAAAGATGATGATTTAACGTTCTTTGCTGTCAATATTGGAGAAAGTTCAACCGATGTGGTTTCATTTCTAGACTATTTTGGATTTACCATGCCTGTGCTGCTGGACAGCGCCAAGACCGTGTCACGGAGATACGGGGTATCCGGGATACCGACTACCTACTTTATCGACGAGGATGGTATAATTCAGAACAAGGTGGTCGGCGCATTTCCTGACCGGGAAAGTGTCGAGGACTACGTGAAGCAGTTGTTTCAATAAAGAACAGATTAACCTGATTGATAAGGAGAAAAATATATGGGAGACGCTTTTGATGAAGCTTACGGGATAGTCCAGTGCAAGGAATGTCCCTGGTATAAATCATGTGTGGTACCGATGCGATTTACGACGGAAGATATTCGCCGCCAGATGGAGTCTACTCCGGGAATGGCTACAACGCAGAATAATTTAGGGATGGAAAACCTTCTTTCAAGCATGGCTTCCGCGGCACAGAATTCGCTGGTGGAAGCCTGCCCGGTGTTTATCGACCGGTTACGATCGAATCCGAAGCTTGCCCAGAAGGTCAAGCAGATGATGCAGAACTGGTCCAGCGAAGAACAGGAATAAAAAATACGAAGTAACTGGTGGAGGGTGATGACAGATAATACCGACGTAAAGAAAAAACAGCTTGAAGATCTCAAACAACGCCGGAATAAGATACTCGGGATGGGCGGACCAGACCGGATAGAGACACAGAAAAAGAAAGGTAAACTGAATGCCAGAGAGCGGGTAGACCGCCTGCTGGATAAAGGGACTTTCCAGGAATCGGGTATGTTCGCGAAAAGCAGGGGTGCGGTTACCGATATCGCCGCTGATGGAGTAATCACCGGGTACGGGAAGGTAAACGGAAGAAAAGTATACATTTACTCGCAGGACTTTACCAGCAGTGGAGGTACTCTTGCCGAAGTGCATGCCCAGAAGATTGCCGACATACTGGACGCCGCTTTAAAAAGTGGCTGCCCGGTGATCGGTCTGAATGATTCCGGGGGTGCCAGGATACAGGACGGGGTGGATGCACTTGCCGGATTCGGCAAAATTTTCTACCGGAATACCATGGCATCCGGGGTGATTCCACAGATATGCGCCATTCTTGGGCCTAATGCCGGTGGAGCGGTTTACTCGCCGGCGCTGATGGATTTTATCTTTATGGTAAAAGGAATCAGCTATGCCTATATTACCGGTCCGAGAGTTGTTAAGTCGGTAATGGGTCAGGAGATAACGGACGATGAACTCGGTGGAGCCGTAGCCGCTCAGAAGAAAGCAGGAGTTGCTTCGCGAACGGAGGAAAGCGAAGGAGAGTGTTTTCAGAATATTAAGGAGCTTATCAGCTACCTTCCCGCGAATAACAGGGAAACACCGCCACGAGTCGACTGGGGAGATAAACCCGATCGGATAGATGATTCATTATTCGATATTGTCCCTGGTGCGTCGAATCGACCCTATGATATGCACAAGATAATCCGGAGTGTCTTCGACCAGAGAGATGATGGGCTGAATTATTTCGAGTTATTCCCTATGTTCGCAACCAATATTATCACCTGCTTTTCGCGGCTGAACGGATACTCGGTCGGGATTATTGCCAACCAGCCGATGTCGAAGGCCGGAGTACTTGATATCGACGCAAGCGACAAGGCGTCACGTTTTGTCAGGTTCTGCGATGCGTTTAATATCCCACTGGTAACCTTGGTGGATGTACCGGGTTATCTTCCCGGGACCGACCAGGAGTGGGGTGGGATAATCAGGCACGGAGCGAAATTGCTTTACGCCTATTCGGAGGCCACCGTTCCGAAACTTACCCTGACAATCAGGAAGGCTATCGGTGGTTCATACATAGGAATGTGTTGCCGGGAACTGGGCGCTGATTTCGAGTATTCATGGCCCAGCACCGAGCTTGCGGTTATGGGCCCGGAAGCAGCGGCTCCTGTCATCTACAGGAGAGAGCTTGAACAGGCTGATGACCCTGATAAACTGCTGGAAGAAAAAGTGCAGGAGTATCGGGAAAAAGATGCTATTCCATACCGTGCCGCCGAACACCTGCATATCGATGACGTAATCGATCCGGCGACAACACGGCCAAGACTTATCCGGAGTCTTGAAATGCTACTCGACAAACAGGAAAGCAGACCGGTTAAAAAGCATGGTATTATACCGGCGTAGGATTTGACCTCGGGAAGAAGATATTTTTTTAAGAAGGGCTACTGGATTTCGGCTTCCGAGACTGTGTCAAAATAAGTAGACTGCATGTCATACTAAGGAGTCCGAAGGTACATGGTAAAATATTCAGCTATCAAGACAAGGACGACGAACGTATCTCCTTGCTGATACTTAAATACCCTTGATCATTTAAGTTTGCTGTAAAATTGTCTGTACAAATAAAGGAGATCCTTCATCCCTGGAATGGGCTTGAATCGAGAAATCCGGATAAATATCGGGATTCAGGATGACACCTTATCGTATTATGATGGATTACTGGTTCACACACCGGAATTATGACACAGCCTATCCGGCGGAATGATTGAAAAGAGAGTATCTCAATCCTGTATATCAAGATAATCCTTCTTAAATGTGTCCCAGTCCATAGTATCGGATTCTTCGGCCAGCGCTTTCATTCCGTCTCTGATATCTTGTTCTTCTTCAAGGCGTTCATATATCAGTTCACGTACTACTGCCGCAATCGATATTTTTCGTTTAAATGCTATGAAACGCAATGCTTCATATTCTTCATTACGCAAACTGATTGTTGTTCTCTTGAAACCATCTTTAACCTGACTCATATCCCACCTCATATTGATGATAAACATAAAAACATCAAAAAATCTATATAATATGCACAATCGAGAAAGTATACTCTTAAGAGTATTATATTTGAATAACCAATTTATTATACGTCCCAATCCCCGATCACAGGACCGAAAAAGATTGTTACTACTTGTCAGAGCATTATGGTAAAATTGTGCTCAGGGAATCAGAGGAATATATATTGATATACGTATTATCGGGACAGGATGATTATTCTATTGCTCAAACCCTCGATACCATAAAGAAGGAACTGGGTGATGAAGATTCACTGGCAATGAGCACGACAACACTGGATGGACAGCAGTTAACCTACGACGAACTGAAGACCGTCTGCGAGACCATCCCCTTTATGACCGGGCAACGGCTGGTGATTGTCGAAGGACTCCTGGGACGATTCGAGTCCGGAACGAGAACGAAACGACAAACGAAGACCACAAAAAAAAGCAAAAAACAGGAAGAAGCCGCAGTTTTTGCCGGCTACCTGGCCGGAGGTATCCCGGAAACCACGATTCTTGTTCTTATCGAAGGTGTCATTGCAGGTGATAATCCTATTTTTAAAGCACTTGCCGGTAAAGCTACGACCAGGAGTTTTGCACTGCCAAGAGATGCGAAACTCCGTGAATGGGTGCAGAGGAGAGTTAAGGAGGAAGGCGGTGAGATTTCACTACAGGCGGTGCACTTGCTGGCAAGGCTTGTCGGGAGTAACCTTTGGATCATGGCAAGTGAAATTGAAAAACTGCTCCTGTATACCGATGGTCGTAAGATTGAAGAAGCTGATGTTCAGGCTGTCGTCGGGTATAACCAGCAGGCGACAGTGTTCAATATGGTAGATGCCATTCTTGAGTTCAAAGCGGAACAGGCCGAGAAAATGCTGGAACATCTTTTCAGAAGCGGCGTTGCCCCGGTCTACCTGCTTTTCATGATAGCAAGGCAGGTCCAGTTAATTGTCAGGGTGAAAGAACTCAGCCGGCGGAGATCAACGAACCGGGAAATGCAGGGGAAACTGGGGATGAGTTCCGAATGGATTCTCAGGAAAACACTCGAACAGGCAAGCCGGTATTCACTATCCAGACTGAAAGATGTTTACAGGAGACTACTCGATACGGATATCTCGATAAAAACAGGGAAAATGGATCCCGAACTGGCTTTGAATATTCTGGTGGTGGAGTTATGCCGGCAATCCGGTAATAGTCCTGCCCGAAGTAAACAGAGGGTTTAGGTATAGACGTGGAGAAGAAAATTATCGCTCTAACGATGGGTGATGCTGCGGGGATCGGTCCTGAAGTTATCGTAAAGGCCATGGGAGAACCAAAGGTATATGAAATCTGTTCACCTTTATTAATCGGTGACAGTAGTGTCATAGATAAAACCATTACATCATTGGGCAGTTTCCTGTCTCTTCATCCTGTTAAATCCGTCGATGCTGTTGAAGGCCGGTATGGAGTAATCGATATCCTCGATCTTCAAAATCTTAGTAGTGACATTATACCGGGGAAGGTATCGGCTGATTGCGGCAGGGCGGCAATGGAATATATCAGCAAAGCCGCAGAAATTACGGGCAGCGGCGAAGCCGCAGCTATGGCAACTGCCCCGATAAACAAGGAATCGGTAGCCAAAGCGGGATATTCCGATACCGGTCATATGAAATATCTTACTAGGATAACCGGAACGACCGAATATGCCGCTATGCTGATGACCGGAACACTCAGGGTGGTACACCTGAGTGACCACTATTCACTAAAAGAAGCCTGTGACCTGGTAAAAAGGAATCTGATACTTGCCAAGCTGAAACTAATCCGAGATTCTTTCCTGAAGTGGAACCTGGGAAATCCGAAAATAGGCGTTGCTGCCCTTAACCCTCACGGCAGTGACGGAGGACTTTTCGGCACCCAGGAAGAGACCGAGATTCTTCCGGCTGTAAATGATGCGAAAGAACTGGGTATTAACGCTAGCGGTCCGTTTCCTGCCGATTCGATATTCAACCGGGCTATATCCGGTGAGTTCGACGTAGTACTGGCGATGTACCATGACCAGGGACATATCGCGGTAAAGGTCCATGGCTTTGAAAAAAGTGTAGCAGTAACACTCGGACTGCCTTTTGTGAGAACTTCGGTCGATCATGGAACCGCGTTCGATATCGCCGGAAAAGGAATTGCCGATCACCGGAGTATGATAGAAGCTATCAGTACCGCGGTCGAACTGAGTTAAGAGGAAAGTTCAGAGAGATGACAAACTCCCATCCAGTTTTAACCGCAGACCTTGGCGGCACGAAGATGGTCGTCGCACTCGTTTCACCGGAAGGGAAAATAATCGACAGACATCGTCAACCTACTCTGGCTCAAGACGGACCCGAAGACGTGATCGACAGGTTATATTCCAGCATAGATTATCTCCTGGAAAAAAATAACATTTTATTTTCACAACTCGATGCAATGAGTCTTGGTATCGCCGGGATTATAGATACGAGGAATGGGATAGTCGATAAAGCTCCCAACCTGCCGGGGTGGGAGAACCTGGCATTAAGAGATAAAATTAATGATAGATATGATGTGCCCGTTTATGTCTTAAACGAAGTGGATGCGGCTGCTCTTGGAGAATATAGATACGGAGCTGGGAAAGGACTTAACAATATTGCGCTTATTACTCTCGGTACCGGTATTGGCGGCGGGCTGATACTTGACGGAAAATTGTTTTTAGGCTCTTCCGGCAGTGCGTTCGAGATAGGACATATGGTTATCAAAGACGATGGCTCTGAGTGTGGATGCGGAAAGAACGGCTGCCTGGAGACTCTGGCATCCGGTACCGCGATTGGTCGCGAAGCAAAAAGACGTATTGCTGACGGCGAGAAATCCATACTGGTCGATATGATGAACGGTGCGATCGAGAATATTACTGCCGAAAGAGTACATGAAGCTGCGAAGAAGGGCGATTCTCTCGCATCGGGTGTTATCGCCGGTGCATCGTATTATCTGGGACTGGGAATTATCAACATGGTTACCCTGATCAATCCCGAGATGATAATTATCGGTGGTTCCGTTGCCCGAATGGGTAATCTTCTTCTCGATCCGGTAAGACGAATGGTGAAAGACAAGACCTTTCCCCTGATGGTTAAGAAGCTGAAAATAGTGCGAGCCCGTCTTGGTGAAGATGCCGGTCTGTTAGGCGCTGCTGCCTATGCACTCGATCAGACATAGCATTTCATTGACAGCCAGCTGTACATAAACTACAATCTTATGTAGCTGAAACTGCTGATACTTGTTCCATTTCGGGACTATCCTGCGGCAGTTTCAAATTGTTTACAGGCGAGGACGGAAGAATTCAAGTGACAAGTGACGAGATACGTGAAGCTTTTTTACAATTCTACGAGAATAAGAATCACAGCAGAGTTTCCAGTTCCTCACTGATTCCACACAGAGATCCAACGCTTCTTCTCACAACGGCGGGTATGGTACAGATGAAGCCGTATTTTCTTGGTGAAGAAAACCCTCCCAACAAGCGGTTAACTTCCTGCCAGAAGAGCTTCCGTACCACAGATATCGATGAGGTCGGGGATACGTCTCACCTTACATTTTTCGAGATGCTGGGAAATTTCAGCGTCGGCGATTATTTCAAGAAAGAGACCATCGAATGGACATACGAGTTCATAACGGATATTTTGAAGATTCCGCACGACAGGATATGGGCGACGGTCTATCTGGATGACGATGAATCATTTGACTGCTGGCGTGCAGTCGGTCTATCCGACACGAAAATACACCGGTTTGATGAAGAAGAGAACTTCTGGGGGCCAGCTGGCGATTCGGGGCCCTGCGGACCCGATAACGAGGTATTTTTCGACCGGGGCGAGGAATACGGCTGCGGAAAACCTGACTGCAAACCGAATTGCGACTGCGAAAGATTTTTAGAAATATGCACCCTGGTATTCATGCAGTACAACCAGGCACCGGACGGTTCGAGGGCGCTGCTTCCCGCTCCCAGTGTCGATACGGGAATGGGCCTGGAGAGAGCCACCTTGATTAAACAGGGCGTGGACTCGATATACGAAACAGACCTCTACACACCTATTATCGAGAAAGTTTCCGAACTGACCGGAAAAAAATACGGCAGCAATGAAGAAAACGATAATGCCATCAGGGTCGTATCGGAGCACAGCCGGGGAATTACCTTCCTGATTGCCGACGGTGTGATGCCAAGCAACGAGGGGAGAGGATACGTGTTGCGACGCCTGCTGCGCAGAGCGGCACTTTATGGATTGAGACTGGGAATGGATAAACCTTTCCTGTCTGAGACAGCAGGAGTGATTATCGACAGGATGGGGCATATATATTCCGAGCTGAAACAGCGTCAGGACTTTATCACGAAAGTAATCAGACTCGAAGAAGAAAAGTTCAGTGAGACCCTAAACACCGGGCTTGAACTCATAGAAAGCATTATCAGTGACAAGACTAAAGAAATTTCAGGTAAAGATGTCTTCAGGCTGTATGATACATACGGTTTTCCTGTGGAACTGACGATTGAGGTAGCAGCCGGACTAGGTATCAAGGTGGATATAGAAGGCTTCGACAGAGAGATGGGGAAACAACGCGAAAAAGGCAGAGCGGCTCAGAAATTCGATATGTCACAGAAAGACGGGATAATCGATAAACTTGACATAAAGGATACTATATTTACCGGTTATACTGCACTTGTTCAGAAAAGCGCAGTCCTGGCTATGCTGGCCGAAAATGATTCCACGGATGCGATACAGGAAGGGCAGGAAGCCGGGATAATCCTGGCGGATACTCCTTTTTACGGAGAAATGGGTGGTCAGTTAGGCGATACCGGTGAGATAAGGAGCCGGACGGGGACATTTGTCGTCTCAGATACGGTGCGGATTCCTCCGGGAATTATTATGCACCGCGGTAAAGTTATCGAAGGAAGTTTTTCTGTCGGCGATGAGGTGGAAGCCGAAGTAGATACTGAACGCAGACTCGATATTGCGCGTAATCACACGGCGACACATTTATTGCAGGCGGCATTACGTTCTGTTCTCGGAGAATATGTTCAGCAGAGGGGCTCGCTGGTAGCGCCGGACCATTTCAGGTTCGATTTCTCTCACCTTACCGCGATGACCCCGGAAGAGATCGCGGAAGTCCAACGGGTGGTAAATGAAGGAATCCGGGCGAATTTACCGGTGTATGACGAGGAGATTCCTTACACACAGGCAATCGCGGAAGGAGCGATCGCTATCTTCGATGAAAAATATAGTGACGTTGTGCGAGTGTTAAGGGTAGGGAAACCTCCGATCAGCATGGAATTATGCGGCGGTACGCATGTGTCCAGTACGGGAGAAATAGGTTATTTCCGGATAACGAGTGAGAGCAGTATCGGTTCGGGGTTGCGGAGAATAGAAGCCGTAACCGGTAGGGGCGCCGAAGAGTATATAAACCGGAGAATCAAAAACCTGGAGATTATTGCAAAATATCTTGAAACGGAGACTGATGAAGCGGTCGAGAAAACAAGAAGTCTTCTGGATGATTTGAAAAACGAAACCCGTCGGGCGAATGCTCTGGAGAGTGAACTTGCCGGAAGAACAGCGGAATCTCTGGCGGGAAATGTCCTAGCAGTAAATGGTGTGAACGTGATCGCGGCAAAAGTAAAATCCTCTCGCATAGAAGTATTAAGAGAGATGGGTGATATTCTTCGGGAGAAGCTGAAAAGCGTCATTATCGTACTTGGCAGCGTTTATGATGATAGGCCGGTATTTATAGCGGCGGTAACTCCCGATTTAGTGGCGCTGGGTTACAATGCGGGCAGTATAGTCAAGCAGGTGGCGCAGGTAACAGGCGGTGGTGGTGGTGGGAAGCCGGATCTTGCGCAGGCAGGCGGAAAGCAGAAAGAAAAGCTTGACGATGCAATAACGCTGGTTACCGAGATCATCAAGAATACAGGTAACAGCAAGGGGTAGTCTTACGCGTATCCTGGGACTGGATATAGGCGATAAAAGGATAGGGGTTGCATTAAGTGACCAGGGTGGAGTCATTGCCAGTCCTTTGACTATTATCGAGCGTATAAACCTGCAGCAGGATATAGAGGCTGTTGTCACTCTTGTAAATCAGAATGAAGCAGGAGTTATTGTTGCCGGTCTTCCGCTGACGATGGATGGCGCAATCGGTCACCAGGCTGAAAAGGTAAAACTATTTACGGACGCCCTGGTGGAAAAGACTGGAGTACCTGTAATACACCGGGATGAGAGTCTGACGACATTCGAAGCACGGCAATCAATGCGGCTTACACGTAAAAAGAAGAAGCGTGAGAAAGAAAAAGATGATGCAATTGCCGCTGCCTTCATCCTGCAGGGATACCTTGATGAACAAAGGAAAAGCTCGAACGAATAATTTAGCATGACTCAAGGCAATTGAGCCGCGATTGGGGCCGGAATGAATATACACCTGGTAGACAGGACCTTCCTGAAAAAACCGAAACACTATATATTGCAAAGCCTGCTGGCAGTAATAGCCGTTGCGGTAATCCTTTACTTCGTCGAGACTATTACTCACGCTGCTATCGTCGCCGCTCTCGGAGCCAGCAGTTTTATCGTCTTTGCCATGCCGAAAACGGTAGCCGCAGAACCACGGCGTCTTATCGGAGGGCATGTTACCGGGATAATCTGCGGTCTTTTACTATATTACAGCTGTTATAGCGGTCCGGTTGAGACGTTCTTTAACTCCAATGAGATTATACACTGGCTTCCCGCTGCTTTTGCTGTCGGATTATCGATCTTCCTTATGACAATCTTTAACTTCGAACATCCACCTGCTGCGGGTACTGCTCTCGGTATAGTCACTCACGAGTGGACCTGGCAGACTATCATTTTCATAGTGGCATTTGCCGTAAGTCTTGCTATCATTGGCTTCTTATTGAAAAAATACCTCAATAATCTTAGTACGTAACGGGAGTAGCCGGTGAATGAATCTTTCGGTTTTACTCTAAAAAATATAGTAGATAAGGCCCGAACGGGCGAACTCTTTATCAGGGGAAGGAAGATTCAGACTCCCGTTTTTATGCCGGTAGCCAGCCAGGCCACCGTCAAGACACTAACCTCCGACGAAATAAGGGAAATCGGCTTCGATATCATCCTGTCCAATACCTATCACCTGTATCTCAGGCCGGGGATCGAGACGATAGAGAGTCTGGGTGGACTGCATAAATATATGGACTGGGATAGAGGAATTCTGACCGACAGCGGAGGATACCAGGTATTCAGTCTTTCGCGGCTGCGTAAATTAACTGACGAAGGAGTGGTGTTCCGTTCGCATATAGACGGCAGCGAGCACCTTCTGACACCCGAACTGGCGATACAGTACCAGGAAGCACTCGGTTCAGATATCGCGATGGTACTTGACGAATGTCCGGCTCATGATGAGAATTATGATAAGACAAGATTATCAATGAACAGGACTCATCTCTGGGCCAAGAGATGCCTGGATTCTCATAGTCGTGTCGATCAGGTATTGTTTGGGATTGTCCAGGGGGGTGTATTTCCGGAACTGCGACATGAGTCGTCCGAGTATCTGACATCACTTGATTTTCCAGGATATGCAATTGGCGGTCTGAGTGTAGGCGAACCGAAGGAAGTAACCGGTGAGGTACTCGATGCAACCATACCGTACCTGCCGGAAGATAAACCCCGCTATCTGATGGGAGTTGGTTCTCCCGAGGACCTTTTCGAGAGTGTATCACGCGGAATAGACATGTTCGACTGCGTTCTGCCGACCCGTGTAGCCAGGAACGGCTCTCTGTTTACTTCGAAGGGAAGAGTCAATATATCGAATGCCCGTTTTACTCGGATGGAAGAGCCGGTAGACCCGGAGTGCGACTGCTACTGCTGCCGGACTCTTTCGGCGTCCTATCTACACCATCTTTTCAACACGAAAGAACTGCTTGCCTACCGACTGGCGACGCTGCATAACCTGACGTTTATCAACAACCTGATGAGGAAGATTCAAGCAAGCATTAATGAAAGCACCTTCGATTCTTATAAACAAGAATTTCTTTCAGGTTATCAAACAACCAACGAACAGGTGAGGATAAGCCAGAAGGAAAAATGGCTGAAGTCGAGAGAGAATAACGATAAATAACTTTCTCTCTCTGGTGATTTGTTCTTTTTTCTTTTCCTCTCTCCTTTTTTCCATAACATCAGAAGTATGTCATTGTGTCCGCCGCGACGGACAGTGTCAACAGCCGAGACGTGGCAATCTCGAAAAATTATATCTTCTTTTCTCTTTTATAACCTCATCCCTGTTACGAATAGTCCCTTTTCCTTTTTAAGGAGAAGGGACTTTCGAAAATATCATGTTCTACTACGACGATAATTTTTTTAGTACAAGTACGATTCATTAAGAGGAGTTGTATTCAGAGGTATTGGTTGAGATTAACAGAGATTAGTATGCTTAAGAAATAATGGTATTTTCGAACCATCCTCTTTCCATTTGGATAGGGAGATAACTCGTAATATACGGAGAGGGTAAAGAAATAATATATTAATCCATACCGACGAAAGTCGGTATCCAGAGTTTCCTGGATTCCAGCCTACGCTGGAATGACAAATGGATAGCAGTATGCTAGAGAGAATCCTACCTGACCATCGAGCTGCCGACGATAGACTTATTTATTTCTAGGCTGACGGCGATCGAGGGGAAACCGGTGATGGCTCGTGCCAGTCTTTCAACCTTGGTTTCTTTGCTGTAGCCATAAGCTCCGTGTAATCGCCTGGCTGTTTCGACAATCTCCATTGCCGTCGGGACTACGAATAGCTTGGCTGACGCTGCCTGTGTCTGCCAGTCCGGTTCATCCATGTCTTCGGCGTAGGCTGTTTTATAGGTAAGCCAGCGGCAGGCTTCAAGTTTGGCCTGCATTTCGGCTAGTTCCCACCTGATGCCCTGCATGGCTGAAACCGGCTTGCCCCGACTCATCCTCGTCTTCACGTAATTTACCGCTTCATCGATGGCTGCCTGCGCGATTCCGACTGACGCGGCGCACTGCTCTATTTTTTCCGTGGCTATCCAGTAGAGCAGGATATCATATCCCTTGCCTTTTTTCCCCAGCAGGTTGTCGACAGGTACCCGATAATTGTCGTAATACACATCGGCGGCTTCTATTCCCCCGCTGCCCATCAGTTCCCATATCTTCGGAGCTGTGTATCCCTCTGCCAGTTTTTCTGTAATAAAAGCAGTGCAGTTACCTTCATCGTCTTTCGCATAGGTGACCGAATATCCCGGCCTGGCGCCGAAGGTGCTGAAACGCTTCATGCCGTTAATGATATAGCTGTTCCCATCCGGTATCGCTGTTGTGGTGAGGGCGGATGCATCGGAACCGGTACCATCCTCGGTAAACTGGATGCTGGCATAAGCTGTGCCGTTACAGAATGGTTCCAGGTAGTTACTCTTTATTTCCTCGGAGCCGTACCTGGCGATCGACAGAGGAATGCTGTTATTGAATCCAACGAGCCACCAGGCGCCTGTCCCGGAACAGGCAAGCTGCTCGATAACCAGTATGCAGTCAAGGTTGCCTGAATCGGTACCGCCGTATTGTTTCGGTACAGTCATACCCAGGAATCCCAGTCCGGCGAATTTCTTTATCAGGTTGTCCGGGAGTGTTCCCTCTTTATCAAGTTTTTCGGCTGCCGGTTCTATTTCTCGGTCGGAGAAATCTTTCGCCAGTTTTTGTATTGCCAGTTGCCCTTCGGTCAGGTTGAAGTTCATCAATTCTCCTTACTAAGTCTGGTATATTTTAAAGAGGGTACAGCTCCTCTTATCCTTTTTACATTCCAGGTAATATCTTACACAATGTAGTGTTCTTTCAGCCGCCGCTGATCGAGTACAGGATATGTATTGTGTCGCCGTCTTTTACCGGTTTGACCAGTTCATCCGGATAGGCATCTTCACCGTTAAGGTATATCGATATTTTATGATGTCCGAAATTGAATAGTTCACCTTTCTGGAAAAATAGGGTCTTCCCGATCATCGGGAACAGTGCTGCCAGGTTTTCCAGACATTCACCCACCGTATTACCGGTAACCTTGATTTCACCTGTATCATTGGTAAAAACCCGCAGACCGGGAGGTATTACAATCTTAACGCTCATTCTTCCTGTTTGAACGGAAGGTGCCCACAGTGAGGGCATTCCGGATCCCTTTTAACCGATAGTTCCATAAATTTCATTCCGAGACCGTCATACACCAGAAGCCGGTCGGTCAACAGCTTGCCTATCCCGGTAAGATACTTGATGGCTTCAGTTGCCTGGAGGCAGCCTACTACTCCCGGGGTTACACCAAGGACGGGAAATTTTTCCCTGGGAATGTCTCCCCGGTAAATACACCTGATGCAGGCGGTTTCACCGGGAATTATCGTCAATATCCTGCCTTCGAGACCGTGTACCGCTCCGTGGAAATACGGTATATTGTGCTTTATCGCCGCCTGGTTGAGCAGAAAACGCGTCTCCAGGTTGTCCATGGCGTCCATAATAAAATCGCAGTCCTCGGTCAATTGGTATACATTATTTTCGTCAATGGTTTCCCTAAGAGCTTCTATCGTAATATTTGAGTTCATGTTACTGAGTTTGGCGTTTGCCGATTCAACTTTCGCTTTTTTAACGTCGGCGTCCCAGTGAAGAATCTGCCGGTTCAGGTTGCTGGTATCAACCGTATCCTGGTCGACAATCCTGAGCGTACCGATACCGGCTTCGGCAAGGTATATCGCGATAGGCGATCCCAATCCTCCGCAGCCGGCGATAAATGCCTTTGCCTGCTTGAGCTTTTCCTGGCCTTCTTCGCCGAAACCCCTCATTATAATCTGGCGGTCATATCGTTCCAGTTCGTTATTGTTCAGCATTCCGAGCACCCCTTTCCGGACAGGTATCAGTCCGTCCGGCTGAGTTTCAGGTCCCCATGTACACCCATTTTATCATTAATGATTATCAATGCGCCTTTTACACCGGGGATTTTTTCCGAAAAGTCCAGTCCGATCTGAATATCTTCTTCGGTTTTTACCAGGTTCCCGGTGGCGGTAGCGACTGCGTCGGCAAGGGAAGTAGAGGGAGACACGATGACAACCGCGTCAGCTTTTCCGAAACTCAGTGAATGACCGACGGTACCTGAAGAGGTACATATCCCGACCGCCGTATCTTCGGGTGCTATCTCCAGCGCGATTTTATTACTGAGAGGGGATTTACCGGCGTATATGCTGACTGTTCTTTGGGATAGACTTTTCATAAAGATATCACCACCGTTTTCCACGATTACTTCAGGTGAGTATTCAAGCAATTCTCTGCCGACGCATTCGGCGATAGCCCCGGCTACCGCAGCCATCGGTCCGACACCTGCCGCGACGGCAGCTTCCACCATCTCCTTCACGATCATCGGCGCGTTATCACCGGGGGAAAATGGCTCAAGGGTTGTCAGGAAGTCAGGATACCGTTCTATATATCTCTCCAGTATCCTGCGGTATTTCTCTGCCAGCCTTTCCGCTTTACTCCTCAGGTTTTTCCGGGCGCGTATATATAAGTCGGTCTCTTTGATAGTTACACCGAACGACACCAGGTCCGTATCATGGATCCGGTTACGATAGGTTCTCGGTTCATACAAATAATTGTTCATCTTTCATCATCAGCCAGTATTGCGTAATCAAATGAATCGAACCATAGTGGATTACCCTTATCATCGGTTTTAAAGAACGCATTTTTCCTTTGCAGGCCTTCCCGAATCATTCCGCATTTTTCAAGGACCTTCCACGATGGGATGTTTTCTGGACTGCAATGAGCGATTATTCTGTGGGCGTTCAGTTTCTCAAAGACGAATCTGATAACAGCACCGGCTGCTTCTG
Source organism: Dehalococcoidales bacterium (assembly GCA_016932435.1). The sequence goes on along the minus strand of JAFGCW010000090.1, from coordinate 4,084 downwards.
TTGCGTAACCTTTGTTCTGGAAAGCCGGGTTGAATATATAACCGATCTCCCATGTCTTGAAAACCTCCGGTTCAGACTGGAAAAGCGATATGTGCCCGATAAGTTTATACTTGGTATCATTCTTTAAGGTGACTGCCCACCAGTTCACACTATCTGATCTTTTCAGTGCAATTTCTTTCGCTTCTTCCAGCGATATCGGGTCGCCCGGTTCGAACCGGTATGTTTCTACTATCGAAAGGTATTCAAAAAGAGCTAAATAATCGTCCTCGCGGAACGGTCGGACTATGAGACGTTCGGTTTCAAGCATAACCACTCCAATACAGCCTAGAAATGCAGTTCCATTGCTCGCGGAGGGCAGGTCTTGATGCATATCCCGCAAGCGATACATTTTTTATCGAGGAATAATACTTTTCGAGTCGACTTCTCCAGTTCGAACGCCCCGGCGGGGCAGACGGTAATGCAGGAGCCACAGTGAGTGCACCTTTCTTCGTTCCTGGTAACGTCCTGGCTCAGCGACTGAATCTTTACTCCCGCCTTCGTCAGGTACTCGATACCCTTGTCATAGTCATCCTGTTTGCCTGTCATTTCAAGAATCAGGAGCCCTTCTTCCTCCGGTGTTACCGAGGCCTTTAGAATATTAAAATCAAGGTTATAGTCCCGTACAAGGCGGCTGACAATGGGCCTGTCCACCAGCCGCCGCGGGAACCGCAGTACTATTCGTTTCGATGCTGCCATTTTTCTACCCCTTTCAGGTTACCAGGCCCGGGTTGAGTTACAATATAACTCAACCCGGGGATAAGGTTATCGATTTTCTTCCTCGACAGGACGTTCGTTGAGTGGTTTGAAATCAAGTCCCGAATCCGCTCCCGGCAGCGGCGCTACCGGCGATGTCAGGAGGAACTCGCTCTTCTGTATCCATTCTTTGAGTATGGTGGCGACCTCCAAAGCGCGGGGGTAGCTGGACAGCGATGCAGTAGGAATCTTTTTATTCCGGATTCTCACGTGACCGCTCCTTAATTCGCCGTAGGTTACCTCTGCCACGGTATCGGGTTTGCGCTGGGGATATGCCGATGAGTAGTCTATTACGGTGGCGACTATATCACCGTCATCCACAGTTGTATACTCCAATATTTCTTCCGAAAGTATAGGTATAGGAATACCGACACCGACACTGAGGGTTGGCCCGTATCCCAGCATACTCGTACCCACCAGCCACCTCGGACTCATTTCTTTTAGGTCACCGATCAGTGCCAGGGTTCCGGCGCCGCCTTTCGGTATGCCTTTTTCATTACGCGATACCGCAGGATTGTGCTGGGTGCCCTGCCAGGCGACATAGCCCGTTCCGCCGCCGAGGAATATCCTCGTGCCGATACCTATCGTCTTGTAATAAGGATCATTAAACAGGGGAGACAACCGACCGGCTGTGCTGTAATTTGCGTTGCCGAGGTTCGGTTTCAACATCCCCATGTAGGTATATATCGTTTTATCGGACAGGTTCACCGCGACATTGTAATTCTGGTAGGCATTCCTCAGGTTGTAGAGGACCGCTTCGTTCAGGTCTTTGATATTTATCCAGGTCTCCAGCTTTCGGCGCGGATAGCAGTCGGTACCGTAGGCGGTTGCCGAAAGCCTGATATCGTTACCCGCCACCAGTTCTTCGATGACATGTCCTCCGCCGTAATTGAATTCGCCGGGGTGAATCCTGTTTCGCGGGTCGTCGTCCGGCATGGCGGTAGCGCCGATAATAAGGTCGACCGCCGCTACTCCGGTATAGGCGGGGACATCGTTCAGGTAGGTCCTGCCGCCGCCGAGTTTTATCCGGGGGCTCGAATGCCCGATATTAAGGTAGGCGCTGGACGAGCACATCGCGCCGAACGTACCGGTGGTGACCACATCCACGTCACGGGCCGATTTCTTTATCCCGTTTTCCTTTGCGTAATCAATTATTTCCTCGGCGGTGAACACCACCGCTTTACCTGTTTTTATTTTCTCGTTTATCTCTTCAATGGTTTTCGCCATTTTTACCTCCGTTTGATAGTAGCGTCCGGTATTCGAAGTGTCAATGGATTTTCGCATAAAAAAAGCCCGGAAACAACACGCTTCCAGGCCTGGCTTTCTGTCTGTTCGGGACTGGAGTTTACATGGTCCCCGAACTGGCGGCACGCCAGGCCCAGGGCATCATCATGTGAAATGTCCCTATCGTATGACCGGTCTTACCTTTCCAGTTCGGCACTGATAACCTCCGGTTGATATATGCCTTTATCAGGTTATTTTGATTGTATAGTATCGATGGGGAAGTGTCAAATACAGGGATTCTGTTCAGCGTTCGCAATATCTTAAGTAACATCTGAATACGTAGTTTCCCCCTTTGAAAAAGGGGGATTAAGGAGGATTTTATAACCTCTCTCAGTCTCATTTCTTCCATTTCGAAAATCCCATATGAATGATAAATCGAGACTTTCTGAAAATGAGAAGTACTTTATTGTTAAGGAATACTACTTGTACAGACCTCCCCTTTAGTACCATTATTATTCACTGAAAGAGTATTGACATGTTATTCGTACCTGTTCATAATCATCAGTGCTATAAAACTCATTGGTGAATATTTTATAAACCACTCCTCTGAACCTTAAAAACCACTTATCCTCGTATCAAGTACGGAGCAGGCTTTGAGCCTTAAATCACCGTTCATCCTGAGCTTGTCGAAGGATGAACATAACATTAGAAACCCGTCGAAGGATGAACCCGACTAAGAAAAAATCCGCCGGAGGATGAATATATCGAAAGATGACCTGCAACCACCGTAAGAAAAGTGCCTGATAGAGGAGGCGCGGACATGTACAGTAACAGGATTATTCTCGTTTCACGTGACCCGGACATTGCGTTGATGTGCCAAAAGGCGCTTGAGAAAGAGAATATTACTATTCAGACCATACCTGATCGTGACGAAGCGCTGGATGTCCTGTCGGAAAGAGTTTCAGACGTGGTGATACTGGATTCATCGATGGATGAAGATGACCTGTCCGGGCTGTGCAAATTTATCTCCAGGTCGCTGAAACTACCGGTAATGGTCATTGGCAGAGAAGACCTGTTAAAAAGAAAAATCGAATATCTGGATTCGGGCGCGAATATCTGCATAGAAATGCCGATCAACGCGGACGAATTACTCGCCCAGGTAAAAGCGCTGCGCCGAAAGGTTGGCTCCGAAGAACTCCGTCCCGAAATGGCCGACTTCGCTTCCGACGACTTGCGTATCGACTATCACAGGAGACTGATAACGGTGAAGGGTAAGGAAGTCAGGCTGAGTCGTCTGGAATATGAACTCCTTCGTGAACTGACGGTCAATGCCGGGAAGACCTTAAGCTACAATCACCTCCTGCGCAGGATATGGGGACCTGAATACCAGGAAGAGCGACAGTACCTGCATGTGAATATCAGTTATCTCCGTCAAAAAATAGAGTCGGACCCCCGCAAGCCGCACTACATCATAAACGTTCCGAAAGTGGGTTACGTGTTCAAACATACATGATCAGCTTTTTTCGCGACCAGCCTCGATTTTCACACAACCGCCCGAAATTCAAAGAAAAATTTAAGAATTTACTCCGAATTTTAAGAACTTTTTAAGAATTTTCATGGTAGCATACCTCACTGATGAAATTTATTGTGAAAAAACAGAGGAGGTAGTGCCTATGAAACAGCACAATTGAATAATATAGTAAAAAGGAGAATATGGAATGAAAAAGAAATTGGTAATGATTGTTACATCTTTGATACTACTAATTGCGAGTCTCTCTACTATGGGAATCGCACACGCGAATCAGAATAAGACTCCTGATACTAGATATTATTTTGGTGATTGGGAACCGGGAAACACCTATCATGCGCAAATAACGCAATATCAAAGATATGGACCATTAAAAAATGAAATCGAATCTAAATCCGACTTATTATATGGTCCAGAGTCATCCGTAAAGGATATAACTATTGTTATAGATGATAATGGATATTCCGGTGCGGCGGAGCCGCAGTTCCGGTGGGGGGTGAGCCAGTGTTCCAGTCCTGCGGAGCCACCGTTCCGGTCATG
>JAFGCW010000089.1 GCA_016932435.1 Dehalococcoidales bacterium | reverse complement strand
GCGAACGTTATGTATATATAAAATTCCCCACCGGCGCCTGGGGAAAATATTTTGCAATAATGGGGAATTTCCACTTGCAAAAAACAAGCCTACTTCACTCCCGAAAACAAACATGTAAACCAACTATTAAACGAAATGAAATATTCCAATAACCAGATGGCAATAGTGGTAGATGAGTACGGTGGAACTGACGGTATTATCAGTCTTACCGATCTTATAGAGGAAATCGTTGGTGAAACAGGTGATGAATATACAGCCTTTGAGAAATCTTTTGAGATTCTCGATGGCGATATATTTCTAATTGATGGCAACATGCGTATAGGAGATATTAATGACGAAATGGGATTGGAATTACCTGAAAGTGAAGATTATGATACTATAGCTGGTTTTTGCCTTAGTATTCTAAAACATATACCTGTGTTGAATGAGAAATTAGAGTTTAAAAATCTACTAATTAAAATAACAGAAATGCAAGGTTTAAGAATTACCCAAGTCCAAGTGACTAGAGAAAAACCTCTTTCTTCCGAAAACTAGGTTTGTATTACACAGTTATATAACTAAACGATATCAGATAGCTCTACAAATGGCATGAAAACCATCCCGATGTTAATTCACCGGGGCAAAACACTAACACACTCTTCCCCGCTTGGCCAATCTTATATACATCTAATCAGACATCCCGATGACTGATTAGATGTAATGACTACCAATACAAACGTGAAGGCAAATAATATTCGATTTACCTGATCTTAAGCCTTGAGACCGTAGCGTTGTCCTGCAATACAAAGTGTTTCTAGCGGGTTTCCATCAATCTGGTCTGTGCGATCAGGGCAGCGCCTAACGCTCCAGTTTCCTGCGGCTCTACCGGAATAATACATTTAATGTCGCCCAGTTCCTCGAGTACCTTTTGAACTCCGATATTCTTAGCTACTCCTCCGGTAAAAGCAGTTTCCTGATCGAGCCGTATGCCTGAAGACATTATCAGAATCCTACTCGCCATAGCCCTGTGAATACCGGCGATTAAGTCTTCTACCGCTTCTCCCCGGGCACGGAGTGATATCACTTCAGTTTCTGCAAAAACCGTACAGGTACTGCTGATGGTACAGGGATTATTACTGGTTAACGCTGCAGGGCCCATCTCGCCGAGTTCCAAGCCGAGGACATTTGCCATAACCTCGAGGAATCTGCCTGTTCCCGCCGCGCACTTATCATTCATTACGAAGTTTACTACTTTACCTTCACCATTGATCCTTATCACCTTGCTGTCCTGAGCACCAATGTCGATAATAGTATTAATATGTGGCATTAAGAAATGGATCCCGCTGGCGTGACATATAATTTCAGTTGTCGAATAATTGGCGAACGAGGCTGCATCACGACCGTATCCGGTAGAAACTACATACTCCAATTCACCAACGGATAATCCCGTGCCATCTAATGCTATATCAGTCACTTCTTCGAGTGCCTTAGTGACATTGCCGCCCACCGGAACTACCGCACTTGTAATGATGTTATTATCTTCGAGAATAACAATCTTGGCCGTACCGGCGCCGATGTCTATCCCTGCAACTGGCATTTCTATTTTGTCCTTTCTCTCGCTGATTTGTTATTCTTGACCATCTCGGCAAATGTTTCCAGCCTGGTTCTCATCTGCTGAGAAGTGTAACTTCTAAAGTCACAATAGTCTCCTTCTAAAAGTAACACCGGGACACCGAGTTCCTCTTCGATAACCTCTTTCGCCTTGATGGGGAATATACTGTACTGGCGGCAGGAGTAGTGACGCCAGAGTATTATGCCCTCTACATTTGAGTCTCTAACCGACTCTTTTAATTGATTTATATAAGCCAGGCTGGAGTAATTGGCTCCTCTGCTCCGCATATGTGAGAGAGCAATATCTTCCCAGATTTCCATATTCGGCGGATGTTCAGGTCTTTCCATCCTTCTTCCTCCTCCGGAGGTAGGACCTATCGCCAGTCCTAATTCATTAATCGTAGCTAAAATAGAAGGATCGTGAGGTATCATTGAGAACATCACGCGCGGTGCTCCTTTTTCTGTCACGCCTTTTCCGGCGGCAACCCTGCTTCTTAATCCATCCACAAGGGCGCTGAGTGCCTCCGGTCCTTCATTAATACCTCTCGCCATGGTGCCCATTGAGAGAGCGAGAAAAAAGTCATTCTCGCCTAAAGGCAAAGGATCGGACATGCGCATCTGGTGTATTTCACCAGCATATACATAAGTTCTTTCGGCAAAATTCACGGCATCGGTAACTTCACTCCCGGGCAGCTGGCGGCCGGTAACCTTGCAGTAAATATCCATTGCCTCTCTCATCTGTGTGGAGAAGTATTTTATCTTCCGGGGATTTATCTCCTGGGGCCATCCCTCGCCTTTCTCATCTATCAGGTTATCGATGTATGCTACCGGGATATCGTAGAGTTCGCCCAGAAGCTGATCACACGCCGGTGTTAAATCGCATAAAAAACAGGAAGGGATAAGCAGGTCCGGTTTAGGAATTATCCCTTTTACAATTGCCCCCAGGCGTGTCTGTAAATATGAACAAAATGCCGTGCCGGGTGCCAGCCCGTTTTGTTCCGCTGTCTCCAGGACAGGATTAATCATATCGAACATCAGGTTCAGTGTATTGCTCAAGACGATATCCGGAGAGGCGCAGTAAACATCATCTGAGGTCAAAGCCAGTGCTGCTACTATTTGAGGAATAGGTGGATAGCTGACGTAAATTACCTTTTTACCTTCTTCTTTTGCCAGCACCATATCGACCATCTCTTTTAACCACAGCCCCATAACCTTCCTCATACCGAGCAGTTCTACGTCGAAATATTTATTTATCTTCGCTTTAGCTCTCTCTGTGTCCTCATCTCTTATCCCTACGATGTCGAACGCTTTCTCTATCCTTGGTAACTCCTTCTTGATATCTTCGGGCTCAAAGCCGAATAAATCAAAAAATTCGGAATCCATATTAATGCTCCTTTCGAATCATATTGACGAAAGTCTCGATTCGTGTCTTGAAGCTGCCTGTCTCTGCGTCATCATAATCAGAAGAAAGGCTCAACATCGGGATACCCTGTTTCTCCAGGTTCCTTTGCAGTATGTACCCTTCGACATCATACGATTCGCGGTACATCAACGTATACCAGACAACAGCATCTGCTTTATAATCGCTGACAAGATTCGTTAAGAAACCAATCCTCTCCTTTGCCGCTCCCCTGAAAAAGGCATCGGGAATTCTATTGGCAAAGTAGCTGTCAGCCAGGGATTTTATTATATCGTCTCCGACGGTTGTTTGTTGCCGGTAGTTTCTCAGCCCTTCTGAGAATTCTTCTATGACCACCGATGCTCCTTCTGCCTCCAGCAGGTCCACTACTTTGAAATCTCCTAACGCCATCGTGGAGCCTGCCAGTAATACGCGAGGTTGCGCGGTACCGGAGGATTCGGAAACCTGCAGGCGGTTTTTAACTGATTTCAAATTATCCAGCATTAGATGCCTGTCGGTGTAAAAAGAGCTATGGTTTAGCTCGATAAACTCTTTACCGCTGATAGGCGGCGGGTCGGCTCTCCTCATCAAGCTTATCTCCAGGAGGAGATTCCGTATCTGATTAGCGATATGAATTTCCTCTTTGAGCGCTGATTCCGTTATTTCTATGCCGGTGTATTGTTCAAGATATTCTTTAAACGCTCGCAAGCCTTCAAGGTAATACTCAAACCCGTGTGCGGCTTTTACATGGGGAACACCGAGTCGGTATACCTCTACATCGGTGTAGAAGTCCCATGAGTCGGCTATTGCCCTCACATGGTTATCCGTAATCGGCACGATGAGCAAATCCGGCATCTGGTAGAGAGGTTCTTCATTCAAGACTCTATAGCCTATCTGTGCTCTGCAAAACGGGTCGAGGAATCTCGCCAGGTATGAAGTAGAAGCTGCTACCGGGTCCGGGTCCCCGCCCCGTGATAGAGCTAAAGGTACTAGTCCGCAGGCGTGCAGCAATTCTTCCGGTATATACCCGTTCGGGACATAACCGATTACTTTCCTCCCCTTGTTTTTCATCTCTTGAAAATCAATAAGACTGTTTTTGAAATGAGGTAGCAGGTTTTGTATAGCTTCCATGACTACTCCCAATAATAGAGATTTTTACATTACTTGATAAATCTGGTGATAGTAGTATTCGTTCCAGTTGACTTTCTAAGGCTTTAGTAAAAACGATTCTATCATATATTCTTATCGATTTCACCAATTTTATATAAATACCAACAGTACCGTGTATCGAAATACCTTATATATCAACAAAACTAATGTATCCTTAGGCGTAATATCAGGAATTCGCACCTTGATGTTAATTACAATATTATCAATATACAAAGTTTGTCTAAGTGAACTTAATAGACTATAATTAAATATAATCGCTTATGATATATGAAATTGGAAAAATCCCGGTAATACTTCTACACGCCAGTAGAAAATAACTTCCTTGACAAATATTAGATAAAGAGGTAAGGTATTTCGCACTCTTCCAATAGTTCAGGAGGTGATGTCATGATGCCCTCCACATATTTGAAGAGATTTGAAAGTAATCCTATTATCAAGCCTGAACATGGTCATTCATGGGAGTCCCGCCAGACATTCAATCCGGGTGTTATTCTCCTTGAAGATACGATCCATATTCTCTACCGGGCTATAGGTGATGATGGAATCTCCCGTATAGGATATGCTGCTTCAAAGGAAGATTTCGCGATAGATGAGAGACTGGATTATCCGGTATATCAGCATCCGGTTACATCCGGTACGTATAGTATGTACTCTTATTTATCCGGAGGTAGTTTTGGCGGTGCTGAGGATCCCAGGATTGTCCGGGTAGATAACGAAGACGTTTTATATCTCACTTATACCGCATGCGATGCCGGTCTGCGTATGGCACTTACCTCGATTGAAATCAAAGATTTCTTAAAGAAAGACTGGCAATGGGCGAGACCGGTGTTTATTTCACCTCCGGAGCAGGTTCATAAAAACTGGGTAATTTTCCCGGAAAAGATAAACGGCAACTACGCAATTCTACACAGTTTGAATCCGGAATTAATGATCAGCTATTATGAAAGCCTGGATGTAAAGCCGGGGAATTATTTAAACAGCTACATTAAATCATCCACGATAAGTAATGGTTCTTCATGGGATTTTGTGATACGAGGAGCCGGTGCGCCACCTGTAAAAACCGAAAAAGGATGGCTTCTTTTTTACCACGCTATGACTAAACACGAATTTGGGAAATACAAGATTGGTGCTATGTTACTGGACCTGGAAAATCCGAGTCATATCGTATGTCGTTCCACCTATCCGGTACTTGAGCCATCTGCAGTTTATGAAGAAAACGGCTTTAAGCCGGGAGTGGTATACCTTACAGGAGTTGCAATCAGGAACGGAAAACTGATGGCATATTATGGGGCTTCGGACAGTTATGTTTGTGTAGCCAGTTGCGAACTGGATGAAATGGTCGAAGACCTGTTGCATGGAGAAACCAGAAAATATCCGAAACAGGTTATAACGATAAACCGTCGCCAGAACATTACGGGAAGTTGGGAAAATGTTAATAAAAAGATACGAAGATAATCCTATTTTAAAACCGAAGAGTAACCACCTGTGGGAATCCCGGGCTGTTTTTAACGGGTGTCCGGTGAGGAATAAAGACGGTATCTCTCTCCTTTACAGGGCTTTATCATTACCCTATTACAGTGTCCTTGCAGGAACGACACTGCCTGTCTCCAGTATAGGAATTGCACGTAGTGAGGACGGCCTGCATTTTTCCAAAAGAAGACGGTTTATCACTCCCGAATTTTCATGGGAACGTTTCGGCTGTGAAGATCCCCGGGTAACCAGGTTTAATAACAAGTACTACATATTTTACACTGCTCTTTCGAGCTGGCCTCCTGCCGCTGACGGCATCAAGGTCGGGCTGGCTATATCACCGAATCTCCACAGAATCAGGGAAAAACACCTGGTTACCCCCTTTAATGCTAAAGCAATGGCATTATTTCCTTATAAAACAAACGGTAAAATATATGCGATTCTCACCGTAAATACCGATAAACCACCGGCAAGTATTTGCCTTGCAAGTTTCAATCAGATAGAAGATATCTGGTCGGAACACTACTGGTCGGATTGGTACAGGAGTTATCAGGAATATTCATTACCCTTACGGCGTAGTCCTGAAGACCACATAGAAGTCGGCGCTCCTCCCTTGAGAACGAAAGACGGGTGGTTGCTGGTATATTCCTATATCAGTAACTATTTCTCAAGATCAAAAGAAAGACTTTTCGGGATAGAAGCAGCTCTTCTCGATCTTGAAAATCCATTTCTGATACTGGGCAAAACAGAAGCACCGGTATTCATTCCGGAAGAATATTATGAAACGATAGGGCTGGTACCGAATATTGTGTTTCCTTCCGGAGGGCTGGTAAAAGGAAAACGACTTCATATTTATTATGGCGCGGCGGATACTACCTGTTGTGTTGCATCGACCAGACTATCCACCCTATCAGGAGTAATGCTTAATAAAAAGCCACTCTTAAAGTTGAATCGAGCAGAGGAAAATCCTGTAATCATGCCGGTGAAAGAGCATTCCTGGGAGAGTAAAGCTACCTTTAATCCCGCCGCGCTATATCTTAATAAAAAAGTTCACATTATTTACCGTGCGATGTCCGAGGATAATACATCGACCTTCGGCTATGCTACTAGCCCTGATGGTACAACCATCGATTACCGGTCAACAGAACCGGTTTATACTCCCCGTGAAACATTCGAGCAAAAATTGATACCCGGCGGCAACTCCGGATGCGAGGACCCAAGACTTACAGTGATCGAAAACAGGATCTACATGTTATACACCGCTTATGACGGTAAAAATCCTCCCAGGGTTGCTACGACCTTTATCAGCACCCGGGATTTCCTTAATCAGCGGTGGAACTGGTCGAAACCTATTTTGATTACACCCCCTCAGTACGACAATAAAGATGCCTTCGTATTTCCTGAAAAATTTAACAATCAGCATATCTGCGTTCACAGGCTGGGAAATGACATCGACTATGATTACTGTACCAATCTGGACAGAAGTCTAACAGGTAATTTCTGGCTTAATGAACACCACTGGATAGCTCCGAGGAAGGGCTGGTGGGATAGCATCAAAGTAGGGGCGGCAGCTCCACCTGTTAAAACTAGTCAAGGCTGGATAATGCTTTATCACGGTGTTTCCGAAGATAAGGTTTATCGTGTCGGAGCTCTGCTTCTGGACCTGAAAAATCCGGTAAAAGTCATATCACGTACCTACTTCCCGATTTTCGAGCCGGAAGCACCCTATGAAAAAGAAGGGCAGATACCAAATGTCGTGTTCCCATGTGGTAATGTAATCATAGACAATAAACTCTATGTCTATTACGGTGGCGGTGACAGCGTAGTCGGAGTAGCCACAGTGGAAATTGATGACATTCTGAAAGTATTGCATCTATGCAAGCCGTAATCCTGTCTCTTTTAAAGCTTTCGGAGTCGTTGGTGTTTCAGAAAAAGAGGTATAGAGTTTTATTTCCAGTAGCAGGGGTGCTACCACTCTCATACTCGAATACAGCCGACTATGGGAAGGCGGAGAAAAAGACGAATGGACAGTCGTACTTTCATTTGTAGTCAAATCAAGTTAAATGGTTACAGGTGAGGTGTTAACAATGAAAAAAAGATTGATGCATTTACTTTTTCTATGCATAGCATTATCTGTGATGCTTGTACTATCTGCACCCTCCCCTGTCCTGGCGCAAACAACAGCAGTATCCCCATCCAGTGGACCTGTAGGAACAACAGTGTCTGTTACAGGAAGTGGTTTCACGGCAAATGCAGCTTTTACTACATATTTTGCTTACGGAACTTCCTATCAGGTTCCTGTAGACTCAGGAACTGTGTCTTCCAGTGGTAATATATTGAGTTCTTTTAGCGTCCCATCTGTACCCGCAGGAACTTATACTATCAGAGTACAGACCAGTACGGCTTATGCTGCGATTGCTTTTGGGGTAATTTCAGCAATCGACCTCAATGTTTCTTCGGTTATTGTCGGTAATCAGGTGACCGTCACCGGTACGGGATTCAGATCCAATCGTACAGTTACGATCAGGTTTGACAATTCTCAGATTACTACAACGAGTACCAACAATGCTGGCAGATTCTCAACATCCTTCTCTACACCGGAAGCACCCACGGGCATCCACACGATTACCGCTACAGATGGCACAAACACGAAGGTAGCAGAATTAGCAATTATACGATCCATGACTTTAGCACCAAGCTCTGGGAATGTTGGCACAATTGTGACAGTTAGTGGCACAGGATTCAATGCAAGCCGTATAGTACGAATATACTATGACGGAATTAACGTAACTACCATCCCTTCCGCAATAACAACAAGTAGTGTTGGTAGCTTTAGCGCTAAGTTTACGGTTCCTGCCGGTCCCACTCGCACCGTGCAGGTGTCCGCCAATGACAGTACAGGTTCGACAAGTTCTTCTTTTAAACTGACTGCCACTATACGACTGACACCAGCAAATGGAAAGGTAGATATACCAGTTACAGTTGACGGTTCGGGATTTAATGCTAACAGACAAATAACTCTTACTTTCGATACTTCAGAAATCAGACAGGTTAGTACTGATGCCTTTGGAAGTTTTTCTACTGTATTTGATGTTCCGCAAGCTACTGGAGGGCAACACGTGGTAACCGCTAACGATGGTATCAGGACAATCAGCGCCACTTTCACAGTAGCCAGTAATATAGTCATAACGCCAAATGCCGGTAAGGTTGGTACAGCTGTACATATCAGCGGTTCCGGGTATCGAAATAATCACACCATATATATATATTTCGATAATACAATTGTCGCAACGACTCAAACCAATATAAACGGTAGCTTTTCAACCACATTTAACATTGCCCCAAGCACCGGAGGGACTCACACAATATCTGCAAATGATGGAGTCTTTATGCTAACAATTAACCTGATAATCCAACCCAGCATTACTCTAAATCAAAAACGCGGGAAGATGGGCGATCAGATTACCGTCACAGGCACAGGATTTGATGCCGGGAATATCATGAATTTTCGATTGGGCACAACGCAGGTAGGTTCCACGGCTACCGATGCCGATGGGAGCTTTAGCGAGATGTTTTATGTACCCCAATTAAATGTAGGAAGTTACAACTTTAATGCCAGCGATGGTACTAATATGGCTTCCTCGGCCTTTGAAGTTATCACCAGCTTCGATATCAGCCCGACCAGTGGATATGTTGGCAGTGCTATTGCTGTAAAAGGCGGCGGCTATAATGGTCTGGTGACCATCAAGTATGATGATATTACCGTTGCTACTGTGGCAGCCAGTGCTGAAGGTTCATTTTCAACAACCTTCCTTGTACCGGCAAGTGTTCATGGTTACCATACAGTGTTTGTAAACGATAAAGCAGCTTCACTGCAGACTACATTTTCTATGGAGTCAACCCCACCGCCAGCACCATTAGTACTAACACCCGCTTCACTTAAAAGAGAGAATGCGCGTCCTACTTTTACCTGGCAAGGAGTAAATGACCCCAGCGGCTTATCGTATCACCTTCAAATTGCAAACGATGCTAGCTTCAATACCATAGTAATGGAAAAAGAGGATTTAGCCACCACGCAGTACATTGTCTCGAAGCCGGAGAAGTTAAAGGCAACGAGTAAAGAGTTACCATATTACTGGAGGGTAAAAGCTATAGACCTTGCTTCAAACGAGGGTCAGTGGTCAACTCCTGACTCATTCTATGTGAGTTTTATGGCAGAATGGTTAAAATACACTCTGATCGGTCTGGGCGCGACGGTGGGTGCACTACTAATCTTCTGGATGGGCATGATTACGGGTAAAAGAAGAATGACAAGGGGAATAGACTAGAGACGATAATAGTCCTGCATCCGCCAAAGTACTTACCACGATACTGGTATCGAGAGGGGGCCGATAGAATAGATAGATCAATGGAATCCATTTTTGATTTGAGTAGTATCCTCAAAGAAAGCACCGGGATGATCCTGTGTCTTTTCTGACATCATCTTGTTGATCAAGACTGTTACCAAAGAGAGATATAATTGAGCAGGTTAAGTTTATTTGAGATAAACCAATGTAACCAGATATTTTCAGGATTTTTTTACAGTGTTTTTAGTTCCGGGTGATATCCGAGTCTTTCGCAAATTCAAGCTCGAACTCTATCGCCTTCTTAATCCTGCGTAAGATCCGCCGCCTGCGGTCGATTTCTGTCATCAATCCTTCTGTTATAGCCATAATATGTTGGTTGAATACATGAATACTTGAAAGCCGTCCCGCCTTTCTTGCCAGTTCAATGATTTCTGATATATCTTTAACAGGCTCATTGATTCCAGTAGATTGTTGATAGATTTCTTTTTCTTCTCTATTAAGCCGTAAACCTATATCCGGGGGTGAATTTTCGGGTATACTCGGTTCAATCCCTTCCGTATGAAAATCATAGCTTTGATCACCCGATTTCTCATATTGTTCACCAGGAGTTTCACCAATATTTCTGGAAATAATATGACTGATATATCTCTGCTCCGGTGTTTCATTAAAATATTCTGTTTTCACCAGTTTCTCTACTATTTCATCAAGATACTCGACTAATATTTCTCTCGATATACCAAGACTGGAAATAAGGTCAGCCAGCGGGATATTTTCTGAGATCTTATCCAGGATCATTTGTTCCGATTTCACCAGCCTGATATGGGCTCTATCAGTCTCTTCAGTTAGTTTGTTTGATACTTCGTATTCTTTTATGATGAAATCAGCAACATCAGGTCTGAGTAAAAAATGACTGATAGGTAATTCATCGTGTATAACCCGATTGATGGTTTGTATTAAACTGTCAAGGTGTATAGATTTTCCAAAACATGCCTTAGCCCCACTCTTCAATGCTCCTACTACATACTCGGTACGATACTCGTCCATCATCAGAATCACTTTTACGTCAGGTAATTTGTGCGAGATATATCTGGTAACATCAATCCCGGAAGGTTTACTATGATTGGTATTCAGAATAAGTAAATCGGTCGGTGTCTTAAATAGTTTTTCAAGAGTTTCAATATTTGTGGTCGCTTCACCAATAACTTCAAAATCATCTATTTCAGACAGCGCCCAGCCTATGCCTTTCCGGTAAACGGCTTCGGAGTCTGTTATAAATATTCGAACCTGGTCCACTTTCTGTTTCATTTCAATATTAAACTAAACTACGCTACATATAAGACGAATGTGATCTCCTATTCGTCCAGCTTCAACTTTCAGGAATATTATACTCAATTAAGTGTTGTTAAGACCAGGCAGATAATATTTTGCTATTTAGAAGCTAATTTCGAAACCGGAAGAAAACCATTAACAAAGAGCGACAAACCAGTGTCGTTTTACTGGATTTTGAACCGGGGTGGGTTCTTTGTTTTCCAGAATGGAGTATCCCAGCCGATTTCTTCAGTGGGTACCAATCTCCTGAAGTGTCCTTTTGCTTCCAGGTAATCCACGATTTTTGAAAGCCAGTTCTCAACCAGCTTGTCATGAGGTTTCTGAAACGCATTCCAGTCGATTTCTATTGCACCATTCGGACACGTCTGCTCGCAGAGGAAACACATGGCGCAACTGTTATGAAAGACGGGACCACTATCCGAGATACCGATATTGTGCACCGGACAGTTATCGATGCAGTGAGTGCATTTCGGGTAGGTGCATTTCTCTTTATTGATATTGAATTCAGCTTCTGCCATCACCTTGCCATATTCGGCAAATATTTCCGGAAGCCGCTTAGGCCATAATTCAGGCGGATTATATCGCTGGTCATATTTCTTACCCCTTGGGAATTCAGGAATGAGTCCGGTCTCACCGGCATATATCCTGCGGCTGCGTTCTACCATTTCTTTACCGAATTCCTCTGCTTCCTTGATATCAGTCTCATCGGGATGTCCATCGGTAATATACGGTTTGGGAATGACAGGATAATAGGCGCTGCAGAACCAGTCCTCCCATCCGATTACCGTCAGACCACGCTGCTCCATCCCTGGCACCACTCTTGCTAAATAGCGGCATGGAGAGGCACCGTGCGTATTGAAGGCGAACGCGTGTTTGCCGTCCACTCCTTCCATTCCTTCGATAAAATTGGTCACACTGGGAAGTTCTTTCTGATTGATAATGGGACTGCCGAGTCCGATCAAATCATATTCGGAAAGGTCTTTCATATATGCTTCCTGAAGTCTGATGATATCGCATTGATCCCCGGACTCACTCATACCTCTGTGAATCGCTTCCGCTATCTTTTTGGTATTCCCCGTCATGGTGTAGTAAACAAGTATACATTTCATCTGAGCACCAGCCTTTCCTACCAGATTATACTGTTATATGACAGATAATCTTTATAAAGCAAGAAAGAATAAGATTATTTCAAATTTGCACAATATATTCAAGAATTTGCACCCCACGGGTGATAGCCCTGACCAATATATGTAAATCCGTATTTCTCATAATAGCCGATATGATCAGTCGAAAGGTAGAGGTTATCAAATCCCATATTTACTGTATCCTGTTTTGCATTTTCCAGTAGAAGAGAACCGTAATTCTTTCCTCTATATGCTTCTTCAATAAAGAGTGCGCAAACCCATGGATATAAATCCATCCTGCTAATAAAATCATTAGTAATCAGACCAGCGCAGCTAATGATTTTCTCATCGTCTACCAGTAAATACCATTGGGGTAAAGGCGCTTTCGCATCAAGACAATTGCAGATGCAATCATAATAAACCATCATAGTAGCTTCGTTAGCCCAATGTTTCTGAAAATACGTAATTGCTTCATCGGTATAGCTGGGATTATCTCGAATAGACAAAATCTTCATTTCATGTTCCTCTCGAAAACAATACCACAACGGAACGAATGGTAACAAGGACACTAAATACCTTCCGATGAATGATCACAGCAATATTCTTTATACGTGTTTTTTGCTTTCATTTTTACCCGGTGATACAATACGCTCAAGGAGACCTATATATTCACGGAGGAATGGATGGCGGAGAAGAAAAATCCGAGGTTGACCGAGAGTGTCAAAGGAGCAGGCTGAGCTTCCAAGATAGGTCCGGGCGACCTGGATAAAGTACTGTGCGACCTGCCGCTGCTGACCGATCCGAATGTCATCCGCGGCATGGAGTCACTCGATGACGCCGGCGTATACAAGCTGACAAATGATCTGGCTATAATCCAGACCATCGATTTCTTCACACCTATCGTCGATGATCCCTATATGTTCGGCCAGATCGCGGTCGCCAACGCGCTGAGCGATGTCTACACGATGGGAGGTAAACCGCTGACAGCGATGAATATAGTTTGCTTCCCCATCGCTACTATGGACCTGTCGATTCTCAAGGAAATTCTTCTTGGCGGTATCGACAAGATGAGGGAGGCAAATGTCACGCTGGTCGGCGGACACAGCATCGATGATAGCGAACTCAAGTACGGTCTTTCCGTAACCGGCGTCGTTCATCCCGATAAAATGATTACCAATTCCGGCGGGATTAAAGGAGACAAGGTAATACTGACCAAGCCGTTAGGAACCGGAATCATCAACACTGCCGCCAAAGCCGAAATGGCAGATGAAGAGACTATCAATATAGTTACCACCAGCATGGCGGCTTTAAACAATACAGCCTCCGAACTGGCTCAACAATCAGGAGGTCTGCACGCCTGCACCGATATCACCGGATTCGGTTTCCTCGGCCATGCCGTCCAGCTTGTCAAGAACAGCGGAATAAGCATGGAAATCGATTCTTCAGCAGTTCCCCTGTTCCCTGACGCGACTGACCTGGCATCCCAGGGAATGTGCCCTGCCGGACTTCACCGTAACCGTGAATTCTACGCGCCCTGGGTGGAGATTGCCGATTCGGTACCGCTGAATATACAGGACGTTCTTTATGATCCCCAGACTTCCGGCGGACTGTTAATCATAGTAGAAGCAGGAACAGCCGGCGAACTAATGAAAAAGATGAAAAATGCCGGGGTGGAAGACGCTACACTCATCGGAGAAGTGACCGGTGAATCGAACGGTAAAATCACAGTAATCTAACCTGTTTGCAGTGAGTAGGTCGCATAAAATACTGTACGGTCGGTACTTGCCGACCGTATAATTTTTCAAATATACAGGTTTTGCATGGAAACCAAGAAAATTCTCTGGAAAGATACAAACCTGCTTATAATTTTCGGAGTAACACTGATGGCAGTCCTCGGTGTCGCCAGCATTACGCCTGCGTTTCCAAAAATTCAGCGTGAATTAGGCATTACCCCGAACCAGGTCGGCCTGCTTATCACCTTCTTCACTTTGCCTGGGGCATTATTAACCCCGGTAGTCGGAGTTATGGCTGACAGATATGGCAGAAAGAAGATACTGATACCTTCGCTTTTCCTGTTCGCTATTGCCGGAACTGCCTGTACCTTCGTAAAGGACTTTGAGCTTCTGCTATGGATGAGAGCAATCCAGGGAATCGGTGCGGCAGCCCTCGGGTCTATAAACAGCACTATCATCGGCGACCTGTACGACGGCAAGCATAGAGTTGAAGCCATGGGACTGAACGCCAGCGTGTTGAGTATAGGGGTAGCATTATATCCTTCCATTGGCGGCGCGATGGCTCTTCTGGGTTGGCATTATCCCTTTCTTCTTTCAGCGTTAGCCCTGCCTATAGGGATACTCGCTCTGCTGATGCTGAAAAATCCGGAGCCCCGCAGTGACGAGTCTATAAAAGAATACCTGAGCGGCGCATGGGACCATCTGAAAAGTATGAAAATAGTCGGGCTCTTTTCTGCCGGCATGCTCTCGTTCGTCATCCTTTATGGAGCGTATCTTACTTATTTCACTATCTTGATGGGGGAAAAATTCAACGCATCTTCTCTCACTATCGGTATCATCATGTCAGTGGCTTCCCTGAGTAATGCGGCCACAGCATCGCAACTCGGCAAGATAAACAGGCGATTTTCTCTTCCGTCGATCATTAAGATATCCTTTACAGTATATGCAATATCAATGCTCATCGTTCCTGTTTTCTCCAACCTATGGCTGCTCTTGATACCGGCAATTTTCAGTGGTATCGCCAATGGCGCTACTCTGCCCAGCATACAGACATCTGTAGCCGAACTCGCTCCGATAGAATACCGCGGGGCTTTTATGTCACTGAACAACATGATGCTGAGACTTGGTCAGACACTCGGACCGCCGGTTATAGGAATAGCCTATGTTTACGGCGGTATCAATGCCACTTTCTTTACTGCGGCAGGAATATCAGTAATGGTGCCGATAGTAGCAATCATATATGGAATGGTCAGGAAATCCTAATATACATGTATCACTTAAATAGTTGACCATAATAGTCAACTATAGAAATTCACCTCCCTGTGTGTTATTCTAATAGTAGATAGCTGTGTAATTTTGAGTCACGAAAACACAACAGGAAATAATGAACAGTAAACGTATTGCAGTAGCAATGAGTGGAGGAGTCGACTCCTCGGTTGCAGCCGCCCTTCTTAAAGGTAAAGGATACCGTGTTACCGGTATAATGATGAAGATATGGGACGGCGAAGAAGTGCCATGTTTACATACACGTCATGCCTGCTATAGTCCCGATGAAACGCTACACATTGAAAACGCGCGCAAGGTAGCGGCCATTCTCGGGATCCCTTTTCACGTGATCGATTTAACAAATAAATTCAGGGAAAAAGTACTGAATTACTTCACTGACGAGTACCTGTCAGGCAGAACACCGAATCCCTGCCTGATGTGTAATCGATGTATAAAATTCCAGGCATTAACAGATAAAGCCGGAGATGCAGGTATCGAGTTCGATTACTTCGCCACAGGTCATTACAGCAGAATCGATTATAATGAAATCTCGGGCTGCTATCTGTTAAAAAAAGCTAGGGACACAGCAAAGGACCAGTCATATTTTCTGGCATTCCTTTCACAAAACCAACTCAGTCATACTCTCTTTCCGGTCGGCGAATATACCAAGCAGGAAGTAAGAGAGCTGGCCCGTAAATTCAGACTCGGAATAGATGAAAAGCCGGAAAGTCAGAACTTCGTCGCTGCCGGTTACAGGTCGCTTATCAGCGATGCTCAGGTCGGCTTAATCAAGAATACACAGGGAGAAATCCTTGGTGAACACAGGGGGATCGCGAATTTTACCATAGGACAGCGAAAAGGGCTGGGAATATCCGGTAATGATCCTTTATATGTGACCGATATTGATCCAAAGAATAATAACATAACAGTGGGCAGCAGAGAAGATATCTATGGCGACGAACTTACCGCTAATAACCTGAACTGGATAAGCATAGAAAAACCCAGAACCAAGATGGAAGTCAGGGCTAAAATAAGATATTCACACGAAGAAGCAGAAGCAACCATAATACCTGTTGACAATGAAAGAATAAAAGTGAAATTCAAGGAAAATCAGATGGCAATTACGCCGGGTCAGGCGGCGGTATTCTATAACGATGACATTGTTCTGGGAGGGGGAATAATAGAGAGGAGTGATGGAGAATAAATGGCCAGGATATTAGCGGTGTGTAAAAGCAGGAAAAAGGGCACCAGGAAAGATGATGTAAAGGAAGGTTACTTCCTTCAGGACTACGGTATGGATGATGACGCCCATGCTGACTCAAAAAGCCACCGTCAGGTAAGTCTGATGGCAAAAGAGAGTATCGAAAAAATGAGAGAACTGGGACTGAATGTAGGCCCTGGTGATTTCGCTGAAAACCTTACCACGGAAGGATTAAACCTGGTTTCTCTTCCTGTAGGCACGGAGATTTCGATAGGAAATGAAGTCAGACTTGAGATAACCCAGATCGGTAAGGAATGCCACACGAAGTGCGCTATCTATCGTGCCGTCGGTCAATGTATAATGCCTGAAGAAGGCGTTTTTACCAGGGTAGTACGCGGCGGGACGGTAAAGAGCGGAGATGCGATAAAGGTCATATAAATGGACTCGGAGATTGAGAAAATCAGTGTCCTGCGACTTACGGAAGAAGGCAGAGAAAGTATAGAAGACATCGTTGTCAGGGAATTTCCGATTACGATAATCCTGAACAACGAAGAGCTGGTAACGATGTTATGCTCGCCAAAGAATCTTGACTACATGGCGGTTGGATTTCTGTTTTCAGAAGGTTTGATTGAAAGCAGGGATGAGATAAAAAATGTACTGGTTGATGAAAATCATGGTATCGTCAGGGTAAACACGAAAGAAGAAAAGGATTTTGATAATGAGTTCCTGTTCAAGAGAATGATAACCTCCGGTTGTGGGAGAGGAGCTTCATTCTACCATGCTGCGGATGCTGAAAACCGGGAGCAGATAAAATCCGATACGAAAATATCCACCGGAGAAGTGCTAACCTTGATGAAGGAATTTCAGCAGAAATCGGAAGTCTTCAGGGAGACGGGCGGTGTCCATAGCGCTGCCCTCTGCGATGCAAAAAATATACTCATTTTCATGGAGGACATCGGCAGGCACAATGCTATCGACAAGATATTCGGGGAATGCATGATGAAGGATATTTCCACCGAAGATCGAATCGTTGTTACCAGCGGGAGAGTGTCTTCTGAAATACTGCTCAAGGTTTCAAGAAGGAATATCCCGATAATTATATCCAAGTCGGCTCCAACTAACCTGGGAGTCAGGCTTGCCAACGAAATGGGTATAACCCTGCTTGGATTTGCCCGGGGGAAGAGGGTAAACGCTTACACAAACGACTGGAGGATAACCGACTAATGGATACCGGCAATACAGCGATTATTGAAAAGATAATGACTCTCAAAAAGGACAAAAACGCTCTTTTCCTTGTTCACAATTATCAGCTTGGTGAAGTACAGGACATAGCGGATTTCGCCGGTGATTCACTGGAACTCAGCAGGAAAGCAGCGACCAGCGATGCCGAGGTGATAGTGTTCTGCGGAGTCCATTTTATGGCAGAGACTGCCGCCATCCTCAATCCGCATAGGATAGTCCTGCTTCCCGATCTACATTCGGGCTGTCCGATGGCAGATATGATTACGGGCGAACAACTCAGAGAACTCAAGAAGCAGCATCCGAAAGCAAAGGTTGTCTGCTATGTAAATTCCACCGCAGAAGTGAAAGCCGAATCCGATATCTGCTGCACTTCAGCCAATGCTGTCAAGATAGTTGAAACATTAAAAGACACTGAAGAGATTATCTTCGTCCCGGATCAGTACCTGGGAAGTTACGCCGCCGAACAAACCGGAAAAGAACTAATCCTCTGGCCGGGTTACTGCCCTACTCACGCCAGGATTCTTCCGGCCGATATACTAAAAAGAAAAGAGGAACACCCGAAAGCGGTAGTAATCGTTCATCCCGAGTGTAAGGTTGAGACGAGAGCTCTGGCCGATGCTATTCTCAGTACAGGCCAGATGGCACGCTATGCACGGGAAACGGATGCTACCGAGATCATCGTGGGTACCGAGATGGGATTACTGCACCGCCTTCGCAAAGAAAATCCGAATAAAGAGTTTATTCCGGCAACCGAACAGGCTATCTGTCCGCGGATGAAACTGATTACTCTCGAAACCGTATTATGGTCGCTGGAGAATATGGAGAACCGGATTATAATCCCGGAAGAAATCAGGATAAAAGCCAAGAACGCGGTAGACAGAATGCTTGAAGTCAAGTAAGTTCTGTACATTTTGGAAATAGCAGTGACTACCCTTCTATTTCCTTAAGCTGATATCTTATTTTTCCAGACGGAGCATTTATTTCTACCATATCGCCTTTCTGCTTACCCAGAACGGCTTTACCTATAGGCGACACGCTGGATATCCTGTTGTTTGCAGGATCCGCTTCCCTGGGACCGACAAGTGTATAACGCATCTCAATCGCTTTTTCGGGGTCTGCAAGTACGAAGGTTTTACCTATACCAACTCCCACTGATGACTGACTTTTTTCATCGACTATCTCCGCAGCGTTGAGAGTCGCTTCAATTTCAATAATACGCCCTTCGATCATCCCGCGTTTTTCCCTGGCGGCATGAAGCGGAGCATTTTCCCGGAAGTCCTTGTCCGCCGCTGCTTTCGTCATCTCCTCGATTGCTTCCTGACGCTGGTCTTTTAATGATGATAATTCAGCCTGGAGTTTTTCATATCCTACCTTTGTTACGGATATAGGTTCAATATTCTCTTTTCTACCTGTTGGAGTTGATCGCGTCTTTCCTTTTTTAGCTTTCAGGTGAGATCCCAGGTTGATCTCACTCCATCCCTTTTTCGTGGCATAGCTGAGAAAAGCCCTGACCAGAGCCAGTTTGTCAGCATGTCCGGCATCACTTCGTGACGCCTGCTCGGCATAGTTGTCAATTTCCGAAGGTCTAATGTTGTTAAAAAGCCGATCCCGCCCAAACCATCGATTAAACCTGTATATTTCCTGCTGACTTACGGTTCGTTTCTCTACAGAAATACTGGCTAAATATATACTGGCAGCTTCGCCAAGATTAGGATTCGGGTCACTCATTTAAATACCTCCGGGATAATTTATCTGTCATTTCTTACTCGACGGGAAAGGCAGCTTAACGGCTCTGAAAGACCTCGTTAAAGCTTCATGTCCTATCAGATTAAGTATTACCGAACCGTGCGAGTCAAATTTGATATCATCGTTTTCGAGCAGTGCTTTATCGGTGCCGCTGGATGTTATTATGTCAAATATCTTGTCAATCCGGTTATCACTCAGTCGTTCAAATAAATTTCGGCCCCAGTGGCCTAATCTTATCTCGCGTCCCAATACCTTCTTCCACTGTCTGTCATATGATACCAGACTCCCAGCAGTCAGGTTATCACTTTCCAGTACCCGATGCAAATTGTCAGCGGCAATATCGGCACATATCATGCCGTAATATACTCCCCCACCGGTAGCAGGTTTTACCTGGCCTGCAGCACTTCCCACGACAAGTGCACGTTCCGAACTTGTCCTGGTCAGCATGTTCAAGGCGAGCCCCTCAAAACGTTTTTCATAACTGCCTGCAATAATTTTTCTCTGTTCAGCCAGCATTGTTAAAAAATTCTCCATGTAATACCCGGTTCGATTCCTGGCGACTAGCCCGGCCAGACCTCGTCCTGGTACGGTGGGTACCAGCCAGGCGAAAAAGCCCGGCGCGATACGTTGACCGGTAAAGACTTCGACTTCTTCTACTCCATCAGTTTCTACTTCCGCCTGTACTCCCATCGCGAAATCATTAACTGGTTTAAAGCCTACCTGTTCGGGAAGGTCTGAACCGAATCCGGAAGCGATTACCACAACGCGCGACTCCAATATATTCTTCGATCTCTCATGACCCGTTTCGATAATTACCCTATCCGGTTTCCTCATTATTCCGGAAACGCGACTGCCAAGAATATATTCAGCCCCTTGTTCCATTGCCCGTTCAGAGAGTAAAACGTTCAAAGCCGCACGATCGACGATATATGCCTGAAGTTTCTTCCTTTCTACATGGAGTTTTTTCCCTGAAGGTGAATATACGGTGGCGCTGTTTGCTTCTCTGTAAATAACTGTTTCCGGTATGGCAAAGTCTGCCACGCATTCGCTGCTGACAATTCCGGTACAGCATACAGGTTCACCCAGGTATTCTTTCTTTTCAATAACAACCACACGATAGCCATAATCAGCCATTCTGCAGGCTATCCTGCCACCTGCCGGACCGGCACCTATTACCGCAACATCGTACAATCAACATCTCCTGTTAATTACATTGTTCTAACCTATGACACCCTGCCTGATAAACCTGTTTATTCCCATGATCTTTACTATTTTATACGCCAGGAAACCAGTTACTATCAGCCCGATGATTTCCGGAATATATATCTCAGGTAAATGTGTCAGGTTATACCATATATCAGAGAACCATCCTTCGGCTTCGTACGGTTCAAACCCTCCCAGAAATGGCCATAACAGTATTTCCGGATTTTCCCAGAGCGAGTCCAGAATGAGGTGGGTAAAATTCGCCAGGGCAAGAGTAAGCAACCATGACTTCCTGCTTAGTATTCCCGCAGAAAGTAATAACGCCGCAAAAATCAATGTATGGGCATGACTGCGACCGGTAAATAACCCACTTTCGCTGAAAAGAAGGAAAAGTGGCTTGTCAATGATATCCGGAAGCATGGAACCAACAATGATCATCCGGTAATCCAGGTTTCCGGATGCGTCTCTGAAATAACGTAACACGGACGCTATTCGGTATCTGAATCCTGACCTGTTTTGTTGTAATACTTCAGGAAGAAATGCAACATCAGTTAGCCTGGCTGCCCCCGCAGTGATGCCGACATGTCCGAAAAGCAGCATCAGTCTTTTTTCTCACCTTCATGGGGCAGTACCGTATAGTCGTCAGAAGGTAACTCTATATCATTTGAAGGTCTGGGAGTTTCCTGTCTAATAATCTGACGATAGCTGGCCGAAGCGCTGCTTGACAGGAACCAGCCGATGAATGCAATCCATAGTCCGTCGAACCAGGTCATGTCAAACGGACGTATTATTATAATTAAAATACCGGCAAAAATCAGCAGGTACCCAAATCCCTGCCCTATCCAGGTGGCAATCCGGCTAGCAACGAGGTAGCTTCCGGTAGCTCTCCATATTGCCGACCGTAAAACACGTCCGCCATCCAGCGGAAAACCGGGAATAAGATTGAACACTGCCAGGATTCCGTTCATTATTGCCAGCCAGGTGATCATCATTGCCACCGGACCATTCACTCCCGGGATCAACAGTAACAGGCCGAAGATGCCGCCGATAACTAGGCTGCAGAGTGGTCCGGCAATAGCCATTCTGAATTCAGCACCCGGTTTCCCGGCTTCGTGTTTCATTACGGCTACGCCACCGAAAATAAACAGGGTGATATTCGATATCGGAATGCCGTTAGCCCGTCCGACCAGGCTATGGGCAAGTTCATGAGCAAGCACAGACGCGAAAAACAACAGGCTGGTACCTATCCCGAGCAGCCAGTAAAACCAGCGATCGTAGTTCGGTTCTACGAGCAGCAATGTTACCAGGAAAAATATAATAAACCAGGTAAAGTGAAGCCTGAATTCGATTCCGAAGAGTCTGCCGATATAGAATGTCCTGTTCATAGCAGATTATCTAGCCTGATTTATTAAGAAGTGACTCACGAAGTTCAAAAAGAATGGTGGCGGTTACATATTGCCGCCTTCGAGGTCTGCTTACAGCCCTGCTACCTGAAGAATCTGCGATTCCGATATAGGTTGTGCCCATTGGATTATCCTTTGTTACCTCGTCAGTTCCGGCAGTACCGATTCCGATATCGGCTTCCAGGATATTCCTGGCTGATTCGGCCATTGCGCACACCAGTTCTTCTCCGGTGCCATTATTTACAGTATCGAGATTTACGCCGAAAGCGGTCATCGACAAATCAGTTCCGGCAAGCAGCCCCCCTTTGAAAAACTTACCGCTTTCCGGAATATCATTGAAGGTAGAAGTAAGAGTACCACCGTGGGAATCCTCCATCACGGCAAGAGTCAATCCCTTTTCAGTTAATAGATTACCTACGAGAATCTCAAGAGTATCGTTATCCGTTCCCCAGATATGGCCTTCCATAATTTCCCTGATGCGTTTATCGCTTTCGGCAAGCATCTTCTCAGCCTCTTCAAAAGAATTAGCTTTTGCTGCCAGCCGTAAGTGAATACCATCGGGCTTAGCATAAATTCCCAGGGTTGGATTGGAAGCGGCAAGCATATCGGCAACCATTTCTCCGGCACCGCCTTCCGAATAACCGAACGTCTTAAACGTCCTGGTAACAAGCACTGACTCAGCCTGTTCTTCCAGCCTGGGTTGAACGGTTTCCTGCCATACGACATTCAGTTCCCGAGGAGGACCGGGCATAGTGATAAGAGTGCGATTGTCTTTTTCTATCCACCAGCCCGGAGCGGTACCGGCAGGATTAGGGATAGATTGAGCTGACGGAATAATAGTTGCCTGCTTGAGATTACTTAATGGCATATCGAAACCATAGCGACCGAATCTATCACGCAGTGTCTTTTCCAGGTCGGGATTTATTTCCATCTCCTCGCCCAGCATCTCGGCAATGGATTCACGGGTAACGTCATCTGCCGTAGGACCGAGTCCACCGGTGATAAAAATAATGTCGGAACGGTTCCAGGCACGTTCAAGAATTTCAATAATACGGGCTTTATTGTCTCCGACCTGCGATATCCAGAACAGGTCTATACCCAGGAATGGCAGCCGGCCTGCGATATATGCGGCGTTTGTATCGGTAATCTCGCCAAGAAGGATCTCTGTACCTATTGATATAATTTCAGCTTTCAAGTGTTTACCATCCGTTATTATTTAATGATAGTGTAACACTTGTAAGCCGTAACTCCCAAATACATCTAGACTTTAGTGATTGTGGTAAACCACTCTACTCCAGGATATCTCCCCTTACAAAGTCGATCTCATTCAACGGATAGACGATTCCGGAAGCGATGTTGCTGACATGAGAGTTTATTCGCTTGAAATAACGTGACAGCATAGCTGTCACGACAGCCTCATTAGGCGATACTTCCTGCTCAAAGAGCTCATTGAGTATCTTATCGCAATCACGTTTAATAGGCGTATAGTTTTTCAAAATCTCCTCTGCAAGTTTAATATCGGAATTCTTAAATGCCTTCGCCAGGACAGGAAAACTATCCGAGATCGTTTTTTGAGTCGGTATCATCCTTTCGTAAAACTTTATATCCCTGATATTACCTCCATGGAGGATACCGGCTTCAAATATATTCTTGGAATAGTCTCCTATTCTTTCTGCATCTTTGATTAAGCTCATGAGAGCCAGGCAGCCGGAGGTATCATGTCCGGGGCGAATTGACAGGTGTTCGAACAGGAGTCTGCGAATCTCTTTTTCCTGGTTGTTCACCTCGATGTCTTTATCGTAAAAAGACTGAGGAATTCGATCTATCGTATCTTCTGTGGTTATAACTCTCCACGATTCGTTATACAGGTACTCATCTCCATTTATCATTTTAATAAACAAGGTAATCGCTTTTTTTACAAGATTTGAACCTCTCAGCATATTTACAATTTCACTAGTCATCTGTTCAGCACCTCACGGTATGTATCGTCATTTCCTACCGAGTGATGAATAATATCAGCAACGGTAGAAGAAAAAATATACCAACTACAAAGATAAATGCCCATTTTTTCGACTCTGCAGCCAGGTTTCCAAGCTTTGTTGCGCAATATATAGGTAATTTCCGTAACGGTAAAAATATGATTGTACCATAAATATTGAACATAAGGTGACAAAAAGCAACAGTTAACCCCGTTGTGTTTCCCACACCGCCATCATCGGAGCTAATTACAGCCAGTGAAGCGAGTATGGCCGTTATCGTTGTTCCGATATTCGCTCCGAGTGTATATGGATAGGCGCGATTAAGCCCGAGGAAACCAGCAGCCACCAGGGGAACTATCATCGAGGTAGTAACCGAACTGCTCTGAACCACGGCTGTTAATAGCATCCCAAGTATAAATGCAGTAAAAGTATTCCTGAATATATACCTGTCGATTACCTGTTCCGTGGTATTAATAACCAGGGAACGCATAATTTTTACCAGGTATATCAAAGAAAGAACTACCAGTACAACTGCAAGTACCAGCAGAACAACGCCAACGACAATATCCGAAGCTCCAAGAGTATCGGACAGAAAATGCTGAAATCCTTTTGTCACCGGATCGATGATTACCTTCAATGGGCTTGTAAAGGTAACACCACCGACATTTTGAAAAATATCTGTAAGGAACACCGCCGACTTTTCTATTATGTGGAAAGCAAGTTCTAGAGGAAGGAATACCACGATTGTAAATACATTAAAGAAATCATGCATAGTGGCAGCGGTAAATGCCCTCCTGAAGTCTTCCTTTCTTGTAATAAAGGTGAGAGAAACAAGGACATTTGTTATCGTTGTGCCCATGTTCGCTCCCATAATCATCGGGATTGCAGCTTCTATGGATATAATGCCACTACCGGCAAGCCCCACTATTAATGAAGTTGTGGTCGAAGAACTCTGGATAATACTGGTGACAAGTATCCCGGTAAATAAACCAGCGAAGGGATTGGAGTATAAACTAATAAGCTGTTCGGCAAAATCCTTACCGAACAGCTTGAACGAAATACCCGTAAATTTTATACCGATTAGAAATATGTAAAGTAAAGCGAATACAAGAAGAATTTTAAGAACTGTGGAAAGTCTCAGCTTATCTGCCAACCGGACTTTCTCCTGTAAACGGTCTTTTTACTGTACGCATCCGGAAGTTATTTTATAAAAAACTGGAGTGATTTTCAAGTAAAAATCGGTTTGATGGTATGTCTGTTATGGTTATTTTGAGATACTACCATTCAGCTTACAGATGTCTCGTAATAACTCCTGTTACCGCCTTCGTTTTTGGCTTTATAAAGCGCAGTATCAGCCGCAGCCACGATATCGTGGGCTTCAGGACCATTTTCCGGCCAGCTTGCCAATCCAAAGCTGGCAGTTATGGTCATATCGTCTATGATTAATTTTGTACCGATTATTTCTCTTAAACGTTCGGCAACGACAACAGCCCCGCTGGCTTCTGTGTTAGGTAATAACACAGCAAACTCATCGCCGCCATATCTGAAAGCTTGATCTGCACTCCGGATGAATTCTTTCAATATATTCCCTGTGCTGGACAGAAGTCCGTCTCCTATGAGATGACCATACTGATCATTTATCTGTTTCATCGAATCAAGATCTATCAGGATCAAAGAAAACACCCCGCCATATCGGGAATGACGACTTACCTCAGTAACTATTTGTTCATCCATCGTACGCCTGTTAAAAAGACCAGTCAGTTCATCATAGCGAGACTTCTTCAATACTTTCTCAAACATTAGAGAGTTCTGGATAGGTCCGGATATTTGTACAGCCAGTTCTCCGAGAAATTCTAACTGCCTGGAATTGTAAGCATTCGGTTTACTCACTCCGACAATAAGACTACCGATGGCTATCTCATTAAGCACCATTAAAGGAGCACAGGCAATTGACTGTATCCCTTGTTTTCGGTGGTAAACATCGGTGACAAAAAGGCAGTCTTTCTTGAGGTCGGATTCGACCATGGGGAGTCTCGACGTCGTTACCCATTCGGTTGCTGTTCCTTTGACCGGTATTCTGTCTCCAACCTCCCAGTTCGAACCAATCTCTGAGTATAGGGCGAAAAAACAAAGATTCTGCTCTTCTATCAATGCTAAAGAAGCCCATTCTATTTCTAACATTTCTTTTAGAGTAAAAATAAAAGACTGGAATACATCGCTGATATAGAGGTTCGAAGATATTATCGCACTACATCTGTTCAGAACGGATAATTCCCTATTACGCTCGCTGAGTTGTTCACGTAAATACTCCTTTTCTATTCCGGGAGCGAGTCGGATCGCAATATCATTCAGTATACTTAATTCTTCGAATGTATAGTTACCTGAATCTCTCCCCACAATGAAAAGGATGCCTATTAACCGGTCACCGCTTATTAATGGTAGTATGATATCGATTCCTTCGAAGTCTACGTCTCCGTTTTCCTCTGAAAGCAGTCCCTTCATAATCGGTTCAGCCGCAGGATCATCCCGAAATATGACTTTCCCTGTTTTAGTTAACTGCTCAATCGCAGGATTCCGTATGGAAATAACTAAATTAGCTTGCCTGCTGTTTCCTGCCGTGGAATTACGCGAAACAACACTATACTGTTCACCGGTACTATCGAGCATTAGCAAACAGGAACTCCCGCTCTCCAGGAGTTCCATAACCAGAGACACAAAAGCCTTAACCTGTTCGTTAAGACCAAAGAGATTTATAATATCAAGAGTAATTTCCGATGTTTTCTCGGCATTCATTTAAACTGTACAGTCTTACTCGACCACTTGGTAGGTTTTGAAAAAAGCAGTACGATTACCCTCTCATGAAATACTTACTAGACAAAACTCCCGGTACCAATGCTCTTTTGTATTTCATCCTGGTCATTACAGAAGGCAAGCACTGATTCACGGGTGATGGTACCATTTTTATACAGATTTACCAAGGCATGGTCTAAGAGAATCATACCCTGGCGAGCATTGGTGAGTATCGTATTGGGTAATTGGTATACTTTACCGTCTCTAATATTACTTCTTATCGCGGCGTTTGCTAGCATAATCTCGACTGCCGGTACCCTGCCACTGCCGTCAGCAGTGGGAATAAGTGCCTGGCACAAGATACCGTTAATAAGAGATGCCAGTCGTGATTGAACGTTTGGTCGCTCATAAGGAGGAAACATATCGATAACACGTTCGATAGCTTGAGAAGCACTTGGAGCGTGGCCAGTAGTAAGAATCAAGTGTCCGGTTTCAGCAATAGTGAGTGCTGCAGCGGCGGTCTCCTCATCTCTCATTTCACCGACAAGGATAACATCCGGATCCTGCCTTAATACATGGCGAAGCGCTTCGGCAAACGATTTTGTATCGCTCCCTAATTCCCTTTGAGTGATAGTGCATTTTTCATTTTTATATACGAACTCTATCGGATCCTCAATTGTTACCACTCTACGGCTATGGTTACTATTTAGGAAATTTATCATTGAACTAAGGGTCATGGATTTACCGCTGCCGGTAGGTCCGCTAATAATCACCATCCCACGGGGTCGTGTTACCAGGTGTTTACAGATTTCAGGCAGTCCTAACTCTTCAATGGAAGGTATTGATGATGGTAGTAATCGCATAACCAGACTGGTCGAAGCACGCTGCTTAGCTGCATTACACCTAATTCTTCCAACGCCGCGTACTCCAAAACCAATATCAAGCTCTAAATCTCGGTCGAAAGCAGATCTTTGCTCAGCAGTGGCGACCTGATTTAAGCAGTTATCTATTTCTTCAGCTGTAAGAGGTGGTATTGAGTCCACCGCTTCCATTAATCCATTGATCCTCAGTAGTAAAGGCTCCTCGGCAACTAAATGTATATCAGAGGCGCCTTTCTCCGCTGCCAGACGGACCATATCCAGAATATCCATTTATTTAGTCTCCCGCGGTCACGGTTTCACCGATTTTGATAACGATTGAGAAGTCTCTTTCGCCAGTTTCCAGCTTGGTGATATTCGATATCGTTATCTCACCGAACTTACCGCTACTATCAAGCTTATTTAAATAAACCAGGAGTATTTCTTCATCAGGTGCGATTCCATCCAGAGTAAGTGTCCCGATATCGGTACTGACAGAGGAAAGTATTATTTCACTTGGAAGATTACCGAGTATTACTTCCATACTACTCACCCATTCACTCTCAATCATTACGCTGCCAACCAGAGTGAAAGACATTGATCCATCTTCCAGAATTTCCGTATCCGCCTTGATTTTACCTGCAAATCTTCCCGTACTCTCCAGAGCCAGAATATATGATAGGACTGTTTTTTCACCAGGCGCGATACCGGATATAGTGAGTATTCCTTCATTATGTACTACACTGGTCAATATTACGCTGCTTGGCGTAGTATCCATTGTTACTTCAATATCGCGATTCAGCCCTATACTCTGTAGTTCTATTGAACCAAGTGCCGCCGTAAAATCCTGCTGTATTGATTGAAGACCTTCAATCTTCGTATTAAGCGTATTTATCTGAGAGTCGAACTTTGTAGCTTCCAACTGATTCGTTTGAAGACTCTCTTTAACGGATGATAAGGTTTCCTGTTTATCTTTAATCCCGGCAGACGTACTCTGAATCAGTATAATCATTGCTGCGATGATAATTAAAGCAAAACCAACGCCCATCATTTTCAAAATATTGGAGGTGGAGATTTGTTGTGGTCTGTAAACCTCTGGAAGGTTATTCAGATTCACTGAGGAATTACCTTCATTTTTACTTGAAGATATTGCCTGCTGAAGCAGGCTGATGTTAGCCATATATACGGATGAGTCGAAACCTTCAGGAGTTTCAATCGGTGAGGGAATCAGTACGACCTTACGCTGTGTTTCTTCTGACAGCCTACGGCTAAATTCAGATTCGTCACCGAGTTGTCCGGATAAATATACAGGGACAGTGTTTTCAATTGCGGTTTCCGGGTTGTTAGTATTATAGAAAGTAATGGTTCTATCCAATTCATCTTTAATTACTGGAAGCTTCTCCTGCCAGGACATGTCCTCACCGGGAAAAGGAATCGATCGTATCGGCTGTGGTATTCCATACATCATTACGACGATATCGAAATCCGCTCCTTGAACATCGATTATAATTGTAGTTTCTTCTTGAGTCATTCTGGAAAGAAGAAGAGGTTTAATATCCATGAACACAGGATTCAGATCGGTCTTATCCATCACCTTCATTAGCGGATCCACAATACCTCTTGGGATAGCGGTAAGGAACACATGCGTTTTATCTTCAGGACCGGGTATCTGCTGCCACGACAGGTAAAGTTCATCAAGAGGAATCGGAAGCAATCTTGCTGCTTCACGCCTGACGGCTTCGTCCAGTATTTCCTGAGGGAGTTTTGGAAGTAGCACTGGCCGTGTTAGACATCTGACTCCATTGATACCGAGGAAAACTTTCCTTGCCTTTACCGATTGTATCCCAAGTAGCTGTGTGAGCTTTTCAGATACGGCTTCTTCTTCGATGATGGAGTTATTCTCGATAAGTCCCGACTCAAGCTGCATTTCAGCCCATTCCTGAATCTGCTTGCCGTCACTTACCATCGTTCGTAGAATGGTATCAGATACGTATATTGTAACAATTTGGTTGGCCATTATTCCTATTCCTGATAATTATAAATCAGCAACGAAATGGTTGCCGTCGGTTTAACTCCGGTACTTACTTCCGGAATAGTCAGATCTATAGACTTTACCACTCCTGTGGTGAGAGTAGTATTCAATTGTGTTACGAAACTGACAATATCTTCGACATTACCTTCTATTATTGCTTCCAGTGGTACAACGGTACATGGTATGTCTTCCAGCATTTCTGAAAATGCACTCAGTGAGTTGAGATCTATTACTTCAACATAGTTCTTTCCTGCAACATCGAACACTAGGGTACTGGCGGCAACGTTGGCAATCTCCTGTGACATCATATTCTTCATGGTATCAGTTTGTGAGGTAATCTGATCAAGCTGGTCTTCGAGTTCACTCGCCTGAGTGGACAACCTGTTGATGTCTGTTCTCTCGAGATTAGCATTGGCTGTTGTCAACTCATCATCGATCTTACCCTGTTCGTCAAGTTTTCCGAACAGTATATAGCCGACAGTCACCGCCGCGATAACATAGGTGCCTATGCCGATATATATCAATACCTTTTTACTTATTTTCAATTGTTCCCTCAAGCTACTTTTTTTAATTATTCGAGTATCTATTATTACATTATATACCCGATATTAACTATAATGCCGCCAAAGAATAACAGTTGCTACAATTGTTGCGATAAGTGTCATTCCCAATTGATTATTTGCTATTAGAATACTCCTGTATGACACACCTGTCTAGCCCTTGACCTAACTTAACCGAATCCCTCATACATCTTAGTCATTGCTGACATCAGAGTCACGGCTACCAGACCCACAACACCACCGATAGCCGCCGTCATTGCCGGTTGAATTAGACCTATCGCGGATTTCATCTTATCTTCTGCTTCGGTTTCAAAACTGTTAGCCACCGCTACAAGAGTTTTATCAAGGCTTCCCGATTCTTCTCCAACCTTGGTCATTTGTACCAGCATCGGTAAAAACAGCTTGTTTTTAGCCATTGGACCTGAAACTCCTTCGCCCTTTACCATATCATCGTGAACTTCCTCAAGAGCCTCAGATATCACTTTATTTCCACTACTCCTGGAAGCCAGCATCATGATCTCGGGAAGTGGTAATCCGGAGTTAAACAGTAACGACATACTCCTGCAAAAACGCGCAAGTTCACTCAGGTGCTTGATACGTCCTACGACAGGAATCTTTAATACCAGTTTATCGAAATTATACCTGCCACGCGGAGTTTTTACGTAGGCTACGACAGCAATAATAGCAATCAATATACCTGCTATTATCAATAAGGCGTTCTCCTTAAATACTTCACCCAGATCAATCAGGAATTGAGCTGCACCGGGAAGCGCGACACCCATTGAGTCGAACATTTTACTGAAAGAAGGTAAGATAAACATAATCATAAGGAGAATAACAATAATCGCGATTGTACCGGTAATACACGGCATCATTAGAGCTCCTTTTGTCTGCTTGGCAGTCGCTATCGATTTTTCCATATAGTCTGCTACTTGCCTTAAGACAGTTTCAAGATCACCACTCTGTTCACCGACGCTTATCATTTTACAGTAAACATCCGGGAATATTTTGGGATGTTTTTCAAGACCTTCCGAAAGTTGACCACCCTCACGAACGTCACTTACTATTTGAGCCAGTACTTTCTTTAATCTGGAGCTGTCCACCTGTTGCTGCAGCAGATCCAGGGAGGCTGCTATATCAGTGCCTGACTCGAGAAGCATGGCAAGTTGCCTGAATAATAGTATGACATCTGACGGTTTGACTTGAGAAAACTGGTTGGTAAGAAAATCTGAAGTGAAAAACGGAGTATATTGTTTAAGCGTAATCGCATTATAACCGGCATATTCAAGCAGGTCATTGGCGGCAGCATCCCCATCAGCCGTTAACTTACCTTTGACCACTTCACCTTTTGTATTATAAGCTACATATTGATAAATCATTTTTTACTTCCTCTGATTTATTGCACAGAATAACTTCTTACTTCCTAATCGCTAACATACGCGTTACGCAGTACTTCGGCTGGAGTGGTGATATTATGTTTTACCTTCATCATTCCATCCTTAATCAGTGGAACCATTCCTTCCTGTATCGCACTACGCCGTATTTGATCGGCATTAGCGCCCTCGAGTATCATCGTCCTGATGCGATCACTTATGTTCATTATCTCAAAAAATCCTATTCTTCCCTGGAATCCGGTATTAGTACAGGATTTACATCCTTTCCCGGTTAAAAAGTGTGTTTTTTCTTCGCCGGTTTCTTTGGTATAGGCATGTTGTTCAATTACCGGGACCTCAATCATTTCAGAGCAATTTGGACATACCCGTCTCCCCATCCTTTGAGCTACAACGCCGATAAGTGCGGATGCAATAAGGAACGGTTCGATATCCAGATCAAGAAGACGTGAAATTACACCAACGGCATCATTGGCATGAATTGATGAAAGAACCAGGTGTCCAGTGAGGGCTGATTGTACAGCAATATTTGCAGTTTCTGCATCACGTATTTCTCCTACCAAGATAATGTCAGGATCAAGCCGGAGTATGGATCTCAGACCTGATGCAAAAGTAAGTCCTGCACGTGGATTTACCTGAATCTGATTTATGTTCTTAAATCTGTACTCAACGGGATCTTCGACAGTCAGAATATTCCTTCCTGTACGGTCAAGGGTGTTGAGGGATGCATAAAGTGTGGTTGTTTTCCCTGCTCCTGTAGGTCCTGTAACCAGTATCATCCCATAAGGAACCTTTAGCATTTCCTCGAATCTTTCGAAACTCTGTCGAAGGAATCCCAGTTGTGGTAGCTTCATTACCGCTTTAGATTTATCAAGAAGGCGGAGAGCAGCCATTTCGCCATGTACGTTTGGGATAGTACCGACACGGATATCTATTGCCGGACGGTCTTTTGGTTTGACTGAAAGTTGTCCATCCTGCGGACGATGGTGATCAGCTATGTTCATTTTTGCCAGTATTTTGATACGGGAAATCAGGGGAACCGCAATTTGCAAAGGCAGGATATGTCTTTCGTGGAGTGTTCCGTCAATGCGATATCGTATCCTCAAATTATCTTCTTCAGGTTGAATATGAATATCGGAAGCATGTGCTTTGATAGCTTCATCGATGATCAGGGTAAGTGCCTTGGCTATCGGAGCATCAACGGTCGTGTCCGGCATAATAGCTTCAATAGTGGTTTCACCGTTAGATGAAGAAAGGAGAGAAAGGTGTTTTTCAAGTTCTCCGTATGAGGTTTGATAATGAAAATCTATGGCTGCCAGCACATCATCCGGAGTGGCTGCAACAGTCTCAACACGCATTTTCGTCCGACTTTCCACGGCTTCCAGAGCGTGGATATCGGTAATATTTGCCATCGCTATCTTTAGAGCGTTTCCTTTCACCTCCAGAGGGATAACATTATACGTTCTCGCGATAGTCTCTGGTACTAAATTTAGCACTTCACGTGAGATCGCATCTCGCTTGAGTTCGATTTTCTCTGTATTAAGAGCGGTATCAGCCATACCAGTTAAATACCTCCGGCTACTTGCGTTAACGTCAGCTTAATGTGCACCTTATCAAATAAGCCTGTCAGATTAAGTTCAGACTGCAGTATTAACAAATGACTTTCCTTATCCTCTAATCGTCCTGTTTTAAGTTATCTAATTTGATAATTACTGGTAACAATCCTGCAAATCATCCCGGTTATCAACTAAACCGATTAATCTCTAGACAGATCATAAAGATCCTCTACAGCTCAGTTAAGTCTGAAATCGATGAGAAGTTTTTTCAGTAGATATAAACGCAATTATCACCAAAATTATCATTACAAATGATATAATCACTAATCATGGACATATCATAAATTTAACCCTGACAAGAAATAATTTTACCATAATGTGATATTGATAGAGGGCTAACCAAAAGGCTAATTAATACCGGACTTATGTATACAATAAACAAAAATTCCATATAATAATCGTAAATTACTGAAACATCAAGGAGTTATTGCTTTATTCAAGGACCACAACTAGGATAAAAACTATATGATGTTGGAGATTTTGATACAGTATTGTTGAAAATTGGAAACACGGAAGAAAAGACATGGAAAGGCTGATCACAGGAGCCGAAAAACTGGGATTGCCACTAAACATGGAACAGGTCCGGCAGTTCGAGGTGTACTGCCGTGAAATGCTTGACTGGAACCAGCACGTCAACCTTACGGCGATAACCGACTACGAAGAAGTACAGACAAGGCATTTTCTGGATTCACTCACTATATATTCCGTACTTAAAAAATCTCAATCCTGTGAAAACCTGAAGATACTCGACGTAGGCACCGGCGCCGGAATGCCGGGAATACCACTGAAAATAGCGATTCCTGATATTAAGCTAACCTTGATAGAAGCCACAGGCAAAAAGACCGAGTTTCTGAACTACATAGTCAATGTTCTCAGTCTGGAAAATGTGGAAGTCGTCACCGGACGCGCCGAAGAAGTCGCTCAAATGACCGAATACCGGGCAGGCTTCAAAATCGTAATATCGAGAGCTGTAGCTTCGCTGGCTACCCTTGTAGAATTGACATTGCCATTCTGCCTAACCGGAGGTATTGTAATAGCACCCAAGAAAGGTGATGTCCGCAAGGAGGTAGAGAAAGCATTAAAGGCGATAGATACTCTCGGCGGCAACCTGCGCGAGGTGAGACTGGTAGAACTCGATGAACTGATCGACGACCGCTACCTCGTGATAATCGATAAGGTATCCCCGACACCTGACAAATACCCTCGCCGTCCAGGCATTCCTGAGAAGAGACCGATAATGTGAACCTTTACTATACTATTGACTTTCGCTTATTTCGGTATTACACTGATGAGATTGTGTAGACTGATTGGTGCAATAAGGAGAAAAAGTGCCATCGCTGACAGCATTCGGTAGCACGGCTAAAGGACTAGCTAGAAACCCTCTGGGCATCATTGCCCTTTTCATCGTACTGATTTACGGGTTTGCATCTTTGGTGGTAGGCTTTAGCGATAAACTCACCTCTCAAGAGAGACTGATTATCATCTGGTTTCTGGCTGTTTTCCCATGTTTAGTCCTTGGTGTATTCGGCTGGCTTGTAAGCCGCCACCACACCAAATTATATGCTCCTACAGACTATCGAGAAGATGAATCATTTATACAGGCTTCAAAGAAGTCCTATCAAGCCGCAATTTCTCTCGGAGCAGCAACCGCCAAATGGGCAGGCAAGAGTGTATCTGAAGAAGATATTGAGCGAGTAACGAAAGAAGCAGCCGAAAATATAGTCCGTGTGACTTCACCGCGAATCAGACAGGATACTATACAAAAGAAAATACTCTGGGTGGATGACCGTCCGGATAACAATACGTTTGAACGTCAAGCTATCGAAGCTTTCGGTATACAATGTATTACTTCAACGTCGACTGAAGACGCATTAAACAAACTTAAGTACGAAAAATTCGATGCTATTATTTCCGATATGGGTCGACCACCAGATCAACAGGCTGGTTATACTCTTTTAGAAGCATTGCGAAGCAATGGTGACCACACTCCGTTCCTGATTTACGCAGGCAGCCGTTCACCAGAAAATATCAGAGAGACGCAGAAAAGAGGAGCTCAAGGTACAACAAATCGTCCAGATGAGTTGTTCGAAATGGTACTCGGGGCAATCGAAATGAAGTAAAATATCATTCGGTTTAAACATTGCTATTGCTTGTTATTTATCGACTCCGTACAGACTCTTACTATTCACTTGTCCTTATCAGTATATAGAGTCTATTTCAATATTCATATTCACCGCAGGTCTTCCCAGCTTGTAGATTTCCTACATTCCGTATCAAGTAAGGAGTGGTGGTATAGTGATTCATTCCCATCCTGATATGTCGGGAAGGCGGGAATCTATTCTAACTTCGCATGGCTTTCCTTGCAGCAGAAGTCATTTGCTTGATAAAGGAACAGAACAGTAGTAGAATTTACTAGGAAACACAACTAAATTCACCAGTGAAAAGAGGACAAAATGGAAACCGGAACGTGGAAAGTTAAAACCGGACTCGCCCAGATGCTAAAAGGCGGCGTGATAATGGACGTGGTCACCCCGGAACACGCCAGGATTGCCGAAGACGCCGGGGCATGCGCCGTGATGGCACTGGAGAGAGTACCGGCTGATATCAGGGCTGCCGGCGGAGTCGCCCGAATGGCAGACCCGACTATAATCGAGAATATCATGAAGACAGTCACCATCCCGGTAATGGCGAAATGCCGTATCGGTCATTTCGTTGAAGCGCAGGCACTCCAGGCAATGGGAGTCGACTACATCGACGAATCCGAGGTGTTAACACCAGCCGATGAAAGCTACCACGTCTGGAAGCATGACTTTAAAACGCCCTTCGTTTGCGGCTGTCGAGACCTGGGAGAAGCACTCCGCCGTATCGGTGAAGGCGCGGCGATGATACGAACAAAAGGCGAAGCAGGAACGGGAAATATCGTAGAAGCGGTCAGGCATATGCGGACAGTAATGGACGGCATCCGCAGTCTGGTCAACGCCCCGCAGGAAGAGCTGATGAAGATAGCCAAGGATATGGGTGCACCTTTCGAACTGGTAGAGGAAGTACACAAGACGGGTAAACTGCCGGTCGTTAATTTCGCCGCGGGTGGCATTGCCACTCCAGCCGACGCCGCTTTGATGATGCAGCTTGGCGCCGAAGGAGTTTTCGTAGGATCGGGAATATTCAAGTCCACCAACCCCGAGGTCAGGGCCAAGGCAATTGTCGAAGCGACCACTCATTACGAAGACCCGGAAATAATCGCGAAGGTATCGAAGGACCTCGGCGAAGCAATGCCGGGACTGGAGATAAAACAGATACCGGAAGATGAACTGCTGGCATCCAGGGGATGGTAGCGGAAAAAGCAGAGGAATAAGGTATGAAAACAGGTGTCCTTGCATCGCAGGGAGCCTTTGCCGAACACATAGCGGTACTGAAGAAACTGGGAGTAGAAACATTACCCGTCCGTCTGCCCCGACAACTGGCAGGACTGGACGGGTTAATAATTCCCGGCGGGGAAAGCACCACCATCAGCAAGCTGATAAAAGACTATGACCTGGTATCAGGGATAAAACAGCTTGCTGAGGAAGGCAAACCGATTTTCGGTACGTGCGCCGGAATGATTCTTCTGGCAAAGGAGATTCCCGACTCTACAGTAGAAGCTCTCGGTCTGATGGATATATCCGTCAGACGTAATGCTTTCGGAAGGCAGAACGAGAGCTTCGAAACTGATCTCGATATACCCGTTCTTGGGAATGAACCGTTTCATGCTGTGTTCATACGGGCTCCGCTGATTGAAAGCGTCAATGGCACTACCGAAGTCCTCGCCAGGCTGGATGATGGCACGGCGGTCGCGGCAAGGCAAGGTAAATTCCTCGTCTCCGCATTTCACCCGGAATTAACCGACGATCTGAGATTTCACCGGTACTTCCTTGATATGATTTCAGGAGAAAAGTGAGAGTAAATGGATAGAAAAGAACTGGCAGCGAGAATCTATACTATATCCCACCTAACCGGCAGCTTCACACTGCGTTCCGGACAGGTTTCAGGCGAATATTTCGATAAGTACCTGTTCGAATCGGAGCCGGCACTACTGGCTGACATCGCATCGGAGATGGCAAACCTGGTGCCGGAAGGTACCGAAATCCTGGCAGGGCTTGAGATGGGCGGAATACCTATCGCTACAGCTCTCTCGCTAAAAACGAGCATACCTGCTGTTTTTGTCAGGAAAACGGCAAAGGAATATGGCACCTGCAAGCTGGCTGAAGGTATAGACATTGATGGTAAAAAACTCTGTGTGATCGAAGATGTAATTACTACCGGCGGCCAGGTAGTGTTAAGTACCAGCGACCTGAGAGGATTCGGAGCGATCGTTGAGAATGTTCTGTGCGTCATCGAACGGGATATAAAAGGCCGTGAAAATCTGGAAAAAGCCGGATTAACACTGCACCCGCTGTTCACTATGGATGAGCTCAAGGAGAGTGTGAACTGACAAAACCCGTACCGGAAAGGAGTAAGTACCCATTGAATATCCCGAATGACAGACCATGGTTCAAATACTGGCCGGAGGGCATACCCCGGCATATCGATTATCCTGAAATACCGCTTTCCAAGTTCCTGACTAATAGCGCAGCACGATATCCTGATAGACCGGCCTTTTGTTCCGGTAAGGATTCAGTTACTTTCAGCGAGTTGGACGACCGAACTAATCGTCTTGCTGCGGCTCTGGCAGGATTCGGTTTGAAACACGGGAGCAGAGGTATCGTATTCCTGCCGAACGGAATTGAGTACGTAATCGGCTACTACGGAATACTCAAAGCAGGCGGCTCTGTTGCTCCGGTTAATCCTACCTATAAAAAAGATGAACTGAGGCATGTGGTGACCGACTCCGGCGCTACTATTGTAATCTGCAATAAGGAAACCTATCCGGTAGTTGAAGAAATCAGGGAAGAAATAGGACTGAAAGCGGTCATACGGACAGACGATGAAGATATCCCGGGAACGATATCGTTTAACTCCATCTTCGATGAATATCCACCGACAGCGCCGGAGATCAATATAGACCCAAAGGAAGATGTAGCGGCAATCGAATATACCGGAGGTACGACAGGCTTCCCGAAAGGTGCCATGTTAACCCACTACAATCTGGTAGCCAACGCGATTCAGAACGCCACTTTCCTGAGCTGGACCGAGAATGATGTGATAGTAGGACTGTTGCCGTTCTACCACAGCTGGGGCGCCTGTACCTGCGTAAACTCGCCGATCTACGCCGGAGCAAAAGTAGTCACCATGCCGCGTTATGACGCGGATACACTGCTCGAAACGGTAGAAAAAGATAAGGTAACACTCCTGCACGGCGCAGCATCGCTCTATACGATGCTTATCAACAGCCCCTCAATGGGAAAATACGATCTTTCCAGCCTGAGATATGTGAAAGCCGGGGCAATGCCGATCCCACCTGAAATCAAGGAAAAGTGGGAAAATGAGACCGGTATCAAGATGATACTTGCCTACGGATTGAGCGAGGCATCACCGGAGACCCATACCTCACCACCCGACAGGATAAAGCCCGGTACGATAGGAATCCCGATTATGGATACGGACGCCCGTATCATGGATGAAGAGACCGGCACCAGTGAACTGCCGCCGGGAGAGATCGGCGAACTGGTATTAAAAGGACCCCAGGTGATGAAAGGTTA
The DNA here is from genome assembly GCA_016932435.1 of Dehalococcoidales bacterium. The sequence continues at coordinate 102,109 of JAFGCW010000089.1, read as the reverse complement.
TCTGAACAGGCCGGAAGAAAATGTTGTTACGCTCAGGGAAGGCTGGCTTCACACCGGAGACCTTGCCAGGATGGATGAAGAGGGCTACTTTTATATAGTAGACCGTAAAAAGGAGATAATTAAGTACAAGGGGTATACAATCGCACCGGCAGAGGTTGAAGCCACTCTCTACGAGCATCCTGCAGTCAGAGAATGCGCCGTGGTCGGCGTACCGGATGAACTAGCCGGTGAATTGCCTAAAGCGTTTATCGTACCTAAAGACGGCAACGTCTGCTCAGAGGATGAATTGATAGAATTCTGTAAAGAAAGACTATCTCCTTATAAGAGAATCAGGATGGTAGAATTTATTGACGAGATACCGAAAACACAGGTCGGTAAAATCCTGAGACGGATATTAAGAGACAGAGTAACACAAAGCTGAGACCGGGAGAAAGAATATCCGGTTGCAGCGGGAGGAACCGGTGCAAAAGGTAATAACCGATGATCTGGATGCGCTGTTGAACATATTTCCACCGCATATACAGACGCCTTTGGTGCAGCAAAGTGATGTCCACGAACTTATCGAGGTAGTACTCGACCTGGGACGCCCTGCGGAAGCGCGTTTTCCGGATAGAGAGATAGTACTTTATCCCACGGAAGTAAGCGAGGAAGATATCGAGTATGTATCATCGCGAGTCGGCACCTTCGGTGATGATAACCGCGCCGGTATCGAACGTACCCTTCACCGTATATCGGCAATCCGTAACCGGCAGGGACGCATCGTGGGACTTACCTGCCGCGTCGGCAGGGCAGTTACCGGCACCATAAAGGTAATCGAAGATCTGATCACTTCGGGAAAGAGTGTTATGCTGCTGGGCAGACCCGGTGTGGGCAAGACGACCATGCTTCGCGAGATAGCCCGGGTCCTTGCCGATGATTTCAAGAAACGGGTGATCATCGTAGATACCTCCAATGAGATCGCCGGAGACGGTGATATTCCGCACCCGGCGATTGGACATGCCCGGCGTATGCAGGTAACGTCGCCGGTCAACCAGCACGCCGTGATGATAGAAGCCGTTGAAAACCACATGCCGGAAGTAATCGTCATCGATGAGATGGGCACCGAACTGGAAGCCCTGGCAGCCCGTACTATTGCCGAACGCGGTGTTCAACTGGTTGGAACCGCCCATGGAAATACTCTTGAGAACCTGATATTGAATCCGACACTCTCCGACCTTATCGGGGGTATACAGAGTGTGACTCTGGGAGATGAAGAAGCCAAGAGACGCGGGACTCAGAAATCCATACTCGAACGCACATCTCCACCGACATTCGATATTATGGTCGAGATACTGGATAGGGATAGAGTAGCAATTCACCCGGATGTCGCTGAGGCGGTAGATGCTACGCTACGAGGGCAAGCCATCACGACAGAGGTACGGTGGCTCGACGAAGAAGGAAAGGTAGTAATAGAAAAATCGACTCCTGTAGAAACACCGGCAAAGACCACCCACAGTCAACCTCAGATAAGAGAAGGGAAACTTCACCGGCTCTACCTGTTCGGAGTTAACCGGGGCAGATTCGAACAGACGGCAAAAGATATGCTGGCAAATGTGGAGATTGTTGAGAATATTAAGAACGCCGACCTGTTCGTAACCTCGAAACGGTACTACAGGCGGAAACCTCAGAAAGTGAAGGATGCGGAGATTACCAACCTCCCGATATATGTCCTGAGGAGCAACACACCGTCACAGATAAGGCAGTTCCTGCACACCATTACACCGGGAAGCAGAAATTCCGAGAATTTCGAGAGAACAGACTCTCTAACCTCAGCCCTTAGAGAAGCCCATGATGCTGTTAATATGTTGAAAAACGGTGAGGAGGAGATTGAACTGAGTCCGCAGGGAGCCTATATCCGCCGTCTCCAGCACCTCATCGCGGAACGTAATGAATTAAACTCCAGAAGCGCCGGAAAAGATCCCCAGAGAAGGGTGCGATTTTATAAGGACTAGGGTTTTTACGTATAAAAGTCTATAATACTGTCTATGAGTAAAAACACCCCGCAGGATGCCAGATATAGACTTTCGCGAGAAACGGGGACGGTAACAAAGGACTGGGGCGGCAGGCTGCCGGTTGCACTGGTCTACCCGAATTCCTATTACATCGGGATGTCCAACCTGGGAATCCATACCATCTATAAACTTTTAAACGATTATGATAACGTCGTCTGTGAGAGAATATTCCTTGAACAGCCTTCCAAAGGCAATTTTGCATCTCCACTCAGCTTGGAATCGGAACGACCTCTCTCTGACTTTTCTGTTATTGCTTTTTCCGTTACCTACGAACTCGACTACTTTAACGTGGTAAAAATACTGAAATCAAGCGGTTTACCGCTTTACGCTACAGATAGAGATGAAAGCCACCCGCTGGTAATAGCCGGCGGTCCCTGTATTACAGCTAATCCGATGCCCCTGGAACCTTTTTTCGACTGCCTGTGTATCGGTGAAGCAGAAGCCATACTCCCGAATATGCTTCCGGTGCTGCAGGAAGGTGTCGGAGAGAATCGGGATACGCTTCTGAAATCTCTCGGGAAATTACCGGGAATCTATGTTCCACAGGAAACTCAAGATATGCCAGTAAAACGTCAGTGGTTAACCAACCTTGACAGTTTTCAGTCACATACCGCTGTTCTGACACCGAATACCGAGCTTGGTAACCTTTACCTGATAGAAGCCGAGCGTGGCTGCGGTCACAGCTGTCAATTTTGTATGGTCAGCACCATTTTCAGTCCGATGAGATACCGTTCGGTAAACAGCATCCTGGAACAGGCCGGGGAAGGTTTACAATACCGGAACAGGATCGGTCTTGTAGGACCGGCTGTCTCCGAACACCCACAGTTCGAGGAGATACTTTCGGGACTGCGTCAGTACGATGCAGAAATTTCCGTTAGTTCTCTGCGGATAAAACCACTGCCGGAATCCGCGGTAGCAGAACTGGTAAAGGGGAAAGCCAGGATGATAGCCCTCGCCCCGGAAGCCGGTTCTCAAAGACTCCGCAGCCTGATAAAAAAAGGCATTGATGAGGAAGATATTATACGGGCGATGCGAAAAGTAGCAGAATACGGCATCAGGCAATTCAAACTGTATTTCATGATAGGCCTGCCGACTGAAACAGATGAAGACGTAGAAGCAATTGTCAAACTTACCTTAAAATGCAGGCAAATTCTGGAGAATATTTCTCCCGGCTGCCGCATCACACTCAGCATCTCACCTTTCGTGCCGAAAGCCGGCACTCCATTCCAGCACCAGCCGATGGGGGAAGTCGATGTCCTCAACAATCGAGTAGCCAACCTTAAAAAGCAGCTTACGCCAAAAGGGATTAGTATCAAAGCGGACAGCCCGGCATGGAGTAGAGTACAGGGTGTCCTCGCCCGAGGAGACACAAGACTGGCAGAAGTACTCGTTGATATAGAAAACTTAACTCTCTCTGGATGGAAGAAAGCACTGGTTCGAAAAGGGCTCGAGGAGCGCTATTATCTGAGGGAAATACCCCGGGACGAGATAGTACCATGGTCAATGATTAACGAGTAATCATATACTTTCCTGAACACAGGAAAAACCCTTGTTACCTATTGACAAAAATGCAGTCTATTGATATATTAGCAGTGGGGAGCACCGACCATTCCGGCGGTGATTTCCCGGATAAAAGAACTTTTTACAATTTAAGTCGCTTGGATCGGACCTGACCGAGACGGCAAGAATAGTATACTTGGAAAGATTGCCTTCCTCGGCTTGTCCGGGAAGGTTTTTTTATTACCATTTTGAGGTACAAATAAAATGACTGAAGCAGGATTTATCGGAGCCGGAACAGTAGGAACAGCCCTGGCCATCGGTTTGCACAACCACGGCTACAGGGTGACCGCCGTATACAGCCGAAGCAGAGAATCTGCTGAAAAACTGGCCTTGGAAATCCCCGGATGCAGAGTTATGGAGAGCAGCCAGGCTGTTGCGGACAGCGTGGATATAACCTTCATCACCACGCCTGACGGCGCAATCGGTACCGTTGTATCGGAGATCGACTGGCAGCCCGGTAAGAGTGTAGTACACTGCAGCGGGGCTGATTCAACCGAAGTTCTCGACCCGGCAAAACAGTCAGGTACTTTGACAGGCGCATTTCATCCTTTACAGACATTCGCCAGTGTCAAACAGGCAGTGGAAAACATCCCCGGTTCTACCTTCGCAATAGAAGCGGAAGAACCTCTGCTGACCGAGTTAAAGAAAATGGCTACCGCGCTTGAAGGAAGATACATACAACTTGAAGCAAGCGATAAGGTAGTCTACCATGCTGCAGCCGTCATGGCCTGTAACTACCTGGTAACCCTGATCAAACAGGCAACGGACCTCTGGAAAACCTTCGACATTCCCACTCAGCAAGCCACTCAGGCTCTCCTTCCCCTTATCCAGGGAACTTTCCACAATATTGAAACAGTCGGTATCCCGGACTGTCTTACCGGACCAATTGCACGAGGTGATACCGGTACCATCAGGAAACATATCGAAGCCCTGGAAAGATCAGCACCTGACGTGCTTCCAACCTATCTCGAACTCGGTCGCCAGACGGTAACCATCGCCCTAGCGAAGGGTAAAATTACCGAAAAACAGGCAGAAGATATGATGGGAATTCTAAAACAACCTAACCTGTTAATAAGCATATAAAGGGAGAAATCTTGATGAGAAACATGCTGAAAAGCAAGATCCACCGTGCTACTGTTACTGGTGCAGATATCGATTATGAAGGAAGTATCACCATAGATACTAAGCTCATGGAGGCAGCCGATATACTTCCCTTCGAGCACGTACACGTCCTTAATCTGAATAACGGAGCCCGTTTCGAGACCTATGCTATCGAGGGCGATAAAGGTGAAATTTGCCTTAACGGCGCAGCCGCCAGGCTGGCTATCAAAGGTGATATGGTCATTATCCTGACTTACCAGCAGATGGAAGAGGAAGAAGCCCGGACTTATACTCCGAAACTCGTCCACGTAGATAGAAATAATGATATTACCTCTATAAAAGGACCTATAGAAGCTGCTATCCGGTAGGAGAAGCGAAATGCGTGTTTCCATTAACCAGATAAAAGAGATGAAACAGAGCGGTGAGAAGATATCCATGCTCACCGCTTACGATTATACAACCGCTAAAATTGTCGATGAAGCAGGTGTTCCCCTGATCCTTGTCGGCGACAGCCTTGGAATGGTGGTCCTGGGATTCGATACGTCGATACCCGTTACAATGGATATAATGCTGCACCACACGAAAGCGGTGGTAAGGGGTACCGAAAATGCCCTGATAGTGGGCGATATGCCATTTATGACCTACCACGTCAGTACCGAAGACTGCCTCCGAAACGCCGGCAGGTTCATACAGGAAGCCGGAGCACAGGCAATCAAACTCGAAGGTGGCGTAACCGTCGCCGAGAAAGTGAGACAGGTAATCAACTGCGGTATTCCCGTGATGGGACATATCGGTCTTACGCCACAGTCTATCAACCAGCTTGGCGGACACAAGGCACAGGGTAAATCTATCGAGTCGGCAAGAGGAATTATCGAAGACGCAATTGCCCTGGAACAGGCAGGAGCATTCGCCGTCGTACTCGAAGCTGTCCCATACAAGCTGGCAGCCCTCATCACGCAGAAACTCAATATTCCTACTATCGGAATCGGCGCCGGACCCGACTGTGATGGGCAAGTGCAGGTTATTAACGACACATTCGGTTCCTATACAGAATTTGTACCGAAACACGCCAAACAGTACGCGCAGATCGCCGATATCATGAGAAAAGCGGTAGCCGAATATCATGACGATGTAAAAGCAGGCGAATTCCCTACCAATGCAAACAGTTATATTATCGACAAAGACGTGATTTCCAAACTTGAGAAAGAATATAAGTAAACAACAAACCTTATTTACAGATCGATAAACAGAGGGGCTAAGCCCCTCTTTATATTCACCGGGATTATCACAGGCGGGGAGTGATAAATGAAGATAATCGACACAATATCAGCCATGAAAGCAGAACGGAACAGCCTGGATGAACCGCTTGGTTTCGTTCCCACAATGGGATACCTTCATGAAGGACATATTTCCCTGGTAAAAAGGTCGAGAGAGGAAAATAAAACGGTTGCTGCCAGTATCTTTGTTAATCCCTCACAGTTCGGTCCCAATGAAGATTTCGAAAATTATCCGCGCGATACGGAACGTGACCTGAAACTGCTTGAACCGTATACCAACATCGTCTTTATGCCTTCCGCTGACGACCTGTATCCAGCCGGATACAATAGCTGGATTGATGTAGAAGGATTGACCGATAAACTGGAAGGCGCGTCGCGCCCTACCCACTTCCGTGGTGTAACCACCATTGTCGCCAAACTGTTCAACATTATTCGTCCGACCAGGTCATACTTCGGACAGAAGGACGCCCAGCAGCTTGCCGTGATTAAGAAGATGGTAAAAGACCTGGATATGAACCTTGAAGTGATTGCGTGTCCTACAATTCGTGAACCGGATGGCCTGGCAATGAGCAGCAGGAACTCCTATCTGAAACCGGATGAGCGTAAAGCGGCGACCGTTCTCTACCAGTCCCTTAAACTGGCTGAGAAACTATACTCAGAAGGCGAAAGAGACTCCACGAAAATCAGGCGTGAAATGACAGCTTTGATACGGCAGCAGCCGGCGGCGAACATAGATTACATCAGTGTTGCCGATAATGAAACGCTGGGTGAAGTGGAAGAGATTACAAGACCGGTACTGGTATCACTGGCAGTAAAAATCGGTAAACCAAGGCTGATAGATAATATAGTGCTTGAATAAACACCTGGAAAAGCCGACAGGAGGTTTATCTATATGACGAAAACACAGGTCAACACACCTTCTCAGAACAAACTCCCTCCCATTCAGATCGCCCTCGACCTTATCGATCTCCCCAGGGCAGTAAAGATTGCCCAGGAAGCAGTAAAAGGCATACTTGCTGAAACCGATGGTGATATTTCGAAGGCATGGATCGAAGCCGGAACTCCGCTTATTAAATCTGAAGGAATGAATGCCGTTCGTGAGCTTCGTGCCGCTTTCCCGGGACATACCATCTGCGCCGACATGAAAGTGATGGATGCCGGTTCTACCGAAGTAGAGATTGCCGCGAAAGCCGGTGCCAACGTGGTCTTTATTCTCGGAACAGCACCTGATTCGTGCATTTCCGAAGCGATACTTGCCGGGAAGAAATACAGTGTAAAAATTGCGGCAGACCTTATATCCGTCAAAGATCCTGCCAAGCGTGCTGTTGAACTCGAGGAAATGGGTATAGATATTATCAACATCCATGTCGGACTCGATCAACAGGTACTCGGTGTAAAACCTATCGATCTGGTGAAGGAGATAGCGAAAGCTATATCGGGAAAAGCTCAGATCTCGGCAGCAGGAGGAATTAACAGCGAGACTGCGGTTCAGGCTTATGAAGCCGGTGCCGATATTATTATCGCTGGTGGTTCTCTCTATAAAGCGAAAAGTCCCGAAGAATCGGCACGGAAAATCGTACAATCATTGAAATCAGGAAAACCGATAGAGACGAAAGAGTTTCTGAAGTACGACAAAGAGCACCTCGCCGAAGCATTTATGAAAGTGAGTTCCTCTAATATCAGTGATGCGATGCACCGGACAGGAGAGTTGAGAGGACTCAAACCGGTCTGGGAAGGAAAACCGGGCGAACTGAAATTCGCCGGACCGGCGGTTACCGTCAGAACCTATAACGGCGACTGGAGTGCTCCTGTCCAGGCTATCGACCACGCGAAGGCAGGTGATGTCCTGGTCATCGATGCCTGCCAGGGAGAGATCGCGGTCTGGGGAGAACTGGCTACCAACAGCTGTAAAACTGTCGGAGTAGTAGGCGTGGTGATAGATGGTGCCGTACGTGACATCGATGATATTAGAAAACTGAAATTCCCGCTATTCGCCCGTCATTTCACACCGACAGCCGGCGAACCGAAAGGTTTCGGCGAAATCAATGCCGCTATCGAGGTATGCGGCAGGAAAGTTGAACCGGGAGACTGGATAATCGGCGACGAAAGCGGGATTGTGGTTGTTCCGAAAGATTCAGCAATGGAGATGGCTAACCGGGCTATCGATGTCCTGGAAAAAGAAAACCGTATTCGCGAAGAGATCCAGAGAGGTTCGACTCTCGGACAGACACAATACCTGTCGAAGTGGGACGTAAAGAAATAGATATTATCGATCATCCTGAACCTCATACAACCGCTCATCGTGAGCCTATCGTAGAATGATCTTGACGTAGGATGAGTGAATCCTGCCGGACTGGCTCATGGTTCGATAAACTCACCACGAGCGGATACACAACCACTCATCCTGAACCTTATAATCCCAATCATCCGTAGCCTCTTGCAACCGCTCATCCTGAGCTTGTCAAAAAATGAGTAGATTATTCAAGGTAGGTCCGAGATATGATACTAGCTTGAGATAAATTCCGCTACCAACTCCCTTGCTTCTTCTTTGAAATCATCCTGGATATCCAGCCACTTTATTCTCTCATCAGATAAACTGAACCAGTTATACTGTCTTCTTACCAGCCGGTGCGTTTCTGTTTTCATCTGGTGAACGGCTGATTCCAGTGAGATTTCACCATCCAGGAACATCATTATCTGCTTATACCCGATGCTGGACATCGTTGGAACATCTACCCCATATCCCATTTCCATAAGGTTTTTAACTTCATCAACCAGACCGTTTTCTATCATGGAGTCGACTCGCAGATCTATGCGCCGGTATAATTCTTTTCTCTCAGTAGTGAGTCCTATGATAAGAGTATCATAAGGGGGAGTTTGTTTAGTTCTCAGTTGTGTAAAAGGTTTACCGGTCTGCAAGGTAACTTCGAGTGCCCTGATCACACGGCGTATATTTCTCGGATCGATCGTCCTGGCTGCTTCCGGGTCGATTTCCTCAAGTTCATGATATAACTCGTCCGCCTTTCCTTCTGCGGCCTTCTCTTCCAGTCTTTGCCTTAGTTCAAGATCAGGTTCTACCTTCGGTATATCCCAGCCTTCAAGCAGTGCCCAGACATACTGTCCGCTTCCACCTGCCAGGATCGGCAATTTCCCGCGCTTATGGATATCAGCAATTTCCCCGGTTGCAATTTCCTTATACTGAGCCAGACTGAAATCCTCGTCAGGATTCATTATGTCAATTAGATAGTGGGGAATGAGAGCCAGTTCTTCCCGGCTGAGTTTCGCCGTGCCTATATCCATGTACCGGTATACCTGTCGGCTGTCGGCGTTTATCACCTCACCGTCGAATTCCCGCGCGAGGTAAATTGCCAGGTCGCTCTTACCGGTAGCGGTAGGACCTACCACAGCCACAAGAGGATTACTTTTAAGTACACCTGTCATGATTATTTACCAATATGTTTAACCTGAGGTATTAATGTCCCCCTTTTGTAAAGGGGGATTTTATTTTCCTTGCATTCCCCTTTTTCGCAAGGAGAGGTAACATTATCAGTTCATTATTGTAGATCGGCTGTCTGTCTCACTATACTGACAAACTCATCCGGTTTCAGGGAAGCGCCGCCAACCAGAGCGCCATCGATATCGGGCTGACTCAGGAATTCAGTCGTGTTGGCAGCGGTAACGCTGCCGCCATAAAGAATCCGAACTTCGTCGCCTTCTTCGGCACTCCACAGATCAGTGACGGTGCGACGCACCAGGCTTATCGTGTCATTTGCCTGTGTACCGGTCGCTGCTCTTCCTGTTCCGATGGCCCATACCGGCTCATAAGCGATAACGAAGCTGCCCGGATAGTCTATCTCAGCAAGAGATTGCCTGAGTTGTCCGGTAACTACTTCCTCGGTCTTTCCTGCTTCATTTTCTTCAAGACTCTCACCGACACAGAGGATGGGCTTCAGTCCGGCATCAAGAGCAGCCTGAATCTTCTTGTTCACCACCTCGTTCGTATCACCGAAGTATTGCCGCCTTTCCGAGTGGCCGATTATCACGTATTCGCAGATTCCCGAAAGCATCAGGGGTGAGATTTCTCCGGTATAGGCACCTTTTTCCATATAATGAAGGTTCTGAGCACCCAGTTTTACCGAACTGCCTTTCAATACCTCCCTCACAGAAGTCAGCGAAATAAACGGAGGACAGACCAGTTTCTCTATGTTACCGATAGCATCCATGCCAGGCAGCATCTCTTTTACAAGGCGAACCGCTTCATCAACGGTCGTATTCATTTTCCAGTTTCCTGCAATTAAAGGTATGCGCATTTAACTTTCCTCCGGTATCTATTATCACATATCAATTAGTTATCGAAAAGTTCCCTCTTCACATCTAAAAGTATATCTGCAACGAGTTGCGGATCGTTTGCCATATAAACCCTGGCTCCTTCTACTTGGACTGCCGAATTCATCTCACCTTCTCTTATTTTGTCAGAAAGTTTGATAAGTCTACCCGCGTTTCTACCCGGATATATGAAATTATTGAGGATAACGGGAACCTCGGCTTCACCCAGGTTCTCCAGAGCTCTGGAAAAACCTTCCAGAGAGTATTCACTTATTTTCTGTCCATACAATTCAAGACACCTGGCATAAATTCTGATGAGGAAACTGTCATCCCGGGAAATACCTTCAAGTTCGAACGGATCCAGAGTACCTCTTGCCTTTAATATTCTGTTAAGGAATTTAAAGGTTTTTTCTGAATAATCCTGCTTGAATTCCCCGGCAATAGCATGGACTCTTTCTCGATATTCGGGTATTACTTTATTCGCCGCAATATCCATTTTTTCCTGCTCCAGCACTCCGAAATCACCGAGATTCAAGACCGCCCCTAGCTGCCCTGTGCTATGGACAACGACCAGATTCCTGTTTATCACCTCATCGGTATCTCTGAAAGCACAAAGAGCCGAAATTCCGGCGGAAAAGGTATCTATCATTATCTTGGGGTCTGACAGGTAATCATGAGGTGGTTTATAAGTATTTCCCGAATGCGGAGCGACCCAGACAGTCTGAGGAATAGTATCCCAAATATAGGAATAAAAACTATCCCATATCGAGGATTTTATTTCATATTCGCGAACTCCGGCAGCAGCAAAGGCGATATCATCCTGCCACAGGTAACTGTCCGGAAGGCCTTCAGCATACTCAACAGCTTCCTGAAGAGTAGGCTTAGCCCGGTTAAAGTCTATCCCGAATCTGCCTTCAACCGGGTTCTCATCATCAGGAATCCGGGATGATTTCACTGCGATAAACCGCCTGCCGCTATCGAGTGAATCGTATACGTCGAAATGCGGATTGCTTTCAATCGTTTCAAATTCCTGGAGAAATTCCGGAGTTACTCCATGATAAGAACCATGTTCATCTTCATTAACAAGCTTCATTGAGGTATCTCCAGACGATTTCTTATGCTCCGAATTTTTTCAGCTTGAGAGCATTAGCCATTGCGAGGGGTATTATATCGACAGCGTGTATCCTGCCGAGTCCGCCTTTCACGCATGATGTTTCTGAGAAATCATCCGCATCATCGGTACGGCAGAATTTAGAACTGAGAAGGATCGGTACCGGGTGCCAGCTATGCCCTTTCAGTACTGCCGGTGTTGAATGGTCACCGGTTACCACCAGGACATCGGGCTTGAGAGTTAACAGGTCAGGAAGGGCTGAATCGACTTCCTCGATAGCTTTCACTTTTCTATCGAAGTCACCGTCCTCTCCTGCCGCGTCAGTAGGTTTGTAATGCAGGAAAAAGAAATCATAGTTTTCGTAATATTCTTTAACCGTGGCGAAAACATCGCCTATACCAGGTCCAGTGTCGAGTGTGTCCATACCTACAAGCCGCGCCAGACCCCGATACATAGGATATCCGGCAACGGCTGCCGGATTGAGCTTATAGATTTCTTTCATCGATGGGAAACCGGGTTCTCCGGAAAAACCTCGTAATAACACCATGTTCGCCGGATTTTGTTCAGCCAGAAGTTCTCTCGCCGCAGAGATAAAACTGATAGCTATGTTTGCCATCTTTACCGCTTCAATATTATCAGCGTAAATATCCAATGGAGGTAATCCTGTCTGTTGGGGATCCGAGTCACTGACTTCCGGAGAAAGACCTTCTCCCCTGAATACCGCGATAAACCGGTGTCCTTTGACCGGTCGAACTATTACTTCAATACCGTCTATACTCTGTCCATCCAGGATCTGGCATAAGTCAGCGCATTTCTCGTCGGATATTCTTCCTGCCCGGCGATCGGTTACCAGTCCGTTATTATCCACCGTACAGAAATTTCCCCGTGCTGCCACGTCACCCGGTTGTACTACAAAATCGATACCGGTCGCTTCAAGCACTCCTCTGCCTATTTCGTACTTGACAGGATCATATCCGAATAATCCCAGGTGTCCGGGAGCACTGCCTGGAGTTATACCGGGAGCAACGGGATCACTGAGACCACAAACTCCCTCTGCCGCTAGCCTGTCAAGGTTCGGCGTATTCGCTGTCTCCAGTTCAGTTTTACCGGTCTCCGGTAGCGGCAGACCTCCAAGACCATCAAGTACGAGAAAGACAATCTTAGAAGGCGTCGATTGTGAGAGAGTTTTTATAATTTCCTGGTTATCCATCCGAATTGCCGTATCACCCCTATTTATCAAGCAGTGCTTCTACACCGGGAAGCTTTTTACCGCCAAGGAATCTCAACGAAGCGCCACCTCCCGTAGATATGAAGGTCATTTTGTCCGCCAATCCCATATTAATCACTACGTCGGATGTTGACCCTCCACCGATAATAGTATCAGCATCGAGGCTCGATAACAATAGAGCCATCGCGTGGGTACCGGCGGCAAAATCCGGTATCTCGTTTATACCCATCGGTCCATTCCAGAAGACTGTACCGGCACGCTTCAGTTCGCTTGAAAAAAGTTCTATCGTTCTATGCCCGATATCAACGATTCTCTTTTCGGGGGATATTTTATCAACCGGCACGATCTCTCTGGATGATCCCGCCTTTATTTCTTCAGTCACCATTACATCCGTCGGCAGCAACAGGCGAATACCGACTTTCTCAGCCTGGTCTAATAAACTCCGGGCCGTTTCTATCCTGTCTTCTTCTACCAGCGAAAGGCCGACTTCAAATGATTTTGCCTTAAGAAAGGTTGCCGCCATCCCTCCGCCAACCAGGATAAACTCCACTTTATTCATGATATTTTCAAGCATGGCGACTTTGTCACTTACCTTGGCTCCTCCAACCAGTCCGCCAAATGGCTGAGCGGGATTCTTCAGGATACCGCCAAGGTACTCAAGTTCCTTTTCCATCAGCAAGCCGGCGACAGCGGGAAGGAATTTGGTTACACCCTCAGTAGATGCATGGGCGCGATGGGCAGTACCGAAGGCATCATCGACATAGATATCCGCCAGCTTTGCCAGCGAGGCAGAAAAAACCGGATCATTCTCCTCTTCCTCAGGGTGAAATCGCAGATTTTCGAGGAGCAACAGTTCACCGTTAACTAAACCGTCAGCTTCAATTTCCGCTTCCGGGCCAATGCAATCGAGTGTTGAGATTACCGGTTTTCCCAAAAGTTCGGAGAGTCGTTCGGCAACCGGTTTTAGTCGTAGACTCTCGACAACCTTCCCGTCAGGTCGGCCTAAATGTGAGCACAGGATGATTTTGGCTTTTTTCTCGATAAGATAATCGATCGTGGGAAGAGCTGCCCGAATACGGCTGTCATCGGTTATTTCTCCGGTCCTTTCATCCAGATTTACATTGAAATCTACCCTGACAAGGACTTTCTTACCCGAGACATCGATATCCCTGACAGTCTGCTTGTTCATTTTCTCACTTCGGGTAATGAAGAAACAGGTTCGGAATATCCAACCAGGTTAAGGACTGTCGTTTCGATGCCGGCAGCATCGAGTCCGTATTTTTTCCGTATGATCTGCTGCGTACCCTGTTCTATAAACTTGTCAGGTACACCGATGCACTTTACCTGGACATCGTATACGTTTTCTTCCTGAAGCAGGTCAAGTATGCAGTTACCAAAACCGCCCTTGACGGTATTTTCTTCCACCGTAATAATCCGCTTGATTCTTCCCGCTAAATCCATTATGAGTTCGGAGTCCAGGGGTTTTGCAAATCTGGAATTAACCACGGTAGCTTCTATTCCCCGTTCGGATAGATTTTCCGCCGCATCCATCGCCGCCTGTACCGTAACTCCTATAGCCAGGATGGCAACATCACTGCCTTCACGCAACACCTCGGCTTTTCCGATTGGTATGACATGAAGATCATCATTCATACTTACACCTAAACCGGTACCGCGGGGATAGCGTACTGCCATTGGTTTTCCACACCTGATTGCCGTGTAAAGCAGGTGCCGGAGTTCATTTTCATCCTTGGGTGATGAGATGATCAGGTTGGGTATTAGAGTAAGGTATGACAGATCCAGGGTTCCCTGGTGGGTCTTACCGTCGTCGCCGACTATACCTCCCCGGTCTATAGCGAACACCATAGGCAGTTCCTGGAGGCATACATCATGTATTATCTGATCGAATGCACGTTGTAAAAAGGTGGAGTATATAGCGACCACAGGAGTGTATTTCTGAGTGGCCAATCCGGCAGCGAACGTTACCGCATGCTGCTCGCAGATACCAACGTCAAATACTCTTTCCGGAAATTCAGCCTGGACGATATGAAGGCAGTTCCCCTCGGGCATAGCCGGGGTAATAACCACCAGGCGGGAGTCTTCCCTTGCAACATCCAGAATCGTCCGGGCGAATACCTCGCTGTATGACGGAATATCACAGGCTTCGCCGTTTTGACCTGATACTCCATGAAAGTAAACTGCATCACCTTCAGCAGGCTGATATCCCTTACCCTTGGTAGTGACAACATGCACCAGGGCAGGTTTTTTCCTGAAATTCCTGGCCTGCGCAAAAGCCTCTTCTAACTTTCGGATGTCATGCCCGTCAACCGGTCCCATATAGGTAAATCCAAGCTCCTCCCAGAGCATGGTAGGCATAACAAGACCTTTTACTCCACTCTCTACCTGTTCACTCGCACTTTTCAGCTTATTACTGAACGGCAAATGCCTGAGGATTCGCCAGCTTCTTTCTCTTGCTTCATGAAACCGATGATCGAAACGAACCTTACCCATCAGTTTGGATAGAGCGCCAACAGTTGGTGCGATAGACATGCCATTATCATTCAATATCACGGTAATATTGGAACTGAGATGTCCGGCTTGGTTCAACGCCTCAAGGGCCATGCCGCCGGTAATAGCTCCGTCACCGATAACAGCAATCACTCTATAGTCGTCACCCGCAAGATCACGGGCAACGGCCATTCCCAGCGCAGCCGACACCGAAGTACTCGCATGACCGGCTCCAAATGCATCATATTCGCTCTCGTCACGGCTGGTAAATCCGGACAAGCCTTCGTATTGGCGTAATGTCTTAAAACGCTCTCTTCTTCCTGTTAATAATTTATGAGTATAAGCCTGGTGACCGACATCCCATACAACCTTGTCTCGTGGCATATCGAAGATGCGGTGCAGTGCAAGGGTAAGTTCAATAGCTCCAAGATTTGATGCAAGGTGCCCTCCGGTCACGGAAACGGTAGAAACGAGTTCATCCCTGATTTCAGCGGCCAACTGCTCAACTTCAGAGTGTGATAAGTCCTTAAGGTCCGAAGGGCTGTTTATACTATCCAATAATCGTGACATTATTATGCTATTTTGATTTGAATTCAGGTTTATAGTATCAATCTGAGAGAGTCAATGTCAATCACCTGGATATCTGAATCTATCACAATAAGCATGAATGGCAGGAAAAGAGAGTACTGACACGTAGAGACTTAGGCATTAAGTTTAGCCCTGGTAAACCTGCCCAGGGCTATATAACTATCTTTACTACGTGAGTTTAATACCAACACGGTTTCTAACATCTTCTGTCGTGGCTATTTCTCTTCCCAGGGCTCTGGCCAGGTCAGCAACCATTTTTGTCGTGTCTGAAGCCCTCTGTGAGATATCATCCTTGTGCGGATATAGATAGAACTGGTCTTCGATGCCGACTCTTATCATCTCAGCGCCACCCAATAGCGCCATAGTAGCCATTGTTAGCCAGTTACGCCCGGCTGGGGCAATACCAAGGAACGTATCTTCTCCCAGAGCCTGCCTTGCCAGGCCAAGACTGGTTATGATCTCCAGTTGAGTCCAGGGATCTCCTCCGAAAGCCCTGTCGTCGCTGTGTTTCCCTTCCTGTATCACTGCCCAGAACGGCGCTTTAAGCAAACCGGTATCAATAAGATGCTGTTTCACCCTCGGTATAGCGAAGCACTCAACTTCAACAAGAGGTTTGACACCATTGGCTTCCATCCACTTGACGCCTTCCTGCATGCTTTCAACATCGAATATGGCGTGTCCAACGTCGTAATTTCCTTCAGTCATAATCAGCACGGACTGAACATACCAGTTCCCCAGTCCCTTGGCTTTTCCTAACTCAAGAAGAAGTTTCGTCTGACTGATGAAATCAGCCTGGGCGCCTTTATCAGGTTTACTCCACCAGGTATGGTGGGCACAGACGAAGTCGATTTCTTTATAGGCACGATCCATCACCTCCATCAGGCAATACGCATGACGCGATTCGGGAGATCCTATCGGATGCATCGGAGCCGTCATACCGGTTTCAGGATCACGGGGATGCGTATGAATGATCGAAGCGCCGGCTTTAACACACTCTACAATCGCGTTGGCCTGGTCTTCGAAAGTTACCGGTGGGAGACCGGTCACACCTCGATCCTCATACCATGAGATTGGCTGCCAGCCGGGTATCGCCGCCTCGATCGCCACTTTTTTATCCATCATCGTGGTCCTGGGTTGAGCCGGGGCATTGAAATGCTGTTCCAGCCTGTTTCTCACCATCGCATCAAATTCTCTATACTCTTCTTTCATTCTTTACAGTCTCCTATTTCAATTTCTTCATGATGAGGTGCACTACGGATTACCAAATCCAATGCTGAACCGGTTCTTTCATCTGGAATCGACCGGTCAGCCTGATAACGAGATTTCCTTTCTACGGGCTACAGTCTAAAGGTGAAACGGTATAGAAGTCAAGCTAAATGAGTACGCAAAAAACAGCAATTACGTTGACGCTCTAATACTCATTTGTTACACTTCAATGAAAGTTACCTTGATACCGGAGTTTGACTCGTAAACAGTAAGGAGTAATATATATTTGGAAGAAATCCTCGGGCTTGAGATCTCCGAAATCCTGAAAGTACTCGGTCTCGCTGCTTCTCCGATATCCGAGTTAAGAGGAGCTATTCCTCTTGCCATGCTGGAATTCGACTTCCCCTGGTACTACGCCTATATTATTGCTGTGATAGGCAACTTGCTGCCGGTGCCTTTTATCCTGCTGTTGCTCAATACCATAACACGCATACTAAGCAGATTTCGCTTATTCGATCGATTTTTCAAATGGCTTTTTGCTTATACCAGGCGGCGTGGTGAGATGATAGAAAAATACGAACGGGTCGGTCTGGTACTGTTTGTCGCCATCCCCCTGCCGATTACCGGTGCCTGGACAGGTTCTATCGCCGCCGTACTCCTCGGAATGAGTTTTAAACGAGCAATGTTATCTATCTTTCTCGGTGTCCTTATCGCCGGTGTAATCGTCACCTGCCTGACCCACCTTGGATGGATGGCGTTTTTGTTACTGGAGTAGCTCTGTGCGTTCTTGCCATCCTGGGAATGTGGTGTTACTAAATATGCAGGATTTTACCTGTCCTGTATTCTTACCCTATCTCGTCATTAGGCGGAAGAATTCCAAGCTGTTGAAGCTGGCCCAGCGCATCCTTTATGCCCATATACTCGGCAATTTTACCGTCCTCGATACGCAGGAAAAAACATTCCGCAATTTTGAATGATTTTCCCGTAGGAGGGTACTTCCCCCACTGTCCGGTATGCACACCGGTAACGGTCATTCTTACCGAAACCTTGTCGCCTTCGGCAACGATATCGTCGATTCGATTGGTGTGGTCTGAAAAAGCGTCAAGGACACCGCCAATCATTTTCAACATCGCTTCTTTTTTAAGACCACCTTCTCCTATCATTGGTTTGAACGCAAAATCATCGGTGGTTATTTTATCCAGCGTCTCTATATCCGCTACTTTCATGGCATTAAAGAAATCGGCTACCAGTTGTTTATTCTCTTCGAGTGACATGTCTTCTCCTTATTATCTATGTTTTCACATATAGCACGAATAACCCCGTTCAGTAATTATCCAATCCCTTTCTCTTATAAGATTCCTTTCAGTAAGGATCGTTCAACTACTATCCAAAAATATTATGTCAATAATTTATCCAGATTAATAGACTCCGTACTCTTTTGCGGCTTCCATCATCGCTCTCAGGTTTTCTGCCTTGCCGGTATCTATATTCGCCCCACCGGCAAGTATGAAACCACCCCCCGGAGCACAGGCTTCTATCAGTTTGCGGCAATACTCCTTCGTCTGTTCAACGGTGCCGGTAGTCAGTAACGATGTAGGAACATTTCCCGAGATACAGCATGTATCACCCAGTATTTTCTTAGCCCGAATCATGTCGGTCTGGTCGAACAACCAGGCGACTTCTCCCTTATTGAATTCTGTAAAATGCTCGATGCGGGTATTATAGCTGCCTTCAGCAAAGAGTACCGGTATAATTCCTTCATCGATCAACGCCACCATGAATTTCCTGAATGACGGCCAGTAGAATTTATCGAACTGAGACGGTGACAGGAATCCATCTGCGCCTTTGTGAAGTACGAAAAATGCCATAATGCTGTCGGTTGCGTTAATTGATTCAATGGTAGAACTTATAGTGAGTTCCGTAATGACATCGATAGCTTCGAGCAGCTTATCCGGCTGCTTTAGCATATCCATCATTACACCACGCGTCCCCCTCAGTGTATCGCCGATAGTATCGAACGGAGCTTTAGCCAGGCCGCCCCTCATCGCCGTCGGTACCCCTGCTTTCATTGCCTCCATGGTACACCTGCCGACCACAGCCGACCATTTCGCCAGTTCATCGCCGATATCCATCAGCGACTGTAATGTTTGTTTCATCTCGGGTGCCATGAACGGCATAAAGTATGTACTGGGCATTTCCCAGATATCGGTTAAAGACTGCAATGTTTTTAAAGGTTCGAGTACTCCGAGTACTCTTGGCAGATAAGTCCTCATCCAGAAATCGGACGGATTCCTGATCAGCAGGTCGTATTCATCCGCCATCATGTATTCACCTTCGGCATACTGGTGTCCGGTAGCATGATCCGGCAATCCATGCCCCGGCCACTTATATCCTTTATAATCCAGCAGATCATATACTTTTCCGGGTAAAACCATCCCGGGAGCCGTGTATGAGTCCATTTCGAAATCCTGGAGATATTTATTCCACGCCCTGTACATTTCATCGTAGTCATACATGACGGACTTAAGACTCACCCCGGAATAATATGCCGGGTAATTACCAACCGGCAAAGAGACGGGTACTCTGTCAGGTATTTTCATCCTGTACGCGTCTGTTATCCTCTTGAGTCTTTCGTGGTACATTTTCTCCGCTTCGGAGCTGTCGAACTCGATATCCGGTGGTGTCAGCCAGGCTTCAAAACGCTTTTCTCGTTTTTCGGCTGATGTAAGTGTCTTATTTTCCCCGTCCATAATCTGATCCTCCTCCGTTGCCCGGGATATTTAGAGATAAAAATGATTCTGATTTATTCTAGGTATATTTGATTATGAAGTCAAAGTTTCCTGACCGCACATAAGATAACCGGAACATCAACCAGAATGCCTCGGGAGCTATCGAGTTTTTCGAGTTCCGTGAGTATTTCTTCCTTAAGTATTTTACGGTCATCAGGAGTAAGAGCACTCAATCTCGGTCTCACGATAAGCGAAGCTGATATCTGCCGCCAGCATTCTTCTTTATCAGCAAATGAAAGTCCAAGATATTCTTCCGTGATTGCTACGTTTTCAAAACCGGCGCTACTGAATATCGCATGACATTTTTCAGGAGAATCCGTAACAGATATTGCCGATTCAGGTAAAGGACCTTTCCCTAGTTTTCTTGCGTGATCTATAATTAGCTCCATTACAGGTTGAAAAACCTCTGTGCCGAACGTTGAAAATATCATCGTTCCGCCGGTTTTCAAAACACGGTAACTTTCATTCAATGCTTTACGCATATCATTGAAAAGAAACAAGGATGAAGCACAGAGAACAACATCAAAACTGCTGTCATCAAAATCCAGATTTTGAATATCACCTTCACGGTAATCGATATTTACTAATCCGGAAGAAGCTGACTTCTGCCTGGCAACTTCAAGGAGTTTATCGGCAATATCGATACCGGTAACATGCCCGTTTTCACCGACTAACCGTGCCGCCACCATTGTTGCCCAGCCCGAACCACAGGCTATATCCAGGACTGTCTGTCCCGGTAAAATATTCGCTTTCTCGGCTGTCAATTCGGCCGGTCCGCGTAAAAAGGTAAAACTGTCATAGATAGCTGCTCCGGCGTTAAACAGCGGTTCACTATTATCAGTCATTACTCGTTATTCCTGTCATCGTTGTGGACTCCATAGTAATCAATTTTACTACTGTGATTAAGGAAGTGGCATCCGCCAAGGCGGATGCCACATTTTCTCTACACTCTCTTCATACGGATTTACCTGTTGTAAGCTCCTTTGAGAATACTCAGCATATCTTCGGCCGATGTCTCCCTGGGGCTCAACCTCCACATACCCTGGTCGAAAGCCGCTTGTGCAACCTTCTCCAGTTCCGATTCCTTGACACCCAGTTCTTTCAATGTTTTCTGACCGATCTCCTTATTGAAGGCAGCCAGTGCTTCGGCAACCTGGGCGGCAACTTCTTTAGGTGAAGCAGCAGCCTTGATCTTAAGACCCATCGACTTCCCGATAAGTCGTATCGGTCCTGGTACATCCTCGGCAAGGTATTCAATTATCTCCGGCATCGCTACGCCGCACGCATTTCCGTGGGGTATGTGGAATATCGATCCGAGAGTATGTCCCAGCGAGTGGCCCATGTGAGTCAGCGAATCATTGAATGAATACCCGGCCAGCATGGCGGCGTAACTCATTTGTGTCCTCGCTTCCATGTTCTTGCCGTTCTTTACAGCCTTCGGCAGGTATTTTATTACTAGTGATATCGCCTGTTCTCCAAGAAGGTCAGACATCGGATTCCGATTGTTACCCATGATCGCCTCGACGGCGTGCGCATAAGCATCCATCCCCGTATCTGCGGTAATCGAAGGAGGCATTCCTACTGTCAGCATGGGATCGACTATCGCCAGGTTAGCCCTGACCAGCGGCCCCGCCATACCCTTTTTCTTATTTTCGTCGGCCGTATCGGTGATAACGGCGAACATGGTTACCTCGCTGCCGGTGCCTGAGGTAGTAGGCAGCAGAATAAGGTTTTTACCCGGCTTCAACTCTTTACCGGTACCCATGTAGTCCTGTACCTTACCGGGATTATTGAGCAACAAGTTAATCGCCTTTGCGGTATCCATTGTACTGCCGCCACCGATGCCGACCACTCCATCCACTTTGGCTTTTCTCCCGACTTCCGCGCCTTCATCGATCATCGTATCCGGCGGATCGGCCTTAACGCCATCGAAAACAACTACCTCAATTTCCTGCTCCTTGATACTCTCTATGATCTTGTCTGTGATACCTGCTTGTTTGACTCCCTTGTCATAGACAGCCAGTACTTTCTTGCAGCCCAGTGTCTTCAGCCTTTCACCGGTCTGAAGAGAAGTATCTTCACCGAATAGAACAGGAGTCATGTGATTGATATTGAACGCCATATTTCCTTCCTCCTATAGCAATTTGCCTATTACGATTATAGCAGGTTGTGGAGAAACATTTCATTCTGTAAGAGAGGTTCAACACCAGTCGGTTTCCAGCTTGCTTGATTGATAAATTTATCGTAGAATTTATGCGTAAGGTTGCGTGTCCCTGTAGCTCAGTCGGATAGAGCGGCTGCCTTCTAAGCAGCGGGTCGTGGGTTCGAATCCCTCCAGGGACGCCATTTCAGGCACGATCTGAGGCTAGCTTAATCCTATTAACAAACAGTTACTCTAAATATCATTCAACTATTTGCTTTAACGTTTTATCAGCGTTTTCCGGGGAGTAATATTTAAGGAAAGCGTTATTATTAGGATCGGGACCTATTTCCTCCATCGTTGAGGTTACTGCCTGTTCTATCGGCATTTCTTCGGTACAGAGTTTTTCAACCAGTGTCATCGTCGCTTTTTCAACGTAAGACAATCCTACACTCACATCCCATCCCAGGTAAGCGGACGCACCTCTTCCCGTAAAAGCTTCCGCCAGATCATCGTTGTAAAAGGCGGCGCACCCCATGTTGATGATAACCGTATTGTCAAAATTATATCGCATGCAATCGGTTACGAATTTCGAACTGACAGCAAACACCTGTTCGCCATCCAGACTTATAGCTCCCCCTGAAACCTGGTCTCGTAACTGCATCATATAGTAGCGCATCCGGGAATATGACTCGTTAGTGAAAAGCCAGATTTTATCTCCCATACCAGTTTCATTCTCCAGCAGTCCACCATGAACTCTGAACAATATCAGCTTATAGCCGTGACTTGGAAGATGGCGGTAAAAATCGACGGTAATCTCGTCTCCCCGGTAGACATCGACGGTAAAGCCGACTTTTTCAACTTCTTGTGTCACATGATCGATGAACCCATCGTTCGGCTGCAGGTCATAGAGATGGTCTACTATGGCACATTTCAGATCATCGGTTTGGATAACACTTTTAGGAGTGAAAGGATTAAGAATTATAATCAAACCGACAACTACACAGACAACTGCTATACCTACAGCCCAGAAATACCAAGGGAATCCCTTTTTCAAGGGATTCCCTTTTAAGTTTTTAGTTCTTTTTCTTTTCGCCAATGTGTTAACTCTGAGTTATACGACGCCGTATGATAATAGTACCAAATGCGGCTAATAGTATACCCAGTGCTATCCACGGTGTCAACAGCATGAACTTGTTTACAGGTTGAATCGTACCACCAACTTCCACAGGTGGAGGAGGTGGTTCGTCGATCCATAACTTTTCAACAGGTTCCGATTCTAGTAATTGCCCTGTCTGCGCAGTATCATCCCATGTAGCGACGATAGTATCCAGACCGGGATTGTTTCCTGTATAGCAGAACTGTGCTTTGCCATTTTCATCGGTTACGGCAGATCCGGTCGTAGGATTAACTCCGGTTACCTCAAAATCAATCGTTGCACCTGGAATTGGAGCTAAATTTCCATTCACCAAGGTGGCGGTAACACAATGCTGATCTCCGAGATCATTTGTGTCGTAAGGTGGATCCAGAGAAAGTAAGCCCTTGAGTATCAGAACTAATTTCTGAGCTACAGCTTCTTCATAATCCTCAAAAGCTGCGCATGCACGCACAAAACCCGTGAAGCTAGGTGAGGGCGGTCGCGGAGGATAAGAATCAGGCGGAATGCTAACGATAATAGGTGCTATACCCGGTCCGGTACCGTCAGGATACGCAAGTTTCTCAGCCATCCAGGTATTATCAGCGCCGTCGCCAATACCTTCAATATCAAATTCATCAACACCGGCAGCTACGGTCATATTAACTGCATATTCGGCATATGTTTTACCAGTATAACCGCCTGGAAAAACATTGGGGGCACCGTCTGTTGCCAGATTGATGACCTTCCAGACATCCGGATTGTTGAAGTTAGCCGACTTCTGCATGGTTGTCAAGGTCTGTAAAATACCCGCCCCCATGGCTGTGGTACTACCCATTTGTGTCATACCTGAGATAGTACTTAATATACCACCAATAGTTACATCGGTAACGACTGTTGGTACCAGTACCTCCTGAGCAGTCTGTGAGAACTTGACAATACAAATCTCAACCGAACCGTCTTGCGGTACAATTGTTGGATCACCGATAACATTGCCAAGTCCGGTTTTTATCAGAGTCCATTCACTACTTGAAATACTACCTGATGAGTCAAGACAAAAACCCATCAGTACGTCGGGGGCACCATTTGCGCCTGCTGTAGCTGGCGTAGCTATAATGCCAACCAGCAATACCAACGTAAGAACAATTGTCAGTATTCTTTTCTTCACAATTACCTCCTTTCGATAATTGAACGCAATACCACATCGTATAGCGTAGATTAGCACCACATGAGATCCTCCACAACCATCTTTCGATTGATTATTTAAGGAAAAACGGTCTACACCTCGTTCGATTTTTTTTAAGATTTTGAATAACAGTGCTATTCTCGGGTGATAAATACTACAGCCACTAAAAACGGGAATCCCACGAATGAGGGATTCCCGTTAAAGTACCTTGATTTTGTTTTTTGCCGATGTTAACTCTGAGCTTTACGACGCCATATTATGACAGTGCCCAGTGCGGCTAACAGTATACCCAGAATAAGCCATGGTGTCAATAATACCCATTTATTGGTAGGTTGAACGGTACCACCGACTTCCACAGGAGGTGGTTCATCACCAGGGACTATTATGGTTACCTGTTGATCTCCGTAACTGACATCGTCTTCATCAACAACGCTGATCGTGAACTGATAAACACCAGGTAGAGTATCTACAGGTACCGTAATGGTAACATCAATCTCTTCATCATCTACACATCTTTCCATTTCCTCAATTAATACCGGATCAAAGCTTACCCAGGATTCATACCCGGGACTGGCTACGAGATGCACGCCATATGCGTATTGTTCAGCGCTTAACACACTGTTAACAGCATTGGCGACATCATTTACCAAGGTAGCCGAACCAGTAAGGAGTGCGATACCTCCGGTGATTCCGGTCCAGTAATCCCAGTGAGTTTTATAATACAAATTGGTATGGCACTCTATTAATGTGACGCCATTTGAATACATTTCGGCAAGAACTATTTGAAGATCCAGGTCATCAGCCGTATTCATAGCCTCATCTCTTCCAGGATCGCCACCGGTCGACCAACCAGTAGAATATCCAGGAACACCTTCATTCAAATTACAGTCGTGGGGAACGTTGTCACCGAAATTCACTACGATTCGCTTTGCTCCCATACGCCATGCAACAGCGGGATCTGCGTAACTCTCATACATCATCCTGGTATAATCCTCCGGACTATCTTCACCAAATCCCAGAATCAAGCCGCTAATAGCGGTACTTACCGCAGTAGTGTCGCCTGTAATTGATTGATCAAGGCTATACGCATAATCCGTGGACGGGTTGCCGTAATCTTGTGATAGATACCCGCAATTATAAGCATATCCTTCATACCAGTGAGGGTAATCCATGTAAGACATTACACCAAATTGGACATCACTACCGAGTGCGCTTGTGAGTGTGGTCATTATATCGAGAGCCTTTGTCTTGGCTGTGGTGAGGATTTCGCCCATACTACCGGTAAGATCGAAAGCAAAAACAACATCAACCTCAGGAGGTATCGCCTCTATATGTACTGTCTTGGTTTCATATACACTTTCACCTGGTTCAAGGGTAGCTGTTATCGATTCCGGAGATATGCTCGCGTAGCATGGAATACCAATAGTAACCGTAACTATTACCGTGAGTACTATTGCACTTAATATCTTCCGTGTTTTCATGCATATTCTCCTTTCTAGTTACTATAATATGATGACTGTTTTAATGATAGAATAATCAACAAGTTTTTTAATTGACGCAACTTTTTACATAACAACATTCAACCTGTTTTGTTACCTTCTACAGGCTACGTATAATCTTAGAATATTATTACCCGGAATCAATCGACCAAATGGATGAATTTTTCACGTTATTTACACAAAAAAGATGTAGACCATGCTGTTCATCCTGATTTCGCAGTGATTAGTAGTGACAAACAAGGGAATGACAGCAAGAGCGTATAGGATGATAGAAAGATCTGACGGTTGACAGGAATGAGTTAAAAACCACTACCTGCAGGATAATAATTCCTATTCCCTCCCTCGCCCCTTGCCTGCTCTGGCAATCGTTCCATGTTTTAACCACTCATACTCTGATCCCAAACAATCCTATTTTCGATAATCCCCTCTCTTTGTTAAGGAGAGGTGATTATTCGTAACAGAGGTGAGGTTAAATAAAGAATATTATAAAGGTGGATTAATCCTGACTTTGTCAGACCTAACCCACCCTGCATTAAAATTTTGACTAAAGTATCGAATTCCCAGCCATACCGGCTTAACTTTCTACTATACTATTCTTCATCCTCTCCGGGCGATGGTGTATCACTATGGTCCTTTCTCTCCTTGAATCTCCTGGTCAGTACGCTGTTGGACGGTCGTTCGAGGACACTGTACTCATACCTGACATTGCCATCTATTACGCAGAAATTGTGTTTCGCTCCGTCCGCCTGGTGAAGTACAGGCTTGAGCAGCGCGTCAGACAGTTTGATCAGTTCCTCGAGACTGTTGACCGGGGTGATTCTTTCACCCTCGGCTATCGCTGGAAGTACTGTCATGCTGACCAAAACATCCTTATGCCTGTCTATCGTGTTCTGAGTGGTTTCCCAGAGCTCCAGTAACGGTGATCGTTTCCGTTGTTCCCATATCCTCCATCCCGCAAACAACCATGCCAGAATTGTCAAGCCCAATAAACTGGCTGCTATCAGTAACAGCGTATCTCGTGTCTGATTTTCTACAATCTCCTCTCCCTTCAAGGAACCGGTTTTCGTGGTACCCACTGCATCTCCGATATCTATCCTGCCAGAGCTCAATCTCAACGGAAGAACAGCGCTTATAGTCTCGTTAACCACACCTGGATCTTCGACTGTAGTATTTACATCAACCTTCACTTCCAGATCATATACCGCTTCAAAAGTGTCAGTGATAACCATTTCTTTCTTCTTTATGATATCGTAGAGAAGGCTAATATCAACTGGTATCGATAAAGTAAAGTCGTCACTATATTCCTCTCCGCTTATCGCAGGGAACACTACACGGGTACCATCGACATGAGACAGCGTGACATCAGCTCGAACTCTGTGGATCGCACCGGCTACCGATGGTTCGTCGATAAGCTTATAATCGAATACGAATTCCATAGTATCAATTGTGTTTGGAGAATAATAATCCGCAATATTGAGTGCGCGAGGAGTTTTTACTGCCGGTACCGGAGATGAAAGAGTGATCGATCCAAAGAGAAGATTGGACGTGTGCTCGATATCATAACCGAATAATCCTTCCTGTTCGTACGATATACCTGCCTCATATCCTTTACGTCTGAAATCAAACGGTCCTTTCCACTCCATGGTTGTAGAGCCTACGGTCATCCCGCATGTTTGTATAAATTCCTCATTGATTACGCTACCCCTGATATTTGCTTCCGTTACCAGGAAAACCTTAAATGTAATGTCAAGGTATGATACATTGCCAAGTCCAAGTTCCTGGGAAATGTTATTTGCCAGTTCCAGGTATCCGGGATAGTCGATAGGGAAAGTAATTTCCCCGCCGGATAATTCCTTCGCCGGAACCAGGACGATTTCCTTCGACCAGGATCCGGAACGGGTCAGGACTGCGTTTACCTGTACCTGCGTTTTCACATCAGAGACAGGTTCATCTGATGAGAATTCGTACCTGTAAGAGCCGGTGATGCCACTGATTATCTTAGGAAAATAGACAAGGTCAGGTGAAACCTCTGTTGTTAAAAACCCGTAAGCCTGGTGAGAGAAACCGCCCTGCATGTTGTAGTTCAGGAGAGTATAGGACCTTACGACCTGTTTCGGCTCGTTCAGTCCCATTACACCAACAATTATGGTGGCAGCTAATATGAGTGTCGCTATTACGATTCTGATAATGTTATTACGCATATCCTGTTTCCCTCCAGACTGTGGGTACTATTTACTTTAAAATCCCCTTGAGTGGGTCTGTCCGAAAATTATCATTCTTCGTCTGCCATGTCATTCTGAGGGAGCTTGCGACCGAAGAATCTCGTCCGATTAAGAAAGGGGATCCTTCGTCCTCCTTCGTCGTCCTCAGGATGACGGCTTATCATTTTCCAGCCATTTCATTATATAGATTTCTGCATTAAGCCTTGATCACCTCGATCTTTGCGGCAGGCGCCTGGTCCGGGCCTTTAGACGGCGTTTCCGGACCGACATCGACCTCACCCTACTCATCGCGTTTGAAATCCGGTTCTGAAAAAGAATAGCCACTATAGTAACTGTCAATACGGTAATACTAACAGGATTGAGGAGTAGAAGGGATAATTGCTGCCAGAAACCAGGTTCTATGGCAGTATCAGGTACAGTGTCCACTTCTTCTGACTCTTTGAACAGAGAGAAATGCCCCACCCAGGGAATTTTTACCATCGTATTTCCCATATTTGGTACACGTCCAACCACATCATCGAATGAAATCGGGTTATCTGCGGTGGGATTGGCGTCTCCTTTAGTGATAATGGTTGTCCCCCTTATCTCAATTACACGGTGCACCGCAAGCCCGTTTCCATGACGGAAAACGATAACCGAACCGATTTCTATATCCTCGATGCCGGTTTTTTTCACGAAGACAATATCACCCCGGCTGAGTTCAGGCCACATCGAATAGGAAGTGACCGTCAGTATTGGTTGTTCAACATCAAGTGTGATTTCCAGTAACGCGGGAATCCCGAAAACGCTGAGTAGAATTAAGCCTATAAATACAATTATTAATACCAGATTTTTCATATTGACTTAATAAAGTCAGGGAAGCTTAAAAATTATGATGCGTCCCGTGAACTTCTTCCCTACCGGCGCTGAAACAGGCATGTTGAATATGAAATCAACATCTTGAGTAGAGTCTGCTTTTAATTCGAACGATTTACCTGGGTTAACATCGATCATCTGATCGATCGAACCAATAATCCAGATTTTGATTGAATTATCATTATCCCCTGTATTTTCCAGCACAACGGTCTTGGTAATCGTTGCCCCTTGAGGAAGGTCTCCAAAATCGATACGGTCGGTAAACGGAGCCATACCAATAGGACTTCCAGCCTCAACTGCTACTGCCTGCGCCGAGTAAATATTACTGGATGTGAGAAAGAAATATATTATGATTCCCAGAAGGGCAATTACAAATGTCAGAACTACGTACCTTTTTTTCATTGACCACTCCTCCCTGGTTTTTCAAGCATACCAGACTGTATTGAATCTGGTCAATGAATAGAATGGTGCGGTAAAGTGCCTATTCGGTTGGTATTGGTAGGGATGACAGTAATTCTTCACCTGGAATGAAAGAGTCGAAAGCCTAAATCAGGCGTACCAGAGAGCCGCTGGTATACTAATCGTCGTACGTATGGTTCAACTTTCACGGGAATCTATCACGAGTCTTGTCAATTCACCCTGCCTGAATAGCCTCTATTATTTAGAAAATCCCTCTTCATTCTCCCTTTACAAAAGGGAGATGACTAACCTGTCCGCTTATCGATAATTATCGAGAGGGATTTCTAAGTTCTCGAACCTTATAAATTGTCATCCGTCAGTGGTGGACAAGCCTTCTCAGAATAACAGGATAGGCTGTGAATGGCACCATACTTCACCTTCCAACGAATGCCAGGCAGGACTCTATGCTAATAATCTAACAGGGAAAAGCACGGGGGTTATGAACACCCGTGCTTATAAGTATCAGCTTCCTTCCTTACTCATCACGATGAATTTTATTTAATCGTTTATGGAAATGAAGAAGCGGCGCTTGGGAGGAAGCGCCGCTTCTTTGAATTTTTAACGATTACTAGTGATGATTAGTCCCCGTAAATCTCTATAACTTGTATCTTTAAGTTACTTCCAAGGTCAGTATGAGGGACTTCATCTTCAAAGTAATACCCGTCGGAACAGGTGATGTTTTCTGTTGTCGTATAGTAATAATCAGGACCTAAGATACCCGAAGGCGTTTTCGCTATTAAAGCCTCAGTACCAGCGTTATACCATTCGTCAAAAACAGGTGGGTTAAGAGAGAAATGTATTGCATCACATGCTCTTTGAATATTTAAGGTAAAAATAGTACCTGGGGTCAGCGCAACAATTTCCTTTATGCTTGCGTTAGCTGTGTCTATAACCTCTGTTTGAAAACCCATAACTTCAGTTACTACATATGGATAGAGGGGAATGAAGTAACCGGCATTATCGGGATCCTCTATACCTACTACATGCTCTCCAATCGGTTTCGGTTCCCAGAAAACCCGGAAATCTACCGAAGAGTAATATTTCTGGTCGCGGAATGACTGACTTAAAGCAAGATGCAGTACTGCTTCCTTTTTCTCTTGAGGGAACACAACACCGAAATCGACTTCATCTTCAACCATAAGCGCGTTTTCGACATGGGCTTTTACATCAACCACATGTCCTTCATAGGCGCTGACAGCCGCGACGCCCGAGAAGACGATCAGTAAAGCCGATACTAATAGTAATACTTTTTTCACTTTTTTCTCCTTTGTTAGATTTTTTTACAGTGCCCTGTCAACCTTCACCTCCCATTACAGGAGCAGGGCGGACAATTTTTTATTTTATTCTCTCCATTATTTCCTTATATTCCACCTCCCTAAATATTCTCTGTCTATCTAAACGATGTGGCATTTATAAAATATCATTACGGACATGTAGGCGGCCCTGCACAATTAGCAAACTGTTCCCATGCTATTAATCTGGCCGTTGTAGAGTCGACATTGCCTAATTCGCTGTCGGGAATACCGAGGGGTATCGTATCGGTATCAAACGAACGGTTAAATGCCGCTATTTGATCATGTAAAGCCGATACTGCACTTTTATCAGTACCACTCATTATCGCCTGGATCTGCGACATAGATAGCGGCAGCGGCATCCCACCTTCACAATAAGAAGTTAAAATAGCCGCCACAAGCTGGAATGATGCCTTTGCTTTCTCCTTACATAAAGGACTTCTAGTTGGTGGCGTAATCAATTCATCGTTACAATCCATTTCTTTCGTCTGATCTGCCCAGAAAATCCCCATTATCTTTTCCACGCTATCGACATCGTCACTGGGCCAGCCCATGTTGAATGAATTACCGGTAATCCTGTTTATTAAAACCCAACGTATCGCATCCGGTCTGTTCGACCACCATCCTGGAGTGCGCGTAACACCACATTGAATTTCACCTTTAACGTGGGCCGTAACGTCAATCACATGTCCTTCAAACGCCATGACACCGGGCACCGTCGCTGCCATGATAACAATCACACCTGCTAAAAGTAAATATTTAGTTAACTTGCTTCGTTTCTTCATCGTAACTCTACTACTTTCCAAGTGGAGTGACTAAAGTGCCTTCTATCCACCACCATCGTGTATATCTATTTCACCGTCATATGGTTCTATATCTATCTGACACCCGTATACAATCACCTGTTTCGGTTCAAGCGTTTCATCGGGAGCGGAGAAAGTAACCAGCCATGTATCCTGCTCATCGGTTACGGCAGTCAAACTGCCGGTACCGGTGTAATCCGGATCTCCTGAAATCGGTCCATCTATCTCGGGATCCGTTTTATCATCGTCAGAAATCTCCACTAACAGGTCGTCTCTCATGTCTTCAACCCCGATTTCGGCAGGAGGAGTTAAGGTGATCCTGTAAGTTGTGGTAGTATCAATAAATTTTATGGTAAAGGAATCGGTTAAAGAAGTACCGGGAAAACCTTTACCTAAATCCAGGTTGAGAGTTGTCTGGGCACTTACGAATGCATCCGTTGTCCCAAGGTGAACGCTGAACAGGACAAACGATGAGAAAGTTACTACCAAGCCCAGCATTATGTAAGAAAATTTACTCAACGGTTTTCCTCCGTAAATTCACATTCCCCACGTTACTTATCACTTTACTATTCTTCAAACCGTTCCACAACAATCGAACGGATGATTTTCAGGCTTATTTAGGTCTACATCTTTTCCATCGACAATGCTCAAGGGTGAAACAGTCGATAGAAAAGATCTAGATCGAAAGTATGAGAACACTATTACTTTATTCATCATATGTCTACACATTTTCCTGTTTTTCATTAATAATCATACCGGTTACGCTTGGAATTAAAAACCGCGGCCTGGCTCCGGTTCTTAAGGTGCAGCTTCGTCAATATATTATGAAGGTGCGCTTTCACGGTCGATTCACCAATATTTAACTTAAGCGCAATTTCCTTATTACTCAAGCCTTCGGAGATCAGTTCGAGTACTTCTGTCTCACGTCTAGTCAGACCGTATTCTTCTCTTGGTTTTTCAAGGTTCGACTTAATATCATCAAGCAACTGGTGGGCTAACGCTGACGTAAAAATAACGCCGCCGTCCGCTATCGTCCGTATGGCAAGCATCAGGTCGCCGGAATCGATCCCCTTCAAAACATAACCCCGAGCTCCGCATTTTATCGAATCGATAAGATCTGTCTCTTCTTCCGACACCGTGAGCATAAGTATTTTCGTATCAGGTAATTGCTCCAGTATATCTTTTGTCGCCCTGAGACCGCTGTAGGGCATGCGAATGTCCATCAATATTACGTCCGGCTGTAATCGAACCGCTTTATCCACCGCTTCCCGGCCGTCAGTAGCTTCACCAACCAGGTCATACTGCTTTGTCCTGGTTATCGCTACTTTCAAACCTTCGCGCATGATTTCATTATCATCGACTATCATCAGTTTAGTCATACTAATACTTTCCTATCAGATGGTCTTCAGCCGGAATCGTTATCTCGATAACCGTTCCCTGCCCGGGCGAACTCGAAATGTTGAAGGTCCCCCCGATTCCCTCGCTACGTTCTCTCATCACATCGAGACCGTGGTGACCCTGTATCGATCCCGGGCTAAAACCCTGGCCATCATCTTTTATCCTTATTTTTACTTCTTCAGCCGTAGTCTCGAAGCCGACTTCTATCTTGTTGGCGTCACTATGCTTTTTCACATTATTCAATGCTTCCTGAATTATGTAGAGTATTTCTGAAGACGCCAGAGGATGCAATTCATAGTGCCCATCCGATAGATAGAGCTGGCAGTTGATACCCATATTTCGGGCGAATTCCTGGGTGTATTGAGCGAGGGTCGGCAGTATCGATGGTGTTTCCGGCATTTTCGTCCGGAGCAGGTTGATAACGTCTCTCGTCTCGCTATAACTTTCCTGCAACTCATGTTTCAGTTCTTTTACTGTATCTACCGCTTTACCCGTTTCTATATCAGGCAGTTCTTCGCTGAACACATCCATTTTTAAAATCAGGCTGCTCAAACGCTGGGCAATCCCATCGTGTAGTTCACGGGATATCCGGCTTCGCTCTTGAGCTATGCTTCGTTCTTTAATCGTCGCCGAAAGGTTTAAATTCGATACGTACGGTAACCATGCGATCAGGAATGCAATAATGATATACGCCGCTATTAACACGAGGTATACCTGATCAGGTAAAACGCTTTCCGTGGTTAAGAACTCATGACTAATGATTTCACTGCTGACGATTGACACCGAGACTATAGCCGCAATGATATACGTGGTACGCTGTCGAAAATACAGCCCTACAGATAATATCACCGTTAACGGGAGAAGGATAAAGGGGCTGATTATCCCTCCGCTCAGGAATGGCAATGAACAACAGAACAGTAAGTCTGCTGCGATTAAACTCCTGGTGACAGAGGCTTTCCCAAACCGGTACGAGGGATAGTAGATCCGTAATACGGTGTACATGGCGATAATGGTTACAAGATAGGTATTCGGTATCAGGAAAGGTCGTATTTCATGGAAGAAAAACAACAACACGCAACCAAGAACGAGGGCCAAGCCACGAATCAATCTTAGAAGAAATATGCCTTCATTATTATGTAGTGACGTTCTTTTCATATAATCCCAATTCAATAATTCAGTCAGATAATCAAGTTATTGTTCTAAGATTTCCTGAAGTATTTACCAGATGTGTATTAATTAATAACTGAATTGAATCCCGGTAAATTTACCTATTTGTTACTACCTTTTATCTACACATACATAATGAACTAAATCTCCATATTTTTGTATCGGTCTAAAGGATGATTTATCTATAGTCCGTTAGATTGTTGTTTTACTTCTCACACCGAAAGTACCTTTCAGGTCGTGCTGTTATTTTCTACTTCCTCAAGAGTAATTTGTCATTATCGGGCGTAAATTTAGGTCACATGTGAGTATTATTCCGTTGTTAATACTACATCACGTGCGTCTTTTTGGGTAAGGTATTGATAGTACCTCGATTGACCTGTTGATTATCGTGAGGTTGTTTTCCGCTGCTGAAAAATTACCTTACATAGCTTGTTATACTCTATGACGGTTTATATCCTTTTCCAATCAACTTTCTCCCCTCCCTCTACATTGAAGATTATAGCTGGGAATACCTAGATATTTCAAGTCAAATTGAGTTAATATTGTGTTAAGGTTAATCTACACATTATAGGAAAAACCATATGGATATTTCAGATTAATATCCGTATGGACTCCATGTTATAATAAAGTTTTCCGGGATTCGAGAACAGGTGAAAATTAACACGGTGATTCAGGGATATACATGATATCCGTATTCCAGGAGAGTGTCAAGATGCAGAAAATTGTAACGACAACATTAAAAAAAACAGGATTCATATTAGCTGTATTAACACTGGTAATTGTATCGACTGGATTACAGGCGCCGGAACCGCTGTCAGCAGCTTGAGGAGGTTCGGAATTCACGCTGACCGTGAATGTCAGTTCAACTGAAGGCGGAAAAGTTAAAATTGATGACTTTATAGCGATAGAGTATCCGGATATCTCAATTATTGACAAAGGTACCCTTGTAACACTCGAAGCTATACCCCAGGAGGGTTATACATTTATAGGCTGGACCGGGAGTAATGCAACCAAGCAAAATCCTGTAACTATTGAAATGGATTGTACAAAGAATATCCTTGCCAATTTCTCAATAACGACACATAATCTTTCAATAGGAATTGAAGGTCAAGGTTCTGTGTTTCCACCTGCCGGTAATTATGACTATATTGAGGGAACAATAGTAAATATCTCTGCCACTCCGGATACCGGTTGCCAGTTCGATGGCTGGACAGGCGGGGTAAACAATGAAAATGCAGACAGTACTTCGATTACTATGAACCAGGACAAGAGTATTATTGCTAATTTTTCCTGTTCAGCACACACACTTACCATTGAGATTCAAGGTGAAGGAACAGTAACACCGTCGCCCGGTGCTAACAGCTACAATAAGGATACATCGGTTGAAATTACCGCTATTCCTGATGATGGTTACAAATTCGATGGATGGACAGGTGACGTCGAGAATATCAGTAAAGCAAAGACCAGCGTGAAAATGGATTCTGATAAGACTATCATAGCCAATTTCTTAGAGCGAACATATACCCTCACTATGGGACACAATGGTGCCGGTTCTGTCACTCCTCCCGTCGGCGTTTATCAGTATGGTGAAGGTACAATAGTGGACGTTATTGCTACACCCGATGAAGGTTACCAATTTGGTTATTGGACGGGTGGAGTAATTAATAGTAACTCAGCCAGCACTACCTTAACAATAACCTCTGATACAACCATTCGGGCAAATTTTTCAAAAAAAGGTATTTCAACCGGAATACTGGTTGGCATAATTTTAGGAGTTATCGTAATATTGGGTCTTGTTATCTGGGTATTTACTCGAAGATTTTCAACGTAAGTATATAAGAAACACCGTGCTTAACATCTGTTGTTGTTACGATCGAGTAAAGTATCAGCTTTCATCAACCCATTCATCAACTGTTCCGGGGTGTATCTCTTCTCAGCAATTCAAATCCCCTTCGTTAAGGTATTCCCGTCACTCCGGAAGGTGATACTCGTACGACCAACTCGTTTATACGGTCGGGTATAACCTTACCTTTAAATATTGGAGGTATCAGAAATACCGGCCTGTCCTCTTCGGTGTCCACCGCTACTTTCAGTCTTAATTCAAGGTTACTCAGCATCAATCCCGTAAGCGAGTCGGATAAGGCCTGCTCAAAATCGGTAATCATTTCGGCCATTTGTTCAGGTTGAACCCGAAGGTACTCCACCCGCTTTTCAGAATGAGCCTTTCCAGACAGTTCCTTGCGTAGAGTCCGAATTTCATTCCGCAGCTCCTCAATTATGCTATCGGCTTTCAGTCTTTGTTTTTCGCTTTCATTCCTGGCTTCAATAACTCGTTTCGTTTCTTCAGCCGCTTTTTCATTCAGTTGCCGATACCTGGCTGTTTCCTTCCTGGCTGATTTGGCAACAGAGGAAAGTCGAACGTTTTCCGCCAGGACTTCACGAAGTCTGGCAGCAGTTTCTGCTGCCTTGATCTCGAGTTCGTTTTTGGCTATCTCATCCGCCGGAATTTTCTTTAGCGCAGCAACCTGCTCATCTACGGTTGTATCTTTTGTATCGTTCGATTCATTTCTCAACGTCGTCCTCTTAACAATCCGAAGGACGTTGGAACGGTTGTCATTCGCAGAGGTTATGCGTCTTGCTGCCGGTCTTTTACTTTCCCGGGTCATATATTCTCTCCGCTAGGCATCAGGCAGTACGATTTCCCTGAGAACTTTCCCGCCGGAATCTTCAATCGACACCAGCCAGCGTTGCCTTTCTGCTACGAACGTCGGTTTTACCTGTAATTCGCCTTTAGTAGCTGCCAGTTTCTGAATATCTCTCCGATTCAGCACTTGCTCGATCATCTGAGAGGGCTCTTTGACAGATTCAACCGTCGGTGAAACCGTTTCCTCGGTGGGTTCTTCAAGGGTACTGACATAGCTTATACGCAAGGTTGAAAGCAATCCTGGATCGATTGATCCGACACGAATATCCTCAGCGGAAACGGGTTTAATGCTGATTTTACCGTTAGCTGAATCAACCAGGACTTTCACCTCTATGTCGGCATTATTAAGAATGATATTCGTCGAAAGGTTTAATCCGGATAAGAGCGAATTCTGCGCATCGCCGAGTGATTTTCCGGCAGCTTCGAGGAAATCGCCAAGCTCGATATTTTCAGGAATCCGTTTACTTACCATTATCCACTCCTACGTTCGGTATATCTACTTATTCACTCGCTTGTGTATTCCTGGATGGTTCCAGCCTGATTGGAGAAGGAACCGGTACCAGCGTTGCTGTGAGTTTGGATGTGACTTTCAGATCTTTATTCAGCTTACGTTCAGCCTGGATACTGCTTGTATTTGCAAATAGAGTCTTCTTACCTTTTTCCGTACTGCTTTGATTTTCCACTATATGCAGATCCAGTGCAACTTCAACGGTAGCCTGTGAAAACTGGTAGAAAGTCGGAAGCATGCCAAGTTCCAGCAGTGAGACATTCCGGGGTTCTTCGTTCTGGTAGCTGATATTTCCTTTTTCATCGATTACTTCTGTAATGTTCCGGACCACATTAACCCTGGTTTCAGCGAGTTCCGTCAGCATTTCAGCCGAAGCTTTGTCCAGACTCAACTGCGCATCCGCAATCGATTCCGCCAGCATCCTGACAAGGTCGGCAAAGGATGTCGAAGGCACTCTACTAACCTTTATTTCGGCAGGTACGATCGGTGTACGGAAAGCACGGACACTATCACTTATTTTTTTTGAATATGTCATATATTAAACTCCACAGGTTATTCATTCGGCTGACTTCCTGTGTTTCCTGATATACGCTGAGATGAGCACGAGTCATAAAAAACTCTGTGTCACCTCAGCGTATAGAAATTACAGCAAGCCTGCAATTACTAAGCCGGTTCGTTTTCCGGAGTTTCTTTAGGAGGTCTGTTATCCACAACATTCAGGATCGGCTCGATCCTTGTTGGAGGTGGAACGGGGACCATTTTTGTTACCAGTCTGCTGGTACCATGGACTTCCTTCCCGAACTTCCTGTTGTGAGAAACCTCCGTGTTAACTGAAGCGCTGAAGCAGGCAAAACCTACCTTCGCTTTTGCACTTACTTTAACATTTGTTTCTCTCGATGAAGTAGTCTTAATATCCATCGTAACTTCGATTGTTGCTTCGGAAAACTGGTAGAAGGTCGGCATAAGACCTATCTGTAGTAGAGATACATCGACCGGATCAGCATTAGTGAATGTTACCGTGCCGTCCGCGGCAATAACCTGGGTCACTGCCAATACCAGAGGAACGGTCGTTTCAGCAAGCAGTTGTGAGGTTTCGACTGAATTTTCATCGAGTGCTCTTTGCGCTTCAGCTACGCCCAGACCAAGTTTCATCACCATTTCGGGTAACGGTACTGCCAGAAGTTCCTGTCCTACACTTGCCATTGTCTTTTCTCCTTTAATTTATTTTCCTTGTAAAACACCTTTTAATGGTTCACACTTGATTACCGGCTATTTTTTCGATAGCCCGATTAAACTTTTCGATATCGATAGTAACCGGGCCTATTTTTCGTATCTCGCGAAGTCCTTTCAACTCCAAATAACTTTCGAAAGGCATTGTAGCCAGATATATAAAGGTAGATATCTTTAACGCAATTTCACCTCCATTTTTTACTATCAATGATTCCGGAGAAACAGTATCGCCTAAAACCAGATACATACCGGTCCCCGGCCCTGTGATATCAATTTTAGCCCCCATCGCTTCGGAAATCGGTGATTGACTCAATGTCTCTTTAGAAGATACAGTTTTTTTCATTTCTTACTTTCTCTGTGCGGCAACCAAGTATTTGATAGATTATCGTTCTTTGGGTAATACACAGTAAATGGATGTTTTTATATTTTCAATCACCCGAAAGCATAATTTTTTGACCCGTAAATTCTTCTTCCAACTACCTGTATATCCTGCTCATTTACCATATTGTGATAAGCATTAATTTAATGCTAACTTAAAGTATCCGAACCGACAGCGAATATGACACTTTTAGCCAGTGTTAATAGGAATATTGCCAAGACTTGAAAATATTTTCCGGTTTAGTTGACAGGTCTAAAGACAGCCTGTTATCCGGTACGATATCATTTTGGCAAACTCAGTATTAAAAGACTAAAATTACTGCTAGAATAAAAAAGGTTAGACGTATACGACACGTGGCAGTAAGTTGTCCGGTGATTTCTGTAATCGGACGCTTATTAATTATTATCCTCACACATCCTGAATGGTTATTACTAATCAGGTTCCGTATATCAATAAACCTCATCAAATAATGAAAATAAACGACATTATCAGACGTACAGGTAATCTAAAGACATTCAGTTCGTTCAAGATTCCGGCTTATCGTATGTATTTTTTCGGAATGGTCGGGCAATGGAGTACGTTCAGCATGGAGCAAGTCGCCCGAAGTTACCTGATTTACGATATTACCGATTCTGCTGTCATGCTCGGAGCAATTAACCTGTCCGGTGCAATTCCAATTCTCGTATTATCCCTCTTCGGCGGAGCGGTAGCCGACAGGTTCCCCAAGAAGACGCTGATCCAATTAAGCCAGGTAGGTATGACAATAGTCTTTCTTGGTTATGCGTTAGCAGTGAGTATCGGCTATCTTACAAAGGATCATCCCGAATCATGGTGGGTATTACTGGCCGGCGGCACGATTATGGGTATAATCATCGCCCTGGCAATGCCTTCACGAGCTGCAATAATACCGGAGATAGTAGATCGTGAGCGGTTGATGAATGCCATCTCTTTAAATACCATGGGAATGAGTTTCTTTCAACTGGCAGGACCTGCCATTGCCGGCTATGTTATCGCCGGTTTTGGCTATGCTACTATCTTTTTTATCATGTCAGGCCTTAACGCAGCGGCGATTATCTTTACCACATTCTTACCCAAAACTCTCCCTGCACAGGTAATCCGCAAGAATGTTCATAAAGAAATCGTCGAAGGCTTTAAATATATTATCAGCCACCGGACCATATTACTTATCCTGGCATTCTTCATCGCCGCTATATTACTGGCGATGCCTTTCCAGATGCTGATGCCGGTCTTTGCCAAAGATATTCTAAAGGTAGGCGTGGAAGGACAGGGAACGTTAATGAGTATGTCGGGAGCCGGCGCGATAGCAGCATCCCTGATAATCGCTTCGCTACCATCCAGAAGGCGTGCCATTACCTTACTGGTGTCCAATATAATTATGGGAGCAGCGCTGGCGGTCTTTGCGTTTTCGACCTCCTGGCCTCTTTCAATGGCGATGATGGTTGTCGTGGGAATTGGTCGAATAGGCGGTAATACCACGGGTAACGCTCTTATTCAAACTCATACAGAACCTGAATACCTGGGGAGAGTGATGAGTATAATGATGCTGAATTTCGGTTTGAGTGGACTGGGCACTTTTTTCGCAGGGGTTCTGGCTGAGACAATCAGCGCTCCCTGGGCGATCGGTGGGCTTGCCATGGTATTGATTGGTATTTCACTGTTTGCCGTTATTTTCCTTCCGGAATTCAGGAAACTGGATTAATATAAACCGATACCGGCCGGAACTAACCAATCATCTGAAAGACTTAATCCATTATTTCCACGAATCTATTAAATCTTCGACAGAGATGGCAGCAAATGTCATGGTCTGCAGTGTACCCCTTGAACTAAGTTCAAAGGCTATTTTGCTAATAGTAGTATTACCGACGGCTTCAATTATTGTTATAAAATCATATGGACCAAGAACCGAATACTGGGACAGGATTCTACCCCCCATCTCTTCGACTTCTTTGTTGACTTCAAGGATCCTGTCAGGCTGATTCTTTATAGTTTTTCTGCCTTCATCAGTAAGATTGGATAACATTATGTAAACTGCCATTCTCGCATCTCCTTCGCCGACTTACTTGTGAAGATTGTATAAACACTATTGTTTTCCTGTCAAATCAGGACAACATCACCTACGACAAAACTCAAATAATACTAATGTAAGAAAGCCAGTATTATTTTATCGGCATAAACAGGTATCAGTTGAGTTTGTCCCAGCTTATCTGATATCGACCTTTTGTCTGGTTACCGGTTATCTTAATAGTATGTTTTCCATTTTTCTCGATATCCAGTTCTTGTGTTCCGGTTTTATTTGAACTGAATGAGGTAATCAAGATATCATCCGGATTATAAATCTCCATCTTCAGCTTACCCTTTTCAACACTGGAAACATAAGAGAAAGCAACCTTATCACCCTCATCAGCCACAAAGGTTTTTATATCAACACCGGTAAATAA
Source organism: Dehalococcoidales bacterium (assembly GCA_016932435.1). The sequence goes on along the minus strand of JAFGCW010000089.1, from coordinate 60,928 downwards.
CTCGTAAGAAGCACATATTTGATCACCGACTTTGGAGCCACTGTACAGAATCCGAGTACCAGACTCCCCACAGGAAGGTAAAATCACGGAAGAAAAAATGCAAATCAGCGCCAGAACAAGATAATAAAAAATCCTGGTTTGTCCTGATGCTTTTTTCAGTTCTAAATAACTCATATTACTATTTTTTTGATTTGCAGGAATCAAATCATTCTCAAAAAAAAGTATTACTTTTTCTATAGTATATTTCACTATAAAATTGAAAATCAAGACATCGTAAAGGGAACTGTACAGAGTTTGTATTTCGTGATATTGTTTTTCAGGATATTTTCGATAGCAGGAGACTGTTACTTTTCTTCTATTTGCCCCGTTTTCCGTTTGTGTATGTATCTTCGCGTGAAATATATAACCAGAGGAATAATAGTAAGCAGGAGTATACTCAAGAACGCATTAAGTCCTGTTATCCGCATATTTACCACTGTGTTCAACCCAAGAATACTTAGCGTAACAAGAGCCAAAGATAATGCAAATGACAGAACCAGTCTTTCAATACGATTTATCCCTTTGAATAAAACAAGAGTCCAGGCGAAACCAGGAGCGAAGAAAACCAGAATTATGCCAATAACAGCTCTAATAATGGGAACGTTATCCAGAACCGGAACTGCCCAGTTGAATAATTCTTTAATCGGACCTATAACATCCATCGATTCCAAACCTTTTTTCGATCCGTGTACCGACTCACAAAAACATATTATTGAACACAAGTATTATCTATAGGTCGATAATCCTCCTGCTCCTAATAAGCATTGATGACATCCAAAAATTCGATAATTACTATGGCAAGAAAACCGGTAAAGTAAATCATATTCAGAGTGTTAAACTTTTTTTTCGCTTTAGGATTGGAAGGCGTAAAAATCAAGGTTAACACCAGAAAGCTGATTATATTGATAATAAGATATGTATTGAGATCCTCCTGCCCGAAGAAAGCTAAGGAAGTATTTACCAGGCATGAAATCAATACAAGGAAAAACACATACCTCTTATATAATTTCAAGGCAGCACCTCGAGAGTAATCGTGCTTAACTCCTTTTCACGATTCTCTTCAAATATCCTGATTGGTCTACCGAGAGCTTCACTGGAGATAACCGCAATTATCGACGCAATCGGGCTTCCAATACACTGATAATACAAGGTATCTTCGAATACCAGTTTCGGATTACTTACTGCTACGTACACTCTTTCATCAAGCAGAATCACCGATGCAGAATCAGCAATATCCAGCACTTCCGAAAGAATAAAGTTGATCGCGAGTTCTATTTCATCAGCAGTTGGACCGGGTATCGTTTCAAACCGATCGATGTTAATACTTCCAGGTGTGGTTACAGCAAACGCCCGGTCTTTGGGATTTTGTCCATACTGTACTAAAAATCTGTTCAGGATTTTTTCTTTCATCAAGTTTATATCTCCACCACCCACAAGAGGTATAAGGACATGCTGGTCTCCGTCCTGCTTGGTTGAAGGCAAATAAACAGCTTTGTTCGATAATCCAAGTCCCTCAAGTAAAATTGCCGTGTTTTCTATACCGGTCTTTAGCATAAGCTGGTAAACTTCCGGTGACAGAGACGGGTGATTATAAGCTAATACAAAGCAGGTTATACCTATCAATATCGCGGATATTCCGAACGCTATTAATGGAATTGAACCGGTAACTAAATACGAAACCAGTGCAACAATTACCCCGGTACTGCATAACCCTATTCCCAGTATTTTATATCGATTTTTCACCCGTTCAACTCTGCAGTATTTTTTCCGTAAATATCAAAACCAAAGAGGATTATTATCAAATTATACTTTATTTTAATTCATTACTGATATTATGCCATATCCGTATCTATATTGCACACGTGAATAATTAGACAATTTTATAAGCACAATGAAGGCACTTTTTACCCTTACTTCATGGTATTAAATACTCAACAGTCACAAGGATAATTTAATTTTCTCCCGGTTACGTTTACAACAAAACACCGATCCTCTATTGAAGCTAATACATAAATAAGATAAAGTATTTCATATGAAACAACCTGTAATTCGCTGGCATAATATAACGCCGGAAGAAGCCCTGTCTGAAATCGACTCCGGAATTGACGGTCTCAGTAACACCGAAGTCCAAAAACGCCTGGAGAAGTATGGATTTAACGAGTTACAGGACCGGAAGAAAATTCCCCTGGTCAAGGTATTTTTCCGCCAGTTTCTCAGCCCGTTAATCTATGTTCTGCTTGCCGCCGGAGTCGTTTCGCTTGTATCACAGTTCTTTACCGATGAAAAACACTATATCGATGCCATTGTCGTTTTTGGAGTTATTATACTCAATGCGGTAATAGGAACCTTCCAGGAAAGCCAGGCTGAAAGGGCAATGGAGGCTTTACTGGAAATGGCAGCCCCAAGAGCAAAAGTGAAACGTGACGGAAACATCCAGACAATACCGGCACGTGAGATAGTTCCCGGAGATATCGTCTTGTTTGAAGCCGGAGACAAAGTACCGGCAGATATCAGGCTGATTGAAAGTGCGAACCTGAGAGTTGATGAGTCTGCCCTTACCGGCGAATCAATACCGGTAGAAAAACAGATATCGGCGGTTCCAGACGATGCCATCATTGCCGAAAGAGTCGATATGCTGTTTATGAGTACTATCGTCACAAACGGCAGAGCAACAGGGCTGGCGGTAATGACCGGTATGGATACCGAGATCGGGAAAATCGCCACCGGTTTATCTGAAGTAGAGCAGGAAGAAACACCACTTCAGAAGAACATCAAGAAGCTCAGCCAGTACCTGGTCTGGGTATTCCTGGGAGTCAGCGCTCTGCTTGTAGTCGTCGGTTTAATACAGGGATTGGAGCTTTTTGAGTTATTCCTTCTGGCAGTCGCCGCCGCGGTTGCATCGATTCCCGAAGGTCTACCTGCTGTAGTAACCGTAGTACTGGCCATCGGAATGCGATCCATGGCGCGTCATAATTCTATCGTTAGAAGACTTGTAGCCGTGGAAACACTGGGTTCAGCAACAGTAATCTGCTCAGATAAGACCGGAACACTGACGTTAAACCAGATGACAGTACGTAAAGTTTTCACTGGCGGGAAACTTGTCGAGATCACAGGCGAGGGATATATACCGGAGGGAGATTTTTTAGAGGAAAACAGTAAGATAAATCCTGCCGATAATGAACAACTCCTCCACCTTTTGCGAGCTGGAGTACTCTGTAATGACGCTTCATTGACAAAAAACGAAGGAACACCGGGTATATTTGGAGACCCCACCGAAGGAGCCCTTGTAGTCGCAGCAGCTAAAGCAGGGCTCGATAAGGAGGACCTTGAGACAAACTACCCCCGGGAAGATGAACTCCCCTTTGCCAGTGAAAAACAATACATGGTCACTCTCCATTATATGGCTACTCTCCATTCACGGGAGGATAAAAAAACAGCTTATATTAAGGGTTCGGTCGAGAAAATAATAGACTACTGTTCCGGTGTCCTGAAAAACAATGAGGTTTCACCATTAACAGAGACTGACAGATCACAAATATCCGAAGCTGCTCTGGCTATGGGAGAAGATGCGCTCCGGGTAATCGCCGTCGCATACCGGGATTTTCCCAGTAAGGATGATAAATTAAGCGATGATGATATCCAGAGTGACCTGATATTTATAGGCTTGATGGGTATGGCAGACCCTCCGCGAGAAGAAGCTAAAAAAGCTATCGAGCTATGCAAAAAGGCGGGAATCGAAGTTAAAATGATCACAGGCGACAACAAGATTACCGCGGAATCGGTAGCCCGTCAAATAAACCTCCCTCCCGGAAAAGCAGTAACGGGTTCAGAAATCCAGAAAATGAGTGATGAGGAGCTGGCCACACAAATCAAAGATATATCGGTTTTCGCGAGGATTGAACCTCTGCATAAGCTGAGAATCGTCAACGCTCTCAAGGCAAACGGGGAGATAGTGGCGATGACCGGTGACGGCGTAAACGACGCACCGGCATTGAAGGCAGCCGATATCGGAGTATCGATGGGAATAACCGGAACCGATGTCGCCAAGGAAGCATCCGATATGGTGCTTGCCGATGATAACTTCGCTTCCGTTGTATCAGCAGTCGACGAAGGCCGCGCGATATTCAACCGACTGAGAAACGTTCTCTTTTATACACTGAACACCAATCTTAGTGAACTCGTCGCCCTGATACTAGCCCTCATATTCGTTGGGCAATCTCCTTTACTGGCGGTACAGATCCTGTGGGTTAACCTTGTCACAGACACCGCGGGTGATATCCCTCTCGGTATGGAACCAAAAATCGGTGATGAACTGTCTCAACCGCCAAGACACCCAAGTATAGGACTCATATACCCCGGCCTGTTCATACGGATAGCGGTAATGGCACTACTCATAGGACTGGGGACTTTCCTGATATTCCGGTGGGCTGAACCGAGAATGAGCATCGACGAAGCACGGACACTGGCCTTCTGTGCGATAGTAGCGTTCGAATGGCTCATGGCATTCAGCGCCCGTTCGGACGAACACACCATATTAAAACTGGGAATTTTCCGGAATAAGGCGCTTGTATTTTCTATCAGCCTGGCTGTCCTGCTTCAGATAGCAGTGGTCTACGTCCCTTTCCTGCAGACAGCCTTCAAGACATATCCTCTTACACTGCGTGACTGGGGAATCGTAATAGCCGCCGCGGGTGGCCTGTTTATCCTTGAAGAAATACGTAAAGCGGTCTTCCCCGATCTCTACAGAATCGGTAAGTACAGTCCGGTCAAGACGGGCGGATCACGAACCTAACTTTTCACGGCTTTAATAAATGAAATAAACTCGTCGAGTAACCGCGATACTATTCTTTCTTTATGGTAGATACAGTAGAAATCCCGTTTCAGAGTTAATCCTTCGACATTAATCACCTCAACCATACCAAGAGAAAGACTCTTTTTTATGGCATAATTCGAGACAAAAGCTATACCTGATCGGGATTCTACAGCCGAAACAACAGCTTCGGTAGTACCAAGAATGAGCGACGGTTTCAACAAATTGAAATCGCATCCTGCTTTTTTTAACAATGATGAAACGTTTTTCTGAGTACCGGAGGTCTCCTCCCTGGCGATAAAAGGTTCTTCGGCTATTTCCATAAAAGAAACACTTTCTCGATTGGTAAAAGGATGTCCTGAGGCGACAATAAGCACTATCTCATCTTCAGCTATTTTAGCCGCTTCCATTTCCTTGTTTTCAGGCATAATGCCGCAAAACCCTACATCATACGTACCGTTCTCTATGTCTTCTATCACCTGTCCGGAATCACTCACAGCGACCCGAATCTGTACGGAAGGGTGCAGTGTCTTAAATTCACTCAATAAAGGCGGGAGTATAAAATCACCGGGAATTGTACTTGCTGATATAAACAGATTGCCTGTTACGTCTTCACGCAGCTGATTCATGTCTTCCAGCATACCGCTGTACTCATCCTGTACTTTTTGAGCAAAAGAAAGCAGTCGCTTTCCGGGTTCGGTGAGAGTCAGTTTCTTCTGTTTTCGGTCGATAAGCCGTACTCCCAGGTCCTGTTCCAGTTTCTGTATCTGAAACGATACCGCCGGCTGGCTTATTCCAAGCTTCTTCGCTACTTCTGAAAAACTACCGGTTTTCACAACTTCAATATAGGTTTTCAAATGGTCCAGGTTCATATTCGTCCCTCATATAAGTTTTATATTCTATCAGTATAATAAATATTTATGGTAAAATCATGGTAGTAATATTATAACATTACGCGGAAAACAGCCAAAATCTCTCTTTTATTATTGATAAAAGGGTCAAGGAGCAAATATGACTATTGAAATAGACGCACGCGGACTTGCCTGTCCTCTTCCGGTAGTAAAAACGAAGAAAGCCCTGGAAGAAATTGCGGAAGGGGATATCACAGTAGTTATCGAACGACCTGAAGGAAGCCAGAACGTACAGCGTTTCGCAGACAGCCAAAACTGCTCGTATAAAGTAGAAGAAAGAGACGGGTTGTACTATATACATATTCACAAGGGGAAAACCGAAACCCGCGAATTGGCGAAGAACAGCAGCAATGTAGTCCTGATTACGACCGACAGGTTGGGTACAGGAAGCGAGGAACTGGGTAAAATCCTTATGAAAGCCTTCCTAAATACTCTGTGGGACGCCAGCCCCAGGCCGGAAAAGATCCTGTTTATGAACGATGGAGTCAGGTTGACAATAGAAGGATCCGATGTCCTTGACACTCTCCACCTTCTGGAAAACGAGGGAGTGGAGATATATTCCTGCGGGACCTGCCTTGCATACTATGAACTGACCGATAAACTTGATGTCGGACAGGTCACGAATATGTACGAGACCGTAGATTCACTGCTTTCATCGGATAAAGTTATCAAGATATAAACTTCGATTCTTCTACAGCATAACGCTCAAGGAAACCACCGGGGTGGTGAAACGCATCGACATCATCCTGCCGGGGATGAATTATCTCTCCCACTTTCAGCAATCCGGTGTTTTTTAAGATATCGATCTTTTCACCTTCAGACCTGTGATATCCGACCATACCGGCAACCGCCGCACCGAGCGCAGCTCCACCTGCTTCTACGGGTGTTACCGGTCTGTTCCATATTGCAGCTATTCTCCTCGCTATTTCACGACTGTTCCTGGCGCCGCCGGTAACATGCAATGGTTCGTCGGTTTGCCTGGTAAATCCTTCTGAATACGTATAGACCGCAGCCAGTGTGGTCTCGATAAGAGCAGTATAATCATGGCCCAGTCCGGGAGCAAAATCACCGATCCTGGTGATATCAATACTGCCGGACGGTGGAAAAGACTCGTTCCTGGGCTGCCAGAACAGTAAATGTTCACCGACCGGTGTATTTTTCAAGGCTTCCTCGGCAGGTGCGTACTCGTTTTTTCCAAGTCCGTACATCGACCTGAGATTATCCCATACCATCACTCCATTAGTTCGCGTGCCGAACATGAACGGCCTGCCGATACCATCGTACATGGCGCTGGCATAGCCGTTCATATCCAGAGTTACTCCATCGGTGGATACCATATTCACTATGCTGGTACCTAGGCTTAACAAATCTCCGTTCACGAGCACCTTCGACTGTGGATTATCTCCCGAACCGGCGATGATCTTACAGGTTGGTGAAAATCCGTATTTCGATACGAAATAAGCGGAAATGTTCCCGACAACGGAATCCGGTGTAACAATCTTGGGAAGTTTTTTCTTCAAGCCTGCATCACCACCGGGTAATCCGTCTGAGACAGCCCGAATGAGTTCCTCCGACCATTCTTTCCGCCGGTAATCCATTAATACCATTCCGCTGGCGTTTCCGTAATCTACAGGAACATCCGGATTACCCGTCAGTACGGCAGGAATGAAACTGCTGATAAGCTGAATCTTCTCCGTATTATTATAGATATCCGGAAATTTCTGCCCGATTTTCCTGATTACTATTCCGGTAAATCTCAACGGTGCGTTCGCGCCTGACAACTCAATCATTCTTCGTTTACCGCCGACATGGTTACGGATAAATTCAGCCTGTTTGCTGGTATCAGAGGTCATCCATATCGGGGCTTTATCCCAGGCAAGACTTTCCCTCAACAGTGAATTCAGGTCCGACTGCCCGGATCCTTTTTCTAGTAATTTTCCGAATATGGCAGGAGCCTGCTGATTCAGGTAAACATGGCCGTGCTGCTGACCGGAGGTATTGATAGCCACTATAGCGCCGGGATCAACTACTTTTTGTAAGTCAGCCAATAACGCATCGAGTGCCGCAAGAAACAAAGCGACAGGCTGGTTGGCTTCTCCTTCCGATTCAGGCGGCAGTATATAGTCTTCCTGTCTGATACCGAAGGAGTTCAGCCGGGTATCACGGCAGTAATCCAGCGAGTGTTCCCAGACAACCGTCCATGTTTCCATATCCAGGACAACCGCCGAAATACTCTGAGTGCTTATATCGATTCCTAAAGAGAGACTTTTCTTCATATTTGAAATCCCTCTCAATCTCCCTTTCATAAAGGGAGAAGCTCATATTATTCCTGCAAAGATAAATCTGGTATCCCCCTTTGTAAAGGGGGAATAAGGGGGATTTAATAAACTCCTAATAGCCTGTGAATTATTATCCTATTTCAAACTCGCTTTCAAGTAGTATGTTTTCCGATGAACTCCCTACCATGACTTTGAACATTCCCGGTTCCACGACACGTTGCATATCAAGGTTATAGAAAGACAACGATTCGGCTTTTAGCTTCAGTTCCACGGTCCTGGTCTCATCCGACTGCAGGTTGATACGCTTGAAAGCCTTCAACTCCTTGACCGGTCGCGGTACAGTAGCAATAATGTCGTTTATGTAAAGCTGAACAACCTCGTCGCCGGCAGCTTTCCCGGTGTTTTTCACATCAACCGTTACTATCACTTCTCCATCTGTCGAAACCTTTTCAGGAGTTATTTTAAGATTACTGTACTCGAAGGTCGTATAGCTGAGTCCGTACCCGAAAGGAAACAGTGGTTTCGAACTGCCGTCGGCGTAGTCTCCCCATTGCGATGATCTTCCGCCGGATGGTTTATGGGCGTAATAGACCGGTATCTGTCCTTCTTTCTCAGGGAATGACATCGGAAGTCTGCCGCCGGGATTATAATCACCGAAAAGCACATCCGCCGCTGCGTGGCCGCCTTCTTCACCAGGCAACCATAGCTCTACAATAGCGTCAACTTTATTTAACAGGCGCTTTAGCGTATATGGCCTGCCGTTGGCCAGTAGAAGAACGACCGGAGTGCCCGTCTCACAGACAGCTTCAACCAGCTTTTCCTGGACACCGGGCAGACCGAGTTCAGCCCGATCCCTCATCTCGCCGCTGGTGTATTCGTTCAGCAAACCCGACCTGCCGCCGACAGCTACCACAGCTACATCGGCTTCCTTGGCCGCCGCTACAGCCTTGGCGATACCATCTTCAGATGTTCCGGTGACTTCACAGCCTTTTTCATAGACTACCTTTGTGGCGCTGCCAAGTTTGGCCCTTACGCCTTCAAGAATACTGGCGATTTTATTGCTTATCACACGGTCATGGTGATAATCCTCGTCATACCATTCCACCACCAGTTCATTTGTGTCAGGATCACAGCGCATCCGGTAGCCGTAATTGGCCCCGAAAGAATAATCACCCAAAAGGTTTCTCTGGCTGTCGGCACTCGGGCCAATTACAGCGATGGTTTTCACATCCTTTTTCAAAGGAAGAATATTGCCCTGGTTTTTCAGCAGGACAATCGATTTCCGTGCAAGTTCCCTGGAAAACGCTCTCTGTTCCGGGGTATCCCAGGTCGCCACGGCTGCATTTGGTTCCACGTATGGATTCTCGAAAAGACCCAGCCTGAATTTCATCGCCAATACCCGCTCTACAGACGTGTTTATCAGTTCTTCGGAAACCTTTCCATTTTCGACGTACTCCTTCAGCGGTTCGGCGTAGCAATCGTAATCGGGAAGTTCAACGTCGATTCCAGCCCTCAAAGCCAGGCCAGCGGCTTCTCCGCCATCATTGGTGATATTGTGATAGGTCATGAGCTGGCGCACCGCGTAGTAGTCCGATACAACGATACCATTGAATCCCCATTCGTCCCTTAAAATCTTTGTCAGTAACTCTTCGGAAGCAGCGCAGGGAACACCATCTATCTCGTGGTAGGCATTCATCAAAGAGAGAACACCGGCTTCCTTGACCGCCTGTTCGAAGGGGTAAAGATATACTTCCCTGAGCAGGCGAGGAGTTATGTTAGCAGGGGCACAGTTCATACCGCCTTCCGAGTATCCATGCCCGACGAAGTGTTTCACCGTAGCGACAACACCCTTGCTGATATCTTCTCCCTGCAAACCTTTTACGAACGCTACCGCCATCCGGGAATCAAGGTATGGATCTTCGCCATAACTTTCCTCAGTCCTCCCCCAGCGTGGATCACGGGAGATATCCAGTACCGGTGATAATGCCTGGTGAAATCCGGTCGACCTCATTTGTAAACGGATTATCTCTGTCATTTTCTCGACCAGTTCGGGTTCCCAGGTGGAAGCAAGCCCTATCGCCTGTGGAAAGACGGTCGTACCCCTGGCACGCATTCCGTTGATACATTCTTCATGGATGATAGCCGGTATACCGAGTCGGGTTTGTTCAACGAGGTATTTCTGGACAGCATTGGTATATTCAGCCAGTTCCTTCGCCTGAAGCCCGGTTGAACGTGCCGGGGCGCTTATCTGCCCGATGCCGTTTTTTACCTGCCCGTCTTCGATAAAACCAAGATAATTCTTGCCGCTTCCTTCTGGCCTGCCGGATACGCTGCCTATCTGGGCTATCTTCTCATCGAGAGTCATCCTGGACAGCAGGTCCTGTACCCGTTCCTGTATGCTTTTCGACTTATCTTTATATATATCCATGACTATCCTTTCCTTCTGCTTTCATGTACTGTTCGGATGAACTCATCATCGAGCCCCAGAGCGCGATACACGGCATCATAGGCAGCAACGGCATCATGGGCATCCTGGGCCTGCGCCAGTGCTTTATCGTTGATTTTAGCGGCTATGGAGTCTATATACTCCCACTGGTAGATACTTCGTTTTACGGCTTCCACCTGGTCTTCAGTGTAGGGAAACAGGTCGAAACCAACCCTCTCACCATTCCGACCGTATCCATACCGGCGAAGGGTCAGTGCCAGTTCGAGTGTCTGCATAAAGAAAGAAGCCCCGACCATGTTGTCATCATCGAAGCTGCCCCAGCCTGAGTTTCCATGCTGGTGACCAAGCAGTCCTTCGGAAGCGAGGAGTGAAGCGTATTCTCCAAGCGGTTCGCCATTCATTATCAGGTGCTGCCAGTCCATGTTCACCTTGAGATTATCGATATTGACACCCTTTTCCTTAACCTTGTTGATAACGAACATCGTCATACCGATATTCCGCATAAGGATGCGCATCGCCGGTTCCGAGTTCTTATGCTCGAGAAGTACGGTGACGCCAAGTTCGTTCGCTTTTTCAACGGTCTGGGCGACAGCATCGATAAAGTATCCCCACACTTCAGCGTACGGAATCTGGAAAGGGTAGTTGTATCCTTCGCCGCCCGGCCAGATAATGAACTTGGCACCGACTTCAGCGGCAAGTTCAACTCCCTTTTGAGTGATTGCTATCGTTTCTTCTCTTAGTTTTTTATCCGGGTTGATGAATGTTCCCAGGGCATACTTAGGATTGTTAAAAAGACCGAGAGCAATGCAGTAAAGGTCTGCCTGACCGAGGGCTTTTTTCACCTGTTCAACGTTATCTTCGTTTACCTCACCGGGATAGTGATATTCGTAGCCGTCGACCAGTTCACCCAGGCCATCTACTACCCGTTTGGTTTTTTCAACCATGTCTTCTTCAACCGCGTCCGGGTGATACCCAGCCGGCATAAATCTTGTCGCGTTCCCGCCGAATGCCCAGATACCGACGCTGTTCTTTACTCTGTCCATGAACACACATTCCCCCCACTTATATATATTTGCAGCTTTCCGGAAAACAGAATTTGGAGTTATTATATATCATTCTCTGGTATTTATATATGAAATCCATCAAATCCCCAAAATGGTTAACACAGGTCTCGACTTTATCAAGGCGAAGTAATCTACCACACACGTCATTGCGAGGGCGAAGCCCGTGGCAATCTCTAAGATTCGTATAGATTGCTTCGGTTCGCCTGTTGACGGCAAATCTCGCAATGACATCCAGTAGCTATCCTTAGAAAAAGCCTGCCAGATTATGCTATACTTTCGGCTGAAAAAGGTTTATTCGGAGGTAGGAAATGGATGCTCTGGAAGCAATTCTTAACAGGCACAGTGTGCGTGATTTCAGTTCGAAACCGGTAGATAAAAACATAATGATGAAAATAATGGAGACAGCCTGCCGCGCTCCTTCAGGCGGCAACGGTCAGCCCTGGGAAGTATTTATTGCCGCCGGGGCAACGATGGAGAAGATACGCAAAGAATACCAGGAACGGGCGAAAAACCCACCGGCAGGATCTCCCGGTGGGCCAGGCGGACCGCCACCTCAGCCGGCCTATATCCAGGCACGAATGGCACAGATAAGGAAAGAAAGGCTGGAACTGCTGGGACTGAATCCCGATGATCCCGAGTCAGGCAAGGTATTCATGGAATGGGGCGCCCGGATGTTCGGCGTTCCGGTACTGGCTATCATCTGCCAGGACAAGGAAATTAAAAACAATATGGACCTGGGTCTGTTTATACAGTCGATATGCATCGCGGCGAAAGGGCTGAATATAGATACCTTCATTGCCGGAGCATTCTGTTCTCACCAGGATGTCCTCCGCAAGGAACTCGAGATACCGGACAGCCTGAATATAGTCACCGGAGTGGGTCTCGGTTATCCGAACGAAGAAAATATCATCAATACTTACAAGGCACCTCGCCGCCCAGTCAGTGAAATAGTGAGATATAAGGACTAATATCAAAATGTCATTGCGAGGATCTCGATGCAATCGGGAGACGTAGCAATCTATATGATTAATATTATTAATTCCCGCTGGAGTATATCCGCCTATGGCGGACGGGAATGACAGGAATTTAAATTGCTTTTCGAATTGTCCGTAAAGAATTTCGGCATCATTGAAGAATTAACCTGGAAGCCAACCAGTGGTCTGAACGTGATAACCGGTGAAACCGGCGCCGGTAAATCACTGGTGGTCGACGCTGTCGAAGCACTGCTGTCCGGGCAGGCTAACGAGGAAGATATTCGTACCGATACCGACGAAGCGAAAATTGAGGGCCTTTTCAAGCTGTCTGATAATGATACAGCAAAAAGACTAAAGGCGCTTCTGAGCAATAAGGATATCTCACCTGAAGAAGACTCCCTGATATTCTCCTGCGTCTTTCGCCGCCAGAGTCGTACTACACCGAGAGTAAACCGTCAGGCAGTGCCCCGGGCTCTGCTGAGAGAAATCGGTGCTTTCCTGGTAGATATTCATGGACAGAGTGGCCACCTGTCGCTGCTTGATAAAGAAAATCATCTGGAATTCCTTGACAGTTACGCCCATAACGGAAAACGACGGCAGGAATTCGCTGAAAAAGTGACCGACCTCCACCACAAGGAACAGGAACTGCGGGAACTGTCCGGCAAGGCAAACGATTTTTCGAAACAGACAGAACTGCTGAATTTCCAGATAAATGAAATAAGGCAGGCTGAGCTTATCGAGGATGAAGATTCAGAACTGGAAACGGAACTAGCTGTTCTTTCCTCCGCTGAGAAACTGAAAGCCACTTCATATGAGGTATACTCGCTACTGAGCAGCGATGATAATACAATGTCATCATCTTCGGCAATCGACAGGATGAACGATGCCCTGCCGCTGCTTGGCAGGATGCTGGAAACGGATCCTTCCCTGAAAGCGCGGTTCGACAGGCTGGAAAGCGCTGCCTATGAACTGGCTGAGATCGCCCAGGAAGTGAAAAATTATGGTGAAGGTCTGGATTATAACCCCGAGCGGCTGGAAGAAGTACAGGACAGGCTGGAACTGATACGGACACTGAAGAGGAAATACGGGAACTCCATTGGAGAAATATTTGGATACCTGGAAAATGCAGAAAAGGAACTGGAAGGTCTTGCTTTCTCCGACGAACGGATAGAGCAGCTTGTATATGAGATAAGCCAACAAAAAATAGACATGGGATTACTGGCAGACGAGATCACCCGGGAACGGGTGACGGCATCAGACACGCTTGAAGAATCGGTTCAAAAGGAACTGACCGACCTTGAAATGGCAGGAGTCGAGTTCCGGGTGGATATTAACAGGGAACTGGACGATGCAGGACTTCCTTTACCGGACGGAAACTGGTACAGGTATTCAAACACCGGGATCGATGATGTCGAGTTCATGGCTTCTACCAATCCCGGTGAAGCGATGAAGCCACTGGCGAAGATAGCCTCTACCGGCGAGATATCGCGGTTCATGCTGGCATTGAAATGTGCCCTGGCTGAAGCCGATACCATTCCGGTGCTGGTGTTCGACGAGATAGATATCGGCGTCGGCGGCAGGAGCGGTGAGATGATCGGTCGAAAACTCTGGAACCTGTCGCGAACCCACCAGGTAACCTGCGTGACTCACCTGCCCCAGATCGCTGCTTTCGCCGATTCACATTACAGCGTTACCAAGGCGAGTGCCGGTGACCGTACCGTGAGTAATATCAGATCGCTTAACGATGAAGAGCGACTCAACGAACTGGCGGAAATGGTCAGCGGACCCGATATCACCGAGTCGGCTTTAAGCACTGCACGTGAACTGATGCAAAGGGCTGAGGATTGGAAGAAAAAAACGCTTAATTAATTGTGCCGTTCCAGACTTGCAGGTTGTGTCACTACAATCGTACTGACCGTTCACAATGTGAAGTACATATGCAATCGTAGATTCGGGATGAGAAGTTTCGGTGATGTTTCTCGACGGGTTACGCTACGCTCCACCCATCCTACGCTATGCTATTAAGTTAATGGTAGGGTGGGTAGAGTCCCGATGACCTATTGATTTAATGCAAGAAAAAATACCGGGACGTAACCCACCAAAGGATAGTCCTCGCAGGTATCTCACACTAAAAGAGATTCAACAATCCGATAACAACTACTGCTACTCCAATTATCAGGCTACAAAATTGTGTAATCCGTAAAGTGCCCGAGAAGCGAAGTCGACTTCGCATAAATCCATCAAGTTTAAGTCCTATCATTTTATAGAACCTAAATACCAAATAACCTGACATGGAAATGATAACTGAGAGGATAGATAGATCAAATATATTATATATTGCGCTTGCCATGAATCCGATGCCTACTACGAAAACTAATATCATAATAGGAATTCGTACTGCTTCTTTAATATCTTTATCTGTTTTGGAGTCAGTACCCAATGCTACTATGTCTTGGGTACGTATTTTATTAAAAAATATTGTAGCTATAATACCACCAAACAGAATTATCCACTCGCTTAACGTATTCATCAGTCCAATTTACCAAATTCCGTGTGTAAACATATCCAAATATCCCAAGTAATATCGATACGGTAGGGAAAGTAATTATTATAAACATAGGCTTCACCTAAACATAGTAGCCGAAGCTCCTTACCGCCACCGGTCAATATCAACGATATGTTTGCAGTCGAAATCTCCCCCGGTAACGAAGTAGATCATTCCCTCGCCGACCGTAATGAAATTTACCTGTGAAGGCGAACGGAAGCGTGGTACGATCGTCTCCGGCGGCAGGTCAAGCCGTTCTCTCACCATCTTCTGCATCCTCTGACCTTCTTCGGTCGGAGGTGGCGGTAATTCGAGGTGAGGTATGGTAAAGGTCTGAACCTGGTCGGAGTCCAGCCATTCGCCGACCGTCATCCTGCTGTTCTCGTAGATATACTGCCTGAACTTCTCACGGGTATCGAAACCGAAATCTTCTTCCAGCATCTTTATCGAAAGCGGTGTCAGCAGCAGCAGTCCGCCGTTCTCCGGCTCGACGTTGTCCAGCACCTTCAGGGCAAAGTCGGGTATGTTGTAGCCGCAGCGTCGCCTGAATCCTCTTCCTTCCCAGATACTGACAACACTGGCTTCGGGATCGTATCCCCTCTCCACGTAGAACGGTTCCCAGGGAGTCAACGGATTTTCGGTATTCTCAGCGAAGGTCAGGCTGTTGTACTGGAGATTATTTCCCCAGTCGCCCATTATCGTCAGACCGGGAATCGCGAAGCAGAGGCAGCGTCCCATAAGCTGCCAGGCACGACCGATCGTTGCGTTAGCATGATTGTATGGTCCCATCGCGCCGTAACCTGCTTCCATCCCTATCTCTTTCGCGTACGGTCCGTGAACAACTGCCATCCCGGTAAAGGACTGGGCGGAACTGAAATACGGCGGTCCCTTGGAAACGAGGGCAAGCAGTACCGGCATATATTCGGGTTTGCAGCCTGCCATCACGCCGATAGCGGCGACTTTCTCCACGGTCACATTCTGGCCCTCACGCTGGCCGTTCTCGGTAAAGCCCATCCTGAACGTCTCGGCGACTATCTCATCAGCCGGATGACTGGTGCCCTTCACCATCGCTTTCACCTTTTCCTCGGTCGGTACCGTTATGGGCAGTCCGTCCGTCATCCTGTTCTTGTGAAAATAGTCCTGGACTTCATCGTATGTTCCGGTGAAAGAAAGCAGTCTCGGTTCGACCGGGTGTTTGAGCTTTCCGGTTTGCTTTTCCTGTTCAGTAAGAGGTTTTGTCAGGGCAGTTACCAGGGCTTCCATCAGCGGCTTGCCGCTGATATAGTCATGTCCTTTGACAATTCTCTTCACAGCTTTTTCGCTTCTCAGGGCATCCGGTTCACTCAGTGAAACAATCCTCGGATGCGGCCAGCCGAGTTCATAGGCAGCATCTCTACCCGAATCGATAAGGTAAGGACTCATCAGAGGTACTGTCGGAGTCCCCAGTTTTTCCATTTCCAGCGACTGCCGGACGACCGCCGGCCCTCAGGTGCTTCAGTGCGGTACTCCGATAATGGCAGCATCCGCCTTCTGTCCGACTTCCTCCCACAATGCAGTATCATTCACGTGGTAGCTTCCCAGCTTCACTTTGTAGACTACGTTTATATCGTGAATATGATCTTCGAACCACTTTTTAATCTCCAGGAGCAGCGGTTCATGAGCCTGGGTACCACCCCATCGTTGATTAATGATATAGACGGTCTTCCCTTCCAGTGTTTCGGGTCTTTCCACCAGCGGATGAATATCCCACTCCAGTTTCTGCTGGGCTTTCGGATTTACTATCTTCTTGTATACGATTTCCTTTGCAGGAGTTTTAGTTGGGCTCATATCTCAATCACCTCATTCTGATACTGGTAACCGGACCAGCTTAAGGTTGTACGAATATAGTTGTTCTGAGGGAGTCCCGATAAATCGGGATGACTGAAGAATCTCCTACTAATATCGGATGAGATCCTTCGTCCCGACTCCGTCGGGAACTCAGGATGACATTTTTTCGCTTTCAAACAACCTCAAACGAATTATCAGATAACTAATAACTATTCTGTTTCCTATTCAAAAACTATCACGTTACGAAGCGGTTTTCCGCTTATGGTCGACTCGATAGCTTCATTGATCTTCTCAAGCGGATATCGGTTGGTAATAAGTTCGTCGAGTTTGAGTTTCCCAGCCTGGTATAACGCTATCATTTTGGGAATATCGGTTTTCAGATTCGTCGATCCCATGAAAGCGCCGGTAAGCTGTTTTTCAGTCGCGATAATCCCCATTGGAGAGAAAGTTAACTGGTCCTGGATAGGAGGTAAGCCTATCACCACGGTATTGCCGCGAACTCCCGCCAGCATCATCCCCTGGTTGATAGCATCGACACTGCCTACCGTGATAAAGACATAATCAGCACCCCTGCCGTAGGTCAATTCTCTGACGGCATCTGCAGCTTCTTCACGTTTCGCGTTCACCATGTGAGTCGCCCCGAACTTCATCGCATTTTCCATTTTTTCATCGAGAACATCGACACCAATTATCGGATACGCTCCGGCGATGGCAGCGCCCTGGATAGCGTTGATACCGACTCCACCGAGGCCCATTACCACTACGCTCTCCATCGCCTGCACCTTCGCCCTGTTTATCACGGCACCGAAACCGGTGATGACACCGCAGGACATTAACGCCGCACTCTCCAGCGGTACGTCATCGGGAACTTTCATTAACTGTGATTCACTGACGAGGGCTTTCTCGGCAAAACCCGAAACCTTCCCTTTCTGGTCGATAGGGTCTCCACTCTTCGTCCTGAGACGTACATTCTCCTGTGGCGCAAATTTGGCGGTACAGAGATGGGGAAGACCGGTAAGGCAGTAGTAACACTTTCCGCAGGATGAGAGAAGAGTCACCATTACGCGATCCCCGGCTTTAAAATCGGTTACCCCGGGACCAACTTTTTCTACGTAGCCGGCAGATTCGTGCCCGCCTATGAAGGGCAGTTTACCGGGAAGTTCACCTTTAATATCATGGATATCGCTGTGACAGATGGCAGTTGCCGTAAGCTTCACTCTTACTTCCCCCTCGATGGGTTCCGCCATATCTATCTCTTCCACCACCAGTGGTTTATCGAATTCATACGTTACCGCAGCTTTCATTTTTTCCTCCTGTTTGTTTATTCTCCGATAGTAACGATGTTTCGGATTACGTTACCTTTCGATGTCGACTCTATCGCCTCATTAATCTGCTCGAAAGGATAATGACCTGAAATCAGTTCATCCAGCTTCAACAGACCGTCACTATACAGCTCGATAATACGGGAAATATCAAGGTTCAACCGTGTCGAACCTCCGCCACACCCGGTAAGGTTCCGTTCTCCTCCGAGAAAATCGAACGCCATGAAGCTTATACTTTCCTTCACCGGGACCAGTCCTATTAGAATTGTTGTACCTCTCGGAGCCGACATGGTAAAGCCCTGTTTCAACGCAGCAGCGCTGCCGACCGTAACAAAAACGAAATCGGCACCCCTACCGTGTGTCAGGTTCTGTACAGCCTTAACAGGATCTTCCTCGTTCGCGGCGTTCACAGTATGGGTAGCGCCGAATTGTTTTGCCAGTTCAAGCTTGCTATCGAGGATATCGACCGCTATCACCGGATACGCGCCGCTTATCGCGGCGGTCTGGATAGCATTCAGACCGACACCTCCTGTGCCCATTACCAGAGCACTGTCGAGAGTCTTGATATCAGCCCGGTTGACTACTGCGCCATACCCAGTCAGGACACCGCAGGATATCAGGGCGGCTTTGTCCATCGGCATATCTTCCGGGATAACCACACACTGCCTTTCGGAAACCACTGTATACTCTGCAAATCCTCCTACCGGACCTGCCATAGGCGCAAGCAGTTCTCCCTTCTTGTTCCTGTGGTGAGGTGGCATCATGGGCTTGTTATCACACAGGTGTGGCAAGCCCATTGTACAGTGATAACATATTCCGCACCCGGATGGTGTCGTAGAGAGTACCACCGGATCGCCGGGTTTTACCAGAGTAACTCCCTCGCCGACCTCGTCAACATAACCGGACGTTTCGTGACCCGGCACGCCGGGAATTCTTCCCGGTATTTCGCCGGATATGCAGTGCAGATCGCTGTGGCAGACAGCGGTTGCCACTACACGGACCTTTACTTCACCTGCCTGAGGTGGATCCAGATCAACCTCTTCAATAGAAAGAGGTTTACCGAACTCGTAACAGACTGCAGCTTTCATTACTACCTCCTGATTTATAAATAATTGCAGGATAAGAATAACACAAATAACAATATGAAAAGAAGAAGAAAATGAATCATTTTCTAGTTCAGACACTAAGTATTTGTTCGAAGATTTTCTCTTCCCTATACCAGTAACACACCAAATGGCAATGTTGGTATTTATTATGGAAAATTAACGGAATATTTACACGAAATTTATGTTCTTTATGATACATTTTATAAATATATGATACGTTAAATTTACCGGAATATACGTTCGAGGAATGACAATGAATCGATGGAAACTGAAAGGATGTCCGAGATGCTCAGGCGATCTGAACATTATTGGTGATAATCTCGGCTATTACGAAGATTGTCTCCAGTGCGGCTATCATCATTATTATAATGATGAGAAATCCGGTTTTACCCAATATGAAATCGGCAATATGAAAAAGGAACTCGAACCTACTTCTATTTCAGCTGATACCTGGCTTCATGAAAGTGTAGATGAAGACTAAATCCAAGAATAAACCTTTTCATCTGCATTTCACGAGTATAAACAATGGAAAAGGTAACGGGATTCTCCCGGGCAGCTATTCACAGGAGAATCCCGTATACCGCATAGATATTAACTAATTGTCTGATACAATCATGTCTTCGCCCAGCGTTTCTCCCCTGATCTCGGGCTTATAGTAGGAATATGCCTCGGAAGCTACGGCCTTCGCCTTCACCGGATACTGTGCCCTAACATAGAAGCTGAAGGCTATCCTGTCGCCGGGCATCATATTCTCGATATAGAATATTACCTTTCTTCCGGCAACTTCATACCTCTTGATGTTCTCATCATTTTCAACCACCTCGATGATCGAGTCTGTAACCGGAACAAAACCGGTGGGAACGGATACATCCAGTACAACCATTCCCGCTTCCATGAATTCGGGAGGATTGAACTCGATACTCGCCGACACCTTTACCAGATCATTTACCTCCACCTCTGTGGCATCATAGTCCACATCGACTTTCAGTATTTCGTCTCCGGCAGTACCGGTCTCCGGTAGATTATATCGCTTTACTACCTGTGCAATGGCTTCACCACTGCCTGACACACTCAGATTGACATTCGCGTTCACCGGCACCTCTACGACCTGGAGAACATCGAAGTTTTCCTGGTTAATGTTAATTTTCTTTACGTCTCCGTCTATATCTATGGTTACCTCCAGGTCGACATCAGCCCGGGTTCCGGAAGAATACTGAGTTAACGCCTGGAGTGCCACTACGGTATCCTGTGTCGAACCGAAACCACCGTAGGCGTTTCTCTGCGAGACCAGCCACCTGGCTGCCCTGGATGCGTTGAAGGCGTCACCATGCATGGTAAGTGCCATCATCGCATATCCGGTGGTCTCGATTTCCGCGGTGCTCTGTATCATGTAAGATCGTTCGAATTCTTCACCTTCAAGAGGTTTCGGATCATCTCCGCTGGTGCTCCAGTGGATGCCATGCTCATCTTCGATAGCCTTTTCCATTAGCATCGCGTAGGCATCTCCAGCCCTGGCGCTTTCAGCCAGTTCAAGGGCGTAAGCGGTAATAGCTAACGTGTACACATCATCCATCTCGTTCAATTCATCTTCGAGATAGGAGATTGTCCTGTCAGCGACGGATTTTTCTCCGGCTTCGATCAATGCCACCGCGACATAAGCGGTCAATGCATTTCTCCCCTGCATTCCGCCAAGCATCTCCTGGTGGTGTATGAAACCAACCTGGTCAAAGGAACCATCACTGTTCTGATGAGATGATATCCAGTCGGCAGCTTCATCAAGTACATCTTCGTCGATATACATCAACTCCGTCGCTTCGGCAAAACTCTTAAGGACGAAAGCGGTCAGCCACAGACTGCCTTCCTCATCACTCTCCCCAAAGGCAGAGAAACTGCCGTCGCTGTGACGATACGTCATCTGTCGCTGGTAACCGGTTATCATCAGTTTTTCAGCCTTAGCCATAATCTCCGGTTTCAGTTGACCGCTTTCCTGGAGGTATTTTGTTATGTAAACATCAGGGGCAAATACAATCATATTCTGTTCACCACAGCCGAACGGCATCTGAATTAGACCTTCCAGGCCATCGATTGTCTGGGTGAGATAACTCGATGTAAAAGTGATGTATGCTCTGCCGGAATCCTGCACTACGTTAAAAGGAACGGAGGTATCGATTTCATGTGAAAAGTCAGCCGAAAGAATCAGGTTCTCTACGTTCTCTCTTGACACACCTTCCGGTTCGACGATTACCGTTTTTATAACAGCATCCGCAGATTCTTTACTCCTGGCGGTAACCTTTACTTTATTAACGCCAAGACTCTTCGTTATTATCATGAAGTCCACGCCCCCGACTTCTCCGGCTTCAACTACCACCGTTTTTTCCGTTGTGTCAAGCAGTTCAAACCAGTCGGATTCTTCTATTTCGACGAAGACTTCCTGCTGAGTATCCAGGTAGTTGTAAACAGCCACGCTTACGGGAAATTCTTCTCCCCGTATTGATGAATACGGCAGGTCTACCTTGACGAAGAAAGGCTGGAAGGCAACAAGCTGGTCTTCAGCAACGCCCATACCTTTTTCATTGGACAAAGCAACAGCACGCAGCATCCAGGTGGTAATAGTATCGGGAACTTCAACCTCGAGTGAAGCTTTACCACTCGAATTAGTTGGTACTACTTCCCATAGCCACGTTTCCGGGAAGAACTGGCGTACTCTCTCGACTTCCGCCAGTCCACCATTAGCTCCAGATTTTGTCGGTTGGACAACAATCGGCTCCGCAGGTGGCGGGACCATTCCCGCTTCTTCTTCCATTGCATCGTCCATCGCCAGGAAAACTCCGCCTTTACCGCCCTGCATCCTTGCGAACTCATATTTTTCTCCCTCCGGGATATCCTTGTTACTCAAGACGATGACACCCGCTTCGTCGAAGACATCCTTCGCTCCACGCGTTTCTATAGTGGGATAAATGGATACTTCATGAAGTTCGACCTGCGGCATCATATAGAGTCGTTCGAGTTCATCGAATACCTGCTGCAGGTTCAGGCGGTTTTCAGCCAGGATGAATACCGATTTATCTACCGCGGCGATCCCTACCAGGGAAACACCTTCGGTATCGATATCTATATCAACCTTGTCTCCCGGAGCTGCCTCATCGGTGCTGAATTCGGCTTTCACGTTATGCGGATATTCAGCCACTACAACGAACGGTATATAATCAGCAGCTACTTCGCTGTTCGGTAGTATCTGGTAGACAAGCAGCCTGGATGAAGGAGACATCATCGGAGTCGTCTTGATTTTGATATCATCATCATTCGTGTAATCGGAAAAGACAACCCTGCCACGAGAAACAACTTCATAGTAGAAATTGACTGCCTGTTTCGTAGAATAGACTTTGAACGTGATATCTTCTCCTACGTCCGGAATCCCATCGCTGGTCTGTTCGACATGTATAAAATTGCCGGAAGGTGAGTAGGACGCTTCCATTTCCAGATGTGCGGTCGCGTTTCTCCGCGAGGTCAATTCGAAGCAGTCGACGGTCAATGCAACGGATTTCTCCGGAGGAGTAAATTCAATGATTACTTTGCCTTTTTCTGTCTTAACCTCTTTCGTATCGGTAGTTATCTGAGAATATTCATCATCAAGGTAAGACACCTCGATGCGAATATCCGTATCGACAGGTTCATTATCCGGTGTTTCACTGACTATCAGCATGCTTAAAGGCAGGCCGGGCTTGAAAACTCTGCTTTCAGGAATTATCTGGATATTCACGGGGGTTGATGTTACCGTCAGCAGTTCACTGGTTTTTTCTACATAACCGGTAGATTGTTCGGTAACGGTAATATCGAGCATTACGTTTCCCATACCACCCGCTTCAGGGACACCCGCAACATAGCCTGCCGGGTCGATTACGAATTCGGTTTCGCCATCGATAGACTTGGTGAATGTTGCGAATTCTTCCCATACACCTACATATCGTGACGCCGAAATCTCAAGTTCGCCTTTAACAGGTTTACCAAAGCTGTATTCAGCGCCAATTACACCGGTGATTTCTTCGTCTACAAGGAACCATTGTTTGGGCAATTCGGTATTGATTTCGTATTTCGGTAACACGTATTCTTCTACGCGTATATCAAGTTGGGTCTTCGCTTTTTCCGTTACAGCGGTCAGTTTCCAGACACCGAGGTTAGGTTCACTGGAGATAGGGAGATCCAGAGTTACCAGGCCATAGTCGACCGTTGACAATTCTCTGCGGTATATCTTAATCCCTTTTGCATCAAGGACTTCAATTATCATTGTCTCCTGTACGGGTTTGAGTTCGGCATTCAGGGTAATTGCTCTGATATGGATTGTCTGGCCCGGTTTATAGATAGGTTTATCCGTTTCCAGGAAAACCAGGAAATTATTCTCGATCTTCACTTCCGCTTTTTCATCGAAGCCGCTTCCTTTGACGCGGATTTCGTATTTTCCCTCTTCAACATCAGGGATTTCCATTTCAATTAAACCCTTACCGGTAACAGTCTTAGTTACCCTTTTTATCTCTTGACCATTATCCAATAAGGTAATCTCGATATTATCTTTTACAGGTTTACCTTCACTGAAAAGACTTACCGATAGTGTTTCGGTGCTGTCACTCTGCAATATGCCGGGTATTACCGCCATATAACTTTCCGCCGCTTCGACACGGCAGGAGCAACCGGGGACTACTATCGTTGAAACGACGGCAAACACCATCAGTACGGATGCTAATAGCCTGAATTTCATTTTATACCTCCCTGAACTGTTTTTACGATGTACTAAGTATATTAACGTAAGAACCCTCAAAAGGATAGTACACAGGTTTATAATGCATGAAAATTCCCATCAGGTTATTTTTTCCATACCGTAAGTCTTAAATAAAAACCTTGATATTTACTCATCAACGCATCATAATAGGCTTGTAATTTGTAATTAAGTACAGAGGAGCTTGATGTTAAAAAAGATACTCGTATTCGTTATGGTGATTTCTGCATTCACGGTTACAGGATGTGCATCGGAACGGGAAATAGAAGTAAATGAAATTCAGATACAGGCAGAAGAACCTGACGCAGAACAGATTCAGGCCGATCTGGTAGGGTCTAATTTGAGGTGGAAGGGCGGTGACGAAGTCTGGTACTTTACTGCCTTATCCGAATTTGATAATGTTTCAATCAACAACAAACTTACCAGGGCGGATGCGATCGAATATGACGTGACATTCCTTCTAAAGGATTTCGAACTGGAAAAACATTTCATATTGGACGCATTCCTCGTCTACAAACTTACTAATAACACGTATCAGCTTAGATCCTATCTTGTAACGGATTTTCAGGAATTAACACTCGAAACCCACCTGGAATGATAGCCGCCAGCTCGAACAACTATTCAAATAAACAATACACAAGAATATAACTATCATCCCAGACAATATAGTATCTACCCCGGTCTGGTATAATTAATATTAATGAAAGAGCAACTGAGGAAAAGACCGAGGTGCGCCCAATGCGGAAAATGCTGCACCGCACCCGTTGTACTTATCACGAAACGTTCCGATTATCAGAGATGGGTCGACCAGGGGAGAGAGGATATTCTTAAATACGCATCGGTTCCACCCCTCAAAGGCTATGGAGACCTCTGGATAGACATTCGCGGAAGTGAAGAATCAGCGTATTGCCCCTTTATCAAGGAAATCTCCGAAAACAAATTTATCTGCACTATCCATGATACGAAACCCAAGGTCTGCAGAGAATTCCACTGTGAATGGGCATATGGCGCCGGGGAAAAAGGCGTACCCTTCAAGACAGAACGAGGATGGACGGATAAAGCTAAAAAACTAGGATACGGACGATCACGAGAGAATAAAAATGTTCAGAAACCTGGCAAAGCTTAATCTTTTCGAAAAACAATGTGGTGTTTCCAGCGAGGTGAACGCTTCGGGTAATCAGATCTGAAATGAGCCCCGCGACTCTCATTTCTCATAAGAGCCGCTTCCGTAACAAGACGCCCTGCAAGTATCAGATTATGTAGTTCGTAAGAAGGGCGGTCTGCCGGTAGAGAAATCAGGTTCTGCCATGCAGCGAGAGTGTCCGCAGCCTGAGTCAGACCTTCTTTATTTCGTAAGATACCGACTTCTTCCCAGAGAAGACTCTGCAATGCCGAAAGACTCGGACTTACTGAAGATAGTCTGCTCTGTCTCTCCGATAGAGAATGCTTTTCCGATGAATTACTTATGGGAACTGTTTCCCGGCTGTTTTTACTTTCAATCGTTCTCATAATGATTCTCTTGCTGAAAACAACCGCTTCAAGAAGTGAATTAGAGGCTAATCGATTCGCTCCGTGAATCGAAGTGCAGGCTGTCTCACCACAGGCAAAGAGACCGGTGATATTTGTTTCACCCCAGCTATTCGTCCGGACACCGCCTATCATGTAATGGGCGGCGGGTGCTACCGGTATCAATTGCTGGGTGATGTTGAGGCCGTGTTCAAGACAGAACCTGTAAATATGCGGGAACCGGGTAGTAACGGTAAAAGCCGGCAGATGGGTGACATCGATATACACTTTATTAATTCCGGTTTTTTCCATCTCGTACAAGATACTGCGTGCGACGACATCCCTCGGAGCAAGGTCCCCTTTCTCGTGATAATCAACCATAAACGGACGTCCGTCAGCATTGAGAAGAATTCCACCTTCACCCCTGACCGCTTCAGAAATGAGAAAAGGCGTAACCCCCGGAAGAGAGAGTGCGGTGGGATGGAACTGGTAGAACTCCATATCGATTATCTCGGCTCCGGCATTATAAGCCAGTGACAGTCCGTCACCGGTTGCTACATCCGAGTTAGTATTCAATTTATATAACTGCCCGGCGCCGCCGGTTGAGAGAATCAGGAAACGACAACTGAACTCCTCTATCGAACCGGTGCGGCAGTCCAGAACTTTAATCCCCTGAACCTTGCCCTTATCGACCAGGATCTCTGTAGCCAGGGAGTCTTCCAATACCTGGATACCGGAAATACGTATCTGGTTGCTCAAGGTAACCTCGATATATTCTCCGGTAGCATCTCCACCCGCATGGAGTATCCTTGAAACACTGTGAGCTGCTTCCCTCGTGAGAGTAATTTCGCCGTCAAGAGTATCGAAAGGCACTCCTATGTTAACTAACTCGGAAATACGCTCCGGCGCTTCATTAACCATAATCCGCACCGCTTCCTCATCGCAGAGACCATCACCGGCGGAAATCGTATCTTTAAAATGAAGTTCAGGGGAATCGTCTCTACCGATAGCCGCGGCTATACCACCCTGGGCATGCCTCGTATTACAGTCTTCTATGCTTCCCTTGGTTATCACCAGCACTGTGCCATGAGTCCTTGCCATGAGGGCGGTATACAGACCGGCTATCCCGCTGCCTGCAATGATATAATCATAATGATTTGTCGAAATGCCTTTCCTCATTTTACTGCCTTTCTGTAGGCTGCTTTTCCATCCTCGTAAAGGTCGGCACCGTATATATCATTCACTACTACCGCAGGAAAATCTTCCACTTCTATCTTCCTCACCGCTTCGGCACCGAGATCATCATAGGCGACTACTTCCGATTTTTTGATACTGCGCGAGATTACAGCTCCCGCGCCACCTACCGCACCGAAATACACCGCCTTGAACTTCAAAATCGCCTCCTTTACGGATTGTGAACGCATTCCTTTACCTATCATACCCTTTAGTCCCCACTCGATCAGCTTAGGGGTGTATCTATCCATCCGTCCGCTGGTAGTCGGTCCCGCGGAACCTATCACTTTACCGGGAGGAGCCGGAGACGGTCCCATGTAGTAGATAATCTGGCCACGTATATCAAATGGAAGAGGTTCTCCTTTGTCTATGGACTCCACCATCCGCCGGTGCGCAGCGTCGCGCGCGACGTACATCACACCTGTCAGTAATACGCTGTCACCGCATCTGAGTTCTTCGATGACATCATCAGTAAGCGGAAGATTAATCTTTTTCATCATTACAGCACCGCCTTTTTCTGACGGGCGCTGTGGCACTGGAGGTTCACCGCTACCGGCAGGCTGGCTATATGGGCCGGATGAGTCTCGACATGGACCGCCAGAGCGGTGGTCAGACCGCCGAATCCCATCGGTCCTATCCCCAGATTGTTCACTTTCTCGAGGATCTCTTTTTCGAGTTCAGCATTCTCCATATCAGGATTGGAATCACTGATCGTCCGAAGCAGTGCCTTTTTCGCCAGTAGTAACGAGTATTCGGCGGTACCCCCTATGCCCACACCGACGATAAGAGGAGGACAGGGATTACCTCCCGACTCATCTACGGTACGTACCACAAAATCGATGACGCCACTTCTCCCGTCAGCCGGTAGGAGCATAGCCAAGTGGGACATATTTTCAGCGCCACCACCCTTCGGCATAGCAGTAATCGCCAGTTTATCGCCCGGTACAATATCAGTGTGTATTATTGCAGGTGTATTATCTCTTGTGTTGATTCTCGAAGAAAAAGGACTCCCTACCAGAGATTTTCGGAGATATCCTTCGTCATAGGCACGCCGCACCCCATTCTGAACAGCGGAATACAGATTGCCGCCGGTGATATGAATATCCTGACCGATCTCCAGGAACACGACAGCGACTCCAGTATCCTGGCAAAGAGGAATTCCATCCGTGGAAGCAATCGTGGCGTTCTCGATAATCGTCTCAAGAACGCCACGGGCAGCCGGTGATATTTCATTTTCTCTGGCGTGTTCAAGAGCAGACAGTACGTCCGGGGGCAGATTGAAACAGGCCTCTTTAAATAGCGAAGAGACCGTCTCAGTAACTACATGACAGTCTATGTCTCTCATGCGAAGCCATTCTACTCCGCCGCCGTATCGCCCTCACCCTCGACCAGGTACTTCTTAAGCTCTATCATCATACTCGGTACATCGATATCCATCGGGCACCTTTCCTTGCACCTGCCACACATCAGGCAGCTGTAAGCAATGGAAGCAGCTTTCTCGATGCTTTCGCTGATAATAGCCGCCCAGACGGCTCCGACGCCTGTAAAATATTTGTCTCCGAATTTTCCTGCCGTAACGGCAAAAACCGGACATTCGTAAAGGCAGCCGCCGCATCTCAAGCAATATAATGCCTGGCGTAACACCGGATTCTTTGCCAGTTCTGTTCTGCCGTCGTCAAGGAAAATCACGTGGAATTCCTTCGGTCCATGAGCGCCGTAAGTAATGACCTTCTCGATATCACCTGTTTTACTCGGTCCTGATATCAAGCTGACATACGAGGGAATCGTGTAGTTAGCGTACCTCCAGGTAACCTCGGCAACTTTGAAAGCATCACTCAGTGTCGGAACCAGTTTTTCCATTCCTACAAGGGCTATATGAACCGGGGGTGCCCCGGTCGCCAGGTTAATATTACCTTCATTCTCGATCAGGAACAGTGTGCCTGTATCTGCGGACACGACGTTAGCGCCACTCATTCCGATATCGGCCTCGAAATACTTCTCTCTAAGCAGTTTCCGGGCTGTTTCTACCATTTTACCGATGTCATCCGGTGGAAGTTTTTCTCCCGTAATGTTTGAGAACAGTTCGGCGACGTCCTCTTTCGGAACATGGATGGCCGGCGAGAGTATATGCATTGGATTCGAGTTCAGTTTCTGGATAATGAATTCACCGAGGTCGGTCTCGTATACTTCGTTACCCTTTTCTTCGAGGTATTCACGGACATGAATCTCCTCGCTGGTCATGCTTTTCGCCTTGACGATCAGCTTGCCGGTACCGGTAAGTTTACCGATCAATTCAAGGGCGTCATCAGCGGTCCTGGCAATATAGGCCTTCCCCTTATTCGACTCGATCACTTCGCAAGCCTGTTGTGCAAGCTTTTCCATATCGATAATCGACTGTTCCTTTATCTGCTTGACTTCTTCAGCCAGTTGTATCGAGTGGGGAAATTTTTCAAGGGCAGTGTTCACGTTCGACCGGTAACTGGCGATTCCCCTTGACAGAGCGAGCCGTATCCGGTCGTTATGAGCCGCATCCATCATATTCTTCTTATATTCAGAAAATACCGACACTTACTTACACCTCCAAAGCCATTCCTGCGACCTGTGCAAGGTCGAGTACCTGGACATTCTTGATACCAAGTTCCTTAAGTCCGCCTTCTATCTGCATAATACATCCCGGGCAGTGAGTTACTATTATATCAGGTTCAGTTTCTATTAATTCTTTCGCTCGGTTGACTGCAAGGGTATGACTTAATTCCGGGAACACTGCCTCAAAACCTCCCCCACCGCCGCAGCAGGTAGAAAATTTACCTTTCGTCCAGGCCGGTTCTACCAGTTCCACGTTTTCTATCGCGTTCAGTATTCTGCGTGGTTCATCGATCAATCCCAGGCTGCGAGAAAGCTGGCAGGGATCATGATAGGTCACTTTCACCTTCTCCGGCAGTTTCATTTTAAGCGAAGCAAGGTTTTCATCGACTACCTCACAGAAATGCCTGACTTTGATATCATCAATTCCGGCGCCTTTCGGCACAAGGCTCTTCAGGGTGAAGGTGCAGGAAGGAACAAGACTTATAATCTCTTTGACGCCCTTTGCCTTTAACCGGCTGTGAACGTCTTTCGCATGTCGATTAAACTCTTTCTGCATCCCGATATAGTATAAAAGTCCGCCGCAGCAGGGCTCTTCTTCACCAAGATAACCAGGATCGATTCCTATCCTGTTAAGAACCTTGACCGCGCTGACTAACGGCTGGGCGTCAGCTTCACCGCCCCTTGTCATTACCTTGCGATAGACACCACCCAGATCGAGTCCAAGTTTCCTCTGGAATATGGCGAGATTCATCGTCATTTCCGTATTAATCGGGCTTTTATCAATCGTTCGGATCAGGGACATGAGAGTATCCAGTTCGCTCGAATACTGGTAGCCGCAGCCGGCAAAGAATACCGTTTCCGTATTAGAGGAAAATTTCACGTCCTTTGCCCATTTAGCTCCATCCTTTTTAGCTGCTCCGATGATGTTATCACTAAGGGCGACGTTGTTGGCAAGGTAGGTCAGTCCGGGAGGAATCAGTTTTTTACTCATATTTTCTTTCCAGGTTCAGTTTATATTAAAATTTCTCTCTATTATAGCCATTATTTATAAAAATGCACAGTTGAATACGGATGCGCGTGAAATGAATTTCTCTGTACGGAGGATTGATTATAACAACAGGCGGTGTCCGCTTCCTGTGATCACTCTGCTACTTTCAGTCTAATGAAGCGGGGCTCTTATTGTCAAGAAAACAGAGTGCTGGCGAAAAGAACGAGGATTTCATCCTGAAATCACTATAAAGAGAACCGTTTTCTTAATATATCTCACAATCACGTGTTGATTAATCCACAATATATGACCTTTATCACATCATTATCGGGCAGTGGATAGTAATATTTGCTATAGTAAACCTGCCTTAGGGAGGTGCTGGAAATGACATTCAAATGTCCCGGACAGGATATGAGAAATCTGCGGGTATCGGTTCACAAGTGCCCGGCATGTGGAGCTGAGGTTGAGATTTTCTCTGATGAAATGAGTGCCAGATGCCAGAAATGCGGTGAGAAGGTACAGAAAGAACAGGTCCCCTCATGTATTGACTGGTGCGTCTCAGCCCGGCAATGCCTTGGTGAAGAAAGATGGAAGCAGTTGAGAGGAGAGGAATAGTGCCCGTAAAAGTCAAAAGAAGTATTGTCAGGATTGATGAAGAAAAGTGTAATGGCTGCGGTCTTTGCGTACCGTCGTGCGCAGAAGGCGCATTACAGATAATCGACGGCAAGGCAAGACTTGTCAGCGAGGTATATTGTGACGGACTTGGAGCCTGCCTGGGTGAATGTCCACAGGGAGCTATCACCGTAGAGGAACGCACTGCGGAAGAATACGATGAAGAAGCTACGAAAAAGCATCTTGAAAGTATGGAAGAAGAGTTAGCCTGCGGGTGTACATCTGCAAACGTGGCTCAGTTCGTAGAAACCGGAGATTCTGCTGATGAAATGATCTCGCGCCATTCCCTGCTTGGACACTGGCCTGTGCAGCTTACACTGGTACCGCCGATGGCACCCTTCCTGCAGAATGCCGATCTGGTTATCGCGGCCGACTGCGTTCCATTCGCGTATTCCGATTTTCACCAGGATTTTCTGAAAGATCACGCACTGGTCGTAGCCTGCCCCAAACTGGATGATTTCCAGGCACACCTTGCCAAGTTGACCGAAGTACTGAAACAGTCGTCAGTCAGGAGTCTGAAGGTGGTTCATATGGAAGTTCCCTGTTGTTCCGGCCTGGTGCATATGGTAAAACAGGCAATACTGCAAAGCGGTAAAGAGATACCGATAAAAGAAGTCACCATAGGAATTAAAGGTAAAATCCTGGAAACAGCTTGAAAACCTCTTCTCCTATTGACAAACCGAATACTCGGGGCTATTATGCGATACACTTACATTTTCCTACCGATTCGGTAAAAGGAGAGTAACATGACACAAGAGCAAGAAAAAACCCTTGAAGCCCTGAAAACAGCCATTCAGATGGAAATAGACGGTAAGGAGTTTTACCTAAAGGCAAGCGCTGAAAGTAAGAATGATATGGGTAGAAAACTGCTTGAGACGTTATCTAAAGAAGAAGATTATCACCGTCGTAAATTCGAGGAAATATATGCAATTATCGAAAAAAAGACGGGATGGCCGAAAACAGAATTCGATACATCCGGTGGGAATCAACTCAGGACTATCTTCTCTGAAATGATGACTGAAATCAGCACCGAAAAAGAAACTCTACAAACGGAAATCGATACTGTCCAGAAAGCCATGGATATGGAGAGCGCCTCACGTGATTTTTATAACAGGCAAAGAGAAAACTCGGTACATATTGCGGAAAAACAATTCTATGAAAAGATAGCCGACGAAGAAAGGCAGCACTTCCTGGTACTTCTCGATTACTTCGAATACCTTAAAGATCCGGCAGCCTGGTTCGTTGAAAAAGAACATCCGTCGCTTGACGGCGGGTAAAACAGGAGTCGTTCAATGAATACAAAAGCATTATATAAAATAAGTTACGGTGTCTATGTAGTGTGTTCCGTAAACGGAGACAAGATAAACGGGCAGATAGCCAACACAGTAATCCAGGTGGCGTCCGAACCACCAACAATCGCCGTCAGTATTAACAAAGGCAACCTTACCCATGAATATATTAAGGAAAGCGGAGTATTCACCGCTTCGATTCTCTGCCAGGATGCACCGCTGCCATTTATCGGTAATTTCGGTTTCAAATCAGGTAGAGATATTGACAAGTTCGAAGGTATTAATTACAGGATCGGCACTACCGGCGCCCCGGTTGTTACCGACTATACGACGGGATATATAGAAGTCAGGGTAACTAAAGATTTGGATGTGGGAACACATACCATGTTTATCGGCGAGTTGGTAGACGCTGATGTTCTTACCGAAGATGCCTGTATGACCTATGAGTATTATCACCAGGTTAAAAGAGGGACAACGCCGAAATCGGCTCCAAGCTATGTAGAAAAATAAGGAGGAGAAATCAGGTATGAAAAAATATGAGTGTTCAGTATGCGGTTATATCTATGACCCGGAAGAAGGCGACCCGGATAGCGGTATAGCACCGGGTACAGCTTTTGCAGACCTGCCGGACGACTGGGTATGCCCTATCTGTGGAGCCTCCAAGGCAGATTTCAGAGAGGTAGACTAATATGAGATCCAGAGAGCTGAAGAAGGGAATATACTGCGTAGGAGCGATCGACTGGGACAGAAGGCTTTTCGACTGCCTGATCCCGCTGCCGGACGGGACAAGCTATAATGCCTATCTGGTAAAGGGGAGTGAAAAGACGGCGCTTATCGATAGCGTAGACCCTCCGATGCATCATATTCTGCTGGATAACCTCGATGAGCTTGGAGTCAAGAACCTTGACTATATAGTCGCCCACCACGCCGAACAGGACCATTCGGGTTCCATACCTAAGGTGCTGGCTAAATACCCCGGGGCGAAGGTTATCTGCTCTCCGAAGTGCAGAGATATGCTTGTCGACCATCTGATGGTCCCCGGCGACAGCATAATTACGGTAGAGGATAAAGAGACTGTCTCACTGGGAGACAGGATCTTGGAGTTCTTACATACTCCCTGGGTTCACTGGCCGGAAACGATGGTTACGTACCTTAAGGAAGATAAAATACTGTTTTCCTGCGACTTCTTCGGCTCTCATCTTGCCACCACAGACATGTTTATTACCGACGAAGGGCAGGTATATGAAGCTGCCAAGAGGTATTACGCTGAAATAATGATGCCTTTTCGACCGACCATTCAAAAGAACCTTGAAAAAGTAAAAGAATATGACATAGAAATCATCGCACCCAGTCACGGGCCGATGCATAACAAACCTTCATTTATCATGGACGCGTATCGAAGCTGGGTGTTCGACGAACCGAAGAACACCGTGGTACTACCATATGTTTCGATGCACGGCAGCACCGCCAGAATGGTCGAATACCTGGTAACCGCCCTGGCTGAAAAAGGGGTAACTGTAAAGCAGTTCGATCTTACTGTCACGGATATCGGCAAGCTGGCCATGTCGCTGGTAGACGCCGCTACCGTTGTCCTGGGAGTGCCGACAATTCATGCCGGACCGCATCCGCTGGTTGCCTACGCCGCGTTCCTGGCAAACGCCCTGAGACCGAATATCAAGTTCGTCTCTATCATCGGTTCTTACGGATGGGGTGGAAAAACGGTGGACGTGCTTGCCGGAATGATACCGAACCTCAAGGTGGAAATAATAGATCCGGTACTCTGCAAGGGATTCCCGAAGGAAGCAGATTTCGAAGCTCTGGACGGGCTGGCGGCAAAAATAGCCGAAAAGCATAAAGCTAATAAGTATACTTAATTTTAAGGAGGATGTTGGATGGAGCTTAAGGGAAGCAAGACGGAGCAAAACCTGTGGACTGCCTTTGCCGGTGAATCGCAGGCAAGGAATAAGTATACATACTTCTCCCAGGTAGCTAAAGAAGCCGGCTACGAGCAGATTTCCGCGATATTCCTGGAGACGGCTGAAAATGAGAGAGAACATGCCAAGCGAGAATTCGAGTTTCTGAAAGGGATTGGGGATACCGCCGAGAACCTGCAGGCTGCTGCCGATGGTGAAAATTACGAGTGGACGGATATGTATGCCGGATTCGAGAAGGCAGCCCGAGAGGAAGGATTCGATGAAATTGCCGATTTCTTCAAGGAAGTTGCCGAAGTAGAAGAAGAGCATGAAAAACGCTACCTGGCCTTGCTGAAGAACATCAAGGAAGGCAAGGTATTCAAGAAGGATAAAGTTGTCAGGTGGAAGTGCCGCAACTGCGGGTACATTCACGAAGGCCCGGAAGCACCGGAGACATGCCCCGCCTGCGCGTTCCCTCAGAGTTATTACGAAGTCATGGTTGAAAATTACTAGTATCTGTAAATATCAGGAGGATGAAGATGAAAATAGGAGATATTTTGAAAGACGCCGCCGCTGAAGGCAAGGAGAAACATGTTCCGGTTATTGAGACCGGCAAGGATACCGTCACGGTTACGGTAGGCAAGGAAACACCGCACCCCAACACGATAGAACACCATATCGACTGGGTAGCACTCTACGGTGTCAAGGAAGACGGGGGAGTAATAGACCTGGGCAGGATGACCTTTGCCCCGACCTATACCAATCCCACCGCAACCTACAGCATCCCTCTAGCCGGCTTCAAGACCCTGTACGCCATGTCCTACTGCAACATACATGGCCTCTGGGAAAGCAGTTTAGCGTTGTAGTAGTCTCTAGGACATAAAATGGTATGCATTAAAGAGGAAGCGAACGCTTCCTCTTTTAATTTTCCACTTCAACTATTAATCACCTATAGCATTAAAGCATTTTTTATTTCACCATTGATTTTTTAGTAATTTAGGTTTATATTCTGTAATACAAAAAAACATAAATGAACTTTTCAATCGTCTGATCATGGAATAGGAGGTTTAAATATGTCCAATACCCAAGATATTGACAAGACAATAATCGATCAAATTATCCAAGAGACAATCCTTAAGCTAGATAACTATGAGGAATATACACAGCATATCAAAGATGAAATAAAGAAAATCGCTACTCCTAAGAAATTAACCTCATCAAAAAAAATACTAGAGATTATAAAAACAATTGAAGAGGAACAATAATGAGATTAATAGAACTCGAAATAAATAACATACGTGGAATCTGCAATGTTACGTTAAATCCTGAAGGAAATAACTTCGTTGTATGGGGACAAAACGGTTCAGGTAAAAGTGCGGTTGTCGATGCTTTAGATTTTTTATTAACGGGTAGAATATCAAGACTCACCGGCGAAGGAACAGGCGACATTAAACTTGATAAGCATGGGACACATATCGATCACGAGCCAAAGGATGCAATTGTTAGAGCAGTCGTAAGTATACCAAATTATCCCAAACCGATTGAGATCAAACGATGTATAGAACATCCTGGTGTTATCGAGTATGCCGACGAAGAAGCAAAACAATATCTCGGACCAATTCTATCGATTGCATATAGAGGTCAACATGTATTAACACGTAGAGAAATCCTCAAATATATAACGGCCGAACCTAACAATAGAGCTCAAGAAATTCAAACAATCCTTGATTTAAAAGATATAGAAGATATCAGAAAAAGTCTAACAAGTGTTGACAGCACTTGTAGAAGAGAAAACGAAGCGACAACTAAAGCACTAAGAATTGCAGAAGGAGAAGTGAATGCTATTATCAACGTAAAATCATTTGATCCTGATGCATTATTGAAATTTATAAATGAAAAGCGTACTTTTTTATCTGCAAAAAGTCTTGGTAATGTTGATTCGAAAAATATCAAAACGAAAATTTCCGCACCGATAATGTCATCAAGTAACAAGACGATAAATATTGTACAATTTCAACAGGATCTAGATCACCTAAAAACTTTTTTTACCGAAAAGAATAGAAAGGAATATCTAGATAATGATAAACAATTAAGAGATACCATAAATCTCATTAATTCAAATCCGAACTTATCAGAGTCCCTTAAACGCTTAAGATTGTTTGAATTGGGCATCCAATTGATTGATGATTCAGGTGCATGTCCACTTTGCGACACGCAGTGGCCACCCGGTGAATTAATGCATAATTTGGAGGAAAAAGTAAATTTAGCACAAACTGCATCAGATTATAAAAAGGATATTGATGAAAAATCAAAATATCTAGTTGATATCCTAACCAACGTGCTCGCTAGAATAAAAAATATAACAATATCAATGGAGATAATTGGACTTGAAAAAGAAAGGACAAGTTTATTATTGTGGGCAAAATATATAGATAAGTTGGTTGAGTCTCTTTCAAGTCCGATAGAAAATTACACTCAAGAAAAGCATCCAAATGAAAAAATGAAAGAAAACCTTTTTCCCCTAGTCGTTGATTCTTTCTTATCAACAAGTATTAAGAAAGACTATTCTCAATATTCAAAAACGACCCCTGAATTAAATGCTTGGGATACATTAACAACACTATCCAGTAAACTAGAGTCATATGAAAAAGCTTTAAAAGCGGATAATCAAGCTGTATTAATATATAAACGAGCAAGTATTTTATTACAGAATTTTTTATATTCCCGAGATAATGTACTTCAATCATTATATGATAGTGTAAGAGATCGTTTTGTGGAATTTTATCGGTTTATTAATCAATCAGACGAAGGAAATTTTACTGCTAAGATAACACCAGACGATGCCGGTCTAGACTTTAATGTTTCTTTTTATAGTTATGGAGAGCATCCACCCCATGCACTGCATAGCGAAGGTCACCAAGATAGCATGGGTATATGTTTATACCTTGCTTTGACAGAAAAATTGACCCAAGGATATATTGATCTAATCATACTTGATGATGTTGTTATGTCAATAGATATGGAACACAGAAAACAAATTTGTCAGCTTTTATCTACCTGTTTTCCTAATAATCAATTCTTAATAACCACACATGATAGATCATGGGCAAATCATTTAAGAAGTACAAATATTGTGAACTCAAAAGGAATGGTACAATTTTATAACTGGCATGTAAATACTGGACCACAAGTTGATTTTGAAGCTGATATATGGAACCGAATTAGTCAAGATCTGGAAAAAGATGATGTCGCATCTGCATCAGGTAAATTAAGAAGTAATGCAGAGCAATTTTTTGCCATAGTTTGTGATTATTTAAAAGCACCTGTTGTATTTAATATCAATGGTTCATATGATTTAGGAAACCTTTTGGATGGGGCAATAAGTAGATACGGTCGATTAATTAGAAAAGCAAAAGAGGCTGCCAGTTCATGGGGAGATGAAGAAGAAGCGATAAAGCTCGAAGAATATAATGAAATCGCAAAGACAATATATGCCCGTACAAATGCTGAAAGGTGGTCAGTGAATCCCACTATCCATTATAACAATTGGGCAAATTTGTCCAAAGTAGAATTCGAACCTGTGATAGATGCATTTAAAGACCTCTATGGGGTATTTATCTGTACCAAATGCCAAGGATTAATACACGTTGTTACATCGTCAGTGGGAGTGCAGGAGAGTGTTAGATGTAATTGTCCTCAAATTGATTGGAATCTAGTGAAAAAGTCATCTAAATAGGATAGGAATGGTTATAATATACCATATAATTTACACAGTCTTGACCGACCTCCTATATACATGCTACTATACCGCAGGTATTTCCGGTATTTTACGAACCGGAACAATGAAAGGAGGGGCGTAATGAACAGAAAAAGTGTGAATGATTACGGGTTAGTGCGCCCCGGCAGAATTCCGGTCGGAGTTGTTACCGGCTGACGGTAAGAACATATCCTTACTCCCTCTATCCGGAGATGTAAGGTATCGGATGAATATTTTGGCCGCGGGTGCAAAACCCCGCGGTCTTTTTATTCAAATCAGAGGGAGTAACCAATGACAGAAAATACATCGGAGTCTCTCGCCTCCTACGGCTGGGACTCATTCTTTAATAATCATTTCATAGTACTGAATATCCCGAACTCTGTCCCCTGCAGGATAATCTCGGAGTATAAAAGTTCCTACCGCGTGCAGGGAGAGGATGGCGAACGTACCGCTGTGCTTGCAGGTAGAATGAGATACAACGCCGATCCCGAATACGGCTATCCGGCAGTCGGCGACTGGGTAGCAGCAGTCCGTGCCGATGAAGAGCAGTGCATTATTCATGCCATACTGCCGCGGAAGAGTAAGTTCTCCCGGAAAAGCGAGTACCGCCGACGGGCTGATGGAATGAAAACCGAGGAGCAGGTAATCGCCTCCAATATCGATACTGTATTTGTTATCAGCGCCCTGGACGGCAGGAACTTCAATCTCAGGAGACTGGAACGCTACCTGACACTCGCCTGGAAAAGCGGGGCCTCGCCGATAATCGTCCTCAACAAGGTAGACCTGTGCTCTGATCCGGACAGCTATATCCGGGACACGGAAGAGATTGCAGTCGGTGTACCAGTCCACGCTGTCAGCGCCACCGAATATATCGGAATAACCGGCATCAGGAACTACATAACAACAGGAAAGACCGCGGCGCTGCTTGGTTCTTCGGGAGTCGGTAAGTCAGCCCTTATAAATGCCCTGCTCGGCAGTGAAAAACAGGTGACGAACGAAACCCGCGCTGTCGACGGGAAGGGACGGCACACTACCACCAACCGGGAACTGATCCTCCTGCCCGGTGGCGGAATGGTCATGGACACACCGGGAATGAGAGAGATCCAGATGTGGGGAAACGAGACTGATCTACAGGATTCTTTCGATGATATCGAATCGCTGGCACTGCAGTGCCGGTTCAGCGACTGCCTTCACGATACCGAGCCGGGCTGTGCCATCAGGGAAGCGATCGAGAACGGCGCACTGGAGGTATCAAGATACCAGAGCTACCTGAAACTCCGAAGAGAACTCAGGTATGTCGCCCTCAGAGAGGACGGTACATTACGCCAGCAGGAGCAGTTAAAGTGGAAGAAATTATCAAAGCTTGGGAAAAAGTTAAAAAAGCACAAGTACAAGGACAGGTAAGGACAGCATTCTAGAAAAACCGGTATAATATCCCATATATAACTCTTGGGAGGGTGTACCAATGGCTGAACTCAATCCGCAGGCAGTGGAAGCGAATAATATCATTAAAAAAAGTAGCCCTGTTGTATACGAACTGCTTTCAACAAAAGGCAGTGCTATTTATTATCCCAGCAAGGGAATCCTGGCACAGGGCGCCGCTGCTAAAGGCAAGGAGATAAACGCCACCATCGGCACTGCCTATGAGGACGACGGCTCTCCGATGGTCCTGCCCGGACTGGCAAACCTGCTGAAAATCGAGAGTAAGGACGCGTTTCCATACGCACCCAGCCAGGGAGTCAATACGCTGCGAACGAAGTGGCAGGAACTGATAAGAGAGAAAAATCCCTCGCTCGAAGACAGCCCTGTCAGCCTTCCGGTTGCCGCCTGCGGTGTCACCAACGCTTTGAGTATCATCGGTTACATGTTCGTTAATCCCGGCGATGAGATAATCGTTTCCGACCTCTACTGGGAGAACTATGACCTTGTGTTCACCAATGCTTATGAAGCAGAACTGAGATGCTTCAACTTTTTCAAGGACGGTGTATTCGATACCGCGTCATTCCATAAAGCGGTGAATTCAGAACCTGCCGGCAAGAAGATAGTCATTCTGAATTTCCCGAACAATCCATCAGGCTACACGCCGACTCCGCAGGCTGCCGATGATATAGTAGCAGCGTTAACCGAATCGGCAGAAGCCGGCAACAATCTGGTAGTAATCCTTGATGACTCTTACTTCGGACTTATCTTCGAGGATGGCATTTACGAAGAATCGTTATTTGCCCGGCTCTCCTCGGCACATGAAAATCTACTGGCGATTAAGGCCGACGGTATCACCAAGGAAGAGTATGCCTGGGGATTCAGGATAGGATTCATCACCTACGGCATAAAAAACGGGACTCCAGAACTATATCATGCCCTTGAGGGAAAAACCTCCGGCGCGATCAGGGGTAATATCTCCAACGCGTCGCATCCGGCACAGTCGATGTTCCTGGCTTCACTGCAATCCGGCACCCACCAGGTGGAAAAAGACAGGAACAGGGAGATAATCAGGGAACGTTACCTGAGGGTGAAGGAAGTTCTCGAAGCACACCCGGAATACGGCGATTATTTCGAAGCGCTTCCCTTCAATTCCGGCTACTTCATGTGCATCAGGCTGAAAGATGTAAATCCGGACGCTGTCTGGCAGCTATTACTGGATAAGTATGACACCGGGGTCATATGCTACGGTGATAAGGGACTGTTCAGGATTGCCTTCGCCTCAACGCCGGCTGGGAAGATAGAGAAACTCTTCGATAATATATACGCCGCCTGCAGGGACTATTCGAGTTAATATATGATAATTAATCATCCCGTAAAATCATATCCTTAACCTTGATATCCGGGTGCCGGTAATAATAGCCTTCCGAAGCAATGCCATTTCGTATGGCTTTCTCTGGACAGAAATTATAACATGCGATGCAGTTCTCGCACCGGTGCTGCCAGGTCGGTCTGCTCTCGACCATGATGATATTATTGACCGGGCAAACCTTCGCGCAAACTCCGCAGCCGGTACACTCATCGGTAACGGAAAAACTGGTATCGTTCAGGCGGATCAGTTCTTCCACACTCAGTTCCGGCGACGCACCGGACAGTTTAATAAACGACTGCTTATACTTCGGCCTGACATATGCCTGTATGCCTTTAAAGATTATGTCAAATAATTTATTGCTAAAGAAATTGCCCGTTTTCCTGGCTTTGGTATTACTGATAACGGTTTTCAGCTTCTTCT
This sequence comes from Dehalococcoidales bacterium, assembly GCA_016932435.1. The sequence continues at coordinate 19,679 of JAFGCW010000089.1, read as the reverse complement.
TGCGCCAGTTCCGGTAAAGCGGTTCATGCTTCTCCCAGAACTTATAAAACGCGTTCTGGGGCATATGAACGCCATAGGTGGCTGATAATGACCGGACTATCTTTCTCAGGCTTCTCAGTGAGTCTCCCGCCGAACCGCCGAAGGTGCAGACGGCGAAGATATACTTCCCTTCAAGGTTATCCAGCTTTTCAGCGAATTCCTTCACGATAACCGGTAGTTCGCCGTAATACACCGGATACACAATGCCGGTCACTTCCGAATCCACATCAACAACTGGATCATTAACCAGAGAGGCAATTGGAATGAGGGAAGCCCCGAGTTCTTCCGCAATATCCCTGGCAACGAAAAGCGTATTGCCCGTGCCCGAAAAGTAATATATCACCTGTTTCATCTCGCCTACCCGCCTGTCAGATTCTGTACGCCCAAGACAATCTGGTATATCCCGAAACCAGCCAGGGCTACTGCAGATACGCCAACAAGTATCCGTATCAACACGGGACCCAGCCGCCTGATAACACCGAAAATAATGATTATTGCCGCCGTAGTCAAGACCAGCGTACCGTAAAAACCGGTTATGAGCGATATGCCGTGACCAGGATTTTCCTGCCAGGCATTGATAAGCATCGGCCCCATGACCAGACTCCAGGTCAGGTACGGATTCGGATTCAAAAGATTGATGGTTACCGCCTTGAACAGGCTCTGTACTCGCGACTGCGTCTGCAGAGACTGGTTCCGGTTGTACTCTTTGAATGATCTGAAGGCGCCCCAGGCCAGATACAGCAGGAATACTCCTCCCGCAAGGTGCAGGATATCTCTTGCCAGGTCCGGGACGTTGGACAGGATCAACAGAACGACAGTTACAATAGGAATATCGCTGATAAGATAGGTGCAGGCCAGGGGCAATGCGTGCCGCCAGCCGCCGGTCAGAGTGCGGGAAATAATGAATATCTGGGTCGGACCCGGCTGCACTGCCGCTGCGAAGCCAATAGTAATACCGAGAAACAGAAATCCCGCCAGTTTTCTTCTCCCTGCTGAATATTGTCTCAGCATAACCTGACGGGATACTGCGTTTCAATGTGGATTTAATAAATTAAATATAGGGTACTTAACGCGCGGTGAATCCGCCATCTACAATGATATTGCTTCCGGTAGTGAACGATGAAGCATCGGATGCCAGGTAAAGAACAGCGCCGGCGAGTTCTTCCGGTTCTGCCATGCGCCTCATCGGCGTCAACACTTTCCACTGGGAAATTACATCGGGGTCTGCGATACCGGTCATCTCCGTACGGGTATAGCCCGGACTCAGCGAGTTGACGCGTATCCCGAACGGCGCCCATTCTACCGCCAGGCACTTCGATATCAGGATCACACCTGCCTTGGCGGCATTATAGTGAACGTGTTTCTGGGGATAATTTACGATATCCCCGGACATCGAGGCGATATTGATAATGCTTCCTTTCTTTTGCGCCTTCATAATCGGAAAAGCCGCCTGGCAGCAGAGAAACACGCCCTTCATATTAGTATCAACTACATAATCGTAATTTTCCTCGGGCGTATCTTCGGCGACTTCATAGATGTTTACTCCAGCGTTATGAACGCAGATATCCAGTCCACCCAACTTCTCTGCGGTGACTGCATACGCTTTTTCTAACTCCGCTTTATTGGTCACATTAACGATGAATACTTCAGCCTTCGCGCCCAGGTCACGAATTTCTCCGGCAACATTCTCAGCGTTTTCAGCACCAATCTCCAGGATAGATATATCACAGCCTGTCTGTGCCAGCGCCAGCGCGTAAACTCTATCGATTCCGCGTCCGGCTCCGGTTACCAGGGCTTTCCGACCGGTAATATTGAACAGTTCAGGTACATTTATAACACCCACCTCGTCAGTTTGTCCCAAATATAGATAAAGATACCGAACTATGTCAAAAGTAAATTTCGAAGATCGTATTTACTAAGACCGCAGGTCCCAGCAGCAATTCTTTGCCTTGAGTCCGCTTCCGCAGGGGCACGGATCGTTTCGACGGATTCCTTTCCATCTTTTCCGTGATTCCTCACGTAATTCGGCCATAATTACCTCCGGTCTTTTCCCCGCCTTCCTTTGACGGATAACGTATTTCAGAGGTTTTTCAGCGTAACTGTAAAATCTATGGAGTCCGTCGCAGAGATAATTCAGACCGGTTTCACCATCATCCGATATTGCGAACCTGTCCTTGGGACACCCTCCGTTGCATACTTCGAGCCATAAACAGGAGCGGCATTGTTGAGGAAGGAGTTTTTTCTTGTTTTCACCAAATTGATGCTGCACCTCTGTATCTACCAGTTCGCTTAAAGGAGAGGATGCCAGATTGCCTATATAGTGTTCCCTGTTCACGAAGTGATCGCATGAGTAGATTCCGCCGTCATGTTCGATTATCAGAACTCTCCCGCAGGTAGGAGCCATCCAGCATACGCTTGGATTTCCTCCCATCCACACCAGCGACATTTCGGCGAATAACTGTACGTTCAATCGGTCAAGATCATGATGTATCCATTCATTGAACACGACTCTCATGAAACGCCCGTATGCTTCAGCAGATACGGACTCCGGTGTCACCACTCCGTCCGGTGTACGCCGTACGATAGGTATGAACTGTATCCAGCCGGTATTGAAGTCTCTCAGTGCCCGGTAAACACCGAGAGGTTCTTTGGCTGAAATAGATGTCACCGTGCAGAGAAGGTCAGGCTGGATGCCGTCAGACTGTAATCTGCGTATCGACTCTGCCACAATATCGTAGGTACCATTGCCACCATGGTCTCTCCGGTAAGTATCATGCACCCATTTTGTTCCATCTATGCTGATTCCCACATCGAAGTGGTTATCAGCCAGGAATGAACACCATTCGTCATCAAGCAGGATTCCGTTGGTCTGGAGGTTATTCCGGAAGGATCTCCCATCAGGCAGGTATTTCTGCTGCAACTTGATGACATGCCGGTAAAAATCAAGTCCGGCCAGGGTCGGTTCTCCTCCATGCCACACGAACAGCACTTCAGGTCCCGGACTGGCGGTCATGTATTGACGGATATAGTTTTCGAGGACCTCGTCGGACATGCGGAACATATCCCGGGGCGTGAACAACGTTGCTGCTTCGAGATAATAGCAGTAACCACATTCGAGATTACAGGCAGGACCGACCGGTTTAGCCATGACGACAAATGGATCGATGCCAGATGCAGGAGTCTCCCCGGTTTCCTCAGGCATGGGTAAAACCTTCCTTCAACGTAGATGTTTACCGAAGAACTCGAATACCTTGTTCCATGAGTCCATTGCCTGCTTGGGTCGGTACATTTCACTTTGATAGTACCAGAATCCATGGCCAGCACCGTCGTAGCGGTGAAAGCTGTAATCCTTGCCGTATTTCTTCAGTTCTTCTTCAAGCTGGTCTACCTGTTCAGGTGTCGGGCTGTGATCATCATTTCCGAATATCCCCAGGAGAGGACAATTCAATTTTTCCGTGTAGTCGATAGGTGCGACCGGCTGGCGTGGTGTTAGTTCTTCTTTAGCAGCAACTACCCGGCCGCCCCAGCAGTCGACCGCGGCATCGACACCGCTGGCCTGGCAGGCCACCAGGAAAGTATGCCGACCTCCGGAGCAGGTGCCGATCACCCCAACCTTGTTATTCGAATATGGCTGACTTTTTAAATACCTGATAGCATTCTCGCAGTCACCAACGACCTGTTCATCGGGAAGTCCGCCTTCATTTCGGGATTTCGTGGCCATTTCCTCGGGAGTACCGTGCCCTAACCGGCAGTAAATATCAGGACAGATTGCGGCGTAACCATGCTGAGTAAAACGGCGTGTTGCTTCGCGGTAGAATTCATCCCAGCCGGGCACGTGCGGTATCAGAACCACTCCCGGAAAAGGTCCTTCGCCAAGAGGTCGTGAATAATAGGCATGTATGGAATCCCCGTTGTGACCCTCCATCGAAATCGTTTCAGCAAGCATTCCCTGGTATTCATCGGTCTGAAACTGGTTCCACATGAATTACCACCTCCTCGTTCTATTATTTCTGGATAGTTTTCAGTTGAGCCGATTTTATACCTATGCGTTGAGTGGTGCAAGTTTTTTATTAACTGCCAAGTGCAAAAGTACCTCTTTGATGAAAACTGCTGGCAGTTAGTGTTAAATAGATAGTAAATTATCGGAGTCTTATACCTGAAAAACCGTGAAGGAGAGGAAATGCTATCCAGATACGAAAAACTCATCGTCAGAAGACCGTCACCCCCACTTCATGAGATTGAGCCTGCTGCTACAGCCGGAGAGGATTTTACTCCAACCGGAGTACGGGTATTATGTGATAGGGAACTGTTCGCTTCGACCGATTCGATCGTTGAATACAATATAATCGACCGCGATACCAGCCTGGGAAACCGATCGGGCGGGCCTCAAACACATAAACACGAATATTCGGAACTGCTGGTCTACCTGGGAACGAATCCGGATAAGCCCGAAGAGCTGGGCGGTGAAATCGAATTGTGGCTGGGCGAAGGAGAAAAACTTGAGAAAGTCATCCTTAATACTTCGTCAAGCATATTAATCCCGCCCGGATTAGCCCACCTGCCACTCTTTTACAGGAACGTCTAGCGGCCTATCATGCATGTCCTGGTCATGTTCGACTCAACGGACTATGATTTTATTCCAGTCTCACGCAAAGGAAGGCCGTTGTCTGAATAATAACTAATTATCCATACCGAGAGCGAAATGTAAAGCAGTTTCAGCCGCTTTTACTTTTTCGGTACTGAGGATAGTTAACCTCTCACTCAGACTAGTTTTCGCGATGGTAGAAATTGTGTCCAGGTTTATGACGCAGGATTTGGACAGGCCGTCTTCAAGACCTAACGGAACCTCGGAGGGAATATTCCTTATCCTGGTAGTGACCGGAGCGACCGTTACGAGTTCTCTTACCAGATAAGCTTCGTTTCGAGACAACAGCAGCACCGGTCGCCGCCCGGCAGGTGCACCCAACTCAGCCCACCAGATTTCACCGCGTTTCATTCCCAGGGCTCCTCAGCCAGAGTGTTTACTCCTGTTTGGTGGACAGCTTCAACCTCCTCAGCTGATTCCGGCATGGCGGTGTAACCATGAATATATACTTCGATTTCCTTTGATTCTTTCTCCTGTTTCAGATATTTCTCGACCGCATGCCGGAAGAATTCGCTTCGACTTTCTCCCCTGTCTTTTCGTTCCTTTTCAATGGTTCTCAGAATATCCTCCGGAAGACTTATCGCCACCTTTGCACTCTTTCCCATTTTCAGACCCCACTATATTCATACTTATATCATACTATAGTATGACTCTATTCATACTTGTTGTCAAATAACAAAAGACAAGAAAGATCCAATATTGATCATCTATACCAGGCGCTAACACAGAATAGGTATTACCTTTAAATTAATGCCAATATCACTTCAATCTAAGCAATCTTGCTCTTTGTATCAACTATTAACCTGTATACCTCATTTGCATTGGGCATATCATATAGTGCAAGTGGATATTTGTAGTATGAAAAGATATCCATACCGGTATTCCTAGGAAACTGATCTCTGCCATAGAATGAAGACTTCCCTTCGTTAAAGATCAAATAACCTTTACCATCTGCCCATACATGCATGTTTACATCTGTTACAGTATTAATATCTAGTTCAAGAAAGTGTTTACCAAAAGCAGTATAGAGAGCAAGAATCCTGCGATTCGTTATCGCGTAATACGTTCTTTGCTTTCTCCATCTCTTGTATATAAATCGCCCGAACATTAAATAGATACCAACAAGTACAAAAGGAATACCAAACAGTACTGATTCGATATCGATATTTCCTTGATCTGCTTCGGATAATAGACCGGATAACTCAAAGTAGATAGCAAATCCTCCCCACAATACACTAAAAGGAACAAGAAAAAGGTCAATAAGAGTAAAATGCATACCAGGATCAGGTCGCCCGGACCAGAGTATCTTCTCATCTCCCAACAGGCAATCCCGGAAAACTTGATAATTATCTTGCTGAAGCATGGAAAGAGAATACCATATACTTCTTGATGGAACAATATTAGAGAAATAAACAGACTTTTACAGTTAGATCGTGGTTAATCAAGCCTTAACCTGATATACCAAAGAATAACCTTGTAAGAATTACTCGAATAACGCCGATATTTCTTTACTAATCGCATTGAAACGAGTTAGGCAGACTTCCATGCAGGTGCCGCAGCAGATACACTTTTCCTGGTCGATGATCTAGGGTGATTTTTTTCTCTGGAAATGGCTTTTATCGAGCATTACCTGGTGCAGATACCACCACTACTTTTCTTTTTCCGCAACAACATACACTCTAAAGGCCTGTTTGAGTGAAATATACGATTCTATGGCTTCGTTGTGATAAAAGGTTTATTATCTTTACTACAGATTATCTGTATGGTATGGTTACCAGACATGACCGCAGTGCACATACCACCACCGGCGTTGACCCATTGCCCCGCCATGTAAAAGTTCTCCAGCCCCGGCAAGATTTTGCTGATGTTATCATGCGCACCGAACATCCACCCCTCGTAGCTGCCTCTCCAGTTACCGGTATAACGTACCCAGGTCATCGGCGTGGCCACATCACGCATTTCTACCTGTTCCGTAATTCCGGGGAAATGCTCTTCCAGCCCGGCGATAACATCGTTACAAATACGCTCTTTCTCAGCCTTGTAATTTCCCGGATTCTGTTTCAGTTTTTCCCAGTAATCGTAATCCGTAGTATAGGAAACAATCAGCGTTGTCTTGCCTTCAGGTGCCAGCGAGGGATCAAAATTGTAGATCAGCACAGTCATCCGGGATTCCTCTTTGCCGGCGATAGTAACGGGTTTACCAAGTTGGAAGCTGAGTCCGCCGATAGTTGACGGAATATCGTCGAAGGTGCGATTCACTCCCAGCCCCACGTACACCAGCGGACTGAATAAATCAGGTTGGTCGTACATTTTTTTTATTGTATCGTTTATGTATTTGCCTTCCAGCATATCGAAAATCGTCGAGTGTCCGTCCGCCGCGGAAATTACCCAGTCAGCCCGGTGTTTCGTACCGTCTTCCAGTTTAACGCCTGTGGCTTTGTTGTTATCAACAAGTATTTTATCCACTCTTGCTTTATATGTAATTTCACCTCCCAGTTCCCGGTAACGTTCTTCTATAGGTTTTACAAGTGCCAGGGCGCCGCCCAGCACATAGCCAGCCGATTTACTGTGCTGAAACGCAAGTATAACAAGTACCATAGATAAGGGCATCTGGATACTTGAAAAGACCTTCTGTAGATAAGGATTTTTAAAGCGTTTGGCGAAATCCTGCCCGGTGATACCGGCCCATTTTCGGCTCGTTTCCAGGTATGGCGGCAGCTCGGGTATCGATGCGAAATCTTCGGGGGTATACCATTCCGGCGGTTTTTCCACCTGCATCTTGTACCGAGATAGTACCCGAACGGCCTCAGTCAGATCATGGATCGGTTCACTGTCTTCCGGGGCTATACCCTTCAGGTAGTTTTCAAGGTCATCTGCATCGCAGTATAAAGTGAAAGCCCTGCCTTCCGGGTTTTCACTGATTGAGTACTGGTCATGGTTGTGTATCTTCCATACCCGGGCGGCTCCGAGGTCTTCGAAGAATTCGTAGAAGGGCGCGCCTTGCCGGGTTCCCACCAGCCAGTTCATCGCACCATCTATGATATAGCCGTTGCGTTTCCAGCCTGTGGCTACCCCACCGGCGATTCTGTGCATCTCGAAAATCCTGGTCTTGTATCCATTCATCCTCCCGTAACAGCCGGCAGAAAGCCCCGTCAGCCCTCCCCCGATTATGATAATCGATTTTTCCATCATTTTTTTCCTTTAAACTAATTCATTTATATCTGTAGAACATATTATATCAATAAAATCAATATTTCACTTCATATGTAATATTCAGAATACCAGACCGCACAGATGGAACCATAATGGATTTGTATTGACATCAGGTTCAAACATGAAATGATTTTAAAGACAGGATAAATTACACAAACCGTTTTCGAGGTTATTTAAAAAATGGTAAGTGATACTGGATTTGAATGCACTATTGTATTGAGCAAGATTATATGAATAATGCTGACGTAGATCTACTAATCGCATTGAAACGAGTTGGGCAGACCTCCAGGCAGGTTCCGCACCGGATACACTTTTCCTGGTCTATGACATAGGGTGATTTTTTTTCTCCTGAGATGGCTTCTACCGGACATCGTCCGGCGCAAATACCGCAGGATTTACATTTCTCAGGATCGATTCGGTAGGATTCGACTTCATTGAAAAATTTGTCGATCTCCTCCATTGAAAACAGAGCATCATATTCCTCAGGCAATGCAAGACGGATTCCCAGTTTTTCATTCTTTTTTATCTTTATATACGGCACCAGTCTGATAATCTTCTCGAGTCGTGCATTCATTTCATCCAGCGTCATCTCTTCACCAGTGCCAAGCGGTCCTGCATCTTTCAGCTGCCTGCCGAACTCATTCATAATCTCTGCAAATAGAATTCCGTCACCGGATGTCATAAACTCGATTCTCAGCCTGTCAGAATTCACGCCGATGTGTTCCAGTATCTTTTTACACAGAAGCACCATGTTCAAGGCGTCATAATTACCCTGGGTGGTATAGTTGCACTCGTTCAGTCGGCAACCGCCGATAAAGACGCCGTCGGCACCATTCAGGAAAGCCCTGAGTACCATCTCGAGGTCCACCCTGCCGGTGCACATCACACGTATCAGCCTGGTCTCAGTTGTATATTGCAGTCTGGAAACTCCAGCAAGGTCGGCAGCGCCGTACCCTCACCAGTGACAGACAAAACCGAGTATCGACGGAGTAAAGTCGGTTGTGCTACTCATTCTTTTTTTCAGTTCCTCAGTCAACTTTTTATCACCATTTCATCGGCAAATGCCGTATCGATCTGGCTCATGAATTCTACGTTGGTATAGTGCTTGAGCGATATCGCTCCGGTAGGACATTTCGCGTTGCAGAGACCGTCCCCCTTGCAAAGAACCGGGTTAACCGAAGCTTTCAATCCCTGCTTCGTTTCCCGCATCTCGATAGCGTCATAGGTACAGGCTGAACTGCAGGCTCCGCACCCGATACACTTCGATTCCACGACTTCACATACGGAACCGGAAGCAGTTACCGTATCTTTTGATAAAAGAGTCAGTACCCGTCCGGCAGCTCCATACGCCTGGCTGAGCGTTTCCGTAATGTGCTTGGGATACTGTGCCATTCCGCAGAGATATATACCCTCAGTGGCAAACTCAACCGGTTTCAATTTTACATGAGCTTCCTTAAAAAATCCGTCAGGATTAAGAGTCAGCCTGAATAGTTCCGCCAGTTCTTCAGTCCCGGCAGAAGGAATAACAGCCGCCGCCAGGGTAAGGTAATCGGCATCCAGGGCTATCATTTTATTAAGAACAGGATCAGGAAGAGTAACTCTTAGAATATCTCTACCATCTTCACTGACGTTCTCAACTTTCGGTGGGTTTTCCGGCTCATAGCGAATGAACCTTATCTCTTTTTCCGCCGCTTCGCGGTAATAATCTTCCTTCAATCCATACGTCCGCATATCCCGGTACAGAATATTTATATCGATATCAGGATTTATTTCCTTCAGTCGCAGGGCGTTCTTTATCGATTCGCTGCAGCATACCCTACTGCAGTAGTTGCGGTCTTTATTCCTGCAGCCCACACATTGGATCATTACCAGGCTGTTAGCATATACCAGGCTTTCATCCTTTGCGGCAATCTTCTCTTCCAGTTCCAGGTGCGTCAGCACCTTTTCATTTTCACCATACAGATGCTCGGTAGGTGTATACACATCGGCGCCGGTAGCGATAACAGTCGCCCCGTGTTTTATCTCTGATATACCCTTCCCAGAATTGACCATAGTCACGAAATTTCCGACATATCCCGTGGTTTTTCTGATCTTTGCATTCGAATAGACGTGTATCAGAGGATTTGTGTAGATTTTTTTTACAAACTCGCTCAGGAAGTCCTGAACGTCCAGCCCTTCGAGTGTTGTGTAAATTCTTCTTGCAGTTCCACCGAGTTCGGATTCTCTCTCCACCAGATGTACTTCGTATCCCTGTTCGGCGATAGAAAGCGCGCAGGTCATGCCTGCCAAACCGCCGCCGATTACCAGCGCTGTTTTAGTAACGGGCAAATCGTATTCCTTTAGGGGTTCCAGATAACAGGCTCGCGCTACCGACATTCTTACGATATCTTTGGCTTTGCTGGTAGCTTCTTCCTTTTCGCGGGAATGTACCCAGGAGCAGTGTTCTCGGATGTTGGCAAACTCAAAGTAATATGGATTGATACCAGCTTCTCTTAGAGTGTCGCGGAACAATGGTTCCAGGGTTCTCGGTGAGCATGCGGCGACCACAACACGATTCAGTCCTTTTTCCCGGATGATATCTGTTATCTCCTGGGTGCAGTTAGTTGCGCAGGAAAAAAGCTGTTCCTGGGCATAGACTACACCCAGCAATGATCGGGCATACTCGACCACTGAGGGGACATTGACCACCCTTCCGATATTTGCCCCGCAGTGGCAGACGAACACGCCGATTTTAGGCTCTTCGCCGGATATATCCCTTTCTTCGGGATATATCCTTTCCGTACTCAGCTTGTTACGCCGGTAATCCAGCAATTCACCGCTTTCCGAAGCGGCCCCGCTGGCGGAATATACCGATTCAGGTATATCAACAGGTCCCTGGAAACCACTACTAACAAAAATACCGGGGCGTGATGTCTCTATTGGATTAACAGGATTAGTTGCGCAGAATCCGTGAGATTCAAGCTCTATACCAAACACTTTCGATAGGTCATTATAATCAGCGGGCGGATTCAGACCGACTGACAGGACAACCGTGTCGAATTCTTCCTCCCGGACGCCTTCATCAGGTGTCGAATACCGTATGGTTACATTTCCGGTCTCCGGTATCTCCTTACCCAGCGAAACGTAACTCCTGATAAACCGGACGCCGGGAAGGTTTTTCGTCCTTTCGTAGTACCGTTCGAAGTCCTTGCCGTGAGAACGAATATCATTATGAAATATGGTACACTCCACATCAGCATCGTGCTCTTTGGTAACGATCACCTGCTTCTGGGTATAGGTACAGCATACCGACGAGCAATAGCTGTTTCCACCGGGTATCACCTGCCTTGAACCCACACACTGTATCCAGGCTATCTTTTTCGGGTGTTGTTTATCTGATGCCCGGAGAATCTCGCCCTCATAGGGCCCGGTGGCACACAGCAGCCGCTCGTAGTCCATGCTTGTCACCACATTAGCAATCCTGCCGTAACCATAATCCTCCCTTATCGATGGGTCGAAGGGCTCTATGCCGGCAGCAAGGATTATCGCTCCGACACTCAGGCTAATCTTCTCCGGTGTCTGGCTGAAATCTATCGCCTTGTTCTCGCAGACGGCTTCACACTCGCGGCATTTCTTCTCTTTAAGGTAGAGGCAGTTCTCGTCGATATAGGCTACCAGCGGGATTGCCTGCGAATAATATATATGGACGGCTTTATTGGTGGATATATCCTGGTTAAAAGGATCCGGGTAGCTGACCGGGCAGTATTCGACACAGGTTGTGCAGCCCCGGCATTTATCCTCGATAATATACCTCGGTTTTTTCGTCAGAGTAACATGGAAGTTACCGGCTTCACCTTCGACTTCAGTGACTTCGGTATACGTCAGTACCTCTATGTTTGGATGCCGGCCGACCTCGACCAGTTTCGGTGAGAGTATTCACATTGAGCAGTCGTTAGTAGGAAAGGTCTTGTCCAGTTGGGCCATATGACCACCGATTGCCGGAAGTTTATCTACGAGATATACCCTGAAACCAGAATCCGCCAGGTCGAGGGACGCCTGGATACCGCTGACTCCCCCTCCGACAACCATCACATCTCCAAATTCACTCTCTCCGAGACTTTTTCGAAGTTGCCGTATCTTATCTTTGATAAACGGATTATCTTCCACTTTTATCCTTATATCACTTCGCTGATAATTTCAGTAATATCCTTGATAATAACCGATTCGCCATTCTTAACAGACAGCCTGCTGTCTTCAAAATTGGTGATACAATACGGGCAGGCGGTAACCAGTTCTTCAACACCTGTTTCAAATGCCTGCTCCAGTCTAAGATCGGAAAATCTCTCGCCTTTCGCCGTGTCCATCCATATCCTGCCGCCTCCTCCACCGCAACAGAAGCTGTTCTCCCGCGATTCAGGCATATCGACCAGTTCTAGACCGGGAACTCTATTCAGAACCTCACGTGGCTCTTCATAGATACCATTGTGCCTGCCGAGGTAGCAGGGATCATGGTAAGTTACCTTCTTCTGATATTCTTCTTTTAATTCAAGCCTGCCTGTGGTAATTAGTTCGGCTAAGTATTGCGTGATGTGCACCACCTCGAAATTCACGTTGAATTCGGGATATTCATTCTTAAAAGTGTGATAACAGTGGGGAGATGAAACCAATATCCTATGCACTCCATTATCGATGAAAGTTTTGATATTTTCTCTTGCCAGTCTTTTATACAGAGTTTCATTGCCTGCCTTACGAATGCTTTCACCGCAGCAGTTTTCTTTGTCACCGAGAATACCGAACTCCACTCCTGCTTTGTTGAGAATAGACACCGTGGCGACAGCCACTTTCTTCAGGCGGGGATCATAACTCGGGTAGCAGCCGGGAAAGTACAAAATTTCCATCTCTTCGATAAAAGGTTTCACAGATAATCCATCAGCCCATTTGGATCTTTCGGCACGAGCTTCCCGGAGAGGATTACCTTCGGTGCCAAGGCTGGCACTTACTGTATGTAAAGGTTCTGGCGTAATTCCGTACTTCATGGCTATCCTGCGAAAAGACACGGCAATGTCCGCGGTACCTACTCCCCTGGGACATCGTTGCGGGCAGCTTCCGCAGGTAGTACAGCGCCAGATGTCCTCACCTTCTATTTCGGGTAGCCCGAAGGCAGCCAGTCTGACCAGGTAACGCATGCTGAAATTACTCACTCTGTTCCACGGACAGACCGTATCGCAGAGTCCGCACTGATAGCAGTACTTGAAAACTTCTCCGCCTGCTTCTTTTATCTCATCTATCGCTTCTTTGAAAGGAGTTATAGTCTCCATTTGTTCCCTTTACAGTAACAGTCTTTATTCTTTCCCGGACATCCGAACAATGGCATCCACTACCTTTTCAAGTCCGAATTTATCTACCAGCGACTCCAGTCCGATCTCCATTTCTTCCAGTCCCACTTCCTCTTCGACCTCTTCTTCTCTTTCTTCGTAGGTCAGCGCATCGGACAGACACCACTGTACGCAGTTCGGTTCTTCCAGCGGCGGATCGCTTTCGCACATGTCACACTGGAATGGGAGTCCCGAGTCCGGTTCCTTAAACAGTGTTCGTGAAGGACAGGAAGTCCGGCAGAACGCGCACTCGTCATACTCCTTTCCTTCAATGGTATATTTTGAGCGACTGGTACATTCCGCTCTGACATTTCTGCCTGCAATCACAGGTATGAACATATCTTTGAGCGGTTCATGAATTACGCTGATACGCGATTTGCCCGGATAATTACTGCTGTATCTCGGTGTTGCATGAAATGCAGAACAGGCAACCTCACACGCCCGGCACCCGTTGCACTTATCCACGTCAATATTAATCACCTTGATGGTTTTCGTATTCTTTTCTTGCGCCATTATTTATTCCTTGTTCTTCTTACGTGCAGCGGACTTTTCGGTCAGGATGCCTCTCCGAAGAAAGTCTTCTTTCACATAGTCTAGTTCCAGTTCTTCTAACGATTCCGCAGTGGGAACGCCCTCGTTGTTCCAGCCCTTGAACTTGTAGTATTCGTCGAGGAGTTCTGTTTCGAGTTCCGGAAATCTTTTCCGCCAGTGGTCCTCGGGAGCTTTCTCATCGTTTCTTCGCAAACCTCTCCTGATGTTTACTGCCCTAAGCAACGTCCGGTTCCGCCTGGCTATTTTTTTCAGCCCGGCTTCATCGATGTCTAATCCTGTCGCCGACGAGATAACAGCCGGGTAATTATGTATGTGATAGGCAGGTTTTATCGGAAATGAAGAAAGTCCGGCGCATATTCCGACAGAATCGTCGATGTAATGCATCATCTCCATCCAGTCAACCATCTCGCAGGTCGTCTGGATGTCCGGGAAAAACGGGATCGCTTTTTCACCCCGTGGTTCCCAATCAAGAATGAACCGCTTGAACTTCTCATCCGGAACCTGGAACCAGTCCTTCACGAACTCCTCCCGTTCTTCCTTGGTAGCAAAAGGAGCCTGAGGGAACTGGCCTTCGATCTGCGTGATATTGATTTTTTCTCCGGTTGTGTACATCAGGTAATATATCGGGTTGAGCATTCCCAGTTTCAGGGGAAGCTGCTCGTGTTTTTTTATCGTATTGTGGTCGAATTCTTCAGCACCCTTGCCGATCTGACGGGCAGCATGATAGACACCGTTGGCGAGAATGTCACCGATACCTTCACGCCTGGCGATCCTGTCTAGAAGCCAGAAAAATCTTTCTTCGCCATCGGAGGGAAATCCCGGTAAGTCACCATCGGTGAGAATGCCATTCTCATACAGTTCGATCGCAAAAGCCATGACCTGGGGAGTTGAAAAACCGTCTACTCCATACTCGGTCGCACGCTGGGCAATCTTGAATCCGAAATCAAGATCTGACATTGCCGCCATCGTGTAAGTCAGCTTGGAGTAGCACTTCATCATGTACTTGTCAGTACCCGGAGGTGAAATCAGAGCCCCACATTTCATCGGGCAGTTGTAGCAACTCAGAAGTCGACCGCGTACCTGTTCCATAGTTGCCGTCCATTCTTTTTCGACTTCCTTTGTCCAGAAGTCCTTCCTGCGATGACGGGCATTGCCCCAGGTAAAATTGGTGGTGTGCCATTCTTCATCGGTCAACGCCATTTCCTGTGGCGAACCAAGCCCGGCCAGTATCGGCGGTACGCCTTTTATAGGATTATCGTTCCGCCACTGGATATATTTCAGTACTTCGTTACAGAGGTCCATGAATTCGTCCGGACGGGCAATATCGACCTGACCTGTTCCCCGAACTGCTATAGCCTTTACTCCTTTATTTCCCATGACCGCGCCGACGCCACCACGGCTGGCACTCGATCTGCCCTGTTCGATCGAAGCAAAGTACACACTGTTCTCCCCAGCCAAACCGATAGAAGCTATGTGAGCTTTCGGTTCTTCCAGCTCTGACCGGATCAGTTCGGATGATTCCTGCGCTCCCTTTCCCCGGAGGTGGGATGCGTCACGGATCTCTACCTTGTCATTGTTTATCCATATATAGACCAGCGAAGGAGATTTACCGTGCAGTATGACCTTATCATAACCGGCGAACTTTAACTCAGGAGCCCAGAATCCTCCCATCATCGAGTATGCCATCAATCCGGTCTGAGGAGAAAAAGTTGAGACAATAGTGCGATTGGCTCCGGGTGCCGGCGTGCCGCACAACAGACCGGTGCTGAATATCAAAATATTATCCGGTGAAAAAGCATCGGTATCAGCGGGTACACTGTCCCACAATATCCTGGCATTGGAGCCCAGTCCACCGAGATAGAGTTCGGTCAGCTTCGGATCGGCCTTCTCTTTCTCTATATTCCCGCGTGAAAGATCAATATGCAGATTTATTCCTGTTTCCGCGTATCTCATAATTTTTTCTCAGGATTTCTTAGTCAGTGAGAACTCCTTTGTTTATTAATAGGCTTCTACTACCGAGTTAAAGTACTCTGTGGCTTTATCGGTGAGCAGGTCATGAAACTCCTGGAACAGAGTCGCCGATTTTGGGCGCAGCCAGTCTTCCGGCAGTAGTTCTCCAGGAAGATCGGGATCATAAAAAGGCAACTTACGGTACTCATGGATAAGCAGGAACCTCTCAAGGAAGTACTCACTGGCGTCGATATTATCCTTGTTATAAATACGTTCCAGCCATTGTTCGTACCTGGGTTGATATTTTTCAATAAACTCGAAGTACATGTCATGTATCCTGACAAGGTCCCAGCAGGAAGATACTATTTCCTTTGCGTCGACCATCCCCTGCTCCCTGGCTTGAAATATATGGATACGATCAATTACACCAAGTCGTTCAGCCAATTCCATTACCTCGCCTGTCAGATCATAGGGAGAAATCATGGTAGCTCCGGAGAGAGCTCCGTATCCCATCCATATCAGTTCCCTGCGAAGGGTGTCTCGCGTTTTTCGCTCCTCCTCCGGTATGGTATAGGTAACGATATTCCATGTACCATTCCAGGTCGTGTCTTTCCTGACGAAGATACGTTGAGCTCCAGTGCTGAGTAAATTATGCCCCCTGGGAGTCAGCGAGTAATAACTCTTCCGCCCTTCACTTCTTGCTTTAAAAAGATCGGCATGGCACATGCGGGATACCGCCGACCTTACTGCCTGGTCGGAAAGACCGAAATTACTGAAAAGAGTGATCAAACTGCCGATACCAATTTCCTCCTGTCGGTCGAGGAGATAGTCCCCATAAAGGGTTAACATTGCCGACTGCGGGCGGATGATACGTTTTCTTGAACTTACTGTTTTATATGTCATTATTTTTATATATCGTTTTAATTTCGCTTTACAAATAATAAACATATTAAGATGTTTTGTCAATAGGTGAAGAAATCTTTAATACTTGACGGTCAATAGTTCTTAAAACAACCTCAATTTCAATTCAAGTTCATCAGGTAAGTATAGTTGACAACTATGATAAATCGAGAATAATATTAGCCCATTCGCTACAATCCTGTAGATACTAATAGTAAGCAACATCTCGAAAAAGCACGTTTATCTTAATTACAAAACAACAGTTACGACATAATATTAGCGAGGGAGGAACCATGGATTTTTCAGATATATCACTTTTTTATCAATCAATAGTAAATCCTTTTTATCCATTGTTATTATTTGGATTATTCTACATACTATTCCACATTTCATATAATGAAAAAACAGAAGATGGGGACAGTAAATTTAAGGCAATGTTGAAAAAGTTTACCCACTTCTACTGGTGGTTGTGGCTAGTTCTGGCGGTAATAGTCGGGATTTTTGTTTTGGTAAAAGCGGTAGCAACAAGCATCGGATGGGTTGTGCTTAAGAGTGGTGAAAGTTTGTTATGGGGGCTTGAAATTCCTGGTATTAGTGACGGATTAGGGTTGGCGTGTTTGATAGCAGTAGGATTATTCATGATCAGCCTGGTAATATTCTTTATTAACGGTTTATGTATCGCATGCGGGCTTGGTAGTAATGAATAATACTTTTAAATATGGGTAGTGAGATATTTGAGCCTTAAAAAAGAACAGTAGATAAATGAATATAGACTGATTTAATTCTGTACCAGTTTAATCGGTTCATCCGTAAAACAGTCCAAGATAACTTGACGAATTTCATCGTTGGACTTACCATCGTTGTTAGCGTCCTGGATTGATGGATACAATGTCGCGGCAAAGCCGCTGATGTACGCGGTGGCAAATGAAGTCCCATACATGTATCCATAGGTATTGCCGGGAAGTGTTGAATAAATTCTATAACCCGGAGCGGCAATATCTACCCAGTCCCCATAATTTGCTAACGGGATAAGATTTCCACTATCATCAACAGCCGTTACCGCTATACAGTGTTCATAAGCTGCCGGGTAAAAAGGTGTATTAGTTCCACCATTACCAGCTGCCGCCACTATTATGACACCATTCTGCCAGGCGTAATTAATCGCCTTTTCCAGCTCAATTGAGTTTTCGCCTGAAACAAGGCTGATATTGATTACGTTCGCTCCGTTGTCTACGGCCCATCGTATACCTTCAATTAGATCGGCCAGGGTATAACGCCCTCGATCATCTACTACCTTAACATTAAGCAAACGGCAATTTGGCGCAACACCCTGCACTCCAGGATTATATTCTGATTTCGCTGCGATTATCCCTGCGATATGGGTACCATGACCGTATCTATCCAGGGCTCCCGCCGGACTGTTCGTAAAGTTAATTTCTGAAGCTACTACCGAATATAGATCCCTATGGTTGGCATCTATACCTGTATCGACTATAGCCACAACAACCTGACAGTCATAATCTGGTAATGGTTGCTCCTGAAAATCCTGGGGTCTCAAAATCGGATAGTGGGGCATGGAGTTGATAATATTATCGACTTTATCGTCCATATCACTATCGTATTGAAAACGCACCGGATGTTCATTCGCTACAACATTCTGATGTTCAAGATTAGAGACGGTGGGTGTATCTATCTGAAATGACGACATATTGAAAAATGATGATTCAGAGTTATCATCTACTGAACTTATGGCATAAGTAGAGAAATCTGAATACATACCTATACGAAAAGCAATCGTACTGGAAATTATTAGCAAAAAAATCAGAGAGAATTTGATTGACTTGTAGTCCACATTTTATGTCTATCATAGAGATGCGCCCTAACATATTCCTTAAGGTTTCTATCCTGAGAACCGTTCGTATCAAATAGTATTAGACAATTGGACTCAACCCAGGAAATTCAATAGAAAGCGGAGATGGAGGTTTTTCAGCAAGGTTACGCCTCTACCTATGTGTAAATATTGACTTCCCAACATAATTGTGATACTTTTGGCTCACTGTCATTGGACATAATAAGAACTGGTAAGGTTAAAGAGGTCTACATTAATCTGCGAATTCATTCGAAGGAGTATAATATTTACCTCCTTCGGATGATGTAGGAATTCATATCTCATTTCAAAATAGTACGTAGGAAATACTGCCTTTTCAGCACTGCCCTTTAATCACTGGAAGTAGTATGTCTGAAGTAAATAATGGCAAATACAGGCAAGAATATTTTACGAAGAAGTCGAATCGATGTAAAAATGGAAGACTCATCTTAATCTTTATTTTTCACATTTAAATATCGACCTGAACCTATTCCACCAGTTAAGGAGATGCAAGATGGAAGGATTTTTCTTGAAAGGTTTACTCTCATTAGTAATCCTTACAAATTTTATTTTCCCTCCAGGTAGTACGTCCATTCTTACAAACAATCCTGTCGAAAATCCTGTTAATGCCTTTTTATCCGGTACAAGCTCCGGACCGGACATAACTGTATCCAGATTTGATATAGATTTCGGTACAGTATCCGTTAATTCATCGAGTACGCCGCATATCCTTACTGTTACAAACATCGGTGATAAGGATCTCGACATAGGTACCATTACTATCGATGATTCCCAGTTCAGCATTACCTTCGGCAATATTTCCGACGAAACTTTGGCCTCAGGCATCTCGGCCAATATCTCGTTAATATTTACGCCTTCATCAACTGGTTCTCAATCAGGTCAAATGTCCATCCCATCCAATGATCCTCAGCAAAACACGATTACTGTATGGTTATTTGGTATTGGTGGAGATCCCGCTACCTTTACCCTGAATTACTCCGACAGTCCCGGCGGTACTCTCTCCGGCAATACTTCCCAGACCGTCTCCTATAATGGCTCCGGTACCCCCGTCACCGCCGTACCCAATACCGGCTATGTCTTTGTCGACTGGAGCGACAACTCCACCGACAATCCGAGAACCGATACCAATGTAATAGCT
>JAFGCW010000088.1 GCA_016932435.1 Dehalococcoidales bacterium | reverse complement strand
CGTTTGCTGGTCATATTGAATCCTCCTGGTAAGGTTATTTATTTAACAGTCCGCCACTGACAAGTATACGGTCGCCGGTAACGTATCTTGAGAGATCTGACGCCAGGAACAGGGCAACGTCCGCGATATCTTCCGGGGCAGCTACTCTGCCAAGGGGAATAATCTTGTCCAACTCGGCAAAATATTCCTCCTTCGACAGGTTAGCAGGCCTGACATAATCGTGCAGGTCGGTTCGTGTAATGCCGGGTAACAGGGAATTGACGCAGATATTATCTTTTGCAACATTTGTTGCCAAACACTGGGATAGCATGACGACACCGCTTTTCGCAGCGCAATAATCGGCTATTACCGGTGAAGGTGCCAACGCTCCCAGCGAACCTACGTTGATGATTTTTCCATATTTCCGTTCCTGCATGTGCGGCACAACGGCTTTACAGCACAGGAAAACCCCTTTCAGATTGACATCGAGTGTCCGGTCCCATTCTTCTTCGGTCATTTCGATAAAAGGTCGTTCCGGAGGGGATACAGCTGCATTATTCACCATGATATCGATCTTTTGAAACGTATCTATCGAACGCTGAATCATTTCCTGTATCTGCGTATATTTCGAAACATCGCAGCGGACGAATATTCCTTCACCTTTCCTTTCGGAGATCTGTCTGAGCGTCTCTCTGGCTTCTTCCTCACGCAAGTCCGCAATGACGATTTTACAGCCTTCTTCGGCAAACCTGATCGCCATTGCTCTTCCGATTCCGCGTGCTCCGCCGGTGATTATCGCAACTTTGTTCGAAAGTAACATTCTCTCATCTCCATGTTGGTTGTTTATCGGTTTCTATAAATCCTGTCCCAGCGTTTTAGGGAACAGTTTTACAAGTTCTTCAAGCGTCCAGACACCGTCTTTGTACATACCTTTCAATTCTTGAGGGTCTGAGTATAAGGCTACACGTCCCCGCGAAGCTCCGAATACCTTTCCGTTTATGTTTTCAGCCTCGTCGGTTGCCAGGTAACAAACGATGGGTGCGATCTCTTCGGGATCGGGCGGCGCGCTGGAATCCTCGTATATTTGTCGGTTGATGATACCGGTCTCGTAGAGATTATCCCACATTCCGGGAGCCGGACGATTCAGCCTGGTACGAGCGATCGGTGCGATCGCGTTACAGGTAATCTTTAAACCTTCCAGTTTCATACGACTCGCAATCCCTCGTGTAAGACTAACAACAGCTCCTTTCGCCGCGGTGTATGTATCGGCACCGGTTACTCCCAGCCATGATGGAGAAGTAAAGTTAATAATACGTCCCGTTCCCTGTTTCATCATTGCCACAAGGGCGTGCGTGCAGGTGTTTAAGGTGCCTTTTAAAGTAACTGCCATGACCGCATCCGAGTCTTCCTCACTCGTTTCCCATAACTGTCCACCCCGGGCAATAGTCGCGCAGTTGACCAGTATATCAATTTTCCCGAAATTCTCAATGCATGTAGAGATAATACTCTTTGAAGCTTCAAAGTCAGCTACAGAGGAGAAGCTTGATATTGCGGTACCACCGGTACGCGTAATCTCTGACACCACTTCATCTGAGGTTACCGGGCTTGGATTTGTCCCATTCAATTCGGTCCCGTAATCATTTACCACTATACTTGCGCCATGACGGGCCATTTCAAGAGCTATTGCCCTTCCAATACCACGTCCTCCCCCTGCAATTACGGCACATTTACCTTCAAGTAGTGTATCCATACCCCTCTTCCTTTTTATCTGAATTCTTGATCGTTCTGCGTAACGTTACCACCGTCATTGAAGAAAATCAAAGGTGTACTTGACTATATAAATCATAGAGTGTTATTTATACGATAGTATGATACGATATCGTATATATTTATCGTACGAGTCTAACATTTCATATAATGCAAGTCAATTAACAGACCGTGTAATAATTACCCGTCATTGGCGCATACTATAGTCAGGAGGAAATGATGCATAAAGAAGGCACATTCAAAGGTCTGGGGGATCTTCAACTCTATTATCAATACTGGCTACCGCCGGGTGAATCGAAAGCGATTTTAATGGTGGCGCATGGGTTCGCTGAACATAGCGGACGCTATAGCCATGTCGCTGGATACTTTGTTGAAAGAGGGTACGCAGTATATGCTCTCGATCATCGCGGACACGGGAGATCAGAAGGTGAACGAGTCTATGTCGAGCAGTTTTCCGATTATGTCGATGACTTAAAGACGTTCTACGATATTATCCGAAAAGATAATCCCGGTAAAAAGATATTCATTATAGGTCATAGTATGGGTTCAGCAATAACTCTTCTCTATACCGCCAAATATCAAGATGAGCTGGCAGGTATGGTTACCTCCGGTGGCGGAATCGGCAGTGGTGATGAACCACCTCAACCTTCGCGACCTGCCGATCAACCTTTACCTACCGATTTCTTAAGTCGGGATCCTGCAGTTATCGAAGCATATGAGAATGATCCGCTTGTATACCGCGGACCGATACCCGTTCGTTTAGGTGGAATGATGGGTGATATTGCGGAAGCTGTACCACTTATTAAAATTCCTGCACTGATAATGGCAGGAGACGATGTTGCGGATGGGGTTCGTAGCCAGAACTTGTTTGAACAATTGAGTTCGAAAGATAAAACAATTAAGAGGTACGAGGGTCTGCGTCATGAGATATTCAATGAGCCGGAACAACTTCAGGTATTTAGTGATCTGGAAGCCTGGCTCGAAGACCATCTTGGGCAGAATGAGGGATAATATTAAACCGGATACCCCACTTAAGCAAGATATACAAAATACTAATATCACATACAATATTTAGTTACTATAACCTAATGACTTATATAAAAAGTGAATGGTCGCTTCAGGAATAAGCAGGCTGTCTACGATACGCACCATTCTTTACCATTAGGAGACCTAAAAGTGATGCGAATCCATGTGGAGATAAAGCAGGCATCGGTATATCCGTAATAATTTCATAAATCAGAAAGGAGAAGGGAAAATGAGTACAAAAACCCAGGCGATGTTAGCCGTAGGAGACGTGTATCTGCACGGTACTATGCCTGATGAGCCGCTGTTCGGTAAAACAGCACCTGCTTTAAGGGCGGCTGACATTGCACTCGGTCATGGGAAATGTATGTTCACCTCAAGGGGTGTCAACACATTTGCTGATATGGGCTTGGCCCAAGTAGGCGAAAGGTTTGAGATTCCAGGCGCTGATCCACGCAACATGAGTGCTCTGCATGATGCGGGTTTTGATATAATCACCCTTGCCAATTGCCATTGCTGGGATGCCGGCGATCCGGGTATTGAAGATACTATAGCCGGACTTCAACAATATAATATCGCCCATTGCGGGGTCGGAATGAACATAGATGAGGCCAGACGTCCGGCAATAATCGAGCGTGACGGAATACGCTATGGTTTCCTGGCGTATAACTGTACAGGTCCGAAGGGTTCATGGGCACTCCCGCAAAAAGCGGGATGCGCTTATGTACATGTCCTGGCTGCCTATGAAATGGATCTACCGGTTATCGGTGGTTATCCTACCACTTACACCTTTGCTGAACCAAGCAAGCTGCAGGCTATGGTGGACGATATTAAAAAGCTAAGGCTGCTTTGTGATGTCCTGGTAGTGTTTTTCAGTAAAGGACTGGGCTTTTTACCAGTCAGGCTGGCGATGTATGAACAACAGGTATCATATGCAGCTATCGATGCCGGAGCCGACCTGATTCTGGCATCACACGCTCATATACTTAAGGGTATCGAACAGTACAACGGAAAGTGGATATTTCATGGCCTGGGTAATTTCGTGATCAATATGGACGAAACGACTGTTCAGGGCGATTCTCAGTTACGGAAGTTCATTAAAGCACACGGAGGTCCTTTCTTCTTCGAACCAGGCGGAAAAGAAACGCCATTTCCTTATTCTCCGGAGCAGGAGTTAACCATTGTCGCTAAATGCAGGATACAGGACGGGCAGATTTCTCAGGTAAGTTATCTTCCGTGTATCGCCGGACAAAATAGCCCCCCGGAGATAGTCAAGAATGACGAAAAAGGCCAGCAAGTGTTCGAGTACGTGGAGAATATCACTCAAGGAGCCGAGTTAAATGCCCGTTATAAATGGGATGGCGACGAGGTAATGATATATACATAAGCTCAACAAGAAAGCAGTAAATTGTCTGATGATAAGACAATTCTTGAAAAATCTCAAACACTCAAATAGTTTGGGCAGAAGAAAAGCAGAGGACATACCACGCTTTTGTTTGTATAGTGGAGGCAGGGGAGAGTTCGACTCTCCCCTGAGCCATTATTTGTCCTGCAATAGGTTCATTACCTGACATCATTTAAGTACCTTGTCGATATATTAATAATATCGACCGTATTTTTCAGCCGAATCGACCATAGCTTTTACATTTTCCGGTTTAATTTCTCCGTAGCCTGTCGTTGAAGAAGTCAGGATAAGACCGCCGTTCTTCCCGCAAGTTTGTATCAGCTTCTTACAGTATTCTTCCACGTCTGAAGGTGAACCGGTGCTAAGCAATGTAACCGGTACGTTGCCGCACAGGCAGGCACAGTGACCAAGGATTTCTTTGGCTCGAACCATATCTGATTCCTGGATACGGATATAGAACGTACCTTGGGGAAAATCAGTAAAATACTCCAGCTGGTTGTCTCTCCTTCCCTCAAAAAACATGCGGATGACATCGTATCCAAGGTCAAACGTTGTTTGAATTGCTCGTTTCCAGTTGGGCCAGACAAACTCCTCGAACTGCTTTATTGATAAAAATTCGTCGGACACCCTGTGGGATTCTCCAGCTCCGCCTACTGCCGGCTTGCCATCCTGATGTACCGCCGGTTTCGCCTGGGAAATCCGGAATTCCAGAAACTTCTCAAGAGCCGCTTTCAGCTTATCCGGTCTTCGGAACATGTCTATACCTACACCCCTGAAACCCCGGAAGCTGTTGGAAAAGCCGGAGAAGGGTGGCATGACGCCCCCTCCCATTTTCCAAAAAGGGTCCGGGGGGAACCCAATGGATGTCATTTCCTGTTCCAAATTGCCCACTGCTTTGTCCCATTTCTTTTTTTCCTGCCCTGCCTGCTTCATTACTCTGGCAAACTCCTCGAAATCCGGTGAATCGAACAGTGTAGCGATAGATGTCGGGTTTGTTCCCAGGTTTCTCAGGGGCGGGAGTTTGGCAAGCGGCTTCATCGAATTATATACCCGTGGCAGCCAGTATCGGATTATGTAATCGGAAGGGTCAAGGAGAAAGAGGTCATATTCGTCCTCTTTCATGTACTCCTGCTCATTTATCTGGTGGGGAAGATCGGGTGATAGTTTGCCGCCGGGATGCCATTCGTAATTTGAATCAAGTATATCAAGAGCTGTACCTGCTCCGGAGTTAATGTTTCCCCATCCATCGGGCGTAAAATCAACCAGCATTCTTTTTAGAGCGCTTTTCCATGCCGGAGCGTCATAGTAGACACTTGAGAAAGGTATCCCAGCGTATTTGCAGGCCGGGTAGGTCCCGCAAAAGAGAACGGGGACTCTGTCTGGTACCTTGAGCGTAATGGCATCATACAGTCTCTTTTCCCTCTCCTGGTAAAGCTCCTCTACTGATTTGCCATGTTTCTTCTGGATCTCTTCTCTTAATTTCCGATCATCTACCAATATTTCTTCTCTCGATTTTTCCGCTTTCATTGTTTGTCCTCCTTAGAAGTTAAGTATAATTCTATAACTCCGTTTAAATATCATTCGTCGTTCAAATGTGATTAAAATATCATCTGCACTGAAGTATCTGGTATTATATATACCAGGTCAGAATATCCGCTTTTTACCTTAAGAAGATCGTCAATAAGCAGATATTTATCGGTGTTACTATCCCGGGCAAGCCATTCATTAAGACCTTTTACCGTGGGATTTCCTGTTTGAGCAAAGTGAATCCATATTATCAACTCCTCCGAACAGGCAACGTAACTCCGTGCCATGACCGGCTACAGATCCTTTATGTCTCCATCCTGCCGGAACCCGGTCGAGAACAGCTGCATACCCCCGCGAGCTTTCAATACTCGTCCCGCTTAACAACCGTAAATAGTCTCTGATTATCGTATCGGTAACAAGTGAGGTAGGACCGGTCAGTTTTACCTTGTTAGCAACAACAAGGTAAGGATCAAGGTTCCTCTTGCCGGTTTGGAACATGTTAACCAGTATATCCGGTAAAAACCAGCTGTCGTGGACTATCTGCCTCTATATAATCCGCTATCACTTTTGTGAAAGTATCGTCTAAGCCTTAACCTTTGCTGCTTCGATGACCGGAAGCGGTACATCCTGCTTCATAAGG
>JAFGCW010000087.1 GCA_016932435.1 Dehalococcoidales bacterium | reverse complement strand
GCCAGAAGCATCACTTCAAGTCTGGCAGGTTCGGTTGAGTAGGCCGACCTGATGTAACTACCACCACAACCATGCGCGATAGACGTTCTTTTGGTAGCCCAGTCTCTCGCCAAAGCTTTAATTACATTTGCCGGAACACCACATAGAGAGGAAGCCCATTCGGCTGTCTTGGGGATATTGTCACTTTTTCCCAGGACATATTCCTCGAATTTATCGAAACCATAAGTATGTGTGGCTACGTAGTCCTTGTCGTAACTACCTTCGGTAATCCATATATATGCTATCGCCAGATGTAATGCGGCATCTGTATTCGGCCTCACCGGGATCCATTTATCGGCATGAACTGCCGCCCCGTAGTTTAAATCCGGGCAAATATACACACATTTGATACCCAGTTCGGAAAACCAGTAGCACAACCGACTCGGCATCTGCTGGCTGAATCCCATTGGCGTGGTTTCCGGATCACAACCCCAGAAAAGGAGCGTATCGGTATTTTCGGCAATATCTTTAATACAATTTGTTTGAGGCCACATCATACCAACCCATGGTTCCATTCCCCACACATGTTTGGCTCCCCAGTACCATCCCTCCCAGCTGTCAGGATTCCTGGTTTGTAAAGTATAACCTCCCAGAAGTTCGAGAAGCCTGACACTGCACCCATGGGGACCATGTACGGTCTTCGTTTCACCATGACCGTCTCCCTGACATAATATAGCGTAAGGGTCGTATGTTTCACGTATTCTTGTTATCTCGTTGGCAACTATTTCCGTCGCTTCATCCCAGGAAATCCTGATAAATTTGCTTTTTCCCCTGTTTTGCGGATTTCTTTCACCATTCGGTTCCCAGTCGATTCTCTTTAGTGGATAGGGAATCCTGGTGGGCGAATTAACGCGTTTCTTATAGGCAAAACTATGGGGAGGCAACAATGATTTCATCGCCGGTTTAAAAACGCTGCCACGGGCCTCAATTTCCCATGGTGTTAATTCTTCGGTGCTGTAGCTGGAGTCATAATGTAAAGGTCTGACCCTGATTATTTTACCGTTCCTGACGTCGACCACTCCAGGATTACCACCACTTCCGTTGGAACAGAGCCCGAAACCTTTGACAGTTGTTCTCTCGCCTTCAGCTTTCTCTGTGATTTTATTATCTTTAGTCATATTTACTCTCCGTTTTAACAAGCTTGCTGATATGTAGAAAAATAATATACCAGTTTATATCATTTCATCAATAATGCAAATACCTGAATTGAAGTCATGAATGCAATACCTTGCAGGCGGAAAGTCATCAGGACAAATGTATCTTGTTTTAAAAATTACATGAGATAAAAGTAGATATATATTCCATGGGGAAAAGTATCATGCAAAATTGTATTTTCGTCACAATAGAAACTCCCTTCATACATACATGGGTATGTAGTATAATGCTGTTAATTAGAGTTATGGAGTAGAATTGTTTTTTAGCCGGACGAATCCCGGATTATTGACGCGGTTATTTAACCGCTATTGAGGATAATCCTTTTACAGTTAATGGATAATTTTCCTCTTGTAAGTGAGTGGAACAGATGTCTTTTCGGGCCATGGACGTAATCGATAAATCTTGGTTTTATGAGGAATTTTATGGAGGAAACCCGTTTAGCTGCGCATTTAAGAGATAGGCCAGCACAACTAAAAAAGGCAAAGAAGGATGGGGTTAAGATAATAGGCTACTTCCCGGGCAATTACGTACCCGAGGAAATTATCTATGCTTCCGGGGCCATACCGTTATGTCTTATCCACGGTGGAAGTCCTCGTGCCGCTGATGCAGGCTTATCCGTAATGCCACAGGTTATCTGCCCCTTCGCGCGAGCGCAAATCGGCGAGAGACTACTAAAAGAGAACCCGTATTATAATTTGATGGATATGCTTGTAGCCCCCATCACCTGCCAGCACCTGAAGAAAGTTGCGGAATTATGGGAGTATGAAAATGAGTTAGAGGTATTTAAGTTAGGTGTTCCACACCAGTATTCCAATGACTTTGAACTTGAATATTATTACGATAGGTTACAGGCGCTAAGAGACAGGCTGCAGTCCTTTACCGGAAATCAAATTACGAACGATGGACTTGGTAGAGCCATTACCCTTTATAATCAGATAAGAGAACTCTTGAGGAAGATAAGTCTATTACGTCGTGCCACACCTCCTGCAATCAGCGCCCTGGAATTCATCAAATTGAATCACGCCTCGTTTTACGCCGACCCTGTTTTTATGATTGATATACTTGAATCTGTGTATTATGAACTGAAGAGTAAGCAGGTATCTGCAAGTAGGGATACTCCGAGACTTTTATTGCTCGGGCCGAATATCGGTTTGGGAGATTATACGATCCTGGAAGTGATAGAGGCAACCGGTGGCGATATCGTCGTCGAGGAGTTGTGCGAGGGTGTCCGATACTACTGGCATGACATAGAAAATAAAGGAGATTTATACAGGTCGCTGGTCAGGGGATACCTTCTGGACAGGGTGCCCTGTGCCTTTATGAGACACTCAGCCGGAAAGAGACTGGATTTTGCGCTCGGGCTCATCGATGATTTCAATGTATCAGGGGTTATCTGGTACGAGCTGCAATGTTGCGAGACTTACGATTCCGAAGCCTATTATTTTACCGAAAAAATGGCTGAGCGTGGTATCCCGGTACTCGTTGTGGAATCAGATTACACCACAGCCAACACCGGTCAACTCAGGACACGTTTACAGGCCTTTACTGAGATAGTAAAGGGGGTTGTGTGATAATGATTGAGTTCCTAGAATTATGTGGCTTCACAAAAAACGAAATTGCTACGGAGCTACCCAGGGTGGAAAAAGCGTTCGGGAGAGCAGGTATAACAGGCGATGATATTGTGACTGCCAAGCAGAGACTCACCACCTACTATGACATGGAACTGGAAGGCGTACGTAAGGCGTTTCGGCTATGCATACTGGAGCTGGTCAACACCGTGCTGGCGAGAGAAGAGGGTAAGAAAAAGATAATTTTTGGTTTCATGATACCCGGCTTTGAAACGATTGGCCATGTATTGATGTCGAAATCCAGGGATGTATACGCCGCTCACTTGAGCTGGGCTTTTTTGATAGTAATTGGTTGCATTTTCGGAAAATTGGAGCCTATCCTGGAGGCAGCCGAAAAGAAATGGCTAAAAGCTGGAGCCGTTGCTCACTGCGCAAACCTCAAGACGCTTTTAGGAATCGTTGCCCTGGATATCGTTCCCAGACCCGATCTGATGGTAACTTCCGGGTTTATGTGCGAGACAGCCCCGAAGACACTTGACCTGTTGCACGAGTTATATGAAATGCCGGTTTGCTGCCTGGATACCTGCCTTGATAGAGGTACCGTGGATCTTTCTGAAACCGAGGACCGGTCGAGTAATCTGGCGAAACAAAGCCTGAGAAGACTCGTCGAGAGAACTGAGGAAGTAGTCGGGTTTCAGGTAACTGATGATATGTTATGGGAAGCTCTGGAGGCGAGAAGCCAGTTTGACAATACCTTAAGTAAATTGCAGCGTCTGATTCATAATAGTGACCCCCTGCCGATTAGCCCCACTCATGATAATATCTGGATGATTTTAAATTCATTAACGTATACTAACGAGACTATTTCCGACGCAATTGATATGGCAAATACGCTTTATAATGAAATACAGGAAAGGGTCAATAACGGGTTTGAAGCCGTCCCGAAGGGTTCTCCCAGGGTAGTCGGTGAAATGTTTGCACATCACGCCGACCCGAGACTGGAACATCTGGCACGTGAAATGGGCATAGCTCTCATGGTGGCGACTGCCGCATCGACAATACGCTTCGACAGGCAACTGGAAGATCCTTATGAGGCTATGTCGCTTGCCTGGGGAGGATCGCGTTCCACAGGTTTTCTACAGACAATCCCTGAGAAAGTTAAGTTATACAAAAAAATGCATATCGATGGCTTGCTGGAACGATATCATGTAGGGTGTCGTACTGTTGTCGGTGACGCTATCGTTATTCAGAACGCCGTACAAAAGGAACTGGGAATACCCGTTTTGTTACTGGAATGGGAGAACTTCGACCCCCGTGTTTATAAGCATGAGGAATATAAGAGACGGCTGGAAGTCTTTAAGACGATGATGACTCAGAGAGCCGCGTAAGTGGTTTTCCCGCAGTTAGCCAGGCAATCCAGATCGATGAGAAAGAGGATGTTGTTAACCTCGCCACTAGGACAATGGGAACCCTGGCCAGAACCTCCCCACCTCGTCTATGTAATCATTGGATTTCATTCTAATATAATACAAAAGACCAGAGCGTAGTTAGTATTTAAATACAATCAATAATATAGGGGTGAGTAAAATGAAAGAAGGACTGCAACCACAACATGAATATAAGGTCAAATCCAAAGAGACAGCGTTTGTCCCGGTGCGTGATAGTATACATCTGGCGGTAGATATCTACCGCCCCGATGCTGAGGGGAAATTCCCTGCGTTACTCGCAATGTCTTGCTACGGTAAAGACTTACAGGCACTACCGATGATACCTCAGCCGCATCTCGATTCACTAGTCTGGGATGGTACTATGGAAGCCGGCGATACCAGGCGAATAGTGGGTAGAGGATATGCCCATATTATTGCCGATGGCAGGGGTTGCGGGGACTCCGAGGGAGAGCATGTCGGTATGTTTGACGTGAACGAGCCTAAAGACGGTTATGACCTCGTAGAATGGATCGCTCGGCAGCCCTGGTGTGATGGAAACGTAGGAATGATCGGTATATCTTACTTTGCCTGTGTACAGGTTTTCGTTGCTGCTGAACAGCCGCCGCACCTGAAAGCCATTTTTCCCTGGGAAGTGTTCTATGATGTTTACCGTCAGGCTGCCACTGATGAAGGTGTTATTCATCCTATGATGTACCGTCTGTACAGCGGACGGGGTATGGACCCCGGTCAGACGCACGGCAGCGGCTACGCGAATAGAAATTGTGTCTCCGCCACGGTAAAAAATATGCCTGCAGATGAATTTGAAAAATTATGGCAGGAGAGGCTGAATGACCCTGATCTCAGGAAGTATAGTATTTATTGGAGTGTGCTCAGATATCCGACTAAAAGCCCTCTTTTCGTTGACTTTCTCTTCCATCCTAACGACGGGCCTTTCTACTGGGAAAGGACACCGCATACCAGACTTGACAGGATCAAAGTTCCCGCTTACGTCGGTGGGCCGTGGGCTGGCCCGCAGGCGGGCCTGTGGGCAAAGGGCGGTTGGTATGTTTACGAAAAATTGAATGTACCTAAAAAGATGATTATGGGGCCGGGTGATGAACGTCCGTGGTATGAGACCCATGATGAAGTCTTACGATGGTTTGACTACTGGCTTAAAGGCATTGACAACGGCATTATGGAGGAGCCGCCGATTAAAATATTCACGACGGGAAGCAATGTCTGGCGTACTGAGAATGAGTGGCCTCTGGCTCGGACCAGTTGGATGAAATATTTCCTGCGTAGCCGGGGGCGTCTGATGGAAGAACCTCCCGTATTCAATGAAGGACCTGACTGTTTTGTGCAACAACCGCTGGATGAAACTTCAGAAATCAGTTCCATTAAGTACAGCACAGAACCGTTAAACGAGGATATTGAAATCACCGGCCCGATGGCTCTCTATTTATT
Source organism: Dehalococcoidales bacterium (assembly GCA_016932435.1). Next base: position 947 of record JAFGCW010000087.1, on the reverse strand, counting down.
TGCTTCAATCGATCAGGAGGATACCAACTGGCGCGTGACACTTTCCGACGTGGATGAGTATGGTTTGAAGAGGTACGTATTAACGGAAGATTGGCTTAAAGCATCGCATCGGGCAATCGATGAGAGCAAGTCAGAGATATGTCGTCCCTGGCATCCGCATACCGAGAATGAATCGTTAATCCCGGGAAAGGTTTATGACTATATTATTGCTTTGTCGCCGAGGTCGCACGTTTTTAAAGTAGGTCATCGTATTGAAATAGACATTGCCAGTATGGATAATACGACAGGCGGACTTCACATATGTAGCAGTAAAACAACATTACATAAGGTTCATCATGACCCTGAAAATGCTTCATACCTGGTTTTACCGATTATTCCTGAAATAAAGTAGTCCGGGTCTATTTTACAAACGGAATCCTCTACCCCCTGAAGAAGGTCGACCGGGACCTAAATGGGGACAGGCATGCTGAAAACCGGGGGGAAAGCCAGTGCGTCAGGCTATCACAGAAAGATGCTGTAAAAATCGTAGCCAAATATATGTTGAAGGGCTTTATCGGTTTTTATACCCCGCCCTGGAAATTTTCGTCGCTCATTATCTCCGTCACTGCTGATTTTCCGGCAACAACCGGCAATACAAGATGTGATCGGTATTCGTTATTGCGATACACCTTATGCAATGTGGTCCGGGCGCTGTTCAGAATGGGATGATAGTGAATTTGAATTTCCGGGTCTCTCGGCGAAATCAGGCTTGATATTTCCACTTTAATACGCTGACCCACCTTGAACACATTCACTACGTTACCCAGGCTGATATGGTATTCATATATCTCACCCGGGTTCACCGGCTCGGCGCTGGTGTTAGGATGACAGGGGTCATAAGGGGTAGACTTCGCTGCGTCAAGAGCACGGTGAGATGCTTTCAACATTCCTGAGGAGACACGTATCTC
>JAFGCW010000086.1 GCA_016932435.1 Dehalococcoidales bacterium | reverse complement strand
GGGCTCCGGACACGGGAGGGGTATGGTTGGTATTTAAGCTGAGACGAGCTGCTAAATCCCAGCACCCTGGATTTCCCCCGACAGGACTAGCTATGAATCGTGACTGTAAAAGAGCTGTATTTGATTTTTTCGAGTGTAAATGTTAATAATTAACAAGTTAGTGAAAAGGTATCTAATATCGTATGCGATATCGTAGTATAAAAGAATATTCGATTAATGTCAAGGTCTTTTTAGTACCACTGTTATAGTACTATTTAATAAAAGAAAGCCTTATAAAATATATATATTTTGCTGTAGAGAAGGAGTTTCAATGGCAGAAACCGGAGATATCGATGCAGCGGTGAGAGACAGCGACAGAGATTTTGCTCTCTGGGCGATGATCATCCAGACAAGAGATATTTTATTCAGAGCAAGAGATAATGAATTAGAGCAATATGGGATAACTGCAGTTGAAGCGAGAGCATTGTTTGTTGTAAATCTTATAGGTGATAGTGCAACCCCGGCAATGATCTCTAAAATAATGATGCGTGAACACAATACCGTTACAGCGCTTCTTACGAGAATGGAAAGTAAGGGGCTGATATCAAGAACAAGAGATCCCGAAAAGAAAAATTCATGGAAAATAGGATTGACCGCTAAAGGGATTGAAGCTTATCATAATTCTCTCCAGAGGCAGATTATACACGATGTGTTTCAAGTTTTGAATGATGAAGAACGCGAACTGGTAATTCTAAGTCTGCAGAAAATATGCAACCAGACCCTCGAGTATATGACAAAAATACCTTCCACGACGCATTAATCCTATCAGGAAGAATCCGATCACTTTCCTGGTAGCCTCATAATGCCTTAAGCCTTGATACTACTTCGTTAATGGTTTCTTCGGAAGCTGATGTTCCACTGGTTACCCCGACAAGTTCGCTACCTCTGAACCATGACGGTTGTATATCATCTGCTGTTTCGACCTGGTAGGTTATCGTAACCGATGAACACAGTTGTCTCAGGTGGTTTGTATTAGCACTGGTGTTGCTTCCGATGACAAGCATAATATCCACTCTGTTTGCGAGATCAAGATTAGCCTGTTGCCTTTCTCTTATATCATGGCAGATCGTATCGATAATTCTGATCTCAGTGTCTTTTTTCAATGTGAAATCTATCAGGTCCTTAACGAATGTATTGAAGTATGCGGGGATTTGTGTGGTCTGCGAAAGCACACCGATTTTCCTGGGCAGTTCTTCCGGTTTATTCAATGAGTCGATATCCATTGTAGCGATTCCTTTACCATCCGCCCATCCCAATATCCCTTTTACCTCCGGATGATAAACATCGCCGTAGACAATAACAAAAAAACCTGCTTTTGATAACCTCTGCGCAGCTTTTTGGGCACGACGTACAAACGAGCAGGTAAAATTAACTATCTCGATATTACGTTTCCGGATTTCATCTTCAACCTGTGGTCCGACACCATGAGCGCTGACAGCCACGGTATTACCTTTAATTTCCTCAACACTATCTGCAACCTGCACACCGATATCGGCAAGCCTCTGCATCACCTGGTGATTATGGACGACAGCCCCAAGTGTCTCTATCCGGCCTCGTTCACGAGCCACTTTTTCCAGTGTATCGATAGCCCGTTTCACGCCGAAACAAAAACCGGTCCTGGGAGCTTTCTCAATTCGAAGATTCATCGTTATTCTCCTGACCGGAGTAGATACCTCGATATTCTGCAGGGAGTAAGTCGGCAATACGTCGCATTACAACATTCGTCGATTCATCAAGGACATCCCTGGTTTTCCTGCCGCTTGCCTCCGGAAGATGAAAAGGCTCTCCGAAGCATACCTGTATTCCGGGGCGTCGGAGCATCCATTTTAAACCTACCACGTTTTCCGTACCTGTAATCGCCGTCGGTACGATCGGTACATCTGTCCTGACAGCTATCAGTGACGCGCCCGGGAATGCTTTTTTCATTTTTGCTTCTTTACTTCTTGTTGCTTCCGGGAATATCACCAGTATCTTGTTATCCGAAAGTACCTGTTCGGCATGGCGGAGAGCTTTCCGATCAAGCTGGCCACGGCGCACCGGGAACGCTCCGAATCCATACATAATATACCCGAGTACCGGAATACGAAACAGTTCTTTTTTGGCCATAAAGATAGCATTACGTTTTAGGGTAACACTGAGTAGCGGAGGATCTGCATTACTAAGGTGATTGGACACTATAAGAAGAGCACCATTGGAAGGAACATTTTTCAGTCCAACTACTCGCCATCTGGTGAATACTTTGAAAAACAGAATAACGGCAAACCTAGCAATGTAATAATACCAGCGTATCATTGGCGCCTCGTTCATGAGTCCGGTTAATTCTTGCCAATTATAGACTAAGTCTGTGTGAAAGACAAACATGATACTTAATATTTTCAGTAAACTTTGTCCTTGAATTTATCCACTAAATAATACATAATGACTCAGATCGTAACTTGATATATCGGAGAAGAACTATGATAGCAACACTGACTCTCAACCCTTGCCTGGATGAATATATTATAGTAGACGGACTCCTTGTCGATGAGACTAACCGGTGGACAAAACGTATTCAATATGCCGGAGGGAAGGCTATCGACGTGGCACGGGCAATAAAGGAAATGGACGGAGTGACTATCGCCTACGGATTCATCGGCGGCGATAACGGCCGGCGTGTGGAAATCCTGCTGGATGAAGAAGGTGTTTTTTTCAGCTTTACACCGATTAAACATGAAACCCGTACAAATTTCATTATCGTCGATAAACAGACGAAATACCAGACATTAATCGGAGCGCCGGGACCCCGGATATCAAAAAAAGAACTCGAGAGGTTATGTAAGAAGCTGAGCGGGATAAGGCCGAATCCAGATATGCTCGTTATCGGCGGCAGCGCTCCTCCCGGATCACCCGAAGATATCTACTATCGGATTGTTACAGACGCGAAAAATCGCGGTATTAAGACTGTCCTGGACGTTGCGGATAACTGGCTGACCGAAGGAATCAAAGCGAAACCAAATATGATAAAGCCGAATGTACACGAAGCTGAAAAACTGCTTGGTCGAAATTTACCGGATGAAGAATCGGTTATCGATGCGGCAATTGAGCTAGTGGATAAGGGAATAGAGGTAGCACTTATTTCCAGGGGCAGCCAGGGACTGATAGCGGCAAGTAAGGACTATATATACAAGGTAATTCCTCCAAAGGTAAAGGTGAAGAGTGCTGTAGGCGCCGGCGACTGTACTGTTGCCGGCTTCGCCTTGAGATTGTCACGCAACGAACCGCTGATAGAAGCCTGCAGACTTGGTGGTGCTATGGGTGCGGCTGCGGTACTCACTCCGGGTACCGAATTATGCAGGAGAACCGACGTGGAAAAACTCCTGAACAAGGTAACAATAGAAGAGATACTTCACAGAAAAAGGTAATCGACCCCTGTTAAAAAATCAGGTTCAGCAGACCGCCTACAGCCAGTGACGCGACAATCATTATAGCCACCGATTTCAGCAACGTTTTGAAGCCCAACTCTCTGAGCAATACTGCGAACGTTGCAATACAGGGGAAGAACATGGCGAGTACCACGCTTCCGACAACCAGTTGACCGGCCGAAAGTGACAGAGGGGCCATCATGCCGAGAGCCACGTCTTTCCTTAGAAAACCTATGATTATTGCGGTTACGGCTTCCTTGGGTAAGCCCAGCAGTCCCGTTATGACAGGCGCAGTGAAATTGGCGATGGCGTCAAATACACCGAGAAAATAAAGTACGTTGATTATTAACACTGTAACAAGTATAAGCGGAATAGCTTCTTTTAAAAATCCCAGAATACGCATCCATAATTTCTCCATCACTATCCTTAACGGAGGCAGGCGATAAGGTGGAATTTCAATCAGCAACTCAGGGCTTAATCCCCTGGCAAAGCGATTAAGAAGAAAACCGAGTATTATCCAGACAACGAACAGCGTAGTGTATACTATAATGACATACTGGATACCATGTTGCCCCAGCAGACCGACAATCATAGCCTGTAAAGAAGCACACGGTATCGCTATAGATATCAGGGTAGCAGCGATGAATCGTTCCCTCTTGCTTTCAAGGATTCGAGTAGCGAGGATTGCCGGTACATTGCAACCCATTCCCAGCAAACTCGGAATTATCGCGTATCCATGAAGGCCAAGCCGGTGCATGACGGTATCCATGAGTATTGCCAGACGGGGAAGGTATCCCGTATCCTCCAGGATTCCCAGAAACAGGTAGAAAGACACGATATACGGTAATACCATCGCGAACGGTACGTATAATCCGGTGCTCAGTAGTCCGAATGCTTCTACATAATTGATCTCTCCGTTGACAACATGACCGAGCAGGACATCGCTGAAAAACCCGCTACCGTTTAGAATATCATTCAGCTTCAGTAATACCGGTGTCCAGAGTGTATTAAATAACGGATCAAGGACGTACGAAATCAGGCTTTCGCCGACAAGGCGAACCAGGAAGAAAGATCCGACAAGTATCGCCGCTGCCATAGCCGTACCGGGTATCGGCCTGACACTCGCATCACTCAGGCGTTCACGCCAGGTATGATGACGGTGGGTCACGGTCTGTACCTGACCAACGATGTTTCCTATGGCTGCCCATCGTTCGTCAGTGGTACGTATGGGCGTATCCGGTGATACGGCCTTATGAAGACTTTCACCAAGCTCCTTGATACCCTGGCCGGTTACGGCTACGGTAGGGATAATCGGTACCCCGAGTAATTCCCGGAGCTTTTCCAGATCGATATGTATTCCCAGGTGTTCGGTATCATCCCACATATTGAGCGCGATAATTACCGGGATCTGTCTTTCAAGTATCTGGAGTGTAAGGTTAAGGTTTCTCTCCAGGTTTGTCGCATCGACGACATTGATAACGACATCTCCCGTTTCCAGCATTTCGGAAGCTATTCTCTCCGCTTCGCTGGTCGGTTCGAGGGTATACGTTCCCGGTACATCGATAACGTCAGCTATTTCCTCGCCGATCTTAAAATACCCCTTGGTGTACCCCACAGTACTTCCGGGGTAATTCGACGCGATAACTTTTACGCCGGTAAGGCGTGAAAATATTACGCTTTTACCGACGTTTGGATTTCCCATCAGTAGTATATTCATAGGTTTATTCTAGTCCGGTTCTACGATTATCTTGTCTGCCATCCCATGTCCTATCGCCACCTGGGTACTTCCCGTTTTGATTGTCACCGGTCCCCGCATGAGCATAGCGCTTATCTTGGTGATATTACGGCCCGGTATGATACCCAGGGCACTGAGACGGGCAATAAGTCCCTGTCCTCCCTGAATCTCAATGATTTTCCCGGTCTGCCTTGATTTCATCTTACTGACTGCGATAGGCTTATTTCCCGGCATCTGACAAATCTCTTTCTCTGCGACATTCCGGACAGTAACCGGTCATTCGCACTTCTATATTCACTATTTCAAACTCTTTTTCTTTACCGACTTCTTCTTTCATCTGCACACTCATCGGACATTCGAATTCAACGACCTTCCCGCAACCCAGGCAGATAAGATGATGGTGTTCATTGGATGCTTTTATCTCATAATGATGATGCGTTTCGTCAAGATGGACCTCTTCTATCAGCCCCAGTTCTTTTAGAGTCTGTAAGGTCCTGTAGACGGTAGAAAGACTCAACCTCGGCTGCTTCTTCCGGGCTCTTCGATATACTTCATCAGCGTCGAGATGTCCCTGTCCACGGCGAATGATATCCAGAATTGACTGCCTTTGACTGGTGCTGCGAAGTCCAGCTTCGCTTAGCAGTTCACGGTTCTTCTTTTTAGCGTTCGATATTCCCGCTGCCATGACATTTACCTCATATACAAATATAAATGCAAATGCGAATCATTTGCAACTAGAATCAGTATAATATATTAAAATGACGATGTCAAGATACGGATACCAAACATATAATATCAGGGCATGTTGGTTGTTAGGCTGTATCCACCTCAATAATTAATCCATACTTTGTAGTGAAGTATTAGTTTTTCGATAAGATGTATTGACTTCATCATAAGTGCCGCATATACTACCTTCAATTAAGAACCATTCATTTATGTATAGAATAGCTTTATTCAAAGGAAGCACATGAATATTAAGAAAAAATAATCATGAAGAATAAAAGATGTACATCTACGTTATTAATTGTAAATTTCTTTATTATGGGAATTCTATCGTTAACTGGTTGTACAAAAATACTGGGTGAAGACCAGATTTTTCTATATAAGGATGGGGAGAAAGCTGTTCTAGACTCAGAATCGCCGCATTACAGGAAATTGCAGTTAGCTTGTGAAGAATTGCTGACTTCTGCTGAATCTTTATAACTTTTTACTGAACGCATAGAGAATCCTCCAGACACGGAAGAGTTGAAGAGTAATGAATGCATGATAGAACTTGTATATAGTAAACCAGTAGAAATTAGTATTAATTTAGGTTCAGGTCCAACTATGGCTTCTCCATGGCTTATTGAAATCTTTCAATTTTTAGTACCTTTAACCGGAAAATGGAGTCAACTTGAAGCGTTGGGAGTGTTAACTTTTACCGGGGACTTAAAGAAATACGTATGTATATTTCTCTCTCCAGAAATAGTATACGATAACTCTCATTGTGAAGGTTTAATTGGTGCTAACAAAGATACTCAGAAGATAAAAGAAATCCTTACTAAATTTGATATAAACATTCCTTAGCTTTATTGGATAATTAGATTTCTACTAGAATCCCATTATCATCTTATATAAAGAAATGATTTCTGAGTAATCGGTGTGAGAGAAAATATATTAATTCAAAGAGGGCAGGGGAATCATAAGTTTACATAATGCGTACTAACCTGGAATTTTCGGTGATGCCGGCTGTTCTTCCACGCTTGGCTATCGGTTTCCCGTCTATTTCATGCAGGTCGGCAGTAAAATCAATCGGCGGCGCGCCGCTGATGTAGCTTCCGACACCAAATCCGTCGACGGGCGTACCCGATTTTAGAAATCCTTTGATCCGTTCGGGAGTGATGCCGCCGCTGACAAATATCTGCACCTTCGTATAACTGGCCGTATCCAGAGTAGTTCGTACTTTCTCGACAAGCTCCGGGGTGACGCCACCCAGTTCGAAGGGAGTATCGAGCCTGACACTGTCCAGTTTTTCGCCAAGCGCCTGCGCGACACGCAGGCTTTCTTCATTCTCATCGAGGAACGTATCAACCAGCGAGACACGGGGAACGCCGGAATCCATGTGTTTGTCGAAAGCGAGCGTCGCTGTGACGGTGTCGCCCATTATCAATATCAGGGCATGGGGCATCGTCCCGGACGGGTATACTCCGGCAAGTGAAGCACCGGCAATGCTGGAACAGCCGGAACACCCGCCGACCATTGCCGAATAGTCCATCACAGCGGCGACGTTGGGATGAACATGGCGGACACCGAAACTCAATACGGGAAGTCCAGCCGCGGCTTCGACACATCTACGGGAAGCGGTCGCCCATCCGCTGCAATGGGAAAGGGTTCCATCGATAGCCGTCTCGTATAAACCATAATCCTGGTAGGGCGCTTTGATACGCAGCACTACTTCCTTCGCGTCCATAGCGTCCCCTTCTTGTAATGCCCATACTTCGCATTCCACCTCTGAAAGGACCTTTTGCAGTAATGCTTTGACCTCCTCCATGCCACAGAGAATTCCGGCGCGACCGGGAAAAAATTCCATTACGGCGACCGGATTGATATTTTCCTTTCGGAGGATAGAGAGAGTGTGGTCGAAGTAAATATCCGCCGTTTCACCTTTCAACACGGCTTCTGAAGTGATAAATTCCGGTGTTTTCTTTTTTTTATCCATCATCGGTTTATCAGTGTTACTCCCAGTACTTTTTCCATATGGTCCAGGGCGAAGCGGTGGGCGTCAGCATCAGGTGACGCGACACAACTCACCGGAACTTCTACCCCATAATCACGATTTCGCGCATCGGCTGCCGTATGCATGATGCATATATTCGTCAGAACACCGCAGATTATCAGTTTGTCAGGTTTCAATTCTACCAGTCTGTCTTCAAGCGGCGTATCGAAGAATCCACTGTACCGTCTCTTCGGGATTATTTCACCTTGATAATCCGAGAGTTCAGGTATAATTTCCGTTTCCGGTGTACCTTCGATACAGTGAGGAGGGAACATTTTAAATTCAAGGTCATCGGGAGTGTGATTATCGCAGATATAGATAACCGTCGAACCGTTTTCTATTTCTTTTTCCAGGAGTTCCCGGATATTCGGAATAATACATCGGCATTCTTCGCCTATATATAGCGGATAGCCTTCTTCAAGGAATCCTCTGAGCATATCCACGACCAGAACTGTATCAGCCATTATAATTCTCCGGAAATGGTTCTACAAAGGTATGAGACAAATATAACAATTACTACAACTTAGATCCTCTCTCAAATCCCCCTTAATCCCCCTTTTTCAAATGGGGAGACTATTTACAAAGGTTTTCTATGTGATTACTACTCTCTTATCACCGTCCTGCCGGTTAATCTTACCGATAACGGCAGCTTCAGGAAGCATATTGTTTAATTCATTCGAGTTTTCGGGCGTACAGACAATGGTCATACCAATTCCCATGTTAAATACATGGTACATCTCCATGAGGTCGACATTTCCACGCTCCTGTATCAGTTTAAATATGTGCGGTACCGTCCAGGCTGAAGAATCGAACTCCGCAGACGTTCCTTCAGGAAGGATACGGGGAACATTATCCAGAAGACCTCCACCTGTTATATGGGCCATTCCTTTAATAAGCGGTAAGTGAGGTTTTATCTGGTTATAGTAACAGCGATGCGGTTCAAGCAATGCTTCACCCAGGGTCCGTCCCAGTTCGGGATAATGCACGTCCAGGACTTCCTTCGTCTCATCGAATATATTCCGGACCAGAGAATACCCGTTGGTATGCAAACCGCTGGACGGCAGACCGAGGATTATATCACCCGGCTGAATAGTACTGCCGTTGATTATCTTGCTCTTCTCTACGACACCTGTTATGACACCCACAAGATCATAATCCGTACCGGAGTAAATACTGGGCATTTCGGCTATTTCACCGCCAATAAGAGCGCATCCGACATCCTTACAGGCATTTGCCAGACCTTGGGCGATAATCACTACCTTATCAGGCAGGACTTTTCCAGTCCCGATATAATCAAGAAAATAAAGAGGTTCCGCTCCACAGGTAAATATATCGTTCACACAATGATTGACAATATCAACGCCTACCGTTTCATATCTGTCCAGCGCTGTAGCTATTTTCAGCTTGGTACCAACTCCATCGATACTTGAGATAAGGACAGGCTCATTATAGCCTGTAAACTCGAACATAGAGCCAAATAATCCTACCTCACTCAGTACTTCTTTCCGATAGGTAGCTTTGACAAGTTGACCGATTTCCTTTATAGCACCAGCCTTGGCATCGATATCTACCCCTGCTTCAGCATATGTCTTCTTTATGACTACACCTCCGTTGAGATATTATGACTTTCGGCGGAAAAGACTCCTCAGTCCACCCTTTGATTTTTCCGGTTTTTCCTGATCGTCGATAATTACCATCTCGCCGCCGCAATTTCGGTAGTATTCGCACGGGAAAATCCCACGTGGTTCTTCACCCCTGGATCTTACGGAATTCTGCCAGGCATCCATGCCAGCGAGTACCAGGTCTATAGCTTCCGGATCGGATAGCTCTTTGCCGCACCTGTCGCAGACCAGTTTTTTCATATACCAATATACCTTTACCGACTATATTTCTTAACGAAACGTTTCATCCTGAGAAGTGCTTCGTTTATATTATCCATCGAGGTAGCGTAGCAACACCTGACATATCCTTCGCCATATTCTCCAAAAGCCGAACCAGGTACCACGGCAACTTTTTCCTCGGTAAGGAGAGTCTCCGCGAATTCTTCGGATGTCATTCCTGTTGATCTTATCGAAGGAAAGACATAGAACGCACCTTTCGGTTCGAAACAGGATAATCCGATATCTGCCAGACCTTGCAGAATTACCCGTCTCCTCTTGTTATAATCTTCAACCATTTCAGTAACGCTTGATTCACCGCTGCGTAAGGCTTCGAGGGCAGCAACCTGCGCCATCGTCGACGCGCACATCATCGTGTACTGGTGGATTTTTGTCATAGCAGCTGTAATTTCAGCTGGAGCGGCTGAGTATCCGATACGCCAGCCTGTCATCGCATACGCTTTTGAAAATCCTCCGAGTAAAATGGTACTGGATTTCATCCCGGGAAGAGTGGCGAAGCAGGTATGTTCCGTGTCATATACGAGTTTGGCGTATATCTCATCCGATACCACGATAAGGTGGTTTCGCAAGGCTATATCTGCAATCTCCATCAACTTATTGCGGCTCATTACAGCGCCGGTCGGATTTGCCGGATATCCAATCAGTATGGCCCTGGTTTTTTCAGTGACCAGTTTTTCTAGATCGGACGGGTTAATCTCGAAACTATTTTCCTGGGACGTGGGGATTTTCACGGGTACTCCACCAGCCATGATTACACATGACTCGTAGGCAACGTAGCAGGGATCAGGCATAATCACCTCATCTCCCGGGTTCAATAATGCTCGCATTGACAGGTCCAGCGCCTCACTTGATCCTACTGTAATCAGCAGTTCAGTATCAGGATTATAGTCGATGTCGTATTCATCCGTGAGGTGTCGGGAAAGCTCCTGCCGTAATTCGGGAGTCCCGGAGTTAGAGGTGTACATTGTATACCCTTTTTCAAGGGATGTAATCGCCGCTTCTCTGATGTGCCACGGGGTTGAGTAATCTGGTTCTCCTACACCGAGAGAGATCACATCTTCCGTTGACGCCAGCAGGTCGAAAAACCTTCGTATTCCGGAGGGAGATAAACGGTTCGCTCTGTCCGATATCCGGTATCTTCTACTTTTAGCGGCTCGATTTTCAGGCATACTACTCTCCAGGTATTGTTCAACCGGTATTTAGAGAATAACCGGCTGCCTTTTTACTTCTTGTTTTTCTTCAATTAACTCGCCATCTTCCTTGTATCTCTTCAGCACGAACTGGGTGACAGTAGCCTGTACTCCATCGATATGTGAAAGTTTCTGAGAGACGAAGTCTGCGATCTCGTGATTGGTTTTACCCGTTACCAGGACAAACAGGTCGTAGGTACCGGAAACGAGGTATACGGTACGTGTCTGTGGAAAACGATAGATGCGCTCAGCGATTGAGTCGAAGCCCACGTCCTTCTCGGGAGTGAGTTTGACTTCTATCAGCGCCCATACCTGTTCATTCTCTACCTTATCCCAGTTAACGATCGCCTTGTATTTCAAAATTACACGGTCTTTTTCCGCCTGCTTGATGAGACGGGAGACCTCCGCTGAGGAATTACCGGTCATTGCCGATATTTGTTTCGTGGTAGTACGGGCGTCGTCTTCGAGGATTTTCAGTATCTCTTTATCCATCATAAAAAACTCCCAGCAGCTCTATTACCGGGGTATCGCCGGCCTGTTTCATTATAGCAGAGATAAAACGATTTGTTAGTATTTTCTAAGTACAATCTTGCAGGTGACATTATATCAATGTATCCAGCAGAACATGGATTCCCGCTTACGCGGGAATGACAGAACAATACTAATCCAAAGGCAGAACAGGTAGCTGCCATGACGGATCAGGACGCCACGTCTCCCATTCATTGAAAGGCGAGTCGCCTGATTGTATCCATTCGATAACTTTCCTGCCTTCCGAATACAGCATATCAGACGTTTGTTTCAAAACAAAACCACGTTCAACGGCTTCACTGAGTTCATCTTCATCATCCCAACGCCAGCTTGATAAATCCGGTTCGGCAATGATGTCAAGAAACAGGTCGATATAGTCAAATCCCTGGGGTGTACGGTAAAGAGGTTCTTCAAGATTAATATACCAGGCCCGGAGAGAGTTATCTTCATTCCAGAACAGCAGTACGGAATAAAAAGCACCTGGTATCGATAAACGCAGTCTTCTCAGTCCGATCCAAGGAGCCTTTTTCAGATTCCAGGTAAGATTCAAGCGGTCTAAATAATCAGCTTTACTGCCGGTTGAACAGACAGGCTGGTTGATAATAGTATCCGGTGGTAAATATAGTGCAAGCAGATCTGGTGTATCCTGTACTACAATCTCAGGTCTCTCCTCAAAGACTCTATTTTGCCATATCTGGCGGCAGATGATTGTTTGACCGGGCTCAAAACGTGATGTATTCTTCATTCGATCATAGTCATTTCATTTCATCGGGCAATAACATATATTCTGGTATGCTCTTTACCTTCATAATATCCTGATTTCCGGTCTATAACGTTATAATCCCAGGCTTCCAGCAGGTTACCGATATAGGAAGTGTTCGGAGGTCTGGAGCTTAATCCGTATTCCGCAACAAGTAACTTTCCATTTTCAGTCAAGTATGTTTTTAGTATTCTATCAAGGTACTTATTCTGCAGGTGTTCCGGGACATAAACAAGTTCTGTGCGAACATAATCGAATTTTACAGGATTTTCCCAGTCCCAGCCATTCCCTGTATACAGGTTTCCCGCATACTCAGGGAGTCTTTCTTTCGCCATTTTTATTAGTTTTTCGGAAAGGTCTATACCATATGGAATGATTTCCAGATTTCTTTCGGATGTCCATTTCAGGACACACTCAAGGAGGTATCCGTTAGCACAACCGATATCCAGGAATGATCCCGAATCTTCAACGCAATCGGCAACGGGTTTTCGTGCCGCAATCCAGAGTTCCTCTGAGCCATAATAACCAGACTGTTCCCACGGTTCTACATTCCGGACATAAGCGGTCTCGAGTTCATCTTTAAGTGAGGTGAACCAGTCATGCAATTCCTTTTCGTCCATTCAAGGATTCCTCGGTTGGATTACAGCTCTGGTTTCTGCTTGTGCCAGTCGGTTGCCTGCTGGTAGGCGTGGCCTATCTTCATGATAGTCTCTTCGGCAAACGGTTTACCGATTATCTGCATTCCTACTGGCAGTCCTTCTGAGAAACCGGCGGGAATAGACAATGCAGGAACACCGGCAATGTTTATAGGGAGAGTACAGACATCACTCAGGTACATCTGGAGGGGATCATCCGTCTTTTCTCCGATCTTGAACGGGATCGTAGGGGAGGTAGGTGTGATGAGGGCATCAACCTTCTCGAAAACGGAATCGAATTCCTGCCGTATCAGCGTTCTTACTTTCTGGGCTTTCACGTAGTAGGCGTCATAGTACCCGGCTGATAGAGCGTATGTACCAAGCATTATGCGGCGTTTCACCTCGGGACCGAATCCGTACTGACGGGTCTTTTCCATATTCTCCCACATCCCGGTTGCTTCCTCGTGTGACAAACCATATTTCACTCCGTCATAACGCGCAAGGTTAGCCGATGCTTCGGACGGAGCGATGATGTAATAGACTGCCAGGGCATATCCGGTGTGGGGAAGAGATACTTCTTCTACCGACGCTCCAAGTTCTTCAAGCTTGCTGATCGTTATGCGTATGGCTGAGTCCACTCCCGGCTGAATTCCTTTGACGAAGTATTCCTTCGGTACACCGAGTTTCATTCCTTTTATATCACCGGTCAGACATGCTGTAAAATCAGGGACCGGTTCAGGTACGGAAGTCGAATCTCTTTCGTCATATCCGGATATCACGTTCATTACCAGGGCACAGTCGGTAACATCTTTGGTGAGAGGTCCTATCTGGTCGAGAGAACTGGCGAAGGCAACCAGACCATACCGGCTGACCCTGCCGTAAGTCGGTTTTAATCCGGTAATGCTGCACAACGCTGCCGGCTGACGGATACTGCCGCCGGTATCGGAACCCAGCGAATAAATCGTTTCATCGGCAGCGACCGACGCTGCCGAACCGCCGCTGCTGCCACCAGGAACGCGCGTCAAATCCCATGGATTGTGAGTAGGGAAGAAAGCTGAATTCTCCGTGGAGGAACCCATGGCGAATTCATCCATATTCGCTTTACCCATCATCACCACGCCACATTTATTCAACTTCTCAACTACAGTAGCATTATAGGGAGGAACGAAGCTTTCAAGCATCCTGGACGAGCAGGTAGTCCGTACACCCTTGGTGCACATTACGTCCTTTATCACGACAGGTATACCGGTAAGAGGGCTTCCATTCCCTTCGGCAATCATTTTATCTGCCGCATGAGCCTGAACACGAGCCGATTCGCCGGTTATGGTGACAAATGATTGTACCCTTTCTTCAACCTGCTCAATACGATTAAGACAGGCTTCCGTTAGTTCCGCTGAGGAAACCTGTTTTTTTCGTAGGAGTTCATATGCTTCATTGATTGTTAATTGATATAGCTTATCGATTTTTGCGTACTCCCTCTGGTTTTAATCGTCTTCGTGCTCATCTTCTTCATTCCAGAGTTCCCACCCTTCCCTGAAGAGAAAAACCACTATTACTATACCTACTATCGGATCTGCCTGCCAGAATCCGAACAGGTAATTCAGTCCCAGTCCAAGCAGAAGAGCCACCGAAAGAAAAGCGCAGGCAATCGTTTCTTTCGAATCGGCTACAAGCGCCCGACTGTTAATCTGTTTTCCAGTTCTGTATTTCAGCCAGGCCATAAACGGCATAGCGATCAGTGACACAATCGCGATAACCATTCCCGGTAACGACGGTTCCGGGATTTCGGAGGATATTAACTTCTCAATCGACTCGTAGGCAATGTATGCACCGAGAATGAAAAATGTGACGGCTACGAATCGGGTTGCCCGGCGTTCAATCTTTTCTTCAAGTTCAGGGGATATTTTCCCGTGCTGTCTTAACCTCCATATCAAAACAAGTCCTGAAAGTGATTCGACTACGCTGTCGAGTCCGAAGCCCATAAGCGCGATACTGTTTGAAAATGATCCGAAAACAATAGCCGCGACCGCTTCGAGAATATTATAGGTTACATTTATATATTCAAGGTACAGGCCCCTTTTTACGAGCCTGGTCTTTTCACTCGCTGCCATATTCACACGGAACACCGGTTAAGGTAATTCATCTTCCAGTACGGCATGTATCTTAAAATAGTCCTGTTCTCTTCGCGGAGCGTTAGAAAGAATATCATCCTGAGAATAGGAATCCGCTACGATATCATCTCTCACTACATTGTTGAGAGCTATAGACTGGGCGGTTGGAAGAACATTGTCGGTGTTAACCTGCTGAAGTACCTCGAAGTTATCCAGTATATCGGAAAGTTGTTCACTGAGTTTATCGACTTCATCGTCGGAAATGCCCATCCTGGCAAGACGGGCAATATGCAGTACTTCCTCACGACTAAGCTTCATGGATACTCCGAATTCTATCGATTCATGAGAATTATAACACCCGTATTTGCGTAATCGCAACCAAAGTATCTGATATAATTATGATGAGAAATGAACAGACCGAGACTTATATTTGCAATAGTCAGCACAATTATTGAAGAGATTGCCATTGCCGCAGCCGGAATCTGGGGATTACCTCAAATCGGTGTCGAATTTCCTCTCTGGGGAATAATCCTAATTATGATAACATGGCTGTCCTATTCGGTTTACACCTTTAAGAAGGGGACTAAGGCTTTGAAGATCGGACACATTTTAGGTATGCCTAATATGATCGGAACAAAGGGGAGGGTAACCTCAGCGCTTAATCCCGAGGGATGGGTAAGAATACGAGGTGAATTATGGTCGGCAAAATCCTTGTCAGGCGAAATCCAGCCGGGGCAGGATGTAATTGTGACCGGTCAAAAAAGGTTAAAACTGGAAGTTAAGGAAAGTGATCCGGTGAACAACCGGGATACTAGTCAATAGTGTCCACTATTAGTTCCGGTTCTTTTTCTCCTCTCTTGTAAACGAAAGAAACTACGATCAGCACCAGACCGACGATCATTAATACCAGGCTGAATATTTCTAACGGGCGCATAATACTGTTCGTTATATCGGTAATCATACCCACAGCAGTGTCTGGGAAATCAACGGGGTAATGTATCCTGCCATCGAGAAAGTACCTGCCAACCCAGATTGCCGCATACTCCAGCAGACCATAGATAAACAGTGGTACGCCTATCCGGCGACATATCGCCTTCACATCACGCAGGAGAAGAATGATACACAGGACCATTAATCCGATAAACACTATAAGTAGAGTATAAGCAAGCTGAAAATAGGAGACGTATTGTCTTGATATTTCAAGGGGTTCCTGCATCTCCGCTACAGCGTTATCAAGTTCATTCCTGATATCGGTCATGCTTTGTTCGGTATCGGCGATAGCGACAGCAAAGTTAGTCGCAATCTCAGGTCCAATGATATTTTCATCGATTTCAAAGGTTTCCGGCAGCATTTCGGACAATCTACCGGCAATATATTCATTAAAGATTTCGTCCAGTTCGCTTTGCGAAAGATCAGAATACTCCGGAGGTGGTGATGAGAAGAGTTCATTTCTTAGATCATTTTCAATACTCGCAGCTACCTCTGTCATCGATAACTCTATGCTTATCTGGGAGGTTTCGCCAACTAGGTAATCCAGGATCGGGCCTGCAGCTTCGATTAATTCTGTTTTTAAGGTTGGTTCCAGTACCCTTACAGCATCGTCGATATATTCGGTCAGGAATTCCATTTCGGGAGGTATCCGGCCTGTCAATTGCTCGGAAATCAATTCTTCAGCAACTTCTGCAAGGTCGAGTTTTTCTATTAATGGAATAACGAAATCCTCATTTAGCACCGTATCCCTGAGAACCTCCGTCAGGTCAATATCCTGAGATACTCCAAGTATATAGTCGAACACAGGACCGGATATTTCCGAAGCCTGTTCCTTGATGTCCGGCTCAAGGTCGGCTATAACAGACTTAATCGCATCGATGAATTCCTCGGGAAGACCTTCATCTCCTGTTGGTTCGGCAATCATAATATCAACGAGATCCGGCAGACTCATTTCTGCCAGCAGTTTGTCAACAAACTCCGGATTAAGGAACGCTTCACCGAGTATTTCCTTGATTTCAGGATCCGTTCTTTCACCCTTCAGATAATCGTAGAAAGAATAGATAGCTACTCCCATTCCTTCTTTTATCGTAGGCTCTATTCTTGGTAATACTTCCTTAATCTCATCAAATACTTCTTCAGTTTCGGGTGACGATTCAAACTCGATGAACTCGTCAATAAGTTCAACAGCTTCTGTTTCATCAATTCGATCGATCAAATAATTGGGATTCATTACCGTGCTGTTTATCATGAAGAAATACCCGAATAACAGGATTGCAAAAAACAGTAAAAATAGGCATAATCCAACCGCTAGATTCTTTAAAATACTCAAACCGGTTTTCACTCCTGGTGTATAATCTCACATGTGATGCTGGTCTTCGAGTTTATATCATAGCATACCATTATATGAGTAAGTCAGCGCAATGAGTCTCAATATTGCTGGTCTTCTTGCTCATTTTACGCATATAAGGGTATTATTAGAATATCGTAACCAATTAATACCGGGAAGGATTCTATGTCATACAAAGTGAGTTACAGGGGAAGTAATGGTTTCAGTCTCGGACCCATCGGCATTTTAATATCGATTAATCTTATTCTGTTGATCGTTACTTTGATTATGCCGGAGCTCCGATACACACTTGGATTATCTCCGTTTTACTTCACCTCACGACCCTGGACCATCATTACCAACTTGTTTATACATGCCGGTATCTGGCACATCCTGACGAACATGCTGACCCTTTACTTCTTCGGCAGTTACCTGTCGCGGCTGATAGGTAACAGGAATTTCCTTATCATATATTTCCTGGGAGGTTTACTGGGGAATGCGTTTTATTTATGGCTGGGGCCGACCTTATCAGTGGCGATCGGAGCATCCGGAGCAGTATTCGCCGTAGCTGGGGCTCTAACGGTTCTAAGACCGAAATTGACGGTGTTTATCATCCCGATTCCCGTACCGATACCTCTCTGGATAGCCGTACTCGGAGGATTCGCTCTACTTTCAATTCCCTGGTTTGCATCAAATATTGCCTGGCAGGCGCATCTCGGCGGCCTGGTACTCGGTCTGGCAGCCGGATTTTTATTCAGGCAAAGGACGCGCCGGTTGTTCTAGACTGACCGGGAGAAAGGTTCACACATACAGTGACGGACTGCCCTGAAAACTACAAGAAGATGGATCTTCATGTACATACACCTGAATCAGTGTGCTACAACGATGGCAGAGTAAACGCCGGGAATATTATTCAGGCAGCACTTGACGCGAAACTGGATGCGATAGCCATTACCGACCATAATTCAGTTAAAGGCATAGATGGCATTAGAGAAGCTGCAAAGGGTACCAACCTCAATATAATACCGGGAGTTGAACTCACTACCAGACATGGCCATTTTCTCGCCCTGTTCAAAGTCGATACGCCCGTAAAGCAGCTGGAAAAATTTCTCGATGATATTGGACTTGAAACACAGGGGAGGGGAGATGCTCATACCATGATAGCCGAGGAAATCGAGACGGTCCTGCAGAAAATCAAGGAATACGGAGGGATAGCTATCGCTGCTCATATCGACAGGTGGCCAAGTGGATTTCTTGAAACGAAGGATACCCGGAAACGGAAGCAGGGAATTCATGAAAATGAGTATCTGGACGCGATTGAGATAACCATTCCTAAAAACAGGCAGGCATGGAGAAACGGGCAGGTTCGCGGATATCCTATGAAACGCTCCTGTACACAGGGTTCGGATGCTCATAATCCTGATGAGATCGGCCGGAGGCCTGTATTTATCAGGATGGATACGGTAAGATTAGCGGAATTGAAAAAAGCTCTGGATAATTATGAGACTGATATCTTATTCCCGGATGATATTATAGAAAATCCATAATCAACTGACGGAGGGAAATAAGTATGGATGACAACCAGGAATTACTGTATAAAAAAGAAAACGGTATTGCTATGATAACTATGAACCGCCCTGATAAAAGGAATGCTTTGAGTCCGGGTTTATTCCAGGGGATATTCACGTCCGTGGATGATGCGGCATCAGATGATGATATAAAAGTAATAATAATAACCGGAAAAGGTGAAGCATTCTGTTCCGGAGCAGATGTTAAAGCCATGGCTGCCGGCGACCTTCAGCGCCGTCCCGAACGACCACCGGAACCAGAAGAGAATACACGACGCGCTCCGTTTGCCCAACAATTCATGGAATGTCCTAAACCGATAATTGCCGCGATGAACGGTGTTGCCGTCGGTGTCGGTCTCGACCTTGCTCTATCCTGTGATATCAGGATTGCTTCGGAAAAAGCCCGATTCACTGTCGGCTATGTACGCAGGGGAATGGTTCCGGCGGCAGGAAGCGCCTGGTATTTACCCAGACTACTCGGTATGGACAAAGCATTGAAGGTTATCTGGACCAGTGAAATGATAAGCGCAGAAGAAGCTGAGAAACTCGGACTGGTGACGATGGTGGTACCTCACGATGAGTTGGAAATTACCGCAATGGACATGGCGGAACAAATAGCCAAGGCCCCGACTCTGGCAGTGCAGGCCGCCAAACGAGCTGTGTATGAAAGCCTGGAGCTTAACCTTGATAAAAGCCTGGAACTCACAATGCAGATACGCCAGGGACTTCTTAGTACACAGGACTTCCATGAAAGCGCCACCGCTTTCGTCGAAAAAAGAGAGCCCACCTTTAAAGGTGAATAACTGATATACTCCATTGAAAAAAGAGAAGCCGACTCCGTAAAAAGAGTCGGCTTTATTAACTTTTTCAGGAATGTCTTTATTCTTTAGCCGGAGGTGCCGGATTCTTATATCCTTCCGGCAGTATTGAAGGAACCATCTTAATCAGTTCTTCGATCGTCCAGAGTCCTTCTTTTTTATCGATGGATTTCATTCTTACGGGTTCCGAGTACATGGTGATATTCCCGCCGGTCACATCGAAGACCTGGCCGTTAATATTCGCTGCTTCTTGTGTACACAGATAAACAAGGAAAGGTGTGAGTGTCATCGGGTCAGGGAGATTCGTCAATTCCTCATATCTCTCTTTCGTCATTAGCCCGGATTCGTAGCGTTTCTTAAAGCCAGCCTGAATATCTTCGCTGGCGCTGAACCGTGTAGACGCGGTTGGCGCATATGCGTTACAGGTTACGTTATACTTGCCCATTTCACGAGCGATCGCGCGAGTTAGACCCACAATCCCGGCTTTAGAGGCTCCATAATTACAGTGACCGACCGTACCCAGCCAGGCTGTTGAAGTAGTATTAATGATACGTCCCCACTTCTGCTCTCTCATAATACCGCAGGCGAAGCGACTGGTGTTGAACGTGCCTTTCAGGAAGGAATCGAGACAGGTATCCCATTCTTCTTCCGTCATATTCCATATCATATGGGGCATATCGGCCCCGGCGTTATTAACAAGGATATCCACACTACCGTACTTTTCTTTAGTGGTGGTAATCATTTCTTCGGCTACGGTGAACTCAGATACACTGCCGAAAAAATGATTCGCTTTACCACCCATGGAGTTTATCTGTTCGGCTGCGGTTTTAGCGTCACCGCCTTCCGTGCCTTCACGCCTGTTATTCGTAATGACAGTCGCTCCTTCTCTGGCGAAAGCAATTGCGATAGCGAGACCTATGCCCTGCCCGGAGCCCGTAACAATGGCTACTTTGTCTTTAAGTCTGTTTCCCATCTCATTTTCTCCTCAGATTTTTTAGTATTTCCCACCACACTCAGGTTGTCTGAATTCTAAGCTGTTGCCCGATTGACTGTCAAGTACATTATCCTGGTATTGCGTGTAATTAACGCATAGTAGATTTGTTGACTAATAAGAAATATGCATTGTAGAATTGGCTTGGTGAAAAACAGGAATAATCGTGGAAAGAGTTGATAGAAATATAATAAAGGCAGGTGAAAAATGGACTTAGGATTAAAGGGTAAAGTAGCGATCGTAACAGGCACCGGACGCAAAGGCGCCATGGGAGAAACAATCGGAATGGGCCTTGCAAGGGAGGGTGTAAATGTTGCCTGTATAGATATAGTCGTCGAAGGTGCTGAAGAAATAGCGAAAGGTATCGCTGAAAGCACAGGCGTAAAAACTCTCGCATTAAAGGTTGATCAGAGTGATCCGCAGCAGGTGAAAGAGGCGGTAGCGAAGATAAACACAGAACTTGGACCTGTAGACATAATGGTAAATAATGCGGCACTCATGGGACCTTTCGGACGTATCGAGAAAATGGAACTTAAAGACTGGCAGGCAATGATTAACGTGAATCTTGACGGTTGTTACTATTGGATACGTGAAGTCTGGAATACAATGGTCGAGAAGAATTTCGGACGCATTATAAACATTTCATCCATTGCCGGCATCATGGGCGGCTTCGGTCAGGTTAACTACTCAGCATCGAAAGCGGGTGTAATCGCCATCGCAAAGACCGCCGCTCTGGAAGGAGCCAGGAAAGGAATTACCGCCAATGCGGTAACCCTGGGTGTAGTAGCAACCGGTCAGACTGCTGAAACGAATGAAGCCAGTGAAAGACTGAAAATGCGAATCGCTATGCGTAAGTTCGGTGATCCCGAAGACGTGGCTAATATGGTCGTATTCCTTGCATCCGAAAAAGCAGGATATGTTACAGGCCAAGACATCCACGTAATGGGTGGTATCGATCTATTCACATATTAATTTTCGGTCATGAAATATTGTCTCCGGTTAAAAAATTTGATATAATTAATAATTAATAGCGTATATTCCCGACCTTTAAGTTAGTCCGGAGAGGCTAGTAAGGGGAGTACAGGGATTCGGATTACAAAACCTCTTGCTAGCTATAGCAAGAGGTTTTTTTATGAACAGCACAGCGGTGATGACATCCCAGGATATCGGCAGGAGTCTTACCCGTATTGCTCATGAAATAATAGAACGCAACAAGACCGCTAAAGACCTTGTTCTTATAGGCCTTCATACTCGTGGCGTACCACTGGCAAGACGCCTTTCATCGATAATCGGCAGTTTTACAGGATGCGAAATTCCTGTCGGATTGCTGGATATCAGTCAATACAGAGATGATATTTCGGATAACAAGGAACCTTCCGACATTGATAATACCGACATAACTGTAGAAATCAGCGGGAAGGTAATCATCCTCGTAGATGATGTTCTCTATACCGGAAGAAGCATCCGGGCGGCAATGGATGCCCTGGTAGACAGAGGTCGACCAAGATCGATTCAACTGGCAGTGATAGTTGACCGGGGTCACCGCGAATTACCGATACGAGCCGATTATGTAGGTAAGAATATTCCCAGTGCCCGGCATGAAGAAATACAGGTTCGATTGCTGGAAACAGACGGCGTGGATGAGGTGGTAATATCAAAGAACAGTCGTGCGGCAGAAGAGGATAGTGGGATGGAAAACCGACTGATTCGAAAGGAGAGATGATGTCCTTAGTAGAGCGATGTCTGGTAACGATCGACGATCTATCGGCACCTGAAATAGAATCGGTCTTTACACTGGCAGGAGAGATGGAAGGAGAGATTGAAAAACAGACCGATGTTTGCCAGGGGATGATAATGGCAAGCCTGTTTTTCGAAGCGAGTACCAGAACTAGATTATCCTTCGAAGCTGCGATGCACAGACTTGGCGGGAACGTGATCGGTGTATCAGATGTTGAGTCGACCTCTTTAGCCAAAGGCGAGAGTATCGCCGATATGGCGAGAATCGTGGGAAGCTACGCGGATATTCTGGTAATACGGCATCCCTGGGAAGGAGCTGCGAAGGTAGTTGCGGATTATGCAGGCGTACCGGTAATTAATGCCGGTGACGGAGGTCATCAGCATCCTACCCAGACATTACTTGACCTCTATACTATCAGGAAGGAGAGAGGTTCTCTCAGGGGTTTGACGATAGCATTATGGGGCGACCTGAAATACGGGAGGACGACTCACTCCCTGATATTGGCCCTTGCCAAGTTCGGCGCGAATATGCTGTTCTGTCCCAGTCCGGGATTGGAGGTTCCGCCGAACGTAATCAGAAAACTGATCACCGAATATGGCGGTGAAATCGAGACACATGACGTCACGAAGGAACTTGATGAATCGTTCCCAATCGATGCCATTTATAAAACACCTGACAGCCCTCACCAGCTGGCAATGATGCCTGATGTGAACCTGGAGGTTGAATTACGAAAAGGTGTGGACGCGCTATACGTTACGCGTACGCAGAAAGAAAGATTTGTCGAAGGTGATGCTAAGGATAAAATTAGAAAATTCCCTGTTGTTAACAGGGAATTTTTAAGTGGGAAAGAATTTAAGAAAACTATGGTAATGCACCCTCTTCCCCGGGTCGATGAGTTAGCCTATGACGTCGACTCGGATCCCCGTGGCATGTATTTTAAACAGGCTGCCCATGGTATACCTGTAAGAATGGCTCTCCTTTCACTTCTGCTGGGATGCAAAAAACCAGGTATTACGGAAAGTGACTTACCGGAACCTCAACTCGATTATCCCGTCTATAACAGGGGCTACGCGGTAACGTGTCCTAACGGACGATGCGTTTCCGTACAGGAAACCGAAACAAAATACCTCGTACCCGAATTTATGATTACCAGTCGTGATCCCCTGACACTCAGGTGTGTATATTGCGAACATGGATTTCAACCCGGTTTTGTCGCCAGCGCCGACTGGCATGAAGGAAAACTGGAAAATAAAAAGTACCACAGCGCCGACAGCCATTTCGCAAGGACAATAAAAACGGAGAACCTGGTGCTTTTCGACACGGAAAGGCAGGCACAGGCAATGGGATTTATGCCGAGTCATTTCGTTACAGAATCTCCGGATAATAAATAATGAATCAACCTTTACTTATCAGAGGCGGCAGAATAATCGATCCAGCCAGTAGACTGGATGAGACACAAGACCTTCTGGTACGTGAAGATGGTATCCTGGTCTTCCCGGATAAAGATACGGATATACGGGAGTCCGCATACCGAATCATCGATGCACAAGGTATGATAGTGTGTCCTGGATTTATCGATCTTCATTGCCATCTCAGGCAACCTGGTTACGAAGAAAAAGAGACCATCGCTACCGGTACCCATGCCGCCGCAAAAGGTGGTTTTACTACCGTGTGCTGTATGCCCAACACATCTCCCGCCCTGGACAATCCTGAAACAATCAAACTGGTACAGGATATTGCCGAAAAAGAAAGCCCTGTACGTGTCCTGCCGATTGCCAGTATTACAAAGGCAAGACAGGGACAGGAATTATCAGACTTCAAGACGCTGGCTTCACTCGGTGTTGCCGGATTCAGTGACGACGGTTCATCGGTATCTGATGAAAATCTGATGCGTCAGGCGCTGGTGGAGTGTCGTGAACTGAATCTTCCGTTAATAGAGCACTGTGAAGTTCAGGAACTTGCCGGTGACGGCGTTATCAACCAAGGAAGAGTAGCGAAAAAACTGGGGCTCAAGGGGATCCCGGCTGCCGCTGAAGAGCAGATGGTTGCCCGTGATGTCCGGCTTGCTGGTGAAACCGGTGGATGGGTGCACATCGCTCATGCCAGTACTGCCAGAACAGTAGAACTAATACGCTGGGCTAAATCCGAAGGTATCCACGTTACCGCCGAAGTGACACCTCACCACCTTACGCTTACCGAGAATGAAGTCGTTACCCGCGGTACGGCTGCCAAAGTCAATCCGCCTTTGAGAACACAGGCTGATATTAGTGCACTGGTAGAAGGGCTTAATGACGGGACGATAGATGTAATCGCTACCGATCACGCTCCCCATACCAGGGCCGACAAGGAGTGTGATATGGTAAAGGCAGCGTTCGGTATCAGTGTCTTTGAAACCGCCCTGGGAAGCCTGATGAGCCTGGTACATAATGAACGGATAACGCTGAATACGCTTATCGATAAACTGACACGAAAGCCTGCGTCACTTCTGGGCGAGAGATATGGAATAAAGGGCACCCTTAAAGACGGCAAACCCGCCGATATAGTGTTAATTGATCCTGATAGAGAGTGGGTAGTTAACCCGGATGAATTTCTCTCAAAAGGGAAAAACACACCGCTTTCCGGAGTGATGTTAAAGGGCTTGGTAATGATGACCACATACGCGGGAGAAATCGTGTATAGAGATAATTCTTTAGAAATTTAAAAAACTATGATTTACATTACGAGGAGTTCACCGCAGGTGAACGACGTAGTAATCCAGATAAATACGAGGAGTGAGTTTGAACCAGTACACAGCCCGTGTAATATCGAAAAGCGAACCTATAAAGGGGCTTGATCGTTCTCAGGGTCGAAGCATCGATTTTTCTCAAATTATGACCTTCGAATGTCCTGAAATAGTTGCAGAAGCCAGGCCGGGGCAATTCGTAATGGTGAACCGTGACGGCAATACGCTTCCCAGACCGTTCAGTATAAACAGGACCACTAATAATGGAGAAGTCAGCCTGTTTTTCGCTGTGCTTGAAAACAGTACAGGGACACAGTGGTTATCAGAACGTAAACCTGGAGATACGGTAAGGATCCTCGGGCCGCTGGGTAACGGGTTTACCATCGACGAAACTTCACATAATATATTACTTGTAGGCGGGGGTATGGGTATCGCCCCGCTGGTTTTCCTGGCAGAAGAATCAGTTAAAGAGGGGAAAACCGTTACGTTAATGTACGGTACTCCGGGAAAGGACAGATATCCGGTAGAAAGTACGCTTCAGGGAGTGACTGTGATCAATGCTACTGAAGATGGTTCGACAGGGCATCACGGCATGATAACAGAGTTGATACCCGAATACCTCGACGAAGCCGACCAGGTATTTATCTGCGGTCCTTCGGCGATGTATAAACATATCAACAGTCAGAATATCATAAAAGATAAACCGGTCCAGGTCTCTCTTGAAGTAAGGATGGCTTGCGGTCGGGGAATCTGTTACGGATGCACAATTCAGACTCTAAACGGTACAAAACGGGTATGTGAAGACGGGCCGGTATTCGACTTCCATGAGATTGACTGGGATAGTAACTGACTGGGATAGTATTTGACTTGAACTGTTATAACCGTTATAGTTTGGTAATACTCAGGAGAACATAATTGGCAGTAGTCGAAGCCCACGGATTGACCAGGAATTTCGGTACACTTACGGCCGTTGAGGACCTTTCATTGGAAATGGAGAAAGGTGAAGTTCTTGCCTTTCTCGGGCCTAACGGTGCCGGAAAGACGACGACTATCCGCATGCTTTCCGGCATAATTTCTCCTACCAGGGGGTATGCTGTAGTAGCCGGTCACCGTACTGACCGCGAAGTAGAACAGATACATGAATCTATCGGTCTGTTGACGGAAACCCCCGGATTTTATGATGCGCTTACCGCCATTTGGAATCTCGGATATTATGCCAGGTTCTATAACGGACTCGATGTCGATAGACAGATAGAAAAGTATCTGAAAATAACCGGATTATGGGACAGGCGGGATGCAAAGGTCGGCACGTATTCCAAGGGCATGAAACAGAGATTGGCACTTGCCAGGGCACTGCTCCACGAACCTGAAGTGATTTTACTTGATGAGCCTACTGCCGCTCTCGACCCCGAAGCGGCAAGGGAAGTACGTGAACTGGTCAGGAATCTAAGTCATGAGGGACGCACGATATTCCTTTCAACCCACAACCTGACCGAAGCGGAACAGCTATGCAGCAGGATAGCGGTTGTCCAGACTCATTTGCTGGCGCTGGATACACCGGCAAACCTGCGACAGCGTTTATTCAAGCGACAGGTGGTCGTCCAACTGGATGGCTTATCTGAGTCTATCGTTGAACTGGTCAGGGGACTTCCCTTTGTTCGTAATACTGAAACAACTGAAAATCAAATTGTCGTGGAATTAAACGAACCGGAAAAAACCCGACCGGAGCTTGTCAGACATATCGTTGAAGCCGGTGGCAGGATAATGGCAGTTTCGGAGCAGCAGCACTCACTTGAAGAAGTATACCTGAACCTTATGAATGAGTACTAACATGTCGATAGAACGCATTAAAAATGTCTTACGCAACGAATGGAAGGTTCTGGTAAGCGAACCGAGTACGATTATGCTTTTCACTTTTGTTCCGCTCATGATACTCGCTGAAGCAATGGTAGCAATCTGGCTGATCGCCATGATAGGCGGTGAAGCCATGGTGAATAACGAATTCTTTGCAGGGACACTGGATAAGCTCGTCACCAGTTATCCCGGCGTTGTCGAATTAGCGGATATCGACCGGGTAAGATTACTTCTTCTCACACAGTTGAATTTTTTCACTCTACTGATACCGACAATGGTCGCTATTTATGCCGGAGCCTACGGGATTGTTGAAGAAAAGGTATCGAACAGCCTTGAGCCTTTGCTGGCTACACCGGTGAGAACCTGGGAATTGTTGTTCGGCAAGGCGATGGCGGGATTCCTGCCGGCTATGATTATCACCTGGATATGCGCGGCTCTTGCACTGGGAGGGGTATATATCCTGGGCTGGGGATACCTTTTAGGCCACTATATCAATGTTATATGGGCGGTGAATTTTTTCCTGATTTCACCGGCGGTAGCGTTTCTCAGCTTCCTCCTGGGGATTATAGGCTCATCACGAGCCAGGGATCATCGCAGCGCCCAGAATATGGTGCTGTTTATCATTTTCCCCATATTCATTTTGATCGCCATACAAATGACCGGAGTTGTCTGGTTTACTCCTTTGCTTATCGTGGTGATGGGAGTAGTTTTATGCGTTATCGATCTCCTGGTATTGCGTATTGCCGTAAGATTATTCCAGCGTGAATCGATAATAATCCGGTGGCGCTGAATGTAAAAGTATCCGGAGGTGTCAATGGTATTAACATCAACTATAACCCTCCAAACAGAGGGTAACGGTGATACGGTAGATATTACTTCTCATATCCGAAAGGAAATCAATGCCAATAACATTATCAGCGGGACGGTTACGGTTTTCGTGAATGGATCGACCGCGGGCCTGACTACCATTGAGTATGAACCGGGTGTGGTATCGGATTTTGCGGACATGTTCGAGAGAATCATCCCGAGAGGAATTAAATATGGGCATGATCGTGCCTGGGGAGATGGAAACGGGCATTCGCACGTGCGAGCGTCGTTGCTCGGACCTTCACTGGTAGTTCCTTTCACCGATAAGAGACTGATACTCGGTACCTGGCAGCAGATAATCCTCGTGGATTTTGATAACAGACCACGCTCCAGGCAGATTATTTTACAGATAATGGGAGAGTAAATTTTCTTGACAGCCCTGAGATGAGAGTCTTATAATATTCCTGATTTCAGTAGTCTGACGAGATTACGGATATACTTAGCTGGAAGGTGAAGATATGGCAAATGAGATAGGGAAAAGATATGCATGCGCGAAATGCGGGGCTGAATTCATTGTTACCAGAGCAGGTGATGGCACGGTAAGTTGCTGCGGCCAGCCGATGGAACAGAAGAAATAGAGAAGTTCAAGGAGGTACCTGTTAAGTGGCAAGTCAACTTGGAAAAAGATATAAATGTGAAGTATGCGGCACGGAAATACTATGTGTTAAAGCCGGCGAAGGCGTTATGACCTGCTGTGACAAGGAGATGGAAGTCCAGGAACCGAGGACAATTCCTTCCTCCGACTAAGATCATATCGTCGGAAACCATATCTAACCTGAAACGAATTCGGAAGAGAGATGTATAGCTCACGAAAGTGGGCTATATTTATTTAACGGCTATTTATGAGTGACAGGAACTCCGCCCGTGTGGATGATTTGCTTCGGAAAGTACCGCGCAGAGCAGAAGTTTGCATTGAACTACCTGGCTTTCTAATTCCCCGCATCATCATACACAGATGTTCTGCCTGGATTACGACACCCACACCTGAAGGATTGATTCCTTCATTGATAGCATCTGCTATCTGGCTGGTCATTCGTTCCTGGATTTGAGGTCGCCTGGCGACTATCTCGACAACACGAGCGATCTTACTGGCGCCGACAACCCGGCCTTTTGCATTGGGAATATATCCTACGTGGGCTGTCCCGAAAAAAGGAAGCAGGTGATGCTCGCACATTGAGTAGAAGGGAATATTTCGGATAATGACCAGTTCCCCGTGACCTTCATCAAATTCCACATCGAGTACTGACTTGGGATCTATATTCATACCCATAAATATCTCAGCGTACATGTCGGCTACACGCCCCGGTGTTCCTGCGAGACCTTCCCTCTCAGGATCGTCACCTATCGCTTTGATCATGGATATTACAGCTTCTTTTATGCTCTCGATGTCCTGCAATGTATACCCTCCCATTCCAGATTAATGGTATCAGTCAATCTTATCACATTTTTGATGTTTTGTGACGTAACAGCAGAGAACTGGCAAACACTGCCAGACCTGCGGCTGCAACTCCCATCCAGAATGCAGTAGTGTAGCTGCCTGTAGCATCGAAAATAAACCCGGCAACCGGCGTTCCGACCATTCCTCCGGTAGTTCCGAAAAGCAGGAAAGTACCTATATAGAAACCGAAATTCTTTACTCCGAGGATCTCAATTCCGGTTAGCGTTTGTAAGAGACCGGCGCCCTGACGGGCAAATCCGAACACGAATGCAAAAATATAGAACACCGGCGCGGTTCGTGCGAATATGAGAATTACCAGTGATATGGTAAGGAGTAAAAAGTCTATAGTCTGTAATTTTGCCGGTTTTATTTTATCTGCCAGCGGACCGATAATAACGGTAGCCAGAATACCTATTGCCGAACTGAAAGAAAGTATTCCGGCGGCAACTATAGGCTCCAGTCCGACATCTATTCCATACGGTGTGAGGTGTACTATTATCATCTGGGTGCTGAAGCCAAAGGTAAACTGAATAAACGCGAACGGCCAAAACCACTTATTTAATAATACATCCTTCTTGATAGAGAATGTGTCTGAATTCGATTTTTTAAACGGGCTACCTGGTTCTGAAGCCGGTTCCGGAAGTTGTTCGATATCTTCAGGTGGTCGTTTCACGAACTGAGCGAGAGGTACCGCGATGGCAAACGGTAAAATACCGATAATAATAAAGGCATACTGCCATCCGGAACTCGAGATAAGGCTCTCAATCAGTAAAGGTCCCACTACTCCTCCGAGGCTGAAACCGGCAGCCGGAATAGCCATCGCTATCCCTCTTCTTTTTGAAAACCATCTGGGAATTGTTGCATTTACCGGGATAACCGAACAGGATATAGTGAGTCCTATCGGTAAACCAAAGGTGAAATAGAGTTGCCATAATTCAGTTACTCTCGACGTTAACATTAATCCTGTTCCGAGAGAGAGCCCTGCAATAGTCATTAATATACGAGGGCTGACACGGTTACTCAATCTACCGCTGATAACAGAAAAGATACCGCCAATGAGGACCGCGATAGAAAATACGCTGGACAATTCACCTCTTTCCCATCCGAATTCCTCGGTCAGCGGTTTGATGAAGACGCCGAAACCGAACAGGGCAATGGCGTTCATCGATATAACAAAGAAGCTGGCAGCTACTACTATCCAGCCATAATTCATCCGTTTAAGCATATAAAAATCCCAACTAAAATATAAATAAGTGATAGCATTCTGAAAACTGGAAACCGGAATTAGGAAGTGCGAAGTTTTCTAGACCAGGCCTAAGCCTTTTTCGATAGCTTCCAAGTCTGCCGGTAACTCAAGGAATGGTTCGGGCGATTTCAGTACGATGTCGGTATCCTTGAGGCCATGACCCGTAACCACGCAGACAATCTTCTTTGATGAAAAGTCACTGCCCTGTGCTGACATCTTTATGAGTCCAGCCAGTGAAGCTGCCGAAGCAGGTTCAGCGAAAATACCGCATCTCGATGCCATGAGTTTTTGAGCGGAAAGTATTTCATCGTCGGTAACAATATCGATAATACCCTCGGACTCATCTCTTGCCGCAACCGCTTTTTCCCAACTGGCAGGATTTCCTATCCTGATCGCAGTTGCAATGGTCTCAGGTTTTTCGACCGGGTGTCCCAGTACTATCGGAGCCGCTCCTTCTGCCTGGAATCCCATCATGACCGGTCTATGTTCGGTTTTACCGGCTTCATGGTACTCCTTGAATCCCTTCCAGTAGGCGGTAATGTTTCCGGCATTGCCGACCGGTATAAAAAGGTAGTCCGGAGCATCACCGAGTATATCCACTATCTCGAAAGCCGCGGTTTTCTGACCTTCTATACGATTCGGATTAATGGAGTTTACCAGGGTAACCGGATGTTTCTCGGTAATACTTCTCACCATATTCAAAGCCTGGTCGAAGTTTCCATCGAGGGCAACTATTTTTGCTTTATAGACGATCGCCTGTGCCAGTTTCCCAAGGGCGATGTTTCCCTTGGGAACTATGATGATAGCACTGAGGTTGCAGTAAGCTGCATACGCTGCCGCTGAAGCGCTGGTGTTACCGGTAGAAGCACATATTACTGCCTTGCTTCCTTCTTCCATGGCTTTGGCTATAGCAACAACCATTCCACGGTCTTTGAATGAGCCGGTGGGATTACATCCTTCGAATTTCAGGTAGAGCTCTTTACAGCCGATTTCTTTCTCAAGATTCGCAGCTCTGATAAGGGGAGTATTTCCTTCTCCGATTGAAAAAATGGGAGTATCGGGTGTAACGGGAAGATATTGTTTGTAGTGTTCCAGCACTCCGATTTTCATTGTATTCCTCTCTATATTTATACCCCATATAGAGGAAAAGCACAAACGTGATCGAGATTATTCCGGATTTCTGTTTGCCCGAACCGTGAGAATAATAAGTCCTAGAATTACTCCTGTAACCGTGAAAAAGATAATTCCCGGCATGAATGAATCCGTAATATCAACGAGCCCGCCCATGAGCAGGGGACCGGTAAACCCTCCTACTTCGGCAACACAGAAAAATATACCTCCAGCCAAACCCATCCGCTTCGACCCGACCTCAGGTTCCTCCATGAGGAGGAGCATAAGCAGGGGTAATAGTGAAGGCGCGCTGATACCGTAAGCTATGAGTCCAAGTGTGCGCATCCAGGAAGATGCGATATAGGATAACAATAATCCGGCTGACATCAAGACCGATAGTACGGCTGCATATTTTCCTCTTGACTGACTCGGTATAAACCTCGGTAAAAGAAGCACTGCCGGAATAGCCGCGATTAGTGGAACGGCGGCCAGAAATCCTGCGTCTTCAGGCGTGAAACCGCGGTTTTCGAGCATCTTCGGCAACCAGTGCGAATAACCGTGTTCAACGAACAATGTAAGCAAACCAGCCGCCAGAGCTATCCTGACATTTCGCATTTTTACCAGGGCAATGAATGAGTCTCTCAGCGAGATACCTTCTCTCACCTCCCCATCCACTGAATCCCTGGTAAAAATTCCCCAGACGAAAGCAAAAACAAGCGTGAGAAGGCCGTAGTAAAGCAAGGTTAATCGCCAGCTTTCTCCGGTGAGGGGCATAATTATGCTGTTTGTGGCTGCAATAGAAAACAGTCCGCCTATCCAGGGCGCGGTGGTGTAGATGCCTACCGCGGTGGCACGGTCTTTTCCCCTGAACCATGATGAGACTACTTTGGGCGCACCGATAGAGATGAGGGGGCCGCCGATCCCGAATAATGCCACAAGCGGCAGGAGAGTAATAAATCCGGTAGCATAGTAGCGAAGTCCCTCTGATAAACCCATAATTAAGGCTCCGAAAAAGAGTGACTTCCTTATTCCCCATTTATCGATTGCGAAACCGGCAAATATCGCTACCGGGATATATACAAGCTGCCAGCTTCCCATTATGAAACCCATCTCGCTGTATGTCATATTGAGGTCTCTGAGTATCGGAGTGACGACAGGAGGAAGGGATCTCATACAGAGGCCGAATGAAGCATAGAGAAGCCAGACTGCAGCCAGGACAATCCATCGATATTTACTCTGGTGAGTTTCAATCGCAGCTACGTTAATATTGGACAATTAGCCTGATTCCAAATCAACGGGCAGAGTATTTTTTACGTGTAGAGTAATCCTATTTTACCGGTATGGTAAAATGAAAGGCAAACATATATAAGGGCAGGGGAGATTTAGTTGCGGTGGAATTTACAAAAATGCAAGCTGCAGGAAATGATTTTATCATGGTTGAAACCGCA
This sequence comes from Dehalococcoidales bacterium, assembly GCA_016932435.1. Next base: position 4,381 of record JAFGCW010000086.1, on the reverse strand, counting down.
GATATGGATACCGACTGGTCAGCTGCATCCAGAGCAATGTGTGACCGGCATTATGGTATAGGAGCGGACGGTTTACTCCTCCTGATGCCCTCGGATATCGCCGATTTCAAAATGAGAATATTCAACGCTGACGGTTCCGAATCGGAAATATGCGGAAACGGTCTGAGGTGTATGGTAAAGTATTACCTTAATAAAGGAAACAAGGCAGGAAAGGTTGGTAACATACGGATTGAAACCGTTACAGGTATTCGGGAAGCAAGACAGCTATCCGAAAATGACGAATCATCCGAAATTCAGGTAAGTATGGGTAAACCTGGGTTTGGCGAAGATGATATACCAATAAAACCCGGACAAAGCAGAGTTGACATAAAACAATTAATCGCGTGTAATATAGCTGTAGCAGGGAACGATTTCACTCTGAATCTGGTATCGATGGGGAACTCGCATGCCGTATATTTCACGGATAACCAGGTTATGGATTTTCCGTTATCAGATATCGGACCTGAAATAGCAACCAATGAATTATTTCCGCAAGGTATAAATTTCGAGGTAGCAAGGATTCTGAACAGAGAAAATATCGAAGCCCGTGTATGGGAAAGGGGAGTCGGAGAAACCCTTGCCTGTGGAAGCGGCGCCTGTGCTATAGCTGTTGTAACTCAACTACATGATTATGCAGGTAGTAAAGTGAATGTGCATTTACCCGGAGGAATACTGAAGGCCGATTGGGATGATTCAGGTGAAGTCTATCTCAGCGGCCCGGCGGACATGGTATTTTCCGGAGAATGGGAAGGTTAAGGAGAAAAAAGATGAGAGTTGCGAGAAGAATAGAAAATCTACCGCCGTATCTTTTCGTTGATATATTAAAGAAAGCAGCCGAAAAGAGAGCCAAGGGTGAGGAAGTAATCAGTTTTGCCATCGGAGATCCTGATCTTCCTACTCCTTCGCACATAATTGACCGGCTGTGCCGTGAAGCGCAGGATCCGGTTAATCACCGTTACCCGGAATCGGCAGGTTTACCCGAGCTGCACAAAGCAATTGCCGAATGGTATAAAACACGGTTCGATGTGACACTCGATCCGGATACGGAAGTGCTTCCTGTTATCGGAGCAAAAGAAGGAATCGCACACATCGCCTTTTGTTTTCTCGATCCGGGTGATGTCGCCCTCGTGCCTGATCCTGGATATCCTGTATACTCGATCGGGACAATGCTTGCTGGTGGCGAGACGCATTATATGCCGCTCAGGGAAAAGAATGGATTCCTGCCTGACCTGGATGCCATACCGGAAGATGTCCTTAAAAAAGCAAAACTGATGTGGCTGAATTACCCGAATATGCCTACCGGAGCAGTGGCTGATGCAGCATTTTATAGTAAAGTGGTGGAATTAGCAGAAAAACACAGTATACCCGTATGTCATGATACGCCTTACACTGAGGTTGTCTATGACGGCTACCAGGCTATGAGTTTCATGCAGGTGGAGGGAGCCGGGAAGGTAGGAGTGGAATTCCATTCTTTTTCAAAAACCTATAATATGACCGGCTGGCGTATCGGAATGGTGGTCGGAAATGCGGATATGATTACAGCGCTCAGGACATTGAAATCCAATATGGACTCGGGTATCCCGCAGGCGATACAGTACGCGGCTATCGAAGCTCTGAGGGGACCGCAGGATTGTATTGAAGAACATAATTATATATACCAGCGGCGACGTGACCTGGTGGTAGAAATGTTGAACGACATCGGTATAGAAGCCAGACCTTCAAAGGCGACGCTCTATGTCTGGGCAAAGGTGCCGGAAGGATATACCTCTGTTGAATTTACCGAAGATCTTCTGGACCAGGTGGGAGTGCTGGTAACGCCGGGAACCGGATTCGGTCCGAGCGGCGAAGGGTATGTCCGGATTTCTATCACGTTACCGGATGCCGGCCTGGTGAAAGGACTGTCAAAAATGGCAGGATGGCGCGATCAGAAAACTAAGTTCAAGCGAAAAGAACCTAACATAAAGAGGTCTGATGAAAAAAGGAATAGACATCACTAAAGAATTGGATGAACGGGCGTTCCTTGTAGGACTCGCAACGAGAAATAACAGCAGGGCTGCCGAGGAGAACTCGATGGGCGAACTTTCACGGCTTGCCGGCACTGCCGGTGCCAGAATTGTCGGCAGTATGATACAGCGTCTGCCGGTTCCATCCAAATCTTACTATATCGGAGAAGGAAAACTTACCGAGTTAACCGCCGAAAAAGAAACTACGAAATACAACGTGGTAATTTTCGACGACGAGTTGTCGCCGCTGCAGCAGCGAAACCTTGAAGACGCCCTCGGCGTTAAAGTGCTGGACCGTGTCGCCCTTATCCTGGACATCTTCGCAAAAAGAGCCAGAACCCGGGAAGGACAGCTGCAGGTTGAACTTGCCCAGCACCAGTACCTTTCTCCTCGTCTTGCCGGGCAGTGGAGCCACCTTGAGAGACTCGGGGGAGGTATAGGAACAAGAGGTCCCGGTGAATCACAGCTTGAAACAGACCGGCGTATTATCCAGAAAAAGATAGGCAGGTTGAAATCACAGATAGAACAGGTAAGAAAACAGAGAATGATTCACCGCCGGAAAAGAAGCAAAAGCGGTATACCTGTTGTTGCCCTGGTGGGATACACCAACGCCGGGAAAAGCACACTGCTGAATACCTTAAGTAAATCCGACGTCGTTGCCGATGATAAGCTGTTCGTAACGCTTGACCCGACCACCAGGCGGCTGGCGCTTCCGGACAACAGCCCGGTACTCATGACCGACACGGTAGGTTTCATACGAAAACTGCCGCCGGCAATAGTCGCGGCTTTCAGAGCAACACTGGAAGAGCTGGATGAAGCCGACATCCTATTACATGTGGTTGATCTGTCATCGCCGGACGCGGCCGGACAATGCCAGGCGGTCGAGGAAATCCTGGAATCACTGGAGCTGTCCGACAAACCGACGATAACGGTTCTAAACAAAATAGACCTTATACTGGATAATGACAGGACATGGAATGAACAGGAAGCCCTGGAATTTCTGTCCGGCAGGGATCTGCCGGAAAATGAGGACTCGGTGATGGTATCCGCCGAAAAAAAATGGGGCTTGTCTGGCCTAATGGAAAAAATCGGACTGTTTTTAGGTGAAAAATCAGTCCCTGTCGGTAATTCCCAAAAATGACGCTCTGAAATCGAAAATTAGCCCACTGAAAGAGTTTTCAGGTATAAATCCCCGTATTGGCCTGAAAAGACCGCTATTTTATACAAATTCCAGCGGTTTTTTCGGGAACCAGTAAAACACTGGGATTTTCTGGAAAAACGGGACGGAAAGGAAAAAAATGGAAGCATACGATGATCCGAAAAACAGGGCAAGGATACTCGGCAGTGACAGACGCACCGAATGGCTGAGAGTTAATGAAATAATCGAAAAAGCGGGAGTTTCGCAGGGGATGACATGCGTCGACCTTGGCTGCGGCGCCGGAACGCTGTCATCACCGCTGGCTGAAAAAGTCGGCAGTACCGGGAACGTCTACGCGGTTGACACCAATCCTGATGTTTTGCAAGTAATCAAAGAGAAGAATCCTCCGGCTAACCTGGTAACCTTGCAGAAAAGCGCGGCTGCTACAGGGATTAACGCAAGTATCGCGGACTGCTGCTTTATGATACTGCTGCTGCACGAGGTCCCGCCTGAAGGAGTGCTTGCAGAAGCATATAGATTGCTGAAATTGGAAGGCAAGGCAGTTATCCTTGAGTGGCGGATGGAGTTCGATTCACCTCGCCCTCCGCGTAACGAACGTATCGACCGGGACCGGATGGAACAACTTTTAACCGGCGCCGGTTTTACATCACTCGAATATATCCAGTGGTCAGACAGCCACTATGTTATGACAGCAGTGAAGAAGTAGTTGAAAGATCCCTTCTCACTGTGTCATTCTGAGAGAGCTTGCGACCGAAGAATCCCATCTCATTAAGAAAGGAGATTCTTCGTCAGTAGTACGCCTCGGGCGGAAACCGTAGCAAGCCCTAAGATAATCTACCTACTGCCCCTTGCTTTCGGCTCCTTCGGCAGTGCCTTCCCATGTCCGGCTGTATTGCACCTCATTGGCTGCCTGGAAAAAAATGATAGGCTTGTCACAACGACTTAACCCGCAGGGACCGCGTTTCATACCAGCCGGTACATAAATCATGCAACTTTTATCAATAATGAAATGATCGTCTTCGAGCCAGAAATCTATCTCTCCGCCAAGATCGCTGGGATTACTCATGTCAGTGCCCATGAAGATCCAGGCCTCATCGAAATCATGGTTATGTTCCAGCTCGGAAAGCACGGGACCATTGCCATGCTTTTCGGTAAATATCATCACGCTGAGAATGAACGC